>NZ_JBTNDT010000001.1:0-909985 GCF_054510855.1 Arthrobacter rhamnosi | reverse complement strand
ACGGCAAAGCCGAACGCTTCAACCGCACACTCCAAACCGAATGGGCCTACCGCCAGGTTTTCACCAGCAGCGCTCAACGCCAAGCAGCCCTTGCACCCTGGCTCCAGCACTGAACGCATCCACACCGGCATCGGAACCACACCCATCACCCGAGTGTCACCAACCTGATGGCCCAGTACACCTAGAGCGCGGGGGAGCGTCGTGCCTGCTCAGCGGCGGCGCGCGTGAGGACGACGTCGCCCCAGCTGTCCTCGCGCTGCACGAGCCGCCGCGAGCACAGCCACTGGGCCAGACGGGACGCCACGCTGATCTGGGCGAGGCGATCGTGGAAATCGGGCAGTAGCTGGGGGGCAGCGAGGAAGTCCGGCAGGGCATGCAGCAGTTCCCGGGCGCCCATCACCTGGACGTAGGGGGCGGCTGTGCCGAACTGCCGCTCCAGCTCGAGCAGCTCGCGCTCGTCGGATGCCAGACGGGTGACGGCTCCGTGCTCGAGGTAGTCCCGGAGGTGGCACTGCACCCGCTCGTAGCGCAGGAGGCTCTCCGGGTGCCGCACGTGGCTGCTGCCCGCGAAGAAGCGCTTGAGGATGGTGTCTGCGTTCACGGGGTCCATGCGCACATCCTTCCGCTGCCCACCGACCTTTTCCCGCTCCTCGACCACCGCGCGATGCACCGGCGGAATGTCCGGAATACTGGATAGCATCGGATGTTCGTACGACCGCACGTCACGGGACCGGCCCGGTGGACGATCGTCCCGGGCGAGGAGGACTGGAATGGCGGAACAGGGGAGTGGAATGGCCGAGCAGCAGCACGTCGTGCGGCGTCGTCCCGTCGGTGCGGCCGATGCCCTTCGCGCACGTACCTTCGAGGCGACGACCCTGGCCTACTCGCTGATGGACACGGATTTCGTCATCCTGGACGTCAATACGGCGTTCGCGGAGGCGACGGGGATGGCGCGGGATGAACTCGTCGGGCGCCAGGCGTTCGAGGTCTTCCCCGAGAACCCGGTACAGTCCGACGATGCCCCGGCACGCACCATGCGCCAGTCGCTGGAACGGGTCATCTCCACCCGGCAGCGCGACAGCATGCACATCCACCGCTACGACATCCCCGACCCCGACCAGCCGGGCGCTTTCGTGGAGCGCTACTGGAGCCCCGTCAACATCCCCGTGCTCGACGGCGACGGGGAGCTGATCGCCGTCCTGCAGCAGGTCGAGGACGTCACCGACTACCGTGAGGACCTCGTCAAGGTGCTCGGCTACCTGCAGGAGCCGTCGCCGGGAACCTCGACCGAGGCCTCACGCCGCTTCGTGGAGTACGCGGCGACCGCCATGGCGCATTCCAGCCTCTACCACTCGGCCCGCCGTGAGGTGGAGCAGCTGCAGGAGGCACTCACGTCCCGCGGGGTCATTGACCAGGCGAAGGGCATCCTGATGGGGCGGTACCGGTGCGGGAGCGACGAGGCGTTCCAGCGCCTCAAGCAGATGTCCAACGACAGCAACGTGCGGCTCCGGGATGTCGCCACCGCCCTGATCTACCAGGTGTCCGCGCCGGGCTCCGCGCCGACTGGAGGGTCCGCTGGAAGCGGGGAGTCCTAGAGGTTCCCGGTGGCGATCATCAGCATCCGGCGGAGCGGTTCCGCCGCGCCCCACAACAGCTGGTCGCCCACCGTGAAGGCGCTGATGTAGTCCGGGCCCATCTCGAGCTTGCGGACGCGCCCCACGGGGATCTCCAGCGAGCCCGTCGCGGCGATCGGCGTCAGACCTGCGAGGGTGTCCGTCTTGGTGTTCGGGATGACGCGCACCCACTCGTTGTCCGCGGCGATGATCGACTCGATCTCGCTGACCGGCAGGTCCTGGGTCAGTTTGAGGGTCAGAGCCTGGGAGTGGGACCTCATGGCGCCCACACGGACGCACAGGCCGTCGAAGGGGATGCGGGTGTCGGTGCCGAGGATCTTGTTGGTCTCCGCACCGGCCTTCCACTCCTCCTTCGACTGGCCGTTGCCGAGGTCGCTGTCGATCCAGGGGATCACGGACCCGGCGAGGGGTACACCGAACTGGGTCGCCTCGAGGCTCGGGTGCCGCTGCTTCGTGAGGATGGCGCGGTCGATGTCGAGGATCGCGGACGCGGGGTCGTCCAGGTTGATGGCCACCGTGCTGTGGAGGGCGCCGAACTGCGTGAGGAGTTCACGCATGTGGCGGGCACCGCCACCCGAGGCCGCCTGATAGGTCATGGACGTGCCCCACTCCACGAGCCCGTTGCGGAAGAGCCCGCCCAGACCCATGAGCATGCAGGAGACCGTGCAGTTGCCGCCGATGAAGTCGCGGATGCCATGGGCGAGGCCGGCATCGATGGCGGACCGGTTGACCGGGTCGAGCACGATGATGCTGTCCTGCTCCATGCGCAGGGTGGATGCGGCGTCGAGCCACAGCCCGGACCAGCCGGAGTCGCGCAGCTTGGGGTACACCTCGGATGTGTAGTCGCCGCCCTGCGCGGTCACGATGATCGGCAGCTTGGCGAGCGTCTCGACGTCGTACGCGTCCTGAAGCGTCCCGGCGCCCTCGGCGAACGAGGGAGCGGCGCCACCGGCGGCGGACGTCGAGAAGAACACGGGGTTGATGCGGGCGAGATCGCCCTCGTCCTGGAGTCGCTGCATGAGGACCGAGCCCACCATGCCGCGCCATCCCACGAATCCGACGGATGGCAGGGCGGAACTCTCGGGTACTGAAGTCATGCCCTCCAGTTTAGGGGCGAGGATCCCGTCCGGTCCCCTTTGTGACTGAGGCCTCCCTCACGCCTGCAGGGCGCCTCGGTCCGCCAGTCACCGGCCGGCCGGAGCCGGCTGGCCCTGCCGCACCCAGAGGCTGATCCGGTACCTGGTCCCGTTCGACGATTCCAGCCACCCGGACTCCGGGGTCAGCGCGGCGAGCGCCCAGTCGGTTCCGAGGGCGGGAGCCACAGTGTCGCCGTCCACGGAGGACTCGACCACGGTGACGAGGGCGGCGTTGGCGCGGTGCAGGGCGTCGGCGTACACCCGGCCGCCGCCGATGACCCAGATCTCCTCGGCTCCCGGGCTGGCCTGAGCGGCCTCGAAGGCGGCGTCGAGCGAATCGACGACGATCGCGCCCGGCAGGTCCGCGGAGCCGGAGCGGGAAAGGACGATGTTGGTGCGGTCCGGCAGGGGCCGGAACTTCTCGGGGAAGGACTCCCAGGTGCGGCGGCCCATAATGACGGGATGCCCCGTCGTCGTGGCCCTGAAGTGTGCCATGTCCTCCGGCAGGTGCCACGGGATCCCGCCGTCCCTGCCGATCACGCCGTTCTCGGTCTGGGCCCAGATCATGCCGACCACCGGGCGTGACCCGACGGCGTCGGGCACGCTCAGGGGGGCGGGGGCCCCACTCATACCGCCACCGGAGCCTTGATGGTGGGGTGGTGCTGGTAGTCGACCACGTCGAAATCCTCCAGGGTGTAGTCGAAGATGCTGGCGGGTTTCCGCTTCAGCTGGACGCGCGGGTACGGGTACGGCTGGCGGGACAGTTGTTCGGTGACCTGTTCCACGTGGTTGTCGTACACGTGGACGTCGCCGCCGGTCCAGATGAACTCGCCCGGTTCCAGGCCGGTCTGCTGCGCGACCATCAGGGTCAGCAGTGCGTAGGAGGCGATGTTGAAGGGGACGCCGAGGAAGGTGTCCGCGGACCGCTGGTACAGCTGGCAGGACAGACTGCCCGGACCGCCGTCGGCGCCGGGGGTCACGTAGAACTGGAAGAAGACGTGGCAGGGAGGGAGGGCCATATCGGAGATCTCCGAGACGTTCCACGCCGAGACGAGGTGCCTGCGCGAGTCGGGATTCGTCTTCAGCCCTTCGACGACCTGGGCGATCTGGTCGATGTGCCCGCCGTCGGGCGTAGGCCAGGACCGCCACTGGACGCCGTAGACAGGGCCGAGTTCGCCGTCGTCGTCCGCCCACTCGTCCCAGATGGACACGCCGCGCTCCTGCAGCCAGCGGACGTTCGAGTCACCGCGGAGGAACCAGAGCAGTTCGAGGGCCACGGACTTGAAGTGCACGCGCTTGGTGGTGATGAGCGGGAAGGACTCGCGGAGGTCGAACCGCAGCTGCCGGCCGAAGACGCTCCGGGTTCCGGTGCCCGTCCTATCGCTCTTGGCTGCGCCGTTCGCCATCACATCGCGCAGCAGATCCTCGTAAGGGGTGGGGATGGGGGTGCTCACTTGGCCAGTCTACGCAAACCGAACCGAGCCCGGATCGTCGGGGTCCCTGCTACGCGGGGTGGCTTCCTGCGAATGCTCGGATGGCGTCCCGTACGAATTCCGCGCCGGGGATGCCTCCGTAGTTGCGGGCGAACCGTTCGTCGGTGGCATACATGTCGCCGTAGCTCGTGAAGTGTTCGGCCGAGACCGGCGCCCCGGTTGCCGCAGCGGACAGGTTGAGCCAGTCGAGGTGTCGTGACACGATCGCCTGCACCACGTCGCTGCCCGGTGGAAGACCCGCGTCGCGTGCCGCGGCATAGTCCCGCGCGATGTGGCGGTGCTGCTCCGTGAAGGCCTTCTTCTCGGTGTCCGTCTTCGACCGCCACCATCGGTCTCCTGAGGCATAGGCTTCGCTGCCCCATCGTTCCTCGACCTCGTCCCTGTAGAGGGTGTGGTCGAACCCGTCGAACATGTCTTCCGGCATGATGTGCCTGCCCTCTTCCTGTGCAGCGATGGTGGTCCGGACCGACCGTATCTGTCGTTCGATCCGCTGTTGTTCCTGGGTCAGCCATGCGAGGTGGGAGCGGAGCGCCGGCACTGCCTGGTCCTGATGATCCAGGACCCGCGCGATCTCGGTGAGCCCGAGCCCGAGCTCCCTCAGCATGAGGATGCGTTGGAGGCGAACGAGGGCATCCCGGTCGTAGTAGCGGTAGCCGTTGGGGCCCAGACGGCTCGGCCTCAGCAGTCCGAGCTGGTCGTAGTGACGCAGCGTTCGGCTGGTCGTGTTGGCGAGCCGCGCTATCTCGTGGATCGGCCAGTCCACGGGAACCGGGGAGTCGAGAGCGGTCATGCCACCAGTCTCGACCTTGCCGTAGCGTCAAGGTCAAGAGGGCGCGAGACCCGCCCGGCGCCGGTCAGTCGTCGTAGGCGCGAAACTGCTCCACCGAGACGATGCACCCGGCGTTGAAGCTGCTGACCTGGCAGATCACGGCCTCGCCCGGCGCCAGGTAGGGGTCGTCGGCGGGGAGGAGCTTCCGTAGCCTGCTCGTCATGTGGCTGCCGAGGACCGAGAACACGAGCGGGAGCACCGGTCGGTGCGTGCAGACGGCGACCGGGCGGCGCTTGTCGAAGACCCGCTCGACGGCGTTCCGGGTGCGGCCGGGCCTGCGGGCGGCGTCGTGCTCGGTGAGGGCGTCCACGAGCTTCAGTTTCGCGCTGCGCTGGTGCACGTAGGGGGAGATGGTCTGCACGCAGCGCTCCCAGGGGCTGCTCACCACGCGTTCGGGGCTCCAGGCCTGCAGCAGCCGGCTGACCGCGACGGCCTGCCGGCGGCCGGTCGCGGCCAGCGGCCGCTCGCCCTCGGCCCTGCTCCACGAGGACCGGGGTTTCGCCTTCGCGTGCCGGACGACGATCAGCGGCCAGGTCTGCAGGTCCTTGGCCCGGTGCGCCTCGAGGAGGGCGTCGAGGGGTTCGATGTCGGACGGATTGGACAGCAGTTCACGCGCCTTCTCCGGCGACACCCACTCGGCCCGATCCACTTCCTTGCCGTCAGGGGCAGCGATCAGCCGTTCGGCCCGGGCCGCCCAGTAGTGCACCACCTTGTCGCGGGAGGACACCGGGTAGCTGATCGTGGCGAGCGGGATGCCCAGCGTGACGCTCAACCCCACCTCCTCGAACGTCTCACGGACGGCGCACTCCGGCGTCGTCTCGCCCGGATCGAGCTTGCCCTTCGGCCAGGACCAGTCCTTGTACCGGGGCCGGTGGATGATGAGGAGCTCGAGTTCGCCTTTCCCGAGCCGCCAGCAGAGCGTTCCGGCAGCCACCACGGCGGCACCGCTTGCCTGCACCGCGGCGGCGGGGGCGACTTTCGTGGGCGCGGCCATCAGCGGCGCGACACCGCACGCTGGCGGGCCCGGGAGGCGAGCAGCCAGGACTGGATGTCCTCGAGCGGCGCGCCGTCGTCGTCCTTGTGGTGGCGCGTCCAGCAGCCGGTCTCGTCGAGGTGCCAGCTGGAGACCGCGGGGTTCATGTAGCGGTCCATGAGCGTCATCAGGTAGGAGATGTCCTCCGGCGAGCTCAGCTGCACGAGGGCCTCGACGCGGCGGTCCAGGTTGCGGTGCATCATGTCGGCCGAGCCGATGAAGACCGCCGGTTCGCCGCCGTTCGCGAACGCGAACACGCGGGAGTGCTCCAGGAAACGGCCGAGGACGGAGCGGACGGTGACGTTCTCGCTGAGGCCCGGGACGCCCGGCCGCACCGAGCAGATGCCGCGGACGATCACGTCGACCTGGACACCCGCCTGGGATGCGCGGTACAGCGAGTCGATGATCGCCTCGTCCACCATCGAGTTCACCTTGATCACCACGCGCGCCGCGAGGCCCGCGTGCTTGTTGGCGATCTCACGCTCGATGCGGTCGATCAGGCCCGAGCGCACGGAGCGCGGAGCGACGAGGAGCCGCTTGAAGGTGGACTTCGGTGCATACCCGGAGAGCTGGTTGAACAGCCGCGACAGGTCCTGGCCCACCTGCTCGTTGGCCGTGAGCAGTCCCAGGTCCTCGTAGTACCGCGCCGTGCGCGGGTGGTAGTTGCCGGTGCCGATGTGACAGTAGCGTCGCAGCCCGTCGATTTCCTGCCGCACCACGAGCGAGAGCTTGCAGTGCGTCTTGAGGCCCACGATCCCGTAGACCACGTGCACGCCGGCCTGCTCGAGCTTGCGGGCCCAGGAGATGTTGGCCTGCTCGTCGAAGCGGGCCTTGATCTCCACGAGCGCGAGGACCTGCTTGCCCGCCTCTGCGGCGTCGATCAGGGCGTCGACGATGGGGGAGTCGCCCGACGTCCGGTACAGGGTCTGCTTGATGGCCTGCACCTTCGGGTCGGCGGCGGCCTGCTCCAGAAAGGCCTGGACCGACGTCGAGAACGAGTCATACGGGTGGTGCAGCAGGATGTCCCGGCGGCGCATCGCCGCGAAGACGTTCGCCGCCTTGGAGGTCTCGCTCTCGTTGAGGTACCGGCTCGTGTGCGGGACGTGCTTCGGGTAGTGGAGGTCGCCCCGGTCGATGCCGGCGATGACGCTGAGCCCGCGCAGGTCCAGGGGCGCGGGCAGGTTGTAGACCTCGTCCTCCTCGACGCCGAGTTCGCGGGACAGGAGCGCCCGGATGCTCGGGTTGATGTCCGTGGTCACCTCGAGGCGCACGGGCGGGCCGAAGCGGCGGCGCAGCAGCTCCTTCTCGAGGGCCTGCAGGAGGTTCTCGGCGTCGTCCTCCTCGACCTCGAGGTCCTCGTTGCGCGTTACGCGGAACAGGTGGTGTTCCAGGACCTCCATGCCCGGGAAGAGCTGGTCCAGGTGGACGGCGATGACCTCCTCCAGCGGGATGAAGCGCGCGACGCGTCCCGCGACGTTGCCGGCGCGGGGTCCGTCGACGGACATCAGGCGCGGCAGCTGGTCGGGCACCTTGACACGCGCGAACAGCTCCTTCTCGCTGATCGGGTTGCGCACCACGACGGCGAGGTTCAGGGACAGCCCGGAGATGTAGGGGAAGGGGTGCGCGGGGTCCACGGCGAGGGGCGTGAGGATCGGGAAGACCTTCTCGGCGAAGATCTTGTGGAGCTCGGCCCGGGCGGGCTCGTCGAGCTCCTCCCACGTGGTGAGGTGGATCTGCTCCCGGGCGAGGGCCGGCCGGATGTGCTCGGCAAAGACGGCCGCGTGGCGCTGCTGCAGCTGGTAGCCGTCCTGCATGATCTTCTCGAGCTGCTCGATGGGGCTCAGGCCGGCCGCGGAGGGGACTGCGAGGCCCGTGGCGATCCGGCGTTTCAGTCCCGCGACGCGGACCATGAAGAACTCGTCCAGGTTGGACGCGAAGATGGACAGGAAGCTGACGCGCTCGAGGAGGAACAGGTCGGGGTCCTCGGCGAGTTCGAGGACGCGGGCGTTGAAGTCGAGCCAGCTGATCTCGCGGTCCAGGAAGCGGTCCGGCCGGATGTCGCCGGACGGCAGGAGGCTGGGAGCGAAGTCCGGGATGTCGATGCGGTCCTGGGTCGCCCTGGCCGGCGCCGTCTCGGAAGATCCGTACAGTGACGCTCCCCGGCGTTTTGTCTCTGAATCCATTGCGTCTCCTGCGGCGTGGGCGGGCATAAGCGAGCGCGCCGCTCGGACCGGCCGGGGGGCGCCTCGAAAATAACCTTACAAGGTGGGTTGCGGCGCCTTGCCCGCGTACATGACGTCCACGTCCCAGCGGGTGAAGCCGAGCTTCCGGTACAGGGCGACGGCGGCGGTGTTGTCGGCGTCGACGTACAGCATGATGGCCTGCAGTCCCTTACCGTGGAGGTACTCGATGCCGGCGATGGTGAGGGCCTTGCCGAGCCCCATGCCCTGGGCCTCCGGCGTGACGCCGACCACGTACACCTCGCCCATGGGCGGGTGTGCACCGATCCCGGGATGGATCTTCGTCCAGTGGAAGCCGAGCAGGGTGCGGTCCTCCTCGCGCACCGCCAGCAGGAACCCGTCGGCGTCGAACCAGTCCTCGTCCATCCGTGCCTCGAGGTCGGCGCGCGTCGTGGCGCCCTGCTCGGGGTGGTGGGCGAACGCGGCCGCGTTGGCCGCGAGCCACGCCTCCTCGTCCTGGCCGCGGACGAACGCACGCAGGGTCACTCCCTCGGGGAGTTGCAGGGCGGGGACGGACTGCTCGACGGCGGCACGCGTCAGGCGCATGCGCCACAGCTCCCGCACGGGTTCGAACCCGAAGCGCGCGGCGAGGTCGGCGGCAGCCGAGTGGTTCCCGTGCGACCAGCCGCGGAGGCCGGGGATGCCCTCGGCCAGGACGGCCTCGATGAGCGCGGTTCCGGCGCCCTCGCCGCGACCGTCGGGTGCGACGACGAGTTCGAGCACCGCGCCGTCCTCGGGGCCGCGGGTGATGACGGCGACGCCCGCCAGTTCACTCTCCTGCTGCCCGGAGGTTCGTGCCGTGACGACCAGCAGCCGGTCCCCGGCGTTCTGCGCCCGGAGGGTCACCAGGGTCTGTTCGGACAGCGGCGGATTCCCGTCCGCCTCGGTGGCGGCCGATGCGAGGCGGTGGATCTCCTCGAGGGCGGCGGGCGACGGGGCGCCCTCGATCCTGTCGACGGACCAGGTGGGGGCGTGCTGCGCGGCTGTCATGCGCCCAGCCTAGTCCCCGCTCCTTTCCGGCGTTTGGTCGAGCGGCCGGCGTGGGGTAGTGTCGGTAACTGCTCGAGGGGGATGCACCAGTGGGGTGCCCGCGATACGTTCGACCCGTATGTCCTCCACCAGGGTCCGGCCCCCAGGACCGGATACGCGAAAGCCCCCTTCACCAGCAGGTGGAGGGGGCTTTCGCGTGGTGTCGGGTCGTGGTGTCGCCGAGGTGCCGTGTCAGGCGTCCTGGTTGACCGGGCTGCGGTCCTCCGGCAGCCGCGTCAGCGTGAAGCGGTAGCCGACGTTCCGCACCGTCCCGATCAGCTGCTCGTGGTCCGCTCCCAGCTTCGCCCGGAGGCGCCGGACGTGGACGTCGACGGTGCGCGTGCCGCCGTAGTAGTCGTAGCCCCATACCTCGTGCAGGAGCTGGTCCCGGGTGAAGACGCGGCCCGGATGCTGCGCCAGGTACTTGAGGAGCTCGAACTCCTTGTACGTCAGGTTCAGCGGCTCGCCGCCGACCCTCGCCGTGTAGCTGGCCTCGTCGATCACGACGCCGGACGCGTGGATCTCGGTGCTCGTCTCCTCGCTCGCCGCCGTCGACCGCGCGATGACGAGGCGCAGCCGCGCCTCCACTTCCGCCGGGCCGGCCGAATCGAGGACGACGTCGTCCGCCAGCCAGTTGGCCGCCACCGCCGCCATGCCGCCCTCGGTGAGGACCAGGACCAGGGGCGCGCTCAGGCCGGTGGCCTTGAGGAGCTGGGTGAGGGAACGGGCGCCGACCAGGTCCTTGCGCGCGTCCACCAGGACGACGTCGCAGGGTTCGGTCTCGAGGAGTGCCGTGGGCTCGGCCGCCAGGATGTGCACCTTGTGGTTGAGCAGTTCGAGGGCCGGCAGGATGTCGACCGACGAGCCGGTGGTGTTGGTGAGCATCAAGATGTGCGGCATGGGTCCTCCACGGATCGGGTATGCGCATCATCGGGCAGCGGTGCCCTCGTTCCCGGAACCGGTGGCGAGGGCGGTAGAGATTTCGACAAGTATAGCCGCAGCCATGTGATCGGACGCACGTGCGCGGCCTGCCGGCGCGGGCCGGTTTTCCCGTCCGAAGAACCGGTAGGGCAGTATTGCTGGAGTGAAGAGGACGAGCGTGGCCACTGCGGCCGGAGCCGCGGCCGTGGCGGCAGGCGCCATCGTCGCGTCCTCGTACGCCTCCCCGCTCATCACTGCCATCACCGCAGGGGCAGCGTGCGTCCTGGCCGCCATCGGGTGGCCTGCCATCCTTCGTGTCCCCGCCAGGAAGAGCCAGTCGGCGGCCATCGGGCTCAGTGCCCTGCTCGCCATGGTCCTGACGGCCACCGTGCCCGGGCCGGCCTTCCTGACGTGGTTCCCGGCGTCCGTGGCGCTCGGTGTCGGCGCGGTCTTCATGATCCAGCTCCTGCGCGGGACGGGCCAGAGCCACCGCCTGGAGTCCACCCTCGGGGCCAGTGCGGGGGTCATCGCCGTCGGCATGGGCTCCGGCTGGGCCGCGGCGGACCGCCTGGCCGCCAATGCGGCCGATTCCGGCATGATGCTCGTGACCGGGGTCAGCATCCTCGTCGCGATCGCGGTCTCCCTCCTGCCATTCCCGGACCGCCTCGTGGCCCCCGCCGCACTCGCCCTCGCGGCGCTCGCCGGGCCCCTCGGCGCACTGCTCTTCACCGACGTGCCCGCGCTCGCCGCGGCAGTGGTGGGACTCGCCTGCGGTGCCATCATCGCCGGGACACGACGGCTCCTGGTCGGACGCGAAGCGCCGCTGGACCCTCTCGCGGCCGTGGCGGCAGGCATCACCCCGGTGCTCGCGATCGGCTCCGTGGTCTACTTCCTCGACAAGCTCTTCCTGTCCTGAGCACGGATCAGGCCACTCGTGCCCTCCCATGCTGCGTCCTGTGCCGTCCGGAGCGGGCGTTAGGATGGAAGCATGTCCATCCTTGCTCTTGAAATCTTCTTCATCTCGCTGCTGGTCGTCGCCGGTCTCGGCATGGCGGGTTTCGCAGCCCTCGTCATCACGCGCCTGTACAAGGGCCAGAAGTAGCCGACTGACCCCGGAGTACCCATGTCGATTGACCTGCCCACCGACCTGACGCCCGAGCTCGTCCCACTGTCGTGGCTCCTCGGAACCTGGGAGGGGACCGGGATGCTCGGTGAGGGCACCGCCGACTCGGAGCGCTTCTCGCAGCGCGTCGTGTTCTCCCAGAACGGCCTCCCGTACCTGCAGTACAGCGCCGAATCGTGGCTCATCGACGAGCAGGGCGCGCAGTTGCGCCCGCTCTCGGTCGAGACGGGCTTCTGGGCGCTCGACCGCAAGCTGAACGACGCCGACGTCGGCCCCGGCCTGAGCCCCGCGGACATCGTCCCGGCCCTCAAGACCGCCGACGAGGTCGAGCAGTTCCGCAACGACGCCGGTGGCTTCGACATCACGGCCACCATCGTCCACCCCGGCGGTATCGCCGAGCTCTACTACGGGAGCATCAAGGGCCCGCAGATCCAGCTCAGCACGGACCTCGTGATGCGCGGCCAGCACTCCAAGGAGTACACCGCCGCCACCCGCCTGTTCGGCCTCGTGGAGGGCAACCTGTACTGGCGCTGGGACGTCGCCGCGGACGGCAACTCGCTCGAGGCGCATGCCTCCGCCATTCTGAAGAAAGCCTCCTGACCGCGGAGCACCCGGCCGTCGCGTCCCCGCGGGGTCGCGTACCTCCGTGCGGCCACGCCGCACTTCATCAGCTGACGCAGGAATAGTCCTGCCCGGAAGGCGTTATACCGTCATGATCCCAAGCCCGCTCCTGAGCCGTCCCGGTGCCGTCGAGGGTGGCGGACCGGACGCCGGCGTCGCCGCCCACTACGGCGACCCCTTCCGTGAACAGCGTCTCCTCGCCGACGGTCAGGCCGTCGTCGACCTCTCGCACCGCGGCGTCGTGACGGTCTCCGGTCCCGACCGCCTCAGCTGGCTCAACACACTGTCCTCGCAGCTGCTCCTCGGCCTCCGGCCCGGACAGAGCTCCGAGACGCTGCTCCTCACCGTGCAGGGCCGCATCGAGCACTCGGTCCATGTCGTGGACGACGGCGCCGTCGCCTGGCTCATCACCGAGGGGAGCGAGGCGGCGCCGCTCGCCGCCTGGCTCGAGCGCATGAAGTTCATGCTCCGCGTCGAGGTCACGGACGCCACCGATGCCTGGGCTGTCCTCGGCGCGACCCGGGCCCTGCCCGAACTGGGCGATGACGTCCTCGTCTGGGACGATCCCTGGCCCTCCACCGGGGCCGGTGGCTATGCCTACTCGACGGTCGACGACGCCGGACACCCCGGACGGGAACGGCCCTGGTTCGAGTACCTCGTGCCGCGCGACGGTCTGGAAGCGGCAGTCGCCTCCTCGGGGCTCGCCCTGGCCGGTTCACTCGCGGCCGAGGCCCTGCGCATCGCCGCCTGGCGGCCCCGGCACGGCTTCGAGACGGACGAGAAGACGATCCCCCACGAACTCGACCTCCTGCGCACCGCCGTGCACCTCGCGAAGGGGTGCTACAAGGGGCAGGAGACCATCGCGCGCGTCCACAACCTCGGTCACCCGCCACGCCGGCTGACCTTTCTCCACCTCGACGGCAGCCAGCACACGCTTCCGGCCGTAGGGAGCGCCGTCCTCAGCGAGGGCCGCACCGTGGGCCGCGTGACGTCGGTCGGCCACCACTACGAGATGGGGCCCATCGCCCTCGCCGTGCTCAAGCGCTCCGCCGACGCGTCCGCCGACCTCCTGGTGCAGGACGGCGAGGAGCTGTACGCCGCCGGCCAGGAGGTCATCGTGGCACCGGATGCTGGGCAGGTCGTCGGGCGGGCCACCGGATTCCTGAGGGGGCCGCGATGAGCGCCGGGAACGACGGCGGTGCGGGCTCGGACACCTCTGCCGGCGTGAACACCGACAGTAGGGACGGCGACGCGGGACCGGGTGGTACCGGCGACGACGCGGGGGCGGCGGCCGCGATCGCCCTGGCCCACGCGCTGTTCGATGCTGCACGCCAGGGGGACAGCGGGCTCCTGGCGCGGTACCTCGACGCAGGAGTGCCGGTCACGCTGACCAACACCGCCGGCGACAGCCTGCTCATGCTCGCCGCCTACAACGGGCACCCGGCCATCGTGCGCGACCTCCTGGGCCGCGGCGCCGATGCCGACCAAGCCAACGACCGCGGGCAGACACCCCTGGCGGGCGCCGTCTTCAAGGGGCACACGGACGTGGTCCGGCTCCTTGTGGACGCCGGAGCGGACCCCGACGCGGGGACTCCGTCCGCCCGTGCCGCTGCCGAGATGTTCGGCCGGACGGAGCTCGTCGAGCTGTTCGGCTAGCTGTACCGACCGCTGCCTACAGGGCCCACCCGGTGGCGCGTCCCCAGGCCACGAACAGCGCGAGCAGCAGAGCCACGATGTTGATGGTGAATCCCTTCTCGCCCCGCGAGAGGTGGAACGCGATCGACAGCGCCATGATCAACGCCAGCCCGATTGCTGCTGCCGGGATCAGGAACGTGGCCACCCGGAAGATGCCGGGGAGGATCAGCCCCAGAGCACCCAGGATTTCGAACACACCAGCGGTGCGCGCGTAGCCCGGCTTGTCCTTCGCCCACGTCAGCCCCTGGGACACCAGCTTGTCGATGGGCTGGAAGGTCTTCGTGGCACCGGCAGCGAGGAAGAAGGCTGCCAGGACGCCGGCCACGATCCACAGTGCGATATTCATGACTTCTCCTCCCGAAGCCCCGACAGGGTAAGCATGCTCCCCTCGGGCTGCCTTGGCTACAGTTTCGCCCGGAGCGGGTCAGCGATCGAGCAGCACCGACGTCTGCGTCCCGGCGAAGGCGAACCCCGCACGGCGGGCGGTCCGCTGGGATGCGGTGTTGTCGGTCCTTGCGCGCCACTGCGGGACCAGTCCTGCGGCCATGGCCTCCTCGACGGCCACGGCGGTGATGCGCCGGGCGTGGCCCTTCCGTCGATGCTCGGGCGGCGTGAGGACCGCGAGATGGGCCAGGATGCCCTCCCAGATGTCGTAGCCCGCGCCGGCCAGGGGAGTCGGTTCGTCCGACTCCTGGTCGCCCTCGTCGACGAGGACGAACGGGTGCTCCAGGCCGCTGAGGTCCGCCTCCGCGACGTCGTCGGGCGGGCACAGCCGCTCGAGCGCCCGGACGAGGCCGGCCTCGCTGGACACGACGGCCGACGGACCCTCGAACGCGGGCAGGGCGTCGCAGAAGTAGAGCTGCGCCTCGCCGAGGCCGCGCCCGCCATGGTTCCGGCTGAGCGTGAGCAGGGTCGAGGAGCTGCGCAGTTCCAGGGCTGGTAGGTGCCTCCCCGCGTCCACGGCCCACGCTGGGCCCCGAAGGACCTCCCGGCCGAACAGTGTCACGAACGTCAGGACGGAGGCGTCGTCGTCGATGCTGTACAGGCGATTCTCGCCGCCGTCGGCGAGCGCGCCGTCGTCGAGCCCCAGCAGACGCGACCAGGCGAGCTGGATGATCGAGACCGTACCGGGGTCGAGTTCCACGGGGACCTCAGCCGAACAGGATCGCGGCTTCGTCGTAGCGGTGCTGCGGAACCCGCTTGAGGTTGCCGAGCGCCGCCTCGAAGCCGACATGCGCGATCTCGGTGCCGTGGAGGGAGACCATGGTGCCCCACAGCTCGTCCTTCACGGAGTCGACGGCGGCCATCCCGAGGCGGGTGGCGAGCACGCGGTCGAACGACGTCGGGACGCCGCCGCGCTGGATGTGGCCGAGGATGGTCGCGCGGGTCTCGATGCCCGTGCGTGCTTCCAACTCCGGCGCGAGCTGGTCGGCGATGCCGCCCAGACGAGGCCGGCCGAACGTGTCCAGGCCGCGCTCGGAGTGCGCCTGCTCCATGTGGGAGGGCACGAAGCCCTCGGCGACGACGACGAGGGGCGCGCGTCCTCGGGCGTTCGCGGTGGCGACCCACTCGGCGATCTGCTCGATGCTGGTCTGCTGCTCGGGGATCAGGATGGCGTGGGCGCCCGAGGCCATGCCGGCGTGCAGGGCGATCCAGCCCACGTGCCGGCCCATGACCTCGGCGATCATGCAGCGGCTGTGCGACTCGCCGGTGGTGCGGAGCCGGTCGATCGCCTCGGTCGCGATCTGGACAGCTGTGTCGAAACCGAAGGTGTAGTCGGTGGCATCGAGGTCGTTGTCGACCGTCTTGGGGACTCCGACGATCTTTAGGCCGAGGTCCGTGAGCCGCTTCGCCGCGGCGAGGGTGCCTTCGCCGCCGATCGCGATCATCGCGTCGATGCCGAGGCGCGCCATGTTGTCTTTGATGGCCTCCGCGCCGCCCTTGCCCTCGAAGGGGTTGGTGCGCGAGGTGCCGAGGATCGTGCCGCCCTGCTTGGAGATGCCGCGCACGGCGTGGCGGGGAAGGTCGATGACGTCGCCCTCGACGACGCCACGCCAGCCATCCCGGAATCCGACGAACTCCTGCTCGTGCACCTTGATGCCCTTGAGCACCGCGCCGCGGATGACGGCATTCAGCCCGGGGCAGTCGCCGCCGCTGGTGAGGATTCCGATCTTCATGTGGCTGGGGTTCCTTCGACGAGGGGTGGATGGTCCTTGAGGAGCACGCCGTCGGGCCCAGCTATGATTCTAGACACACCGCGGAAGCCCACCCGACTGCGTCACATCGGTCTCCGGCCCGCACCCCTCGATGCGTCGCGCCCGTCCCGGAAGCACGTAGGCTGGGGGCACCCGGCGCACGAGCGGCCTCCACCCGTCCGTTGCGCCCCCGCCGGTCCGAGGAGGACGCAGCAGTGCCCCAGGCAGGTTTCGCGCCAGCGGCGCTGCGCATGGTCCATATCTCCCGACCGGTCCTCTGGATCAACACCCTGGGCACCGGTGTCGTCGGCATGTGGCTCACGGACGCTTTCTGGGACGGGGAGGTCCTCGCCCTCCTGGTCTGGCTCACGCTGCCGTTCAACCTGCTCATCTACGGCGTGAACGACATCTTCGACCAGGAAACGGACGCCCTGAACCCGCGCAAGGGATCGCTCGAGGGCGCCCGGATCCGGGCCTCCGAGGTCCGGGCGATCTGGCTCTGGGTCCTCGTCACCAACGTGCCGTTCCTCGCCTGGTTCGCGGCGACGCTGCCCCCGGCGGCACTCGCCTGGCTCGCGCTGTACGCGCTCGTCTTCATCTTCTACTCCGCGCCTCCACTGCGCTTCAAGGCCCGGCCCTACCTCGATTCGATCAGCAACGCCGCCTACGCCTTCCCCCTGGTCTTCGTGCCCTACGCCCTCGGCGACGAGCCGGTCTGGGCCGCCGCGATCGGCCTGATGGCCTGGAGCGCGGCCAAGCACACCTACGACGCCGTCCAGGACATCGACGAGGACAGGGGAGCGGACATCACGACGACGGCGGTCAGGCTGGGCGCTCGCGGCGTGGTGGCCTGGAGCGGCGCGTGGTGGGCTGCGGCGACGGTGTGCTTCGCGCTCGTCAACATCCCGGTCGCCGTCGTCAACGCGCTCATCGCCGGCTGGCTGCTCTTGGGCCTGTACCGCGACCCCCGCCCCGAAACGGGCCACCGGCTGTACCGGTACTCGATCGCCTTCCCCTATGTGGCCGGGACCGTGGCGGGCGTGCAGCTCGTGGCCGCCCTGACGCTGGGCCTCTACCGGTGAGCCGCGTCGTCGTCGTCGGGGGCGGGATCGGCGGGCTGACCGCCGCCGCGCTGCTCGGACGGGCGGGCCACGGCGTGACCCTGCTCGAGGCCGCCGGGCACGTGGGCGGGAAGAGCCGTCGCGTGGAGGTGGCGGGACAGCGCATGGACACCGGTCCGTCCCTGTTCACCTTCCCGGGTGTCTGGGAGGAACTCCTGCGCCGGCTCGACGCCGTCGCACCGTCCGGTGCCGCGAGCGCTGCGGACGTCGCGGCCCTCCGCCTGGAGCGGCTGCCGGAGGTCGGCACCTACTACTACCGGGGCGAGGAGTGCGCCCTGCCCGTTCCGGAGGGGCACCCCTGGCACGCGGCGTGGGAGCGTTTCGCCGCCGAGCACGGCATCCTCGGCGGCGACATCTCGCGCCTGCTGACCACGGGACCGCTGGAGCAGGCCGCGTATCCCGCACTGGCAAGGCTGGCCGGACTGTACGGACGCCGGCTCACCACGCGGAGCTACCTCGACAGCCTGCCCTGGCTGCCCGAGGGGCTGCGCGAGGTCATCGCGATCCACACCCTCAACGCCGGCGTCAGCCCCACCCGCACGCCCGCGCTGTACGCGAGCATGCCCGCCATCATGGCGAACGACGGCGTCTGGATCCCCGAGGGCGGCGTCTATGAGCTGGTGCTGGCCCTGGAGCGGCTGGCCGTCGACGCCGGCGTGGAAATCCGCACGGGAGAGCCGGTGCAGCGCATCGGACGACGGCGGGTGGTCACCGCAGCCGGGACCTACCCGGCCGACGCCGTCGTCAGCGGGCTCGATGCCTCCCGGCTCACCGGCCTGCTGGCGGGCCGGCGCCCGCGCACACCGAGGAAGCTCACCTGCTCGGCCGTCGGGATCTACGCCGTCCTCGCCGAACCGCTCCCGGAGGGGACCGCGCGCCACGGCGTGATCCTGCCCGACGATCCCGCTGCGCTCTACGCCAGCCTCGAAGCCGGGGACGAACCGGAGCAGACCATGGCCTTCGCCAACTACTATCCGGCCCACGGCGTCTACCCGAATGCGTCGGCGACCCTCGCGCTGCTCCTCACCGCGCCGGCGAACGGCAGGAGCTACTCCCTCGAGGATCCCTTGGTGCGCCGCGAACTGGACCGGACCACACAGGTGCTGGGGCTGCCCGTGCCCGTCGAGCAGTACTTCGATGCCTACGAGATCCTGGATCCCGGCTACTTCGGCGAGCACGGTTCCGCGGGCGGTGCGCTCTACGGGGCCGTCCATCCGGCGTGGCTGAGCGGCCCCTTCCACGTCCCGGGGTACTCGGATCCGCTGCGGCCGTGGCTCTGGCGCGTCGGCGCCTCGGTCCACCCCGGGGGAGGCCTGCCGGCAGTTCTCGGCGGGGCGATGATGTCCACCCAGAAGCTGCTGGCCCGCCTGGGGTCTCCCGCCTGACCGCTCCACCCGAGTACCGAAGGATCCGATACACCATGAAGCGCCGCGTCCCCCTGTCCGCCCTGGCCCTCGCCACGGCCCTCGCCTTTACCGCCTGCGGCTCCTCGGGCGGCAGCGACACCCACACCGGCCACACCTCCGACGCCTCTGCTCCGACCTCCGGCGCCTCTGCTCCAACCGCCGGCGCCTCTGCTCCGACCTCCGGCGCGGACGGTGCCACCTCCGGCGCGGACGCTGCGCCGGAGGAGCACAACGACGCGGACGTGATGTTCGCGCAGATGATGATCCCGCACCACCGGCAGGCCGTCGGGATGAGCGACATGATGCTGTCGAAGGACGGCATCAGCACGGAGGTGCTGGACCTCGCGACTGCGATCAGGGACGCCCAGGAGCCGGAGATCGCGACCATGACCGGCTGGCTCGAGGCGTGGGGTGAATCCGCCGAGGCCGGATGGAGCATGGAAGGCCACGCCATGGACTCCGGCTCGGACTCCGGCCCCGATTCCGACTCGGACCCTTCCGCCGGATCGATGGACGGCATGATGAGCGAGGACCAGATGTCCGAACTCGACGCCGCCGAAGGCGATGAGGCATCGCGCCTGTTCCTCGAATCGATGACCGCCCACCACGAGGGCGCGGTCGCCATGGCGCAGGACGAGATCGACGACGGCCAGGACCCGGACGCCATCCGGCTGGCCGAGACCATCGCCGAGACGCAACAGGCCGAGATCGATCAGATGGCCGGCCTCCTCGAGGACCTCTGATCGGTTCCGCACCTCCTGTCGGCAACGGTGGAGGTGACCCCCGTCCCTAGGGGAGGGGCGGCCGTTCCGGGGCGCCTGCTCGGTGGCGCCTGCTCAGGGGCGCCTGATCAGTGGCGCGGCGCTGCGAGTCCTGTCGTGCCGCGAGGCACAGGGTCGACCGCATGCGCGAGCCGCAGGCGTCGGCGGACCAGCAGGATGATCAGTCCGGCGGCGAGCACGGCGGGGAAGACGAGCCCCGAGAAGATGCAGACACCCAGCCAGAGGAACATCGAGACGAGCAGGCTGTCGAGCAGGCCCGGCTGCAGCGCGCGGTCGGTGAGGCGACTCCCTCCGATCCACGTGACGAGCGCGGAGGCGATAATCCCCGAGAGGAGCCAGCCGCCGTAGTTCGAGAGCGGCACGCCGTAGTACGGACCGCCGCCCTCCCAGATCCAGAAGCCGAGGGCGACGGCTCCCGGATCCAGGACACCGTCGATTACGACCAGCAGCAGTCCACCGAGGACGATCCTGCGCAGGGCCGTTCCGGTGCCCGACACCACGGCCACCGCGCCGATCACCAGCGGGACGTACGAGAGCGGCAACAGGTACGGCACGAGGCCGAGGATCGTGGGACCCAGCGGATCCCCGTAGTGGAAATCGCCGTAGGGCACGCCCGTCGCGACGCCGAATCCTTCGATCAGGTAGCCGAAGACGGACACCGCCACCAGCGCTGCCGCGCCGCGGGCGCTACCCAACTGCCGTACCAGGGCGACGAACGCCGGCAGCGCGATCAGCAGGTTGAAGCCGTAGGACGCATAGCTCGCGCCGTCCACGTCCGGGAACCGCACCACGAAGTAGCCGGAGACGAAGAGGAACGCGCAGGACGCGATGAGCAGGCGGGGGAAGCTGCGGGGGGTGGAGGTCTTCGGCACGGCATCCATCCTTGCAGGTACGTGACGGTCCTGGACGCAAGAGGAAGGGGCATCCGCGGAAAAGTGCGGATGCCCCTTACGTTCGTGCAGGACGGTTTCTGCCGGCCGGTCCCTAACGCTGCCTGAGGAGCTGCTCCAGGGCGATGCTGCCGTCGGTCTTGGGCAGCAGGAGCCACAGGACCAGGTAGAGCGGGAGGCCGATGAACGGGAGGAGGAAGCTGAGCAGCATCGCGATGCGCACGTAGCTCACGCGCCAGCCGTACTGCCGTGCGATCCCGGACGCGATGCCGCCGAGGATGCCGCCGGGAGCCCGCTTGATGGGGGAGGAGCGGAGGAAGCTGTAGAGGGGTTGCATCGGAGTGCCTTTCGATCGGGACGGAGGTTGGAAAGAGGGACGGAGTCTGGAAGGGACAGGTGCGGGTAGGGAGGAGCGGATGGTGCTGACGTGGCCGGTGTCCGCTCAGTATTCCGGAGCGTGGACCGCGTCGTCGTCCTGGCCGTCGGTCGTCGTGCGGGTCCGCAGGGACAGGATGCCCCCGGCGACGAGCGACAGTCCGACGCCGATGAGCAGGCCGAGCGCCACCACCACGGGGTCGATGTCGAGTGCGACGAACTGGCCGAGCAGGACCAGGCCGGCGACCGCGAGGATCAGAGCTCCCCACACGATGGTGACGACGCGGGGGCGGCGTTCCGGCCCGGTGATCGATGTGCTCATGGCGCGTCTCCTGTAGTGGTGGTTCCGGTGCTCTGCGGCGGGAAGGTGCCATCGATACCGGTACGGGTATCGGTATCGGTTGCGGTGAGGATGGTGATGTTGCTCATGGCGCCCCGCACATCGAGGATAAGAGCGGCCCCTGTGGCGTCGGGGTTCAGCTGGCCCCTGCCCAACTGGAGGACACCTCCGTCGCCCCGGAAGGCGGGTGACAGGGTGTCCGGGTCCGCCGTCGTTCCCAGGGCGTCCGCATTGGCCAGGGCCATCCGGGTGCGTACCTCGACGGGCACGTCCTGCGGAACGATGACGGTGACGTCACTGGCGAGGGAGTTCACCGGGACCACGACGTCCCGTGCGGGTGAGGGCAGGCCGGTGAGGTCGATCGTGGCCTGCGCTGCCATGACGCTGTAGCCGTCGGACGCCGCCTGGAGTGACGCCGGCGTGGCCGTCGTCTCCTGCGCGACGACCCAGGAGCCACCGACGATGGTGAGGGATGCGATGAGCGCGCCGAGGGTCGCCAGCGCAGCCGTGACGCCCACGAGGCCCGAGCTCCGTCCCCGCACGCCCAGTCCGACGATGCCGAGCGCGAGCACGATGGCGGCTGCTGCGAGCGCCACCGCGGCCGGGTTGGTGACGTCGAGGATGCGCGTGTAGTCCAGCACGAGGAGGACCGCCGCGGTGATGGTCGCCCCGCCGAGAAGGAGGGCCGTCACCGATCCGGAGGGCCGGATGCGGCTGGTTCGGTGGTTCGCGACGGCCGGAGGGACGTTCTCCGGTTCCCCCGCGTACGAGGACCATGCGGCGTCGGCCGCCGGGTAACCGGGCCCCGTGGCCCAGGGTGCCGGCTGGTAGGGCAGGGGATAGGTCTGCGTGAAGGACTGAGGAGAGGACTGAGGCGAGGGTTCCGGGGACGCATCGGGGGAGCCCTCGGCGGGATCGCCGTCGACGTCTCCGGGATCCGATCCGGTTGCACGTTCCCCGGAGAAGGCGGACGCGCCGGATGCTCCTGACTGTCCGTAGCCGGGCCCCGACGGGCCGCTGGACGGGCCGGGAGCCGGGGGTGCCGGGGGTGCCGGGCGTTCCGCCGGACCATAGGGCATCGGGCCGAAGGGCTGCGGCTGGCCGGATCCACCGCCGGTGGGGCCCGGGTACGAGCTGCCGGGACGGGCGCCGCCCCTGCCGGACCGATTGGCGATCCAGTAGACGAAGAGGACGACGGCCCCGATCCAGAACAGCGTCCACAGCAGGCCACCGGCTCCGCCGTCATGGGCGGAGACGTCCGGGCGCCACAGGCCGATCGCCACGAGCACGGCGGCTCCCGTCAGCCCGGAGGTCCAGGAGCCCCGCCCGGCCTGCTCGACATGGATGCGCCCATCGGGTTCCGGCAGCAGCGCCCACGCGAGCCCGTACAGCAGGACGCCGATGCCGCCGAAGACCGCGAGGACCACGATCAGGCCGCGGACGAGGGCCAGGTCGAGGCCCGTGCGGCGGGCGACGCCACCTGCGACACCCCCCACCCAGCGGTCCGGCGTCCGGGTGATGTCGAGGCCCCGGATCCAGCGGAAGAACGAGGACGAGGCGGGACGTTCCGCCTGATGCGATGCGGCCGGTTCATGCTGCCAGGACGGCCCGCCTGGTGAGGGTGCTGAAGTCATGTTCCCATCCTTCCGGTGGCCGCTCGGCGCGGCTATCGGGGCCTACCCTGAGCGGACCCTGATTAGACCCTGATTGGCACCGGGGAACGGCCCCGAGCGCCCGCCGTCGTGCTTGGATGGGGGTATGAGGCCCCCGCTGCTGCGCAGATCCGACGGCGTGATCGCCGGCGTCTGCGCCGGGCTCGCCGTGCACCTCGGGGTCAAGCGCTCCTGGGTCCGCATCGGCATGGCCGTGCTGACCCTGGCGTCCGGCGCCGGGGTCTTCCTGTACGCATGGCTCTGGATCTTCGTCCCGACGGCGGCGGACAAGGCCGCGGAACACGGACGGCCGACAGGCCCGGCCGCCTTCATGCAGGACGTCGGCGCGAAGAACGGGAAGACTCGGCCGGACACGCGGGCCGGGACAGCCGCATCCCGTCCGGCGGCGGGCCCGTTCGATCCCGAGTCATGGCGCGAGCGGACCCTGCGCGCCGGGCGGCGGGAGGTCCTGTTCGGTACGGTGCTGCTGGTCGCGGCGGCCGTGATCGTGGTGCAGTTGCTGGGGCTGCCGGTGAACTGGGGCTTCCTCGTCCCGATCGCCGTCGTGGCGACCGGTGCCGCCCTTGCCTGGTCCCAGCTCGACGCCGTGCGTCGGGCCAGGGTGATGAACCGTGCGGGGGCCGGACGGGCGGGTGGGGTGCTGCGCCTGCTCGCGGGCATCGTGCTCGTCATCGCCGGCGTACTCGTCGCACTGTCCAGCAGCGGCTCGTGGACGCTGACCATGGCCACCCTCGTCGCGGTGCTCGCCGTCCTCGCCGGCGTCGTCCTGGTCCTCGCGCCGTGGGGCCTCAAGTTCTGGCGCGATCTCGAGATGGAGCGGGCGGCCCGGGTGCGGGAGACGGAGCGTGCCGAGATCGCGGCCCATCTGCACGACTCCGTCCTGCAGACCCTCGCGCTCATCCAGAACCGCGCGGACTCCGAGACGGACGTGCTGCGCCTGGCGCGCGCGCAGGAGCGTGAACTGCGCCAGTGGCTGTTCGCGGACCCGGCGAGGGACCCCGGCAGCCTCGCCGAACGCCTCCGCGGGATGGCGGGCGAGATCGAGGACCGCTACGGGCACCCCGTCACGGTCGTCGCCGTCGGCGATGCAGTGCTGGGAGCGGGCGAGGACGCCCTGGCGCAGGCAGCGAGGGAAGCGATGCTGAACGCGGCGAAGCACGCGGGAGGCGCCGTCTCCGTCTACCTCGAGGCGGGCCCGGGCTCCGTGGAGGTGTTCGTTCGGGACAGGGGCAGCGGCTTCGACCCGGCAGCCGTCCCGGCGGACCGCCTCGGGATCCGGGAGTCCATCACCAGCAGGATGCTCCGCCATGGTGGGTCCTCCGAGCTCCGCAGCGACGGGGACGGCACCGAGGTACGGCTCCGGCTGCCGCGGCAGGCCGGAAGCGCCGCGTAGGCCACCGCCGCGCCACGGCAGGGCATGACAGGGGCGCGACAGAGGGAACAGGCAGAGGGAACAGGCAGAGGGAACAGACAGAGGGAACAACGGCCGGGGAACGGCCAGGAAGTGGGAGACACGTGGACAGCGAGAACCTACCTGCGGACGCGGCAGTACCGGGGACGGTGTCCGTGGTCATCGTCGACGATCACGGGATCTTCCGCTCCGGCCTCCGGGCCGCGCTCGGGCCCGTGATCCGCGTCCTTGGCGAGGCAGCGACGGTCGAGGAGGCGGAAGCGGTGATCGGTGCCACGGCGCCCGACGTCGTCCTCCTCGACGTCCACCTGCCCGGAGGCCGCGGCGGCGGGGGAGCGGAAGTCATCCACCGCTGCAGCACCCTCGGCACGACATCGCGCTTCCTGGCCCTCAGTGTCTCGGATTCCGCCGAGGACGTCGTCGCCGTCATCCGCGCCGGTGCGCGCGGCTACGTCACCAAGACCATCTCCGGCCCCGAGATCACCGACGCCGTGCAGCGTATCGCCTCGGGGGACGCCGTCTTCTCCCCGCGGCTCGCCGGTTTCGTCCTGGATGCGTTCGGGACCGCGTCGGTCGCCGTCGACGACGAACTCGACCGCCTCTCGGCACGCGAACTCGAAGTCATGCGGCTCATCGCGCGCGGCTACAGCTACAAGGAGACGGCGAAGGAACTCTTCATCTCCGTGAAGACCGTCGAGACGCACGTGTCGGCCGTGCTCCGGAAGCTGCAGCTGTCCTCGCGGCACGAACTCACGCGCTGGGCGACGGAGCGCAAGCTGCTCTGAGGAGGTGCCTACCGGGCGGAACCGAGGAACTCCTGCAGGCGTCCCACGCCCGTCGCGAGGTCCTCGTCGCCGAGCGCGTAGGACAGACGGAGGTAGCCGCTCGGCCCGAAGGCCTCACCGGGCACGACGGCGACTTCGACCTTCTCCAGGATCAGCGCGGCGAGCTCGGCGGACGTGGCGGGGGTGACGCCGTCGAAGCTCCGGCCGAGCAGCGGCCGCACGTCCGCGTAGGCGTAGAAGGCGCCATGCGGGGTGGGACATTCGACGCCCTCGATCTCGTTCAGGGCCGCCACCATGGCGCGGCGGCGGCGGTCGAAGGCCACCTTCATCTCGTCGACCGCCGTCAGCGGCCCGGAGACAGCGGCGAGGGCCGCCATCTGGGGCACGTTCGACACGTTCGACGTCGCGTGCGACTGCAGGTTCGTCGCAGCCTTGACGAGGTCCTTCGGACCGACCATCCAGCCCACGCGCCAGCCGGTCATCGCATACGTCTTGGCCACACCGTTGAGGATGACCACCCTGTCCCCGAGGGAGGGAGCTGCCGTCGCGATCGACGTGAAGGGCACGCCGTCGTACGTCAGGTGCTCGTAGATCTCGTCCGTCACCACCCACAGCCCACGTGCAGCAGCCCACTCGCCGATCTCGCGGACCGCGTCGGCGCCGTACACCGCTCCGGTGGGGTTCGAGGGCGAGACGAACAGCAGCACCTTCGTGCGCGGCGTCAGCGCCGCCTCGAGCTGTTCCACGGTCACGAGGTAGCCCTGCTCGGGTCCGGCGAACACCTCGACCGGAACGCCGCCCGCGAGCCGGATGGCCTCCGGATAGGTGGTCCAGAACGGCGTGGGGACGAGGACCTCGTCCCCCGGGTCGAGGAGGGTGGCGAAGGACTCGTAGACGGCCTGCTTGCCGCCGTTGGTCACGAGCACCTGCGAGGGGTCGACGGCGTAGCCGGAATCGCGCAGCGTCTTCTCCGCAATGGCCTGCTTCAGTTCGGGAAGGCCGCCGGCGGGGGAGTAGCGGTGGAAACGGGGCTGGCGGGCGGCCGCGATCGCGGCCTCCACGATGTAGTCCGGCGTCGGGAAGTCCGGTTCGCCGGCACCGAAACCGATGACGGGCCGGCCCGCAGCCTTGAGAGCCTTCGCCTTCGCATCCACGGCCAGCGTTGCGGACTCCGCGATCGAGCCGATCCGCCGGGAGATCCGGGGGAGGGCTGCGCGGGTGGAGTCGTCGGTCGTCGCGTTCATCGGGTCCCGTTCCGTGAGGTCTTCGTGGCAGCTTCCAGCTTAGGCGGTGGCCCCGGCCCGGGACCGCATCGGGTGTCGCCGCGTCGTGGGCCGGGGGCACCCCGGGCGGGCCCGTCCGGGGCGGGCTGGCGACTGTTCGGGCCCTATTCGGGGACCGCCCGACCCGCTCCGGGGCGCGGTCCGAGTCCCCCGGTTCGACGTTCCGGCGGTGATTGCGTAGACTTGATCCTCGGTGTTGAAACACCATGATGGTTCCTGCCCGCACCGGGCCGGCCGGAGTGGACGCTGTATCGGTTTCGAACCAAAGGGTAGTGGCGCAATTGGTAGCGCAGCGGTCTCCAAAACCGCAGGTTGCAGGTTCGAGTCCTGTCTGCCCTGCGCGTGGCCTTCGCGGATGGATCGCGAAGGCCCGGCAGAAACAGATCACGAAGCCCCGGCGCAGGCACAGGCCCCGCGCGGCGGTAAACATGATCAGCTGGGGGCGCCACTGGTGGTCCGGCTGGAACACCACACAGATTGATGAGGTTGACGGTGACCGATACGGCTGCGAGCAGCTCCAAGGGAAGCCCCTCCGAGAAGAAGGCTCCCCAGCGCGGGTTCTTCGGACGCATCATGCTGTTCATCCGCCAGGTCCTCGCGGAACTCGGGAAGGTCGTCACGCCCACCCGCCGGGAACTGGTTCGGTTCACCATCACCGTCCTCGCCTTCGTGGTCATCATGATGCTCCTCGTGACCGCCCTGGACCTCCTGTTCGGGGCCGGCGCGGTGTGGGTCTTCGGCGACAGCTGACGCCGTCCTCCGGGAATGCGGGTTCCGGCACCGCTGTTGACGTGTCCGGCCGAGTACAGGCAAGCAGAACAACTTTCGAAGAATGTCAGAAAGCAGGCGGC
The DNA here is from genome assembly GCF_054510855.1 of Arthrobacter rhamnosi. Classification (NCBI taxonomy): domain Bacteria; kingdom Bacillati; phylum Actinomycetota; class Actinomycetes; order Micrococcales; family Micrococcaceae; genus Arthrobacter; species Arthrobacter rhamnosi. Next base: position 883,119 of record NZ_JBTNDT010000001.1, on the reverse strand, counting down.
TAGGTGTCCGAGCAAGAACTCGAACGGCAGATCACTCCCGAAGATGGTCTGGAGAACGAGGAGTACGGAACGGAGGCGGAGGTCGACGCCTTCGACCCCGACGTGCCTGCGGACGACTCCGACGCGGCTGATTACCCTGCCGCTACCGATGTCGCCGCCGAGGACGGGCTCCTCGCCGACGATGTGGAGACCGGTGACGACGTAGACGCGGATGCCGACGACGACGAGATCGAGGCCACCGCCTCGGACGCCGTCGACGATGCCGCCGCATCCGACGCGGACGAGGCCGGGGAGGCTTCGGAGGAAGCTCCCGCCGAGGACCCCGTTGCCGCCTTCAAGGCTCGGCTCCGCCGCCAGGAGGGTGACTGGTACGTCATCCACTCCTACGCAGGCTACGAGAACCGCGTGAAGGCGAACCTCGAGACCCGCATCCAGACGCTGGACATGGAAGATTACATCTTCGAGATCCAGGTGCCGATGGAAGAGGTCGTCGAGATCAAGAACACCACGCGGAAGATCGTCAACCGCGTGCGCATCCCCGGCTACGTGCTGGTCCGCATGGAACTCACCGACGAGTCCTGGGGTGCGGTCCGCCACACGCCGGGCGTCACCGGCTTCGTGGGCAATGCCCACAACCCGGTCCCGCTGAGCCTCAACGAGGTGTTCTCGATGCTCGAGCACACGATCGTCCACACCGACGCCGAGTCGGGCAAGCCGGTCCAGCCCCAGTTCACCCCCGCCACCGTCAACTTCGAGGTCGGCGAGTCCGTCACCGTCAACGAGGGTCCCTTCGAGACCCTCCCGGCGACGATCTCCGAGATCAAGCACGAGTCGCAGCAGCTCGTCGTGCTCGTCTCGATCTTCGAGCGCGAGACCCCGGTCACGCTCTCCTACAACCAGGTCACCAAGATCCAGTAAAGCTTCGACGAATCCCGGCGTGCTTGGCCGGGAACCGTCGTGAAGGCCGTCACGCCATGACGGCCACCACCCTGCGGGACGCTCCTGTCCCGCGGGAACGCAATGCAAGAGAAGGACCCTTTCATGGCCCCCAAGAAAAAGGTCACCGGCCTCATCAAGCTGCAGATCAATGCAGGCGCCGCCAACCCGGCTCCTCCGATTGGTCCCGCGCTTGGCCAGCACGGTGTCAACATCATGGAATTCTGCAAGGCATACAACGCCGCCACGGAATCCCAGCGCGGAAACGTCATCCCCGTAGAGATCACGGTGTACGAGGACCGCTCGTTCACCTTCATCACCAAGACCCCGCCGGCAGCCGAGCTGATCAAGAAGGCAGCCGGAGTCGCCAAGGGCTCGGGCACGCCGCACACCGTCAAGGTTGCCAAGCTGACCAACGCCCAGGTCGAAGAGATCGCCACCATGAAGATGGAAGACCTCAACGCCAACGACGTCCAGGCAGCTGCCAAGATCATCGCCGGCACCGCCCGCTCCATGGGCATCACGGTCGAGGGCTAATACCCCTTCCTCCCGCTCCGTCCGGCACTGCCGGACAGGGCACACCACCATTTCACAGCACGACGGCGCCGCATCCCGCGGACGACGGCGTGAGTGGCAGGGCCCGGCGCGGTCCGCAGACCACGACTGCATAAGGAGAACAAGCAGATGGCACAGCGCAGCAAAGCATACAAGGACGCTGCCGCGAAGATCGAGGCGGACAAGCAGTACGCCCCCCTCGAAGCGGTAGTCCTCGCGAAGGAATCCAACCCTTCCAAGTTCGACGCCACGGTCGAGGTGTCCTTCCGTCTCGGAGTGGACCCCCGCAAGGCGGACCAGATGGTCCGTGGCACCGTGAACCTTCCCCACGGCACCGGCAAGACCGCCCGTGTCCTGGTCTTCGCGACCGGCGAGAAGGCAGAGGCGGCCATCGCGGCCGGCGCTGACTTCGTCGGCTCCGACGACATGATCGAGAAGGTCTCCGGTGGCTGGACCGACTTCGACGCCGCGGTTGCAACCCCTGACCTCATGGGCAAGGTGGGACGCCTTGGAAAGATCCTCGGCCCCCGCAACCTGATGCCGAACCCGAAGACCGGTACGGTCACGGCGGACGTCGCCAAGGCTGTCACCGACATCAAGGGTGGAAAGATCGACTTCCGCGTCGACAAGCACTCGAACCTCCACTTCATCATCGGCAAGGTCTCCTTCGACGAGCAGAAGCTGGGCGAGAACTACGCCGCAGCACTCGAGGAGATCCTCCGACTGAAGCCTTCGGCTTCGAAGGGCCGCTACATCCAGAAGGCAACGGTTTCGACCACCTTCGGTCCCGGCATCCCCGTCGACCCGAACGTCACCAAGGTCTTCGCCTCCTAAGGCCGACCCTGCAGAAGCCCCGCGGCGCGAGCCGCGGGGCTTCTGCGTTTAAGGGCGTCCGGCCCGGCCGGGACCCCGACCGGTAGGGCTATGCTCGGCGCATGACGGCGATCAGCCTGCTCCGCGTCCCCGAGACCCTCGCCGGGCCCGAGGGGGACGACTTCGAACAGAGTGCCCGCGTGTCGGACGCCGTCGAGCGTGCGATCTGGGGCCACGACGACCACGGCATGGATCCGGCGGAGCGGCTCGCCAGGGACCAGCCGACGGCGGATCGGGAGTTCGTCCTGGCCGTCGCGAGGGATCGCGGCACCATCGTCGCGAACGTGGGCATCGGCATCCCGCACAGGGACAACCTGCGGAGCGCCGTCATGCAGATCGCGGTCCTGCCGTCCCACCGGAGGCAGGGGATCGCCACCGCGCTCCTTGCCTTCGCGGAGCAGGAGATGGCGGACCGGGGCCGCTCCATCGCGATGGCCTGGAGCGACGCGCGTGCCGATGAGGGGCCGGAGGCCGGTCCCGTCCTCATGCCGGTCTCGGGCGCCGGCTCGTTCCCGGCAACCGATCCGTCAGCCATCCTTGCCATGCGGTCGGGATTCGAGCTTGTGCAGGTGGATCGGCAGAGCGTCCTCCACCTCGCCGCCGTGGAGGGCGGGCGGGACGGCGTCGCCCGGCAGGAGCGCGAGGCGCGCGCCGGAGGGTCGGGGGACTACGACCTCGTGGGCTGGACCGACAGCTGCCCGGAGGACCTTCTCGACGACTATGCGCTCCTGCGCCGGAGGATGAGCACCGATCCGCCGCTCGGCGGCTTCGCCCAGGAGGAGGAGGCGTGGGACGCCGACCGCATCCGGCGGGAGGAAGACCGTTCCCGGACCGCCGGCGCCTCGAGCCTGGTCTGCGCCGTCCGCCACACGGCGAGCGGGCAGCTGGTGGGGCACACCATTCTCGACCGGTCGGAGTCGAAGCCCGCCGTGGTCTACCAGGAGGACACCCTGGTGCTCCGCGGGCACCGCGGGCATCGACTGGGCCTGTGGCTGAAGGCGGCGAACCTGCGGCGCGTGTTCGACGAATGGCCGACGGCACAGCGCATCTACACGTGGAATGCCGAGGAGAACACCTCCATGCTCGGCATCAACGTCGCACTCGGCTTCCGTCCGTCGGGCCGCACGGCCGGCTGGCAGAAGACCCTCGCCTAGCGTGGATTTGGCCGAGTCCGCCGGGTCGCGTACGCTTTAACTACCAAAGACCGTCGGTCGATCCATCTCCACTCTCCTGCAGCGCACTCCTGCGCGGCCCGGAAAAGGAACAGGATCCGAAAGTTCCCGTGAGGGACGGCCTACGCAGGTGAACGAAGCTCCTCTCCACCGGCCTGTGCCCGTGTCGAGCAAAGCCCCGTGCATCTGCGCGGGGCGTTTTTTATTGGAGCTGGAAGACCGGCGCATATTCCCCGGAAGGAGGGTTATGGCAACGCCAACAAAGGTTTCTGCAGTGGACGAGATCACCACCGATTTCAAGGACTCCACCGCGGCTGTCCTGACCGAATACCGCGGGCTCACTGTTGCTCAGCTCAAGGACCTGCGCCGTGCCCTTGGCACGGACACCAAGTTCTCCGTCGTCAAGAACACCTTGACGGGCATTGCGGCAAAGGAAGCCGGCATCGACGCGTTCGATGGCCAGCTGTCCGGACCCACCGCGATCGCCTTCATCAAGGGTGACGCCGTTGCTGCGGCCAAGAGCCTCACGGATTTCGCGAAAGCCAACCCGAAGCTCGTCATCAAGACTGGAATCTTCGAGGGCAAGGCCCTCGACGCATCCGAGGTCGTTGCACTGGCAGCCCTCGAGTCGCGCGAACTCCAGCTCGCCCGGGTGGCAGGTGTCCTCAAGGCACCGATGTCCGCCCTGGCCCGCACCGTCGATGCACTGCGCATCAAGCTCGAGGAGGGAAGCGGCGCTGCACCTGCAGCCGACGCTGACGCTCCCGCTGCCGAGGAAGCCGCTGCTCCTGCAGAAGCTGCCGCGGAGGCTCCCGCCGAGGAAGCCGCAGCAACCGAAGCGAACTAGTTTCCCTTCGATCCCCACACTCCGGTGCAGTGCACCACTAAAGGAAGGACGCCTCCCATGGCGAAGCTCACCAACGAAGAGCTCATTGAAGCTTTCAAGGAACTGTCCATCATTGAACTCTCGGACTTCGTAAAGCTGTTCGAGGAGACCTTCGATGTCACCGCTGCTGCCGTTGCAGTTGCAGGCCCCGCCGGTGGCGGAGCCGGCGAAGCCGCCGAAGAGGAGCAGACCTCCTTCGACGTGGTCCTCGAGGCTGCTGGCGACAAGAAGATCGCAGTGATCAAGGAAGTTCGCGCCCTCACCTCGCTGGGCCTCAAGGAAGCCAAGGACGTTGTCGACAGCGCCCCCAAGGCCGTCCTCGAGGGCGTCACCAAGGAAGCCGCAGACAAGGCCAAGGAGGCCCTCGAGGCTGCCGGCGCCACCGTCACCCTCAAGTAACACCCGCTGCACCCGTAGCCCGGCGCAGGCCGGTGCCGCCGCAGTACACGAAAGAGCCCCGCTTCTCGCGAAGCGGGGCTCTTTCGTGTTCCGGGACGGAGCGGTCAGCGCCAGAGGAGGAGTGCTTCGCCCTGGCCGCCGCCGCCGCAGAGGCTCACTGCGGACCTGCCGGTGCCCCGGCGTGCCAGCTCCAGCGCGGCGTGGAGGGCGAGCCGCGCGCCGGACGCACCGATGGGGTGGCCGAGGGCGATCGCCCCGCCGTGGATGTTGCACTTCTCCAGGGGGTAGTCGAGGTCCTTGAGGGACTGGACGGCCACGGACCCGAACGCCTCGTTGATCTCGATGAAGTCGAGGTCTTCTGCCGTCCAGCCGGCCCGCCCGAGGGCCTGCTTGATCGCCTCGGACGGCTGCGAGTGGAGCGTGTTGTCCGGTCCCGCGACCTGGCCCGGCCGGCCGACGACGGCCAGCACCGTCAGTCCGGCTTCCTCCGCGTACGCGCGCGTGGTCACGACGAGCGCCGCGGCGCCGTCGGACAGGGGCGAGGAGTTGCCCGCCGTGATCGCGCCGTCCGGATTGAACGCCGGCCGGAGCTTCGCGAGGGACTCGACGGTGGTGGCCGGCCGGATGCCCTCGTCGGTGGTGAGGACGACGTCGTCGCCCTTGCGCTGCGGCACCCGGACCGGCACGATCTCCTCGGTCAGCACGCCGCCGTCCGTCGCGGCGGCCGCGCGCTGGTGCGATGCCGCCGCGACCGCGTCCTGGGCGGTGCGGTCGATCTCGAGGCGCACGTTCCCGCGCTCCGTCGACGCTCCCATCGACTCGTCGTCGAAGGCATCGGTCAGGCCGTCGTGCGCCACCGAGTCGAGGGCGGCCATGGACCCGTAGGTCCAGCCCTGGCGGGAGCCTGGCAGCAGGTGGGGTCCGCGGGTCATCGACTCCTGGCCTCCGGCGACGACGACACGCGCCTCGCCGCCGCGGATCAGGCGGGCGGCGTCGATCACGGCGGTGAGCCCGGAGAGGCAGACCTTGTTGACGGTGACGGCCGGGACGTTCCAGGGGATGCCCGCCTTCACCGCGGACTGCCGGGCCGGGTTCTGGCCGCAGCCGGCCTGGACCACGTGGCCCATGATGACGGCGTCCACGGCGGAGGCGGCGACGCCCGCGCGCTCCAGCGCTCCCGTGATGGCCAGTGCGCCGAGCTCGACGGCGGTGAAGGAGGCGAGCTGCCCGTTGAGGCGCCCGAGGGGTGTGCGGGCGCCTCCCACGAGGACGACGTCGTCGGGGGATGGCGTGGGTGTCGCCATGGCGAAACTCTCTTTCGTCGTTGAAATGGTGCCGCTACCAGACTAGGACTTTTCGGTGGCGCTTCTGCCGCGTCGGCGTCAGGGGATGTCGCGGGGCCCGGGGCCGTCGGCGCCCTGCGGGTAGAGCAGGGGGAGCTGCAGGGTGAGCCAGGGACTGAAGGCCCACGGCGTCGCGGTGACGGCGCGCACGAGGTCGCGGGCACCGACCCACTGGTAGTCCATGACCTCGGCGGGCAGCGGAGCCACGGGACCGTCCGCCACGGCCGTGTAGACCGGGCAGATCTCGTTCTCGACGATGCCCGAGGCGTCCACGGCGCGGTACCTGAACTCCGGCAGTGCGGGCCGGATGTCCGCGACCCTGAAGCCGAGCTCCTGGGCCGCGCGCCGCTGGACAGCGTCCTCGAACGGCTCGTCGGGTGCGGGGTGCCCGCAAAAGGAGTTGGTCCAGACGCCGGGCCAGGCTTTCTTGCCGAGGGCGCGGCGCGTGACGAGGATGCGCCCGGCGTCGTCGAACACGTGCGTGGAGAAGGCCAGATGCAGGGGGGTGTCGAGCGTGTGGACGGTCGCCTTGGAATGCGTTCCGACGGGACTGCCGTCCTCGGCGAGCAGCACCACGACCTCGGTCCCCGGACCCGTAGCGCCGTCGATGCCCGTCCGCTGCACCGTGTATCCTGCTTCGCTCGCCATCGTGGCACTCTTTTCGCTGATCGTCCGGGCGGTACGCGGGGTTCGCTCCAGCCGGGCGGCCGCCCGGCTGTATACACCCCACGTGTCGTCAGGGCGCCATATCCGTTGTTTACTTTACCTATGGACATGGACACTCTGCTGGTCGAGCCCGCCGGGCTCGAACAGGTCGAGAGTGCGCTGGAGCGGTTCTTCGAGGAGTCCAAGGCCCGCGCCGCGAGGATCGGACCGGGCTACCACGCCCTCTGGGAGACCCTCGAGCGGTGTACCGCCGGCGGGAAGCGATTCCGGCCCCGCATGGTGATGTCCGCCTACCAGATGCTCGGCGGCCGCGACCTCGCCAATGCGGCCGAGGTCGGTGCCGCCTTCGAGTTGCTCCACACGGCCCTGATCGTGCACGACGACGTGATCGACCGCGACTTCGTCCGCCGCGGGATCCCGAACGTCTCCGGCCGCTACCGCACCCTCGCCGAGGGGGCAGGCATGTCACCCGAGGGAGCGCACCACGTCGGGCTCTCCGCCGGGGTCATCGCCGGGGATCTGGCGCTCTCCAACGCCTACCGGCTGCTCGAGCGGGTCGAGGCGCCTCCCGCGGTGAGGCGCCGGCTCGGGGACATCCTCGACGAGGCGGTCTTCGCGTCCGCCGCGGGGGAGTTCCTCGACATCGAGACCTCCCTGGATCCGGTTATGCCGTCCCTGGAGGCCATCGTCGACATGGCCCGGCTGAAGACCTCCGTCTACTCCTTCGAGGGCCCCCTGCAGGCAGGCGCGGTCCTCGCCGGCGCGGATGAGGAGCTCATCGCCCGCCTCGGTGATTTCGGGCGGGACGCCGGCATCGCCTACCAGATCGCGGACGACCTGCTCGGTGTCTTCGGGAACGAGACACGCACCGGGAAGACGAACTGGGGCGACCTGCGCGAGGGCAAGCGGACCGCGCTCCTGTCCTACGTCTCCGCGCGGCCGGAATGGGAGGACATCTCGGCCCTGGTCGGCAGTCCCGGGATGTCCGCGGCGGACGCCGACTTCGTCCGGCGCATCCTCGTCGACAGCGGTGCCAAGGACTACTCCTCTGACCTCGCCGCCGAGTACGCCGCACGCGCCCGCACCCACCTCGACTCCGACGTCGTGCCCTCCGCACTGCGGTCCGCCCTCCACCCCGTGGTGACGGCCGTCGTGGACAGGGTGCACTGAGTGGGCGTGAACGATCCGCTCGCACGCTACAACGCGGCAGCGCTCAGGACCTCCGCGGAGGTCATCCAGTGCTACTCGACGTCCTTTGGCATGGCCTCGCGCATCCTCGACCGCACCACCCGCGCCTCCATCGAGTCCGTGTACGCGCTGGTGCGCGTCGCCGACGAGGTCGTGGACGGCGCCGCTGCCGGAGCGGGGCTGTCGGTGGACGAGGTCGGGCGACTCCTCGACGACCTCGAGCGTGACACCGAGACGGCCATGACCACCGGCTACAGCACGAACCTGGTGGTGCACGCCTTCGCCCTCACGGCCCGGGCCACGGGTATCGGCGTCGACCTCACCCGGCCCTTCTTCGCCTCCATGCGCGCCGACCTCACGCGGAGCGAGCACACGCAGGAGTCCTTCGACCTGTACGTCTACGGGTCCGCGGAGGTCGTCGGGCTGATGTGCCTGCGGGCCTTCCTCGTCGGCCGGACCGTGACGCCGGAGGAGGACGCCGTGCTCGTGGACGGCGCGAGGCACCTGGGCGCCGCCTTCCAGAAGATCAATTTCCTCCGCGACCTCGCCGAGGACTTCTCCACCCTCGGCCGCAGCTACTTCCCGGGCGTGCGGCCGGGGAGCTTCACGGAGGCGGACAAGCTCCGCCTCCTGGAGGACATCGACCGGGACCTGCGCATCTCGGCCGCAGCCCTCCCGGGCCTGCCCCCGACACCGCGGCGCGCCGTCACCCTCGCGCAGGGACTCTTCACCGAGCTCGCCGCGAGGCTGCGCCGGACGCCGGCCGAGGAACTCCTCCGGGCGCGGGTCCGGGTCCCCACCCCGGTCAAGCTCCGCATCCTGGCGCAAGCCTTCACCGGTCGCGCGGCACCGGAACTCGCCGCGCAGGAGAGGTCGGCATGACACCCCAGCAGAGTGGACGGACACGCGTGGCAGCCAAGGACGTCGTCGTCATCGGCGGCGGGATCGGCGGGCTCGCGACGTCGGCCCTGCTGGCCCGTGAAGGGCACAGCGTCACCCTCCTGGAGAAGCGCGGACAGGTGGGCGGCCGCGCCGGTTCCTGGGAGCAGGACGGTTTCCGCTTCGACACCGGCCCGTCCTGGTACCTGATGCCCGAGGTGATCGACCACTTCTTCCGGCTGATGGGCACGAGCGCCGCGGAGCAGCTCGACCTCGTGAAGCTCGATCCCGGCTACCGCGTCGTCTTCGAGGAGGGCGGGGCGGTCGACGTCCCCGCGGATCGAGAGGCTGTCACCAAGCTCTTCGAATCCCTCGAGGCCGGCGCCGGCGAGCAGCTGTCGAAGTACCTCGACTCCGCGGAGGACGCCTACGAGATCGCCAAGAAGCGTTTCCTCTACTCGACCTTCCAGTCCTTCCTGCCCTTCGTCCGGCCCGACGTCCTCACCCGGCTCCCGCGGATCGCGTCGCTGCTGCTCCAGCCGCTGCAGTCCTTCGTCGAGAAGCGCTTCAAGGATCCGCGGATCCAGCAGATCCTCGGCTACCCGGCCGTGTTCCTCGGCAGCTCGCCCTTCGACGCGCCGAGCATGTACCACCTGATGAGCCACCTCGACCTCGACGACGGCGTGCTCTACCCGATGGGCGGTTTCAGCACCCTCATCGACGGGATGCGGCGGGTCGCGGTGGCCGCCGGCGTCGAGATCCGCACCGACGCCGACGTCGTCTCGATCGACACCGAGCCCCGGACGCCCGGCAGGTCCCCGCTGGACCGCCGGGCCGCGACGGTGCGCGGGGTCACCTACCGCACGGACGGTAGGACGGCGTCGATCGGTGCCGACATCGTCGTGTCCGCCGCGGACCTCCACCACACCGAGACCACGATGCTGCCGGCGGATCTGCAGACGTACCCGGAGGGGTACTGGCAGAAGCGCGTGCCCGGTCCCAGTGCGCTGCTCCTGTACCTGGGCGTCCGGGGAAGCCTGCCGCAGCTCGAACACCATACCCTGCTGTTCACCACGGACTGGCGCGACAACTTCGGGCGTATCTTCGGCAAGGAGACCTCCGTGCCGTCACCGGCGTCGCTGTACGTGTGCCGACCGAGCGCCACGGACGGATCCGTGGCCCCGGCGGGCTCCGAGAACGTGTTCGTCCTCGTGCCCATCCCGGCGGATGTCACGATCGGCAGGGGAGGGCTCGAGCGCGGAGGAGACGCGAGGGTCGAGGACCTGGCCGACGCCGTCATCGGCCAGATCTCCGACTGGGCGGGTATCCCCGATCTCGCCGAGCGCATCGTCGTCCGCCGCAGCTACGGGCCGCAGGACTTCGCCGACGACCTCAACGCGTGGCGCGGCACGTCGCTGGGGCCGGCCCACATCCTGAAGCAGAGCGCCTTCTTCCGCGGCTCGAACCGCAGCGCGAAGGTCGGCAACCTCTTCTACGCGGGCAGTTCCACGGTTCCCGGCATCGGCATCCCCATGTGCCTCATCAGCGCGGAACTCATCGTCAAGCGGCTGCGCGGCGACACCAGCACGGGGCCGCTGCCGGAGCCGGCCCTGGGGTAGGACGGCCCCCGGCCGCCGGATGCTACCGGCAGGACGTCGTCCCCACCAGGTGTGGCGGGCTTGACGCGAAGAGGGGAGAGGGGCTATTGGACTTTACGCTGCGCATGCCGTAACGTAGTTCTTTGCGTCTTCCCTCTAAACCTCAGCCTTCATATAGCGGTGGGCTTTGCTCTGCTCTCGTTGTTTAACCTGGCCATACGGTTGGGGTCACGCGGGCGGACACTGGTGGGCACTGAGATCCCCGCAGCATACTGCGGTGGCGGTGCTGAGGCGAATGCGCTGACAAGCCTGACGGTCTGTGGAAGGATCCCTCTTGGTCGCCCCGAGCACCTCTAATAATGCAACCGCTACCAGCCAGGTCGACGCCGACGGCGCCGCACCCCGGCTCTCATTCGCAAAGATTCACGAACCGCTTGAAGTTCCCAATCTTCTCGCCCTCCAGACGGACAGCTTCGACTGGCTCGTCGGCAACGAGCGCTGGAAGGCCCGCGTTGAGGAAGCGCTGGAGAAGGGGCTGCAGGGTGTAGCCACGACCTCCGGGCTGGCCGACATCTTCGAAGAGATCTCCCCGATCGAGGACTTCCAGGGCACCATGTCCCTGAGTTTCTCCGAGCCGGAATTCGCAGACCCCAAGTACACGATGGCCGAGTGCAAGGATCGCGACGCGACCTACTCCGCGCCCCTGTACGTCAAGGCCGAGTTCATGAACAACAACACGGGCGAGATCAAGCAGCAGACCGTGTTCATGGGTGACTTCCCCCTCATGACCGACAAGGGCACCTTCGTCATCAACGGCACCGAGCGTGTCGTCGTGTCGCAGCTCGTCCGTTCACCCGGCGCCTACTTCGAGCGCACCGCGGACAAGACCAGCGACAAGGACATCTTCAGCGCGAAGATCATCCCGTCGCGCGGTGCCTGGTTCGAGCTCGAGATCGACAAGCGCGACCAGGTCGGCGTCCGCCTCGACCGCAAGCGCAAGCAGTCCGTCACCGTGCTCCTCAAGGCCCTCGGCTGGACCGAAGGCCAGATCCTGGAGGAGTTCGGCCAGTACGACTCCATCCGCGCCACCATGGAGAAGGACGCGACGGAGACCCGCGAGGACGCCCTCCTCGACATCTACCGCAAGCTGCGTCCGGGCGAGCCCCCCACGGTCGAGGCTGCCCAGACCCTCCTGGACAACCTGTACTTCAACCCGAAGCGCTACGACCTCGCCAAGGTTGGCCGGTACAAGATCAACCGCAAGCTCGGCATCGACAAGGACCTCACGGATTCCGACGCCTCGGTGCTGAACATCGACGACATCGTCGCGATGATCAAGTTCCTGGTCGCCCTGCACGCCGGTGACAAGACCCTCGGCGGCAAGCGCGACGGCGGGGACGTCGAGCTCCGCGTCGAGGTCGACGACATTGACCACTTCGGCAACCGCCGCATCCGCGCCGTGGGCGAGCTCATCGAGAACCAGGTCCGCACGGGCCTGTCCCGCATGGAGCGCGTCGTCCGCGAGCGGATGACCACCCAGGACGTCGAGGCCATCACGCCGCAGACCCTGATCAACATCCGTCCCGTCGTGGCCGCCATCAAGGAGTTCTTCGGAACCTCCCAGCTGTCGCAGTTCATGGACCAGAACAACCCGCTCGCTGGCCTGACGCACAAGCGTCGCCTGTCCGCGCTGGGCCCGGGTGGTCTCTCCCGTGACCGCGCAGGCATGGAAGTCCGTGACGTCCACCCGTCGCACTACGGACGCATGTGCCCGATCGAGACCCCTGAAGGCCCGAACATCGGCCTCATCGGTTCGCTCGCCTCGTACGGCCGCATCAACGCGTTCGGCTTCATCGAGACCCCGTACCGCAAGGTCGTCGACGGCATCGTCACCGACCAGATCGACTACCTGACCGCAGACGACGAGGTGGAGCGCCTCATCGCCCAGGCGAACGCGCCCCTTGGTGCGGACAACACGTTCACCGAGGACATGGTCCTCGTGCGGACGCGTGGTGGTTCCGGCGAGCCCGTGCTCGTCGAGCCCGCCGAGGTCGAGTACATGGACGTCTCCCCGCGCCAGATGGTGTCCGTCGCGACCGCGATGATCCCGTTCCTGGAGCACGACGACGCCAACCGCGCCCTCATGGGTGCGAACATGCAGCGCCAGGCCGTGCCCCTGCTCCGTTCCGAGCGTCCCCTCGTGGGCACCGGCATGGAGAAGAACGCGGCCGTCGACGCCGGTGACGCCGTCACCGCGACGAAGGCAGGCGTGGTCAAGGAGGTGTCGGCCGACCTGGTCAGCGTCCTCAACGACGACGGCACCGAGACGAACTACCCGATCATGAAGTTCGCCCGCTCGAACCAGGGCAACGCGTACAACCAGCGCGTCCTGGTGTCCGAGGGTGACCGCCTCGAGTACAACTCGATCATCGCCGACGGTCCGTCCACGGACCAGGGTGAGCTCGCGCTGGGCAAGAACATGCTCGTGGCGTTCATGTCCTGGGAGGGTCACAACTTCGAGGACGCGATCATCCTGTCGCAGCGCATCGTCTCCGACGATGTCCTGACGTCGATCCACATCGAGGAGCACGAAGTCGATGCCCGCGACACCAAGCTCGGTGCCGAGGAGATCACGCGTGACATCCCGAACGTCTCCGAGGAGGTCCTCGGTGCGCTCGACGAGCGCGGCATCATCCACATCGGTGCCGAGGTCGAGGCCGGCGACATCCTCGTCGGCCGTGTCACCCCCAAGGGTGAGACCGAGCTGACCCCCGAGGAGCGCCTGCTGCGCGCCATCTTCGGCGAGAAGAGCCGCGAAGTCCGCGACACCTCGCTGAAGGTCCCCCACGGCGAGTCCGGAACGGTCATCGGCGTGCGCATCTTCGACCGCGACAACGACGACGAGCTGCCCCCGGGCGTCAACCAGCTGGTCCGCGTCTACGTGGCACAGAAGCGCAAGATCACCGACGGCGACAAGCTCGCGGGCCGCCACGGCAACAAGGGCGTCATCTCCAAGATCCTCCCGATCGAGGACATGCCGTTCCTGGAGGACGGCACCCCCGTCGACATCGTCCTGAACCCGCTCGGCGTCCCCGGACGCATGAACGTGGGCCAGGTCCTCGAGATCCACCTCGGCTGGGCAGCCAAGCAGGGCTGGAAGATCGAGGGCGAGCCCGAGTGGATGAAGAACCTCCCGAACCTTCCCCGGGAGATCTCCTCGACCACCGTCGCAACCCCCGTGTTCGACGGCGCCACCGAGGACGAGATCGTCGGTCTGCTCGGATCCACGAACGTCACCCGCGACGGACAGCGCCTCATCGGCGAGTCCGGCAAGGCGCGCCTGTTCGACGGCCGCTCCGGCGAGCCGTTCCCGGACCCGATCTCCGTCGGCTACATGTACATCCTGAAGCTCCACCACCTGGTGGACGACAAGATCCACGCGCGCTCCACCGGCCCGTACTCCATGATCACGCAGCAGCCGCTGGGTGGTAAGGCGCAGTTCGGCGGACAGCGTTTCGGTGAGATGGAAGTGTGGGCCCTCGAGGCCTACGGTGCGGCCTACACGCTGCAGGAACTCCTCACCATCAAGTCGGACGACATCCACGGACGCGTCAAGGTGTACGAGGCCATCGTCAAGGGCGAGAACATCCCCGAGCCGGGCGTTCCCGAGTCCTTCAAGGTCTTGATCAAGGAAATGCAATCGCTCTGCCTGAACGTGGAAGTCCTCTCCACCGACGGCACCACGATTGAAATGCGTGACTCGGATGAAGAAGTCTTCCGGGCCGCGGAGGAACTGGGCATCGACCTCTCACGGGCCGAGCCGAGTTCCGTCGAGGAAGTCTAGGTTTCACCACGCCGAACAGGTGTTCGAACGCGGCCAACGAAATTTCTTCGGCCGCGGACGGCCTCGAAATATTGAAGGCCGCTTCCTCGAACACCGGCCCGGTGTGGGCCTAGCTGCCCGCCGCACCCCCAAGACTTCAAGAATTTAGAGAACAAAGAGAGAACAGGGACCCTATGTCCAGCGAATCCTCCTTCGGCCTCATGCGAATCGGCCTTGCCACCGCGGACGAAATCCGCGGCTGGTCTTACGGCGAGGTCAAGAAGCCGGAAACCATCAACTACCGCACGCTCAAGCCCGAGAAGGACGGCCTCTTCTGCGAGAAGATCTTCGGCCCTTCCCGTGACTGGGAGTGCTACTGCGGCAAGTACAAGCGCGTGCGCTTCAAGGGCATCATCTGTGAGCGCTGCGGCGTCGAGGTGACCCGCGCCAAGGTGCGCCGTGAGCGCATGGGCCACATCGAGCTTGCCGCTCCCGTCACGCACATCTGGTACTTCAAGGGCGTCCCCTCGCGCCTCGGCTACCTCCTCGACCTTGCTCCCAAGGACCTCGAGAAGGTCATCTACTTCGCGGCCTACATGATCACGTCGGTCGACGAGGAGAACCGCCACGCCGAACTGCCGAACCTCCAGGCCGAGCACGACCTCGAGAAGAAGCAGATGACGGACCAGCGCGACTCCGACATCGCCGCGATCGCCAAGGACCTCGAGGACGAGCTCGCCCGTCTCGAGGGCGAAGGTGCCAAGGCTGCCGACAAGAAGAAGGCACGCGACTCGGCCGACCGCCAGATGGCGAACGTCCGCAAGCGCGCCGACGCCGACATCGAGCGCCTCGTCCAGGTGTGGGAGCGCTTCAAGACCCTGAAGGTCGCAGACCTCGAGGGTGACGAAGGCCTCTACCGCGAGCTGCGCGACCGCTACGGCCTGTACTTCGAGGGCTCCATGGGTGCCGAGGCGATCAAGAAGCGCCTCGAGAACTTCGACATGCCCGCCGAGGCAGAGATGCTGCGCGACATCATCCAGAACGGCAAGGGCCAGCGGAAGACGCGCGCCCTGAAGCGCCTCAAGGTGGTCAACGCGTTCCTGACGACGACGAACAGCCCCCTGGGCATGGTCCTCGACGCCGTGCCGGTGATCCCGCCGGAACTGCGCCCCATGGTCCAGCTCGACGGTGGCCGTTTCGCGACGTCCGACCTCAACGACCTGTACCGCCGCGTCATCAACCGGAACAACCGCCTCAAGCGCCTGCTGGACCTCGGAGCTCCCGAGATCATCGTGAACAACGAGAAGCGCATGCTGCAGGAAGCGGTCGACTCCCTGTTCGACAACGGCCGTCGCGGCCGTCCGGTCACCGGACCGGGCAACCGTCCCCTGAAGTCCCTCTCGGACATGCTCAAGGGCAAGCAGGGTCGTTTCCGCCAGAACCTCCTCGGCAAGCGCGTCGACTACTCGGGCCGTTCGGTCATCGTCGTCGGCCCGCAGCTGAAGCTGCACCAGTGCGGTCTGCCCAAGCAGATGGCCCTGGAGCTCTTCAAGCCGTTCGTGATGAAGCGCCTGGTGGACCTCAACCACGCGCAGAACATCAAGAGCGCCAAGCGCATGGTCGAGCGTTACCGCCCCCAGGTGTGGGACGTCCTCGAAGAGATCATCACCGAGCACCCCGTGCTGCTGAACCGTGCACCTACCCTGCACCGCCTCGGCATCCAGGCGTTCGAGCCGCAGCTGGTGGAAGGCAAGGCCCTCCAGCTGCACCCGCTGGTCTGTGGTGCGTTCAACGCGGACTTCGACGGCGACCAGATGGCAGTCCACCTGCCGCTGAGCCCCGAGGCCCAGGCCGAGGCACGCATCCTGATGCTCTCCTCGAACAACATCCTGAAGCCGTCCGACGGCCGCCCGGTCACCCTGCCCTCGCAGGACATGATCATCGGTCTGCACCACCTCACCACCAAGCGTGAGGGAAGTGCCGGCGAAGGCCGCGTCTTCACCAGCGTCGCCGAGGCGATCATGGCGTTCGACATGGGCTCGCTCCACCTCAACTCGGTGGTCCGGATCCGCGTGGACAACTTCGTGCCCAGTGCCGACATCGAGGCTCCCGAGGGTTGGGAGCCCGGTACGCCGGCGCTGATCGAGACCTCGCTCGGACAGGTGCTGTTCAACGAGACGCTTCCCCTGGACTACCCCTGGGTGGAGAAGGTCGCCGACAAGGGCCAGCTCTCGACGATCGTCAACGATCTGGCGGAGCGCTACCCGAAGGTCGTGACGGCGGCGACGCTGGACAACCTGAAGGACGCCGGTTTCTACTGGGCAACCCGCTCGGGCGTCACCGTCGCCATCTCGGACATCTCCGCGCCGATCAACAAGGCCGGCATCATGGAGGGCTACGAGACGCAGGCCGCCAAGGTGCAGTCGCAGTTCGACAAGGGCCTCATCGCCGACGAGGAGCGCCGCCAGGAGCTCATCGACATCTGGAACAAGGCGACCAACGAGGTCGCCGCATCCATGCGCGACGCGATGCCGAAGGACAACACCATCAACCGCATGGTGTCCTCCGGTGCCCGTGGTAACTGGCTGCAGGTCCGCCAGATCGCCGGTATCCGTGGCCTCGTGGCCAACCCGAAGGGTGAGATCATCCCTCGTCCGATCAAGTCCTCGTACCGCGAGGGCCTGTCGGTCCTGGAGTACTTCATCGCGACGCACGGTGCCCGTAAGGGCCTCGCCGACACCGCCCTGCGTACGGCCAACTCGGGTTACCTGACCCGACGCCTGGTCGACGTCTCGCAGGACGTCATCGTCCGCGAGGACGACTGCGGTACCGAGCGTGGCCTGAAGGTCACCATCGCCGTGCCGAACGCCGACGGCGAGCTGGTGCTGCACGAGGAGGTCGAGAACTCGGCGTACGCACGTACGCTGGCCACCGACGTCGTCGACTCCAAGGGGGAGGTGCTCGCTGCCGCGGGCTCCGACGTCGGGGACGTGCTCATCGGTGAACTGTTCGAGGCCGGCATCGCCGAGATCAAGGTCCGCTCCGTCCTCACCTGCGAGTCCAGCGTCGGAACCTGTGCCCTGTGCTACGGCCGTTCGCTCGCGACCGGCAAGACCGTGGACATCGGAGAGGCCGTCGGCATCATCGCCGCACAGTCGATCGGAGAGCCCGGTACCCAGCTGACCATGCGTACCTTCCACACCGGTGGTGTCGCATCGGCGGAGGACATCACCCAGGGTCTGCCCCGTATCCAGGAGCTCTTCGAGGCGCGTACCCCCAAGGGTGTCGCCCCGATCTCCGAGGTCGCAGGGCGCGTCACCATCGAGGATGCCGAGAAGCAGCTTCGCCTGGTGGTCACCCCGGATGACGGCTCCGAGGAGATCGCGTACCCGGTCCTCCGGCGTGCACGCCTCCTGGTCGCCGACGGCGACCACGTCGAGGTCGGGCAGCAGCTCGTCTTCGGTGCGGTCGACCCGAAGCAGATCCTGCGTATCCTGGGCCCCCGCAAGGCGCAGGAATTCCTGGTGGACGAGGTCCAGCGCGTGTACCGCAGCCAGGGTGTGGGCATCCACGACAAGCACGTGGAGGTCATCGTCCGCCAGATGCTGCGTCGCGTCACCGTGATCGAGTCCGGCGAGTCGGACCTGCTCCCCGGTGAGCTGGCCGAGCGTCGCCGCTTCGAGGACGAGAACCGTCGCGTGGTGTCCGAGGGCAAGAAGCCGGCCTCCGGCCGTCCCGAGCTCATGGGTATCACCAAGGCGTCGCTCGCCACCGAGTCGTGGCTGTCGGCCGCTTCCTTCCAGGAGACCACGCGTGTCCTCACGCAGGCCGCCATGGAAGGCAAGAGCGATCCGCTGCTGGGCCTCAAGGAGAACGTCATCATCGGTAAGCTCATCCCGGCCGGTACCGGCCTGGACCGCTACACGAAGGTCACGGTCGAGCCCACCGAGGAAGCCAAGGCGAACCTCTTCACCGGTCCGAGCGCGTTCAGCGACTTCGACTACGCCGGTGTCGAGGGCGGCCTGAGCCCCGAGTTCCACGCCATCCCGCTGGACGACTACGACATGGGCAACAGCGACTTCCGCTGAACCCCGTCGGACGGAAAGGCCCCGGACCCCACGGTCCGGGGCCTTTCCCGTTCACCCCGTGCTCGCCCTACCACAGGGGGAGCGGGTGCGCGACGGGGCGTGCCGGATCTCTGGTAGACTGAGGACCAATTGTTTGTGTGGCAAAGGATCGGCGTTGCGAAACGTATCTCCGCGTTGTACGTAAGTTGTACAACGAATGCCACATTTTCGCACGCCTACAGTCGTTTCGCGGCAGCTTGTTCGTTGGTGGTGCGCCAAACGACTGATCATCCCGACCTCCGGATGGCGCGGCCCTGCGAAGCGGCCGCAACCGCGGAGTAGGGCGACAGGGATCTCATCTTCTGACATTACGGAGAACACGAAAGTGCCTACGATTAACCAGCTGGTCCGCAAGGGCCGGTCACCTAAGGTCTCCAAGACCAAGGCGCCCGCACTCAAGGGCAGCCCCATGAAGCGCGGCGTTTGCACCCGCGTCTACACCACCACCCCGAAGAAGCCGAACTCGGCTCTCCGCAAGGTCGCCCGCGTGCGCCTCAACGGTGGCATCGAAGTTACCGCCTACATCCCCGGTGTCGGTCACAACCTTCAGGAACACTCCATCGTGCTCGTGCGCGGCGGACGTGTGAAGGACCTTCCCGGTGTCCGCTACAAGATCATCCGTGGTGCGCTCGACACGCAGGGCGTGAAGAACCGCAAGCAGGCCCGCAGCCGCTACGGCGCAAAGATGGAGAAGAAGTAATATGCCTCGTAAGGGCCCGGCCCCCAAGCGGCCGCTCGTACTCGATCCCGTCTACGGTTCGCCCCTGGTCACGCAGCTGATCAACAAGGTGCTCGTCGACGGCAAGAAGTCCACTGCAGAGCGCATCGTCTACGGTGCCCTCGAAGGCGCACGCGCCAAGTCCGGCGGCGACCCCGTGGCAGCCCTCAAGAAGGCCATGGACAACGTGAAGCCGACCCTCGAGGTCCGTTCACGCCGTGTCGGTGGAGCCACCTACCAGGTCCCCGTCGAGGTCAAGCCCGGTCGTTCGACCGCCCTGGCCCTTCGCTGGCTGGTCGGCTACTCCAAGGCCCGCCGCGAGAAGACCATGACCGAGCGCCTGCAGAACGAGATCCTGGACGCGTCCAACGGTCTCGGTGCCGCAGTCAAGCGCCGTGAAGACACGCACAAGATGGCCGAGTCGAACAAGGCCTTCGCACACTACCGCTGGTAGCAGATCTGCCGGCCGGGCCGCGACCCCACCAGGGACGGCCCGGCCGGCGGTCCAGCAGAACTCCATTTTCGTAATAAGGGAGACACCGTGGCACAGGACGTGCTTACCGACCTCAACAAGGTCCGCAACATCGGCATCATGGCCCACATCGATGCCGGCAAGACCACCACTACCGAGCGCATCCTGTTCTACACGGGTGTAAACCACAAGATCGGTGAGACGCACGACGGCGCCTCCACCACCGACTGGATGGAACAGGAGAAGGAGCGCGGCATCACCATCACGTCTGCCGCCGTGACCTGCTTCTGGGAGAACAACCAGATCAACATCATCGACACCCCCGGGCACGTCGACTTCACCGTCGAGGTCGAGCGCTCACTGCGCGTCCTCGACGGCGCCGTCGCCGTGTTCGACGGCAAGGAGGGCGTCGAGCCCCAGTCCGAGACTGTCTGGCGCCAGGCCGACAAGTACGAAGTGCCCCGCATCTGCTTCGTCAACAAGATGGACAAGCTGGGCGCCGACTTCTACTTCACCGTCGACACCATCATCAGCCGCCTGGGCGCCAAGCCCCTCGTGCTGCAGCTCCCGATCGGCGCCGAGAACGACTTCATCGGCGTCGTCGACCTGCTCCACATGCGTGCCCTCGTCTGGCCCGGCGATGCCAAGGGTGACGTGACCATGGGTGCGAAGTACGAGGTCCAGGAGATCCCCGCCGATCTCCAGGAGAAGGCCGAGGAGTACCGTGCGTCGCTCGTCGAGACCGTCGCCGAGTCCTCCGACGAGCTCATGAACAAGTACCTCGAGGGTGAAGAGATCTCCATCGAGGAGCTGAAGGCCGGCATCCGCAAGATGACGATCAACTCCGAGCTCTACCCGATCCTCTGCGGTTCCGCGTTCAAGAACCGTGGAGTGCAGCCGATGCTCGACGCCGTCATCGACTACCTGCCCTCGCCCCTCGACGTTCCCCCGATGATCGGCCACGATCCCCGGGACGAAGAGACCGAGCTGACGCGCAAGCCCAGCACGGAGGAGCCCTTCTCCGCTCTCGCCTTCAAGGTCGCGACGCACCCGTTCTTCGGTCAGCTCACGTTCATCCGCGTGTACTCGGGCCAGGTGTCCGCCGGCACGCAGGTGACCAACTCGACGAAGTCGAAGAAGGAGCGCATCGGCAAGCTGTTCCAGATGCACGCCAACAAGGAGATTCCCGTCGAGGAAGCCCTTGCCGGCCACATCTACGCAGCGATCGGACTGAAGGACACCACCACCGGTGACACCCTGTCCGACTCGGCGAACCAGATCGTCCTCGAGTCCATGAGCTTCCCGGCTCCCGTGATCTCGGTCGCCATCGAGCCCAAGACGAAGGGTGACCAGGAGAAGCTCTCCACAGCCATCCAGAAGCTCTCGGCCGAGGATCCCACCTTCCAGGTGTCCCTCAACGAGGACACCGGACAGACGATCATCGCCGGCATGGGCGAGCTCCACCTGGACATCCTGGTGGACCGTATGCGCCGCGAGTTCAAGGTCGAGGCGAACGTGGGCAAGCCGCAGGTCGCCTACCGCGAGACCATCAAGCGCCCCGTCGCCAAGCACGACTACACGCACAAGAAGCAGACCGGTGGTTCGGGCCAGTTCGCGAAGATCCAGATCGCGATCGAGCCGATGGAGGTTGAAGAAGGCGTCATGTACGCGTTCGACAACAAGGTCACCGGTGGACGCGTCCCCCGCGAGTACATCCCGAGTGTCGACGCCGGCATCCAGGACGCACTCAACGACGGCGTGCTGGCCGGTTACCCGGTCGTCGGCATCAAGGCGACGCTGCTCGACGGCGCCTACCACGACGTCGACTCCTCCGAAATGGCCTTCAAGATCGCCGGACGTATGGCGTTCAAGGAAGCCGCTCGGATGGCGCAGCCCGTCCTGCTCGAGCCGCTGATGGACGTCGAGGTGCGCACCCCTGAGGAATACATGGGTGAAGTCATCGGTGACCTCAACTCCCGCCGTGGACAGATGCAGTCGATGGAGGACGCCAGCGGTGTGAAGGTCATCCGTGCCTTCGTTCCGCTGTCCGGCATGTTCGGTTACATCGGTGACCTGCGGTCGAAGACCCAGGGTCGCGCGGTGTACTCGATGCAGTTCAACAGCTACTCGGAGGTCCCGAAGGCAGTCGCCGACGAGATCATCCAGAAGACGCGCGGCGAGTAAGCCCCCTCCCGGCAACGGGATCTCCGGAGAGAGCCGGCCTGTCCATGGGCAGGCCAGCCCCCTCTCCAGCTGCCGGCCCGGTCGGGCCGGCAGCGCACAGCAATTTCATCAAAACCAAAAGCCCCCAGTAGACTTGCATGAGTTTCAGCTGCGAAAAGCGCGGCTGGGAAGCAATTCTTCTCAAACGTTCTAGGAGGAACCCGTGGCGAAGGCAAAGTTCGAGCGGACTAAGCCGCACGTTAACATCGGCACCATCGGTCACGTCGACCATGGTAAGACCACGTTGACGGCTGCCATTTCCAAGGTGCTGTACGACAAGTACCCCACTCTCAACGAGCAGCGTGACTTCGCGTCGATCGACTCGGCTCCCGAGGAGAAGCAGCGCGGCATCACCATCAACATCTCGCATGTTGAGTACCAGACCGAGAAGCGCCACTACGCACACGTAGACGCTCCCGGCCACGCTGACTACATCAAGAACATGATCACCGGTGCGGCCCAGATGGATGGTGCCATCCTCGTTGTCGCCGCCACCGACGGTCCCATGGCCCAGACCCGCGAGCACGTTCTGCTCGCCCGCCAGGTCGGCGTTCCCTACCTGCTGGTCGCGCTGAACAAGTCCGACATGGTTGACGACGAGGAGCTCCTGGACCTCGTCGAGATGGAGGTCCGCGAACTGCTCAGCTCGCAGGGCTTCGACGGCGACGAGGCTCCTGTAGTCCGCGTCTCCGGCCTCAAGGCCCTCGAAGGCGACCCCGAGTGGGTCAAGTCCGTCGAGGAACTGATGGAAGCTGTCGACAACAACGTGCCGGACCCCGTGCGCGACAAGGACAAGCCCTTCCTCATGCCCGTCGAGGACGTCTTCACGATCACCGGTCGTGGAACCGTCGTCACTGGCCGCGCCGAGCGTGGAACCCTCGCCATCAACTCCGAGGTCGAGATCGTTGGTATCCGTCCGGTCCAGAAGACCACGGTCACCGGTATCGAGATGTTCCACAAGCAGCTCGACGAGGCCTGGGCAGGCGAGAACTGTGGTCTGCTCCTCCGCGGCATCAAGCGCGAGGACGTAGAGCGCGGCCAGGTCATCGTGAAGCCGGGTTCCATCACCCCTCACACCGACTTCGAAGCCAACGTCTACATCCTGGCCAAGGACGAGGGCGGGCGTCACAACCCGTTCTACTCGAACTACCGCCCGCAGTTCTACTTCCGCACCACGGACGTAACTGGCGTCATCACCCTCCCCGAGGGCACCGAGATGGTTATGCCCGGCGACAACACTGAGATGACCGTTGCGCTCATCCAGCCCATCGCCATGGAAGAGGGCCTCGGCTTCGCGATCCGCGAAGGCGGCCGCACCGTTGGTTCGGGACGTGTCACCAAGATCCTGAAGTAGTCTTCCGACTGCCGACGTGATGTTCGGAAGGGCCCCGCTGCTGTTGCAGCGGGGCTCTTCCTGTGTCGGTGCTCCAGTGCGAATTGCCCGTTCGGGTCCGGAGGGGGAGCGGAGTCCGGATCGTCGGGCAGGGGAGTGGCACGGGCTTCCCGATTGGCGTTATCCCGGCGTCTCTGCCACACTGGATAAGTTGTTCAAGCGCTCGCGCGCGCGGTCTGAGACCTTCTCCCGGTCAGGATAATGCCTGATGCAGGGATCTGGTCCGCCGGCACGTGCGGCCCAAATATAATCCACCCCGTTCGGCTCGGCCGGAATTCGCGGACCGTGTGTTTCTAGGAAAAGCGACACGCCCGAGCGCGGGGGTCGGAGCCCTGGCAGGGTGAGGAACCCGGAATTCTTCCGGATTCAGCCTGCGGGGAAGCGTCGCACAACGGACGCAGGAAATGTACGTACGTACCGGAACTGCCCAGGCAGTTATGTAGAGAGAGAGTCGAGACGCCATGGCGGGACAGAAAATCCGCATCCGGCTGAAGTCATATGACCACGAGGTCATTGATGTTTCAGCACGGAAGATCGTTGAGACGGTGACGCGCGCAGGCGCAACGGTAGTGGGCCCCGTGCCCCTGCCCACGGAGAAGAACGTATTCGTTGTCATCCGGTCCCCGCACAAGTACAAGGACAGCCGTGAGCACTTCGAAATGCGTACTCACAAGCGTCTGATCGACATCATTGATCCCACGCCCAAGGCCGTCGATTCGCTGATGCGTCTCGACCTGCCTGCGGACGTGAACATCGAAATCAAGCTGTAAGGGAGAGCGGATACACATGTCTACTTCACTTACGCGCCAGGTCAAGGGCCTGCTGGGCGTCAAGCTCGGCATGACCCAGGTCTGGGACGAGAACAACGTCCTCATCCCGGTCACGGTCGTCCAGGCTGACTCCAACGTCATCACCCAGCTCCTCAGCGCGGACAAGGACGGCTACACCGCCGTCCAGATCGGCTTCGGCCAGATCGATCCCCGCAAGGTCACCAAGCCGCTCGCCGGCCACTTCGAGAAGGCAGGCGTCACGCCCCGCCGTCACGTGGTCGAGCTGCGGACGTCCGACGCCGACTCCTACTCGCTCGGCCAGGAACTCTCCGTGGAGATGTTCGAAGCCGGCCAGACGGTCGACGTCATCGGCACCACCAAGGGCAAGGGTTTTGCCGGTGTCATGAAGCGCCACGGTTTCCACGGTGTTGGAGCCTCGCACGGTGCTCACAAGAACCACCGCAAGCCCGGTTCCATCGGTGGAGCATCCACCCCCAGCCGCGTCTTCCGTGGAATGAAAATGGCAGGCCGCATGGGCGCCGTTCGTCAGACCACGCTGAACCTCAGGGTTCACGCTGTCGACGCAGAGAAGTCGCTGCTGCTGATCAAGGGTGCCGTCCCCGGCGCCCGCGGCCAGGTCGTCCTCGTACGCACCGCCGTGAAGGGAGCATAGCCAAATGGCTGCCAACACTGTAAAGGTCGATCTCCCCGCCGAGATCTTCGATGCACAGACCAACATCCCCCTGCTGCACCAGGTCGTCGTGGCCCAGCTTGCGGCTGCCCGTCAGGGTACGCACAAGACGAAGACCCGCGCCGAGGTGAGCGGCGCAGGCCGCAAGCCGTTCAAGCAGAAGGGAACCGGTCGTGCCCGCCAGGGTTCGATCCGCGCACCTCACATGACCGGCGGTGGCGTGGTCCACGGACCGACGCCCCGCGACTACAGCCAGCGCACCCCCAAGAAGATGATTGCCGCCGCTCTCCGCGGTGCACTCTCCGACCGGGCACGCAACGGCCGTATCCACGTCCTCGAGTCCCTGGTCACCGGCGACAAGCCGTCGACCAAGGGTGCCATCGAGACCCTACGTGCGATCTCCGAGCGGCCCCGCCTGCTCGTCGTCATCGAGCGTGCCAACGATGTCGCCGCGCTGTCGGTGCGCAACGTACCCGCAGTACACGTCCTCTACGTCGACCAGCTGAACACGTACGACGTGCTGGTGTCCGACGACGTGATCTTCACCCAGGCCGCCTACGAGCAGTTCGTCGGATCGGCTGACGCCATCTCCGAGGAGGATGCCAAGTGAGCGGCACCATCGCAAAGGATCCGCGCGACGTCGTCATTGCACCCGTCGTCTCGGAGAAGAGCTACGGCCTGATCGACGAAGGCAAGTACACCTTCCTCGTCGACCCGCGCTCGAACAAGGAAGAAATCAAGCTGGCGGTCGAGAAGATCTTCTCCGTGAAGGTCGAGTCGATCAACACCATCAACCGGGTTGGCAAGCGCAAGCGCACCAAGTTCGGCTGGGGCCAGCGCAAGGGCACCAAGCGTGCCATCGTGTCCCTCAAAGAGGGCTCGATCGACATCTTCGGCGGTCCGCTCTCCTAGAGCGGAGACCACTTTAACGAGGAATTGAGTTATGGGAATCCGTAAATACAAGCCGACAACCCCGGGCCGTCGTGGTTCGAGCGTTGCCGACTTCGCTGAAATCACCCGATCGACGCCGGAAAAGTCGTTGGTTCGTCCCCTCCCCAAGAAGGGTGGACGCAACAACACCGGTAAGATCACGACCCGCCACAAGGGTGGTGGACACAAGCGTCAGTACCGCCTGATCGACTTCCGCCGCCACGACAAGGACGGCGTCGACGCCCGCGTTGCCGAGATCGAGTACGATCCCAACCGCACCGCGCGCATCGCCCTCCTGCACTACGTCGACGGCACCAAGCGCTACATCGTCGCGCCGAACAAGCTCAAGCAGGGCGACTTCGTCGAGGCCGGCGCCGGGGCCGACATCAAGCCCGGCAACAACCTGCCGCTGCGCAACATCCCCGTGGGTACCGTCATCCACGCCGTCGAGCTCCGCCCAGGCGGCGGCGCGAAGATGGCACGCTCCGCCGGTGCGTCGGTACAGCTCGTCGCCAAGGAAGGCCGCTTCGCCCAGCTGCGACTGCCCTCCGGTGAGATCCGCAACGTCGACGTCCGCTGCCGCGCGACGATCGGCGAGGTCGGCAACGCCGAGCAGTCGAACATCAACTGGGGCAAGGCCGGCCGTAATCGCTGGAAGGGCATCCGCCCGACCGTCCGCGGTGTCGCCATGAACCCGGTCGACCACCCGCACGGTGGTGGCGAGGGCAAGACCTCCGGTGGACGCCACCCGGTCAACCCGAACGGTAAGGCCGAAGGCCGTACCCGTCGCCCCAACAAAGAGAGCGACTCACTCATCGTGCGTCGCCGTCGTTCCGGCAAGAACAAGCGATAGGAGCCTGGAGACATGCCACGCAGCCTGAAGAAAGGCCCCTTCGTCGATCAGCACCTTTACGTAAAGGTCGCTCGCGAGAACGAATCGGGCACGAAGAACGTCATCAAGACGTGGTCCCGCCGCTCCATGATCGTCCCCGACATGCTCGGGCACACGATCGCGGTGCACGACGGACGCAAGCACATCCCGGTGTTTGTCACCGAGTCGATGGTCGGGCACAAGCTCGGCGAATTCGCTCCCACGCGGACTTTCCGCGGCCATGTTAAGGACGACCGCAAGGGCAAGCGCCGCTAGGCGCTGCTCTTACGGCTAAGACGAGAGAAGGAAAGCAATGGAAGCCAAGGCTATTGCGCGTCATATCCGCGTAACGCCTATGAAGGCCCGGCGCGTCGTCAACCTTGTTCGTGGTAAGCAGGCGAATGAGGCTCTGGCTATTCTGAAGTTTGCCCCACAGGTTGCTTCGGAGCCGGTTTTCAAGGTGGTCCAGTCGGCAGTCGCCAACGCCCGCGTTCTCGCGGACCGTGACGGCGTTGCCTTCGACGAGGACAACCTCATCATCAGCGAAGCATTCGTCGATGAAGGCCCCACGATGAAGCGGTTCCGTCCGCGTGCCCAGGGCCGCGCGTTCCGCATCAACAAGCGGACCAGCCACATCACGGTTGTCGTCGCTACCCCTGAGAAAGTGGAGGTCCGCTAAGTGGGACAGAAAGTAAACCCGCACGGGTTCCGACTCGGCATCACCACCGACCACAGGTCACACTGGTTCGCCGACAGCAACAAGCCGGGCCAGCGCTACCGTGACTTCGTCCGCGAAGACATCAAGATCCGCCAGCTCATGTCGACCGGCATGGACCGGGCCGGCATCGCGAAGGTCGAGATCGAGCGCACCCGCGACCGCGTCCGCGTGGACATCCACACGGCACGTCCGGGTATCGTCATCGGTCGCCGTGGAGCAGAGGCGGACCGCATCCGCGGCGAGCTGGAGAAGCTCACCGGCAAGCAGGTCCAGCTGAACATCCTCGAGGTCAAGAACCCCGAGATGGAGGCCCAGCTTGTCGCCCAGGGCATCGCCGAGCAGCTTTCCTCCCGCGTGGCCTTCCGCCGCGCGATGAAGAAGGCTATGCAGTCCGCACAGCGTGCCGGCGCCAAGGGCATCCGTGTCCAGTGCTCCGGTCGCCTGGGTGGCGCCGAAATGAGCCGCTCGGAGTTCTACCGCGAGGGACGCGTTCCCCTGCACACGCTCCGCGCCAACATCGACTACGGCTTCTTCGAAGCGAAGACCACCTTCGGCCGCATCGGCGTGAAGGTCTGGATCTACAAGGGTGACGTCACGGCGAAGGAACTCGCAGCCCAGGCTGCAGCAGCTCCCTCCCGTGGCCGCGGTGGAGACCGTCCGGGCCGTGGCCCTGCCGGCGCCGACCGTGGTGGCGACCGCGGCGGAGACCGTCGTCGTCGTGCGCCCGAGCGCTCCGAGGGCCAGGGTGCCTCGGCACCCGCCGAGACCGCCGCAGCCCCCGCTGCGACTGAAGGAGGACAGGCTTAAATGCTTATCCCACGTCGAGTCAAGTTCCGTAAGCAGCACCACCCGGGTCGTTCCGGCGCTGCAACCGGCGGCACCGAGGTCAGCTTTGGCGAATGGGGTATCCAGGCTCTGAGCCCGGCATACGTCACCAACCGCCAGATCGAGTCCGCTCGTATCGCCATGACCCGCCACATCAAGCGTGGCGGAAAGGTCTGGATCAACATCTATCCGGACCGCCCGTTGACCAAGAAGCCTGCCGAGACCCGCATGGGTTCCGGTAAGGGTTCTCCCGAGTGGTGGGTGGCCAACGTCAAGCCGGGACGGGTTCTCTTCGAACTGTCCGGTGTTTCCGAAGAGGTAGCCCGCGAAGCCCTGCGCCTCGCGATCCACAAGCTGCCGTTGAAGGCACGCATCGTGCGTCGTGAGGGTGGTGAATAGTTATGGCTCTGGGTTCAAAGGAACTGGCAACAGACCAGCTGGACGGCTTCGATAAGGACCGTCTGGTGGAAGAACTGCGCAAGGCCAAGGAGGAGCTGTTCAACCTCCGTTTCCAGTCGGCCACCGGCCAGCTCGAAAGCCACGGTCGCCTTCGTTCGGTGAAGCGCGACATCGCACGCATCTACACGGTGCTGCGTGAGCGCGAACTGGGCATCCGTCCCGAGGTCGAAGCTCCCGTCGAGGAAGCGAAGCCCGCGAAGGCGGACAAGCCCAAGAAAGCCAAGAAGGCCTCCACGAAGGACGAACCTTCCGTGGACACCGAGGCTTCTGAGGAGGACGCCAAATGAGTGAGCAGCAGAGCGAAACGACCGTAGGAACCGAGAAGGCCGTCCACGACGCCAACTCGCGCGGCTACCGCAAGGTACGCCGTGGCTACGTCGTCTCCGACAAGATGGAAAAGACGATCGTCGTCGAGGTCGAGGACCGCGTGAAGCACGCCCTGTACGGCAAGGTGCTCCGTCGCAGCTCCAAGGTCAAGGCGCACGACGAGGAGAACATCGCCGGCATCGGCGACATGGTCCTCATCAGCGAGACCCGCCCGCTGTCCGCTACCAAGCGGTGGCGCCTGGTCGAGGTCATCGAGAAGGCCAAGTAACACCCGAGCAGCACGCCGGCCCGCCGGCCCTGCAGCAGATGCCCCGGACGCGATTTCGCGTCCGGGGCATCTTCGCGATACGATAAGAACCTTGTCTGTCTGGTGGGCTGGCGCATGCCCTCACGAGGGTTCCTCCGCAGGTCTCCTGCCCAGGACTTCCGCTTGCGGGGCATCCCTCCGGGGGTTTCCTTCACACCGGGCAAATAGGCAAAAGCCCGATAATCTTGTTCATCACAAATCCGCTGTGCACACGATCCACGCACAGCCGCGCGCCCGGCGTGCACGTGCTGAGTACCAGTATTACGGGGCCCACCCATATCCGTTCCGCAAGGCTCGAGCAGAGAACCGGCGCGACGACAGGAGTAATAAGTGATTCAGCAGGAGTCGCGGCTAAAGGTCGCCGACAACACGGGGGCCAAGGAAATCTTGACCATCCGCGTTCTCGGAGGATCCGGGCGCCGCTACGCAGGCATCGGCGACGTCATCGTCGCCACCGTGAAGGACGCGATCCCCGGCGGCAACGTCAAGAAGGGTGACGTCGTCAAGGCGGTCATCGTCCGCACCAAGAAGGAACGCCGCCGCGCGGATGGTTCCTACATCAAGTTTGACGAGAACGCAGCAGTGATCCTGAAGAACGACGGCGACCCCCGTGGCACCCGTATCTTCGGCCCTGTCGGTCGCGAGCTCCGCGACAAGCGTTTCATGAAGATCATCTCGCTGGCGCCGGAGGTGCTGTAGTCCATGGCACAGAAGACAAAGCTCAAGATCAAGAAGGGTGACCTCGTCCAGGTCATCACCGGAGCCAAGCAGGACCGCGGCGGAGACCGCGGCAAGCAGGGCAAGGTACTGAAGGTGTTCCCCGAGACCAACCGCGTCCTCGTGGAAGGCATCAACCGGATCACCAAGCACACCAAGGTCGGGCAGTCGCAGCGCGGCACCAAGACCGGTGGCATCGAGGTTGTCGAGGCACCCGTGCACATCAGCAACGTCGCCGTCGTCGATCCCGAGACCAAGAAGCCGACCCGCGTCGGATACCGCACCGAGACCGTCGAGCGCGACGGCCGCGAGCGCGTTGTCCGCATCCGCGTGGCCAAGTCATCAGGGAAGGATCTGTAATGACTGTCGAAACCACAGAAGCCCGGGTTCTTCCCCGCCTGAAGGCACGCTACGCGTCCGAGATCAAGGCCGCCCTGCAGGAGGAGTTCAGCTACTCCAACGTCAACCAGGTCCCGCGCCTGGTCAAGGTCGTCGTGAACATGGGTGTCGGTGACGCCGCCAAGGACTCGAAGCTGATCGACGGGGCCGTCAAGGACCTCACCGCGATTACGGGCCAGAAGCCGCAGGTCACCAAGGCCCGCAAGTCCATCGCGCAGTTCAAGCTCCGCGAAGGAATGCCCATCGGTGCGCACGCTACCCTCCGTGGCGACCGCATGTGGGAATTCACGGACCGCCTGATCTCCCTCGCCCTGCCCCGTATCCGCGACTTCCGCGGACTCAACGGCAAGCAGTTCGACGGCAACGGCAACTACACCTTCGGCCTCACGGAGCAGTCCATGTTCCACGAGATCGACCAGGACCGTATCGACCGCGTGCGTGGCATGGACATCACCGTCGTCACGACCGCCAAGACCGACGCCGAGGGCCGCGCGCTCCTCAAGGCGCTCGGCTTCCCCTTCAAATCCGAAGATTAATCTAACTACGTTGCAGGTCCACTCCAGCCGGCACCCTGAGTGCCGTCCGGAGCCCGGAAACCGTTTCGAGGAAGGGCAAGAGCCCACATGACAATGACAGATCCTGTCGCAGACATGCTCACGCGTCTGCGCAACGCAAACTCGGCTTACCACGACTCCGTGTCCATGCCGTACAGCAAGTTGAAGGCCCGCGTCGCGGACATCCTCAAGGCCGAAGGCTACATCGCCGGCTGGAAGGAAGAGGAAGCGGAGGTCGGCAAGAAGCTGACCATCGACCTCAAGTTCGGACCGGACCGCCAGCGTTCCATCGCCGGCATCCGCCGTATCTCCAAGCCCGGTCTGCGCGTGTACGCCAAGTCCACGAACCTGCCCCACGTGCTCGGCGGCCTCGGCATCGCCATCCTGTCCACGTCCTCCGGTCTGCTCACGGACCGCCAGGCATCCAAGAAGGGTGTGGGTGGGGAAGTCCTCGCCTACGTCTGGTAACGGGAAAGGGAAAGAATAATGTCACGTATTGGACGTCTCCCCATCACCGTTCCCGCCGGTGTCGAGGTCGCAGTCAACGGCAGCGAGGTCACCGTCAAGGGCTCGAAGGGCGAGCTGAGCCACACGGTTCCCAGCCCCATCGAGGTCTCCCTGAACGAGGGCATCCTCACCGTCGCGCGCCCGAACGACGAGCGCGAGTCGCGGTCGCTCCACGGCCTCACCCGCACGTTGATCTCCAACATGATCGTCGGAGTCACCGAGGGCTACAAGAAGAACCTTGAGATCGTGGGCACGGGTTACCGTGTGCAGGCCAAGGGCAGCGACCTGGAATTCGCTCTGGGTTACAGCCACCCGGTCGCCGTCAAGGCTCCCGAGGGCATCACCCTGACCGTCGACAGCCCCACCAAGCTCTCGGTCGCAGGCATCAACAAGCAGCAGGTCGGCGAGGTCGCTGCAACCATCCGCAAGCTGCGCAAGCCTGACCCCTACAAGGGCAAGGGCATCCGCTACGCAGGCGAGATCATCCGCCGCAAGGTCGGAAAGGCTGGTAAGTAACCATGGGTCTGAGCATCAACAAGAAGCGCAGCTCGAAGAGCAAGTCCGCCTCGCGTGGACGCCGCCACCTCCGTGTACGCAAGCGCGTTTCGGGCACGGCTGTCCGTCCCCGCCTGGTCGTCAACCGTTCGGCCCGCCACGTATTCGTGCAGGTCGTCGACGACACCAAGGGCGTGACCGTCGCATCAGCCTCCACCCTCGAAGCGGACCTCCGTGCATTCGACGGTGACAAGACCGCCAAGGCCAAGCGCGTTGGCGAACTCGTTGCAGAGCGTGCCAAGGCTGTCGGTGTCGAAGCAGTCGTCTTCGACCGCGGCGGCAACAAGTACCACGGTCGCGTTGCAGCAATCGCAGACGGCGCACGTGAAGGTGGGCTGGCACTGTGACCGAGGAAAACAAGGCAAAGGAAGCCCCATTGAATACGGCTACAGAGCAGCCCGCGGCCGAAGCTCCGGCTGCAGGTGCAACTGACACCGCGTCGGCTGACGCCAACCGCCGCGGCAACGCCCGTGGTGGCGAGCGTGGCGGCAACTCCCGCGGCGGCGAGCGCGGCCGTGGTGGCCGTGACGGCGGACGCGACGGCGGACGCAATGACGACAAGGACAAGTTCATTGAGCGCGTCGTCACCATCAACCGTGTCGCCAAGGTCGTCAAGGGCGGCCGCCGCTTCAGCTTCACCGCCCTCGTGGTGGTAGGCGACGGCAACGGCATGGTCGGCGTCGGCTACGGAAAGGCGAAGGAAGTTCCCTCCGCCATCCAGAAGGCCGTCGAGGAAGCCAAGAAGACGATGTTCCGCGTTCCGCGCATCGGTGGCACCGTCCCGCACCTGGTGCAGGGCGAGGCAGCAGCCGGCGTCGTTCTTCTCCGTCCCGCCTCCCCGGGTACCGGCGTTATCGCCGGTGGTCCGGTGCGTGCGGTCCTGGAGTGCGTCGGTATCCACGACGTCCTCTCCAAGTCGCTCGGTTCCGCGAACGCCATCAACATCGTTCACGCGACCGTTGACGCGCTGAAGCGCCTCGAAGAGCCCCAGGCAGTCGCGGCACGCCGTGGCCTGCCCCTCGACGAGGTCGCATCCCACCAGATGCTGCGCGCAATCGCAGCTCAGAAGGCAGGTGCGTAATGACCGCGATCACGCCTAAGAACGTGCGTGTGAGCTCGGCGCAGCTCGAGATCACCCAGATCAAGTCCGCCATTGGCGGCAAGCAGAACCAGCGCGACACGCTGCGGTCGCTCGGCCTCAAGCGGATCGGCCACACCGTGGTCCGT
Organism: Arthrobacter rhamnosi; assembly: GCF_054510855.1. Taxonomy (NCBI): domain Bacteria; kingdom Bacillati; phylum Actinomycetota; class Actinomycetes; order Micrococcales; family Micrococcaceae; genus Arthrobacter; species Arthrobacter rhamnosi. The sequence goes on along the minus strand of NZ_JBTNDT010000001.1, from coordinate 850,011 downwards.
GAAGCCGATGCCGTCACCGTTGGCATGATCAACACGGTTCCGCACCTCTTGAAGGTTGAGGAGGCCAACTAATGGCAGAGAACAACACCGCGGCTTCGGCCGCACCCGAGGCAAAGGCAGAGCGCGTCCACGCCCTCAAGGTCCACCACCTCCGCCCCGCACCCGGAGCCAAGACGGCGAAGACCCGTGTTGGCCGTGGTGAGGGTTCGAAGGGTAAGACCGCAGGCCGTGGTACCAAGGGAACTGCAGCCCGCTACCAGGTGAAGGCAGGATTTGCCGGCGGCCAGCTGCCGCTGCACATGCGCCTTCCCAAGCTGCGCGGCTTCAAGAACCCGTTCCGCGTCGAGTTCCAGGTCGTGAACCTGGACAAGCTCTCCGAGCTGTACCCGGCCGGCGGCGACGTCACCGTGGACAGCCTGGTGGCGAACGGTGCCGTCCGCAAGAACCAGCCCGTCAAGGTGCTGGGGACCGGCGAGATCACCGTGGCCGTCAACGTCTCGGCCGACGCCTTCTCCGCATCCGCTGCAGAGAAGATCGTCGCAGCCGGCGGGACCGTCACCGAGCTGTAGGTCATGAGCCAACCCCTTCCCCGGCGCACTGGGGGAGGGGTTGGCTGTGATCGGTGGCACTTTGGAACTAGACTCTTGGTGGGCAGGGCTGTATCAGCCCACCAAGAGTCTTTTTTCGGCTCAGGCCACCACACCCGCCGGTGCTCTGCCACGGGTGACCAACCGTTAGACTCGGTTGTTGTGTAGGGTCCGCCACAGGACCAACAGACCTTCAGGAGGACGCTTGCTTAGCGCTATTGGCCGGGCATTCCGGACGCCAGACTTGCGGCGCAAGCTGTTGTTCACTCTGGGAATCATCGCCATCTTCCGCCTCGGAGCCTTCATTCCCGCTCCTGGTGTCGACTACGGAAACGTCCAGCAGTGTCTTGCCCTGGGCAACACCGAGGGCGGCCTGTACCAGTTCGTGAACCTCTTCAGCGGGGGAGCCCTGCTCCAGGTCTCCATCTTCGCGCTGGGGATCATGCCGTACATCACGGCCAGCATCATCACCCAGCTCCTCCGGGTGGTCATTCCCCGTTTCCAGGAACTGCACGAGGAAGGCGCCCAGGGCCAGTCGAGGCTGACCCAGTACACGCGCTACCTGACCATCGCGCTCGGCCTGCTCAACGCCACTACCCTGGTCTCGCTGGCCCGCTCGGGCGCGCTGCTCGGCAACTGCCCGGTGCCCCTGATCCCGAACGACTCGCTGATCACCATCATCCTGCTGATCATCACGCTCACCGCCGGAACCGGACTCATCATGTGGATGGGCGAGCTCATCACCGAGCGCGGCGTGGGCAACGGCATGTCGCTGCTCATCTTCACGGCCATCGCCGCCGGTTTCCCCACCTCGCTCGGCGAGATCCTCCGCACCCAGGGCGCCACGGTCTTCACCTTCGTCCTGCTCATGGGCATCGTCGTCGTCGCCCTCGTGATCTTCGTGGAGCAGTCGCAGCGACGCATCCCCGTGCAGTACGCCAAGCGCATGGTAGGCCGCCGCACGCTGGGCGGCAGCAGCACCTACATCCCGATCAAGGTCAACATGGCCGGCGTCATCCCCGTGATCTTCGCGTCCTCGATGCTGTACCTGCCGAGCCTGATCGCACAGTTCAACACTCCGCAGGACGGCACCGCCCCGGCAGGCTGGGTCAACTGGATCACCACGTACCTGACCAGCGGCGACCACCCGCTGTACATGGCGCTGTACTTCCTGCTTATCGTGTTCTTCACCTACTTCTACGTGGCCATCACGTTCAATCCGGACGAGGTGTCCGAGAACATGAAGAAGTACGGCGGCTTCATCCCCGGCATCCGCGCCGGGCGTCCCACGGCCGAGTACCTCCAGTACGTGCTCTCACGCATCACGCTCCCGGGTGCCATCTATCTGGGACTTGTGGCCCTGATCCCGCTGATCGCGCTGGTGGCCATCGGTGCCAACCAGAACTTCCCGTTCGGCGGCACCTCGATCCTCATCATGGTTGGCGTGGGACTCGAGACGGTAAAGCAGATCGACGCTCAGCTCCAGCAGCGTCATTACGAAGGGTTGTTGCGTTGACGAGAATGCTGATCATCGGTCCCCCCGGGTCCGGCAAGGGCACCCAGGCCGCCCGGATCTCGGAGCGCCTCGACGTCGTGGCCATCTCGACCGGCGACATCTTCCGCGACAACGTGAAGCGGGAGACGCCCCTGGGTCTCGAGGCCAAGAAGTACATGGACGCCGGCGACTTCGTCCCCGACAGCGTCACGAACAGCATGGTGCGCGACCGCCTCGCGGCCGACGACGTCCAGGAGGGCTTCCTCCTCGACGGGTACCCGCGGACCGCGTCGCAGGTCGCCGAACTCGACGACATCCTCCTCGAGAACGAGCTCGAGCTCGACGTCGTGCTGCAGCTGACCGCCGATGACGAGGAGCTCGTGAAGCGGCTCCTCGGGCGGGCGAAGCTGGACGGCCGTTCGGACGACAACGAGCAGGTCATCCGCCACCGCCTCGGCCTGTACCACGACCAGACTGAAGCCGTGGTGTCGCGGTACGACGAGCGCGGCATCGTGACCAAGGTCGACGGCATCGGGCCGATCGACGAGGTCACCGAGCGCGTCATGGCAGCACTCAAAGTAGCGAGCTAGGACTGTACGCATGTTCCGCCAGCCGAAGATCGAGTACAAGACGACGAGCCAGATGCTCGTGATGCGCGAGGCCGGCCGGGTGCTCTCCACGGCACTCGACCGCACCGTCGCAGCGGCAGCCGTCGGCGTCACCACGGCGCAGCTCAACGAGGTCTTCGAGGAGGTCCTCCGCGAGGAGGGCGCGACGTCGAACTTCCTCGGGTACCACGGCTTCCCGGCCAGCATCTGCACATCGGTCAACCACGAGGTCGTCCACGGGATCCCCGGCGGCTACGTGCTGCAGGACGGCGACATCATCTCGATCGACGGCGGCGCCGTCGTCCGCGGATGGCACTCCGACTCGGCCCGGACCGTCATCGTCGGGACGCAGCGTCCCGAGGACGTGCGGCTCTCCGACGTCACCGAGGAGGCGATGTGGCGCGGCATCGCAGCGCTGGCCTCCGCGCGGTTCGTCGGCGACATCGGTGCCGCGATCGACGACTACGTCTCGTCGGTCCCCGGACCCGCCCTCGGGATCCTCGAGGACTACGTGGGCCACGGCATCGGGACGCAGATGCACCAGGCGCCCGACGTCCTGAACTTCCGCAGCGCGAACCGGGGTCCGAAGGTCAGACCCGGACTCTGCCTCGCGATCGAGCCGATGCTCGTGCAGGGAGGACTGGAAACCGCAGTGCTCGACGACGACTGGACCGTCGTCACCACGGACGGCAAGCGCGCCTCGCAGTGGGAGCACAGCGTCGCAGTGCACGACGGCGGCATCTGGGTCCTCTCGGCCCCGGACGGGGGAGCGTCGCGACTCGAGCCGCTCGGCGTCACCCCGGCTCCTCTGGCCGGCTGACGGCACGGCCCCCTATGACGAACGAAGGTCCCGCACCCCGGTGCGGGACCTTCGTCGTTCCCGGCAGCGCCTGGTGCGGCAGCCGCGCAGACCTGCCGTCCGATTTAACGATCCGGGAACAGTAGCGTAGAGTTGTCTGTTGGTTGTCTCTGCTTTTCGTGCCCAATTGGGCCTCGGAGACCTTCCCGTCCGAGCTCCGGCTCCCGGCGGGTCTGACAATCAAAACCCCAAACCCGTCCGCCATGCAAGTGGCGGGCATAGACGTTAGCGGAGGATATGGCCAAGAAAGACGGTGTCATTGAGATTGAAGGCACTGTGAACGAGGCGCTGCCCAACGCGATGTTCCGCGTTGAGTTGGCCAACGGACACATTGTTCTCGCCCACATCTCGGGAAAGATGCGCCAGCACTACATTCGAATCCTTCCTGAGGACCGGGTCGTAGTGGAACTCAGCCCGTACGACCTCACCCGGGGCCGTATTGTCTACCGCTACAAATAAGAATCAACTCGAAGGAAAACCATGAAGGTCAACCCGAGCGTGAAGCGGATCTGCGAGAAGTGCCAGGTGGTCCGCCGCAAAGGCAACGTTCTCGTCATCTGCGAGAACCCGCGCCACAAGCAGCGCCAGGGCTAAGAACCTCTTCCAGAGGTTCTTCCCACGCGTAGAAGTACATTTCACGGCAGAACAGCGTCCCGACGGGACGTACACCCCCGGCACGGAGGCCGGGGACCGGAACACATGTTCCGCGGACGTTCTGCTCCAGACCTCCGGTAACACCAAAGGAGCACCGCCACTATGGCACGTCTCGCTGGCGTAGACATCCCCCGTGAAAAGCGGGTCGTCATCGCGCTTACCTATATCTACGGCGTGGGCAAGACCCGTGCAGAGAAGACGCTCGTCGACACGGGGATCTCCCCGAACACGCGCGTCAAGGACCTCACCGACGCCGAGCTGGTCCAGCTCCGCGACTACATCGAGGGCAGCTTCAAGGTCGAGGGTGACCTCCGCCGTGAGGTTGCAGCCGACATCCGCCGCAAGGTCGAGATCGGCAGCTACGAAGGCATTCGGCACCGCCGCGGCCTTCCCGTACGTGGACAGCGTACGAAGACCAACGCCCGTACCCGCAAGGGCCCGAAGCGTACGGTCGCAGGCAAGAAGAAGGTCGGACGCTAGTCCCTGATGGCCCCCTAACCGGACTCGCTAGCGCTCGTCCGGCCAGGGAACCCCGCCATCAGGGGCCCATCCCACTGGCTCCCTCGCCAGCGGAGGCCCCTGTTCGTAGGACCTCCGGCAGGATTCGATCCGACTCAATGCTTTACCCAATACCTTCGTAGGAGAAGTAATGCCCCCCAAGACTCGTGGAGCGGTGCGTAAGCCGCGTCGCAAGGATAAGAAGAACATCGCGCTCGGCCAGGCGCACATCAAGAGCACCTTCAACAACACCATCGTGTCCATCACGGACCCCAGCGGAGCAGTCATCTCCTGGGCCTCCGCCGGTGAGGTTGGCTTCAAGGGCTCACGCAAGTCCACCCCGTTCGCCGCGCAGATGGCTGCAGAAGCTGCTGCCAAGCGTGCCCAGGAGCACGGCGTCAAGAAGGTCGACGTCTTCGTGAAGGGACCGGGATCGGGTCGCGAAACCGCCATCCGTTCGCTGCAGGCCACCGGCCTCGAGGTCGGCTCCATCTCGGACGTCACCCCCAGCGCACACAACGGCTGCCGCCCGCCCAAGCGCCGCCGCGTCTAATCTGCTCTCCGGTCACCGTGCCGCCCTGAAGGAACCGCAATGTTCCGGCAGGGCGGTTCGGTGCCGTACCAGTAGCTTTCGAGCCGGCCGACCCGCAGTCCCGCCCATACAGAAGCGTCATATAGCGGATGCTTCCTGAAAGGAAATGTACGTGCTTATTGCACAGCGCCCCACCCTGACTGAAGAAGTAGTCGCCGACAACCGCTCGCGGTTCATTATCGAACCCCTCGAGCCCGGCTTCGGCTACACCCTCGGCAACTCCCTCCGCCGCACCCTCCTGTCCTCGATCCCCGGTGCTGCTGTGACCAGCATCCGCATCGACGGCGTGCTGCACGAATTCACCACGGTTCCCGGGGTGAAGGAGGATGTCACCGAGATCATCCTGAACATCAAGAACCTCGCCGTCTCCTCGGAGCACGACGAGCCCGTCGTCGCCTACCTGCGCAAGCAGGGTCCCGGCGTCGTCACCGCTGCGGACATCGCGCCTCCCGCAGGCGTCGAGTTCCACAACCCGGACCTCCACATCGCGACCCTCAACTCGAAGGGCAAGTTCGAGCTCGAACTGACCATCGAGCGTGGCCGCGGCTACGTGTCCGCCTCGCAGAACAAGTCCGGCGACTCCGAGATCGGCCGCATCCCGGTCGACTCCATCTACTCGCCGGTCCTGAAGGTCACCTTCCGCGTGGAAGCGACCCGTGTGGAGCAGCGCACCGACTTCGACAAGCTGATCGTCGACGTCGAGACGAAGGACGCCATCGCCCCGCGCGACGCCGTCGCTTCTGCCGGCACCACCCTGGTGGAGCTGTTCGGACTCGCCCGCGAGCTGAACACCGCCGCCGAGGGCATCGAGATCGGTCCCTCGCCCACCGACGCAGCACTTGCTGCCGACATGGCGCTGCCGATCGAGGACCTCGAACTCACGGTCCGCTCGTACAACTGCCTCAAGCGCGAGGGCATCCACTCCGTGGGTGAACTCGTTGCACGCTCCGAGGCCGACCTCATGGACATCCGCAACTTCGGTGCGAAGTCCATCGACGAGGTCAAGGCGAAGCTCGTCGAGCTCGGTCTCTCCCTGAAGGATTCCCCTCCAGGCTTCGACCTTGCCGCCCGCGCTGCTGCCATCGAAGAGGACGACGCCGCCTACGGCGACGAAGAGCTCTAAAACGCTATCTGTCCGCCCGTCGCCGGAAAGCGGCGGGACGGACACCTAATGAGGAGAAATCACCATGCCCACACCCACTAAGGGCCCACGCCTCGGAGGCGGTCCGGCGCACGAACGCCTGATGCTCGCCAACCTGGCCGCCTCACTGTTCGAGCACAAGCGCATCACCACCACGGTGACGAAGGCCAAGCGCCTCCGCCCCTACGCCGAGCGTCTCATCACGTTCGCGAAGAAGGGCGACCTGGCGTCGCGTCGTCGCGTCCTCGGTGTCATCAGCAGCAAGAGCATCGTCCACGAGCTCTTCACGGACATCGCCCCCGCTGTGGCCAACCGCGAGGGTGGCTACACCCGCATCACGAAGATCGGCAACCGCAAGGGCGACAACGCCCCCATGGCCGTCATCGAACTGGTGCTGGAGCCCATGTCCGCCAAGCAGTCCGTCGTCGCCGAGGCCGAGCAGGCCAAGGCTCCCGCCGCTGCTGCAGCACCGGCCGCCGAGTCCGTAGAGGTCCCGGAGACCGCTGAGGCTGTCGAGTCGGTCGACTCGGCACCTGCTGCTGACGATGTCGCAGCCGAGGACACCACGATCGACGCCGAAGCCGGCGCCGAGGACGAGGTCGTCGTCGTCGAAGGCACTGTCGAGGACGAGAAGAAGTAATTCTTCCCCTCCGACGCACGCCATGACCACGCTCGAGCCCGCCATTCCTCCCGGGGATGGCGGGCTTCTGCGTGTCCGGGTCCGCCTGGACATCTCCTACGACGGTGCGCCCTTCTCGGGCTGGGCCCTGCAGCCCGGGCTCATCACCGTCCAGGGCATCCTCGAGGGTGCCCTCTTCACCCTCCTGCGCCGGCAGGCGCGCCTCACCGTGGGCGGACGGACCGACGCCGGCGTCCATGCCCGCGGCCAGGTGGCCCACGTCGACCTGACCCATGCCGAGTGGGAGGGCATGCCGCGGGGCCGCGACGTCGACCCGGCCGACGCCTTCCTGCGCCGACTGACCGGCACCATCAACCGTGAGCTGACCGATGGCATGACGGGACGAGGCCGCTCCGTCCGCAACTCGGTACCCGCCGTCGTCGTGCGCTCCGCCACCCGCGCACCTGCCGGTTTCGACGCCCGCTTCTCTGCGCTCTGGCGCCGCTACAGCTACGGCATCGCCGATACCGTGGCCGGGCAGGACCCGCTGCGCCGCCACACCACCCTCTGGCACCCAGCCGCGCTGGACGTGGCGCTGCTCAACGAGGGTGCGGCCTACCTGCTCGGGATGCAGGATTTCGCCGCCTTCTGTAAGCCCCGGGTAGGGGCTACGACCATCCGGGAACTGCAGCGCTACGAGTTCGTCCGCGGGCCGGACGGCGTCATCACTGCCACCGTGCAGGCGGATGCCTTCTGCCACAACATGGTCCGGGCGCTCATCGGTTCGACGCTACGGGTGGGCTCGGGGGAGCTGCCGCCGGTGTGGCTGGCAGAGCGGCTCGCAGCCCGCCTCAAGGACGCCCGGTCCATTCTGGCCGCTCCGCATCCGCTCGTGCTCGAGGAGATCGCTTACCCCGGCGACGAGGAGCTTGCTGCTCGCGCTGAACTGACGCGTTCCCGGAGGCATGCCGGGCACCTGGAGCCCCAGTCAGGAAGCGCTGCGGCGGAGGACGCCGACTAGCTGAGGTCGGGCCGAAGCCGGTGGGGGAGGGGTTTCTGCTGGAAAATTTCGCCGCGTGCCAGTTCTCCGCGCGCCAGCCCTTCGTCGAGTTGGTGGAGTTGGTGGTGGACGGCTTGTGCGGTGTTCCAGTAGGTGTTGGTGCGGGGTGTTCCTGCCCTGCCGGGGTGTCCGGGTGCGTGGAACCAGGGGACACCGTCTAGGGGTTGCACCTTCCAGTGGCCTTGGTGGATGAGGTGGTGGTGTCTCGAGCACAGCAGGACCCCGTTGGTGATGCTGGTGGTGCCGCCGCGGGACCAGGGGTCGATGTGGTGGGCTTCGCACCAGGGGGCGGGGATAGAACAGTCCGGGAAGGCGCAGCCCTTGTCGCGGGCGACCAGGGCCCGGCGCAGGTGGGGTGGGAAGAGGCGTTGGGCTCGTCCGAGGTCCAGGACCTGGCCTGCGCCGCCGAGGACGATCGGCATGATGTCCGCGTCGCAGGCGATCCGCCGGATGGCCCTGGCGGTGGTCTGCCCGGCGAAGACGGCCTGGCCCGGCCGCTGGGTCCGTCCGGTGAGAACCTGAGTGAGGTTGCTGGTGTGGCCGAGGAGGTCCTGGTAGTCGATTGTGACCATGACCTGGGGCCGGTGGCCGCCGGTGGCGGGAAGATCGCCGGTGCTCAGGGCGATCCTGCACGCGCCGACCAGTCCCTCCAGCAGCAGCTGAGCCCTCGTCGCACCCTCCGGATCACCAAACACACCCGTTGCCGTGCCTGATCCCGAACCCCAGCCGGCATCGTCGCCCAAGTCTTCCCCGGTGCCTTCGCCTGACCCGCTCGGGGCGGCATCGGCACTTCCGAGGCTATCGGCACTTCCGAGGCAATAGGTGCTACCGGCAGCACCGGCAGCACAGGCAGTAGCTGTAGCACTGGTAGCAGCAGCACCGGCAGCACAGGCAGTAGCTGTAGCACTGGTAGCAGCAGCACCGGCAGCAGCACCGGTCGTAGTGGTGGAGCCGGGTTGTGTGCGGGGGTTGGTGGTGGTGTTCATGACGGTGGCGAGGTGTTCGAACTGCTCGTCGGTGGCGCCGATTTCCAGGACGTGCAGGCCGTGGCGGCGGCCCTTGAGGAACACGCCCTGCCGTGCCCGGAGGATCTTGTCGGTGGGTTCCTGTCCGTCCTGATCGAACACGCCCTCCCAGCGGTGGGCTAGGACCCGCAGGATGTCCTCGTCGGACTCCACAGCCTACCGGGTGAGATGCTTCTCCATCGACTCGACCTGCTCCGGGGTCGCGAAAGAGTGGACCCGGTGCACGGCCTGGGAGACGATCGTCGCGGCCCGACCGCTGATCAGGGCCGCTTCCGACGCCGCACCGAGGGCCTCCAGCCGGGCCGGCAGTGGGGCGCCCGTGGGGGTGGTGCGGGGCAGCACCAGGTCTGCCAGCGCCAGTCGGCGCCGGGCCTCGGCGCGGCTGATCCCGAGGGTCCCGCGCAGGAAATCGGCACAATCCCTGAACCCGTCCGCAGCTGCTTCCGCCCCCGCACTCCACGCGGACGACGAGACGGTGTCCGAGGAAGCGAGGCTGGAACCGGCGGGAGTCGGGGCCTCGGCGCGGATGGCCTGTTCCGCCCGGGCCAGCAGCGACCCAGCACCGGACGCACTCCCGGACGTACTGCCGGGATCAGGTTCGTCGACCCGGAAGTGCTCCTCAGCGAGGCGGGCGGCAAGGACCTGCAGATGATCCACAATCCTCGAGGCCTGTTCGACGTCGACGATGAGCTGTAGCGCCTCCGAACGGGACAGAACACCGCCCTGCAGGCTCACCTCCCGGGCACACTCCATCAGGGCAACGCACGCCGACTCGACTGAGGTCGGGGTCTGCGCGGGACGCTCGATCGGGGCGATGGCCATACCCCAAATTTATCGAACACACGTACTACTCCAGCGGCCCCGGGAGCCTATGTGGACAACCAGAGCGCGGTCTTCACGTAAGCAGCGAAGGGAGGCGTGCCCACGCCGGGGCTCCAGTGTGACCTGAGACGTCCCGGCCGTCCGGACCGGACCCGACCTACCCGCAGAGGAAGCAGACCGGTCCTACGGCCGGTAAACAGTCCCTGGCCCACCGCGCGTCCGGTAGACGCACCCCCCCCCCGAAGCGGGCTCCACCACCGACCCTGTCTCAGGACGACTGGCCGAGCAGGACGAAGCTCGCCAGGGCAGCGAGCAGCATGCCGGGACCGAACGGGAAGGTCGAGTTGCGCGACCCGCGGCGTAGCAGGAGCACGCCGATTCCGGCGAGCCCGCCGAGGAGGAACCCCCCGAGGAGTGTTCCCATCCAGGCAGCGGCACCCGCCCACCCGCCGAACAGCCCGAGGACGGCTGCAAGCTTCACATCGCCCATCCCCATGCCGGCCGGCGAGATGAGTGCGAGTAGGAAATACACGATGAAGAGGCAGGCGCCTCCCGCAGCCGCAGCCAGCAGGCCGCCCCAGTTTGCTGTCACCACTCCCGCGAGGATGAGCAGGGGAACGGTGATCGCCAGGAACCGTAGGAGGACTGCGTTCGGCAGCAGCTTGGTACGCGCGTCGATCGCTCCGAGCACGACGCCGAAGGCCGCAAGGACGACGAGGAGAGGCAAGTTCCACGACAAGCCCGTGACGACGCTTCCCGCCCCCGCGAGGATTGCTGCCAGCAGCGCCATGGGAACCCGCCACGACGAAGGCAGGACCGTACGCGGGTCCCTGCCGGCGAGGGCGAACAGCGCGTAGCCAAGAGCGGCGGAGAGGACGGCTATGGAAAGGGCGAGGACCACCTAGACGGACTCTTCCAAGGAATCGTGTGGCACGCGGCTGACGTCGCCGTTGACTGGCAGCGTCACCGTGAAGCGGCTTCCCTCGCCGGGAGAGCTGACACAGGAGATCGCCCCGCCATGGCTCTCCACAATGGACTTGGTGATCGCCAGTCCGAGGCCCGCCCCCTCGATGTCGGCATGCCGTGCCGCCGGGGTCCGGTAGAAGCGCGAGAACACCTGCCGGGCCTCCTGCTCCGTCATGCCCATGCCACTGTCCTCGACGTGCAGGTTGATGCATGTCTCCGTCTCCTCCGCGTAGATGCTCACCACACCGCCCCGGGGGGAGTACTTGATCGCGTTGGACACGAGATTGTCGAGCACCTGGGAGATCCGCAGTGGGTCGATCAGCGTCCAGAGCGGGTTCTGGGCATCGCTCTGGAGCTTCACCTTGTTCTTCTGGGCCCGGAGCCGGTTGGACCTCACGCTCATCTCGATGAGGGCGGCAAGGTCCACCGGACGGGGATGGACTCGAACCTTGTCTCCTGCAGTGGAGAGCAGGTCGGCCACGAGGTGGAGGACACGTTCGGCGTTGCGGCCCGCCACGTCGACGTAGCCCTTGAGGTGGGCGGGTAGCGGGTGCTCGTCCTCCATCACCAGTTCGAGGTAACCGAGGACAGACGTGAGGGGAGCATGGAACTCGTGGGAGATGTTCGAGATGAAGGCGTCCTTCGCGGTGACGGCCTCGACGAGTTCGGTCACGTCACTGCACACGATCAGTGCACCGGCGATACGGCCGTCGGCGTTCTTGATAGGTCGGGCGGCTGTCGAGAGCGCGCGCTGCGCATCGCCCTCGCCTACCCAGATGAGCTCGTCGGCATAGGTCTGACCAGTGAGGGCGCGGTAGATCGGCCTTTTCTCTAGGGGGAGCGGCGTGGTGCGGTCCGGGCCGAAGTAGAGGGAGCGGTGTGTGTCGTCAGGCCCTGTCGCGAGTCGGTTGAACAGTTCCTGTTGGCGGTTTGTGAGCGTGGTGTTGCCGTGTGCATCTACGGCGGTGAGTCCGACGTCGACGGTGTCGAGGATCGCGGTCAGGACGCGTTCACGGTCCATGGCCGCGCGCAGCAGGTCGTTGAGCTCACGGTCCTTGCGCTCGATCTCCAGCTCGCGCGCCCTCGCGCTGAGGGTCATGACGCGGATGGTGACGGCGATGCAGAGCATCACGATCGGTAACAGCAAGATTCCCAGGTAGGAGCGCATGCGGGCGGGGTCAAAGGAGCCCAGCAGCGGCCAAGCTGTAACCAGGAGGGATCCGGTCCAGGTGAGGACGAGAGCCGCCCAAGTGGGGAGCGAGGAGCGCATGAGCCAGAGCACGGGAAAGACGGCGAGGACGCCGAGTGCCGGCTGGGTCTCCGCGGCACCGGCCCGAACCAGGGCGATGGCGACGAAGTCGAGGATGGGCACCGCCAACAGGCTGCCGCGCGGAAGCTTGCGCCAGGGGACCACGACGCACAGGGCCAGCAGGACCAGAATCACCGTAAAACCGAGGTCAAACGTCGGATTCGACATGAGGCCGGGCCGGAGGATAGGTGCCGTGACACCGATGACGACGACGATCACGGCGAGGGGGATCTGGCACAGCACAACGGAGCGGTTGATGGTGAACCTCGATGCCACTACGCGCAGCCGAACCGCACTTGCATCCCTAGGCACGCACTATCCAAGGAAAGATGAGAGACCACATGATAAAGAACTTTCCGACGCTGAGACCTACGTACTGCCTCACATTATGTCCCCTATCACGCGTTTTGCACCGGAAGGCGGCGTAATTCCGGTGCGCGGGCATGCACAATGGGATTCATGACGAGTCGAGCGCGCAGCAGCGCAGGTCACATGGGGGTAGGAACCGAATGAGCGATCCGGGCGTAGCGGTAGTCATCGAGGACGACGCCGATGTGCGAAATCTCGTGGCGGCCGTCCTGCGGCAGTCGGGCTTCGATGTCCACGTGGCACCCAGCGGAAGGGCCGGCGTCGACCTGGTCCGCGAGCACCACGCGACCGTGGTGACGGTGGACGTCGGGCTGCCAGACATCGACGGATACGAGGTGCTCCGGCGCATCCGCAGCTCCAGCAACTGCTATGTCGTCATGCTGACGTCGCGCGGTGACGAGTTGGACACCCTTACGGCCCTGCAGCTCGGCGCGGACGACTACCTCACCAAACCGTTCCGTCCGCGGGAGCTTCGAGCCCGCATCGCGGCCATGCTGCGGCGTCCGCGCGCCGTTCCCGAGCCTGTAGGGGCTGTCCACGCCGGTGCTGCAGCGCCTGCGGTGGCTGTCGCCGCACCTTCCGCTCCCGTGTCGGAGACCTCGTCGGTCCTGGAGCACAACGGGCTGGTCCTCAACGCTGCGGCCCGCACCGTCCTGCTCGACGGCGCTGACCTGCCGCTGACGCGCAGCGAGTTCGATCTGCTGCACGAGATGCTGAAGAGCAACGGAGCGGTGAGGACCAAGGCCGATCTGGTGCGTGTGGTGCGTGGCGACTACTACGGTGAAGACGCCTACATCAACGACTCGGACGAGCGTGCCATCGAGGTGCACATCGGCAACCTCCGCCGGAAGCTGGACGAGGACCCGAAGAACCCCCGCTGGCTGCAGACCGTGCGCGGGGTGGGCTACCGGCTGACGCCCGCCCGATTCTGAACTATCGCGAAGGCGGGCGTGAGGCGGCGCAGGCTCAGGCGGGTGTGAGGTACCGGGTTTCGAGTTCGTTGATGGTTTCCAGACCGCAGCGCTCAATAGCGGTGAGTGCTGTGCGTGCTGTGTCCAAGTCCGCTGAGGTCACAGCGAGCTCCAGTTCCGCGGCCATCGCGGAGAGCCGTGCGGCGCCGACCATAGCCGACGAGTTGCGCAGGCTGAGGGCGGCGTCGAGGGCAGCGGGGAGGTCCACTGTGCCGATGGAGCTGGTGAGGCGAAGGTAGCGTGTCTCGAATCCCGTGATGTAGTCGCGCGCGAACGCCCGGGCCGGCACGGGGTCATTCAGCTGCCGCTCCAGTTGGGAGAGGACAGCGAGGTCCACGAGCGGCAGGACCATCGGGGCGGCGTTTACGAACACCATGTCAGGCTACGGCCGTGATCTGACGATTGGCCGGAAACCGGCTGATGCTGACGTATAACTGCGCAATTGCTTCCCTGTCTCCCCGATCGCGACGGAAGTCCGCTTTGTTGAGAACACCATCACTGGCCCGCGAAGGAATCAATGATGTTGAGCGCTGCAGGGCCGAGGATGATTATGAACAGCACCGGGAAGATGAACAGCAGCAGCGGGAACAGTACTGTGACGGGTAGCTTCATGGCCTTTTCCTCGGCGCGCTGGCGCCGCTTGACGCGCATTACCTTGGCCTGCGTGCGCAGGACGCCGGACAAAGAAATGCCGTAGGCGTCGGCCTGCACTATGGCCTTCACAAAGCTGCGGAGCTCCGGGATGTTGCTGCGATCCGCCATGGCGAGGTACGCCTCACGACGGCTACGACCTACCTGCATGTCCTGCAGGGTCCGCACTAGTTCGTCCGCCAGGGGTCCCTTGCCCGTCTCGCCCGCGCGTTGCATCGCACTCTCGAAGCCGAGGCCGGCCTCGACGGAGATCAGCATCTGATCCAGCGTGTTCGCAAGTTCGAGGGCCATGGCCTTCTGCCGCTCCTGTCCCTTGCTGTAAAGGAGCAGGTCGGGCACGAAGTACCCCAGCACAGTGATGAAGATTGCGATCATCACGAAGCGCTTGTCCGGGTTGGCGTCCGCGAGGAGGATACCCGCGAGGCCCCCGGCTACGCCGAGCAGAGGTTTTGCCGTCATGACCTTTGCCAGAGGCATCGAAGCAGGTCTTCCGGCGAGTGCCAGCAAGTGGTCGAGCTTTCTGACGTATGCCTGGGGCGTGAGGCGGTGACCCAATTGTAAGAACGGGTTCGGCCGTTCCGCAGCGGCTGCGGCCAGTCCCATGCCCTGGTTGAGGTTGTGATTGACGACGCGGCGTACCTTTACGTCCGAGGTCAGCAGCGACCAAGTGAAATAGCCGATGGAGCTAGCGGTCAGCAGGAGTGAGGCGAGCAGGATCAAATCCATGGAAGGGTTCCTCAGAACTTCAGGTCGATAATCTTGCGCAGCCAGAGCCCACCGATCGTCATCATGACGGCGGCAGCCCCGAGCATGACCCAGCCCAGCGGCTCGGTGAACAGCTTGTCGATGTAGCCGGGGTTGAGGACTCTGAGGATCAGTGCGATGCAGAACGGCAGTGCCGCGAGGATGTAGGCGGACAACTTTCCTTCTGCCGCAAGTGCCTTGATTTGACCTTTGATCTCACCCCGCTCACGGATAGTGTGCCCCACCTGGTCGAGCACGTCTGCGAGGTCACCGCCGACCTCGCGGTTGATCTGGATGGCCTGGGCGATCCACGCGAAGTCCTCGCTCTGCATTCGATGGGACGTATCAAGGAGCGAGGCGAGAAGGTCTTTTCCAAGGCTCGTCTCTGCGACGATCCTGCGCATTTCCTCCGACGTCGGACTGTCTGCTTCCGTGGCAGCGGCGTCAATCGCTCGCAGGATGCTATGGCCCGCACGCAGCCCGCCGGTCAGGAGTTGCAGCGTGTCGCCTAGCTGGGCGTCGAAGCGGTGGCGTCGCCGTCCCGTCAGGAAGGCCACCACTAGGTGCACAGCCGCGGGAGACAGCAGGAGAAGCAAGATGCCCACCACGGGCGCGAGCAGAACCCAACCGAGCAGGAGTCCGGTGATGCCGGCGAGGATCACGAGCAGGTACACCTCGGCCTGGCTGATCCTCACGCCGGCAGTTTCGAGAACCGCCTGATTGAGAAAGCGCCTCGGGTGGCGCCTGAGATAGCTCTCCATGGCACGACCGGCAGCCCCCGCGAATTTGGACAGCTGCGAGTCCGGTTGCTCCAAAGTTGGACGACGCCGGTCGAGCGGCACCGGCGACTGCAGTGGACGGAAAGCGACGAGCGCCAGAATGACGGCGCCGACGAGCAGCGCGGTTCCGGTGGCCAAGAAGACAGTCATCGGTTTATCGCCCGCGGATCGGAGCGGACCCGAAGACGGCGGGGGAGACGGTAATGCCCATGTCCTCGAAGCGCTCCATGAAGCGCGGGCGGATGCCGGTGGGGACGGGTTTACCGAGGAAACGGCCCTTCTGGTCAACGCCGGCCGAGTAATCGAAGACGAAGGCATCCTGGAGGGTGACGACGTCGCCCTCCATGCCCTGGACCTCCGTGACGTGCGTGATGCGTCGGCTTCCGTCCCGGAGGCGCGAGATCTGCACCACGAGGTTGACGGCGGAGGCCAACTGCTCGCGGATGGCCCGGAGCGGCAGGTCCATACCGGCCATCAGGACGAGCGTTTCGAGGCGTGCGACGGCGTCCCTGGGGGAGTTTGCGTGTACGGTCGAGAGGGACCCGTCGTGTCCAGTGTTCATGGCCTGCAGCATGTCGAGCGATTCACCGCCTCGCACCTCGCCGATCACGATCCGGTCCGGTCGCATACGGAGCGAGTTACGCACCAGATCACGGATGGAGACCGCACCCTTGCCCTCGGTGTTGGGCGGGCGGCTCTCCAACCGCACCACGTGCTGCTGCTGAATCTGTAGTTCGACGGCATCCTCGATGGTGACGATCCGCTCGTCTCCAGGGAGGAATGATGAGAGCACATTGAGGAGGGTCGTCTTTCCGGTACCCGTACCACCCGAGACGATGATATTGAGCTTCGCCTTCACGCAGGCGTCGAGCAGTTCCGCCATCTCGGGCGTCAGTGTCCCGAAATTGATGAGGTTCTGTACCGTCAGAGGTACCTTGCTGAACTTACGGATGGTCAGGGACGAGCCGTTGACGGCAAGTGGCGGGATGACCGCGTTGACACGGGAACCGTCCTCGAGCCGAGCGTCTACGAACGGTGAGGACTCGTCGATGCGACGCCCCACCTTGGAGACGATGCGCTCGATGACCCGGCGCAGGTGTTCCTCCGAGCTGAACCGGGACTCACTCAGTGTCAGTCGGCCTTTCTGCTCCACGTAGATCTGGTCCATCCGGTTGACCATGATCTCGGTGACCGTGGGGTCGTCGAGGAGTCGCTGGAGCGGGCCGAACCCGAGGACGTCGTCGGCCACATCTTGAATAAGGCGGCGTCGTTCATCGGGGCTGAGTGGCACCTGTTCCGCGTCGATGATCTGGCTCAATTCATCGCGGGCGATGACCTTGAGGTCCTCCTCGCTGATGGAGGTGTCGCTGGCGCGGACTCCCATTCGTTCGAAGAGGGCGGACGCCGCCCGTTGCTTGAGGCCGGCGAAGACATCGACCTTCGCCGATCCAGGTTTGTCCGGAGCATCGCGAACGATAGCGGGAGCAAGCGTAGAGGGGCGGGGCTCCTCGACGGTTGCGATGGCAGCGGCCGAGCCTTCGGCGGGAGCGGCGGAGGGAATGGGTGCCAGGCCAGCGGCCTGAATACGTGCAGAGAGCTTCATCGGACGACCACGCGGCGGTGGAGCTTCCGCTGAGACCTGGCGCGCCACTCGTGGTCGAAGCGTTCGACGAGATTGTTGAGGCTCTTCGTAGCGGGGTCGCGGACCTTGTCCTGGAGAAGGGGAATTCCGCGGTTCGTAGCGAGGGTGAGGGCTCGCGAGCGGGGGATTGAGACGTCGACGGGCGCCGCAAGGGTTGCTTCGATGTCCTGCACCGAGAGGCCGGTCTTCGTATCGGCGAAGTTGACCACTACGTGCCGCGTCTCGGGGAGAAGGTTGAGTTGATTGAGGACGTCGAGGCCCGTGCGCAGGCCGCGGACGCTCGGCACGTCCATGCCGGTCACCCAGACGGCATCGGTGCATTGCTCAAGTGCAGCCAGGCTTGGTTCCGTGAGCCCCGGCCCGGTGTCGACGACGACGTAACGGAACTCGAGGGCGAGCTGCTGGATCAGGCGCGTAATTTGCTCCGGGGAGATGCGGTCTGCGTCGGCGGGATTGCGGGGACCGCACAGCGCATAGATGCCCGAGGGGTGTGCGGTGAGGAACGCTTTAAGCACCATGGTGTCCTGGGTAGCTGCGCCTGATACGGCGTCGAGGACGGAGTACTCGGGGTTCAGGTAAAGGCCGGAGGCAACGTCACCAAACTGGAGGTCCAGATCCACGATCACGACGCTCATGGGAGCAAGCTTTCCCAGGCCAACCGCGAGGTTGGTGGAAATGGTGGTCTTGCCCACGCCGCCCTTCGGGGAGAACACGCCGATGACGAGGCCGCTCTGCTGCTGACCAAGCAGCTGCGCATCGGAACGCTGGCGGGTAGCGAATGCCTGGCAGGCCCGTTCGAGCTGCGCTCGGATGTTTGCGACGTCGGCGAGCGGGCTGAGGATGTCACGGACGCCGGCCCGCATCGCCTGCAGGGCGATGTCGGGGTGCTCGTCATGCACCAGCACCACGCTGATCTCGGGGAACTTCACGTCCACGATGATTGCGAGCCGGAGCGCGTCTTCGATGGCGATGCCGGGGCCGAAGACGAGCACCTCGGGACGCTCCAGAGAAAGCTGCTCGAGGACGGCGTCGGTGTCGCCGGAGAGGGCGCTCGCGGGCAGGCTCTTCACATGACCTTGCAAGCCGCCGGATACCGCGAGGCGGACCTTCTGTTCGAATTCAGAACTCGGCGTGATCAGGACGAATCTGCTCATCGGTACAGAACCTTGTCATGAATAGTGATGGGATTGGGGCTCTCGACAGCCGAGGCCGGCTCCTTGCTGAGCCAGATGCTCTCGAATTCATTGCCGAACACGATTTTGGTAGCTTGTTCTTCGTTCACCGCGACAGTCAGCATCAGTGATCCGGACGGCAGCGCTTCGGCTTCAGCCCTTGCCTGTTCCTCGGGGGTAGCAGCAGGATCGACCGGTGCGGCAGACGGGGCACGTTGCACCGAAGTGACAAGGACCTTGTGGAGCACTAACTGGGTGGTGTCTGCCTCGGGCTCATCGGGTAACGCGCCGGGCGCCATCGAAATGAAGATGCCCACTGTGTCGCCTGGCGCAATCTTGCCACCTACCGCCCTCGCCGGCTCGATGCCGAATGAAACCTCCTGCAGGCCCTCCGGTACTTCTACACTTCCCGTCAGTGCTGGGTCATCCGGGTCAACCAGCCGCTCGGCCAACACCTGCTCGCCTGGCACAAGGGCAACGGAGGTGACCTTTCCGGCGGACGAGTCCAGGTCCTTCAGCGCCGATGTGCTGACCGCGGTCGCCGGGAGGCTCTCAGTGGTGAGGAAGGGCATAAGCTCCTCGGACGGCGTGCCCTCAGGGACATCGGTTGCAACGACGAGCACATCAACCGGATCGAGTCCCTCGACGGCCCGGGCTTCGGCACCTTGAGCGTAGCCGTACAGCATCATGGCTCCGATCAGCGCGAGGATGACGGCGGCAACGCCGGCCAGGAGGCGGGATTTCATGAGAGAGCTTTCAGAGAGAGGGGCGAACGACGGATACGCCGCCGCTAGTAACGGGTCCAAGGGTGTAGCCGTCGGCCAGCGAGACGTACTCGATGAACTTGCCGATGATTCCACGGCAGCTTCCCGAGCAGTTCTTTGTCACTGATCCGTCTGTCACTGACGGGTTGAAGGTCATCGGAAGGTTATTACTTCCAGAGAACGCCCACCCCTTCACGTCGTACGCGGCGAAGTAGAGGAGGTGGTATTTTGCTCCGGCGCCAGTGCCGGTCACCTGATCGAAGACCGGAAGGAGGAGCGTCACGGACTTGCCGGCCGACAAGTCGGTCGCCCAGCCATTCAGGACGGCATCACAGTCGCTCGGTCCGTTATTACCCGGATCACTGGCGCCCAGTTGCACAGCTATGTCGACGAATGCCCCGCACTGACCGGACGATTGTGACAACCAACCAAATCCACCCGGCACAGCAGCACCCGAAGGGCCGTAATTGCAGTCAGGGTTCGCGTTGTCACCGTGGGCCTGGAGGAGTTGAAGTGATCCGCCGACCTGTCCCTGCACCTGGCAGATTGAGAAGGTGAGCGGGAACGGCGCTATTCCGCTCGTCGGGCTGCCCCATACCGCAGCGGCGCGGGCACCGACCTCTGCAGAGGAAACTCCGAGGGCCTGGGCGAAGAAAAGGGAAACCCGGTTATCCGATCGGCCGGCTTCCTTTGCTGCGGTGGTCACAGTGACCTTGTTCCCAGAGAAAGCGACGGACTGAACGGCGCTTAGATTATCGAGCGCGTTTTTATTGGTCAGATCCGCCGCAATGGCGGACGAACTGGAACAGAGGGTGCTACTAGGTGTCTTGGCACAGACTTGGGCAATTCCTAGTGCTGCTGCGTCCGCTCCGTTCTGCAGTTGCGCTCTTTCCGAGTACACCATCGCCACATCGACTGCTAGAGCAGCGAAACCAAGAAAGACCACCATGAGAAGAGCCACCAGAACGCTGATCGCGCCGCGCTCCCGGTCTGCCGCTGCGGGTTTCCACTTGCTGGCTATCCTCCGCACAACATGACCCCCGTAGCCTTCATGGCGAATGGGCCAGCGATACCGGTAAGAGTGGTCAGCTGATAATTGACGGTCACGGTTACCGATGGACTGGGAGATGCCGGACCGGTGGGGCACGTTCCAACAACCAGGACGTCGGCCGGATTCACTCCGGGATTCAGAGTCGGCGCGGACGCCGCCGCCTTGTTCTTGGCATCAGACACATTCTTAGTAATCGCCATGACGCGGACACCTTCGCGTGCTGCGTAGTTCAGCGTTGCCTGAGTATTCAAGGCTCGCCCAAACTCCATCATGCCAAGAAGCAGGAGGATGAGTACGGGCAGAAGGATAGCCATCTCCACAGCGACGGACCCCCGTTCAGATCCCAAACGACTCATCGGTTTTCCTAACTACGGGAAGAGAAGCGGCGTCGATATGACGCCGCTGCTCGTCGCACTGTCACCATGCATGAATCGTGTTCATGCCCGGTGCCCTGCACATTGGGTATGAATGGGGTTACGTGAGCTTGAGCTTGGTGCCAAGGCCGTTGAAGAAGGTGTTCAGCTCACTGCCGAAAGCTCCGACGCCAACCAGGAGAACGACCGCGATGAGCGCGACCATGAGGCCGTACTCCACCGCGGTGGCGCCGGTCTCTTCGCGGCGGAGGCGGGTCTGAACGGTGAATCCGAGAGTATGCAGCGATGCTGCCAGGTGAGCGAACATGAGGGACTCCTGTTGTTCCGAATGACCGGCCGAGTGCCGGCTCTGCATCAAAAGTAGGCACTGGGAACGGCTCGGAACCGAACTTCGCCGTATCCTTTGGCAACCCTTGCCGGGGCTGGTTCGAAGCCACGCTGGCTGAGCAAAACCTGCGTCGATGCTTGGAAAAGCTCAAGCATATGGACCAGCGCCGGGTAGCTGTTCCGCCGCGATCCTACGTCGGGAAAGGATGCCCTCTCCGCGCCGAGGGATTCCTGCTCCAAGACCCCAAAACTTCATTTGTCTCTTAACTACGGGAAGAGCAGCGGCCTCGATATGACGCCGCTGCTCTTCGCACTGTCACCATGCATGAATCGTGTTCATGCCCGGTGCCCTGCACATTGGGTATGAATGGGGTTACGTGAGCTTGAGCTTGGTGCCAAGGCCGTTGAAGAAGGTGTTCAGCTGACTGCCGAAAGCTCCGACGCCAACCAGGAGAACGACCGCGATGAGCGCGACCATGAGGCCGTACTCCACCGCGGTGGCGCCGGTCTCTTCGCGGCGGAGGCGGGTCTGAACGGTGAATCCGAGAGTATGCAGCGATGCTGCCAGGTGAGCGAACATGAGGGACTCCTGTTGTTCCGAATGACCGGCCGAGTGCCGGCTCTGCATCAAAAGTAGGCACTGGGAACGGCTCGGAACCGAACTTCGCCGTATCCTTTGGCAACCCTTGCCGAGGCTGGTTCGAAGCCACGCTGACTGAGCAAAACCTGCGTTGATGCTTGGAAAGCTCAGGAATATGGAATAGCCGAGTAGCTGTTCGGGGGGGGGGCTACACGTCGCGACTGGGTCTATCCGGTGTTGTCGGCAGAATACTCGGTCATACCCGCTCGAACCCGGGGGGGCTGTCGTAGTCTCCCACTATGGCTGAGACTTCCCACCCAAGTAGGCCCCAAACCGCACTGCAACGCGGTGTATTCTTTGCTGACGCGCTCCTGACGCATGAAAGGCTGCGGAATTATCCGTTCATCTTCGTGGTCCTGGGACCTGTCTTCCTCGTCATCTCCACGGTCCAGCGGCTCTTGGACCCTGCGGTATTTGGTACGGTACTGCCCGACTATCTGGCGCACTGGACCGGAGGTGCGTTGTTGCTCGATGGATACGGCAGCGACCTGTACGGCATTGAGCGGCAGGTGGTTGTCCAGGCGCCGATCAATGGGACGACGTCGGTCCTGTCCTGGTTCGTGTCGCCACCCCTGGTCGCGGCGTTGTACGCACCCTTTGCGCTGATCGAGTATCCGGCGAGTGCTGGAGTCTGGCTGGTCATCAACCTGGTGCTGCTGGCTGTCTGCATGAGGTCCTTACGAACTCTGGCGCCCGGGCTCGTCGCGCGTCGAAGGGGTCTCGTGGTGCTGGTGCTCTGCGCGAGCGCTCCCGTCTTCGAATTGCTCGGCGGTGGGCAGGACTCCACATTCGTGCTTGCGGTATGGCTCCTGGCAATACGACTGATCGCCGGCCGCCATCAATTCCTCGCGGGCGCCGTTCTCGGTCTGGCGCTCCTAAAACCGCAGCACGTGGTGCTGGTACCGGTGGCGCTCCTCGTGACCCGGAGGTTCGGTGCGCTCTCCGGATTTGTGGTGATGGGCCTCCTGCAGGCCGGGTTGAGCCTCGCACTGGTGGGGCCAGTAGGGGTAGGACACTGGGTCGGGGCGCTCACCGGCAGTGGCTTCGGCGAGCAGGTCCAGCAGGACCAGGCATGGAAAATGGTCAGTGTTCCGGCATTCCTGCACGCTGTGCTGCCCGAGTCGGCGCCCAGTGCCATCGGCTCCATCCTGGCCGTCGTCGTACTGGTTGCTGCAGCGGCAGTTCTGGCGCAACAGCTGATGCGAGGACAGCGCTCACTAAGCCAGCCCGTTGCAGCGGGGGAGCAAAGGCCTGCCCGTAGTTCGGACGGAATGCTGGTGCTGATCGTGACACTGTCGACCACCGTCGTGTTCTCTCCACACCTCGTCGTGTACGACGCCGTCCTGTTCTTCCCGGTGGCCCTGTATCTGCTCGAGAACAGGCCTACCGTGGCGGTACGCCTCAGCCTCGCGGCGGCTTTCTGCACCACCTGGCTCGCACCGGTGCTCGAGTCGACGGCGGGCCGGCTTGCCTGGCCGTTCTCGATCGGCGCGGCCCCGTGGACCGCCATTCCGCTGGTGATTCTCTGGATCGAGTCCCTCAGGCTCCTCGCGCAGCCGGTCGAGACGGACCTGCAGCCGAAGCGCACCGTAGCTTAGCGGGAGTAGCGTCCCCGCCATTTTGACCTGGGGCATGGCGGCAGGCTAATCTTGGTAGTCGTTGTGCGTATCCCAGCTCGATACGTCTGCGCCTCTCGGAGCGGTTCAGTTGCAGAACCACCTGGCCCGGGGGCGGAGCCGAGATTTACGGGATAACTGGTCGTATTTCAGCCCTCACCTGAAGTTCCGGTAACGCATGAATAAGCTGAGCCCGCGGGCACGGAGGTTTCCGTGGATGCGGGCGACACCGAAATAGAAACGAAGGCCATAACCGTGCGTACGTACACCCCGAAGCCAGGCGACATCAGCCGCCAGTGGCACGTAATCGATGCAACCGACGTCGTCCTCGGCCGTCTTGCCAGCCAGACCGCAATCCTGCTCCGCGGAAAGCACAAGCCGACCTTCGCTCCCCACATGGACATGGGCGATTTCGTCATCATCATCAACGCTGAAAAGGTAGCCCTCACCGGCTCCAAGCTCGAGCAGAAGCGCGCCTACCGCCACTCGGGTTACCCGGGCGGCCTGAAGTCCACCAGCTACGTGGAACTCCTGGACAAGAACCCGGAGCGCGCAGTCGAGAAGGCTATCCGCGGCATGCTTCCCAAGAACTCGCTGGCAGCCCAGCAGATCGGCAAGCTGAAGGTCTACCGCGGTGCTGAGCACCCCCACGCCGCGCAGCAGCCCAAGACGTTCGAAATCACCCAGGTCGCCCAGTAGTCCTGGCCACCACACACTAAGAAATTAATTCAAGGAGAACCGTGGCTCAGAACCCTGAAGAGCTGAATGAACCTACTGAGGAGCTTACGAGCTACACCTCAGAGTCCACCGAGGCCAGCGAGACCACCGCGAAGGAGCGCCCCGCGCTGACCGTCGGCGGCGGAGCCGTTGGACGCCGCAAGGAAGCAGTCGCCCGCGTGCGCCTCGTCCCCGGCACCGGCAAGTGGATCGTCAACGGGCGCGAGCTCGCTGACTACTTCCCGAACAAGCTGCACCAGCAGGAAGTCAACGACCCGTTCAAGCTCCTCGAGCTCGACGGCGCGTACGACGTCATCGCCCGCATCCACGGTGGTGGACCCTCCGGCCAAGCCGGTGCCCTCCGCCTCGGTGTTGCGCGCACGCTGAACGAGATCGACCGCGAGAACAACCGCCCCGCCCTCAAGAAGGCAGGCTTCCTGACCCGTGACGCCCGCGTCATCGAGCGCAAGAAGGCCGGTCTCAAGAAGGCACGCAAGGCGCCTCAGTACTCCAAGCGGTAAATACCGTTTACCTCAAGGGAGATCGCCAGAGCGATCTCCCTTGGGTCCCCTCAGCGGTATTTGCCGCTCGGCTCCACGCTATCGGGAGTATCTGGCAGGATTTGGAGCTTGGCTCCACGCTCCTTGAGCGTGTGGCTGGTTCCAATTCCTTGCCGTTAGGGACACGCGCTGATGCCCGTCCGGGGTTCCGGGCGGGCATCGTGCTTTAACCTGTTGGGGACCCACCTGAGCGGTCTCATGTTCTTCACTTAGGATGATCCACGATGAGCAAGTTATTCGGCACCGATGGTGTGCGCGGCCTGGCCAACGGCCTGATCACGGCGGAACTCTCCCTGCAGCTGGCCCAGGCGGCCGCCGTCGTGCTCGGCCACAACGCGGTCGACGGTGATCGACGGCCCACCGCCGTGATTGCCCGCGACCCCCGGATCAGCGGTGAGTTCATCGCCGCTGCCGTCGAAGCGGGCCTCGCGAGCTCCGGGGTGGACGTCTACGACGCCGGCGTGCTGCCGACGCCCGCCGCGGCGTTCCTCGTCGCCGATCTCGACGCCGACTTCGGCGTCATGATCTCCGCCTCCCACAACCCGGCCCCGGACAACGGCATCAAGTTCCTCGCCCGCGGCGGTAAGAAGCTCAGCGACGCGCTCGAGGACGCCATCGAGACCGAGATGGCCAACGCACGCCGACGCCCCGTCGCCGGCGACGTAGGGCGGATCCAGCGCTTCGCCGACGCCGAGGACCGCTACGTGGTCCACCTGCTCCAGACCATCCCACACCCCCTCGACGGGCTCAAGGTGGTCCTCGACTGCGCCCATGGTGCCGCGAGCGGCTGCTCCCCGGAGGTGTTCAAGAACGCCGGCGCGGACATCGTGGTCATCGGCGCGGACCCGGACGGCGTCAACATCAATGACGGCTACGGCTCCACGCACCTCGAGAAGCTGCAGGCCGCCGTGCTCGAGCACGGAGCGGACCTCGGCATCGCCCACGACGGCGACGCCGACCGCTGCCTCGCCGTGGACCACGAGGGCACCGTCGTGGACGGCGACCAGATCATGGCAGTCATGGCACTGGCCATGAAGGACGCCGGGAAGCTCAAGGACGACACCCTCGTGGCCACCGTGATGAGCAACCTCGGGCTGAAGATCGCCCTGCGCGAGGCCGGCATCTCCATCAAGGAGACCGGCGTCGGCGACCGCTACGTCCTCGAGGGCATGCGCGACGGCGACTACACGCTCGGCGGCGAACAGTCCGGCCACGTGATCTTCGCCGAGTATGCGACGACCGGCGACGGCGTCCTCACAGGGCTCCAGCTCGCCTCACGCATCGCTGCGACCGGCAAGAGCCTCAAGGAGCTCGCGGCTGTCATGACGAAGCTCCCGCAGGTACTCATCAACGTCAAGGGCGTGGACCGCACGGCCGCCACCTCGGACGAGGGAGTGCAGGAGGCCGTCCGCGAGGCGGAGCAGATCCTGGGCGAGACCGGACGGGTCCTGCTGCGTCCCTCGGGGACCGAACCGGTCGTTCGCGTGATGGTCGAGGCCGCCGATACCGGGACAGCCCAGCGCATCGCCGAGGAACTCGCCGCCACCGTGCAGGAGCGCCTCTCGCTCGAGCCTGCCGCCTAGCCTTCCTCGTGGTGCGGGGCACAGGCCCCGAGGATCCTATTGACCTGAGGACGCCGCGTCGGTCGTGGCAGGCCCCTGCGGGGTCTTGCTTGTCGCGGGCATTGCGACGACGGCGACGACGGTGAGAAGTGCGCCGATCAGAACCGCCAGGAACACCGCGGTGGAGGCCGAGACGATGGTGTGCGCATCCGTATCGCTGCCCGGGGTGCCGGCGTAGATCGAATTGGCCACGGCCCCGAAGACGGCGACACCGATGGAACTCCCGATCGATCGTGCGAAGAGGTTCGTGCCGGTGACCACACCGCGCTCGTTCCACTCGACGCTCGACTGGGCGGCGATGAGGCTCGGGGTCGCCACCAGGCCGAGGCCGAGTCCGACGATGAAACAACTCGCCGCCACCAGCAGGATGCTGGGTGAGGACGCGGTGAGGGCGAGAACGGCTGTACCGATGACAGTGACGGTCACGCCGATCAGGGCGGTCCTGCGGAATCCGATCCGGAGATAGAACCGGCCCGATTGGGAGGCGCTGATCGGCCAGCCGAGGGTCAGTGCCGCCAGGGCGAGTCCAGCCAGAATCGGGGAGGTCTTGAGGGCTCCTTCGAGGAAGGTGGGCACGTAGGAGGTGAGGCCAAGCATGACTGCTCCCACACCGAAGGAAATCATCGCGGTGGTCGCCAGCAACCGGCGGGACACCACCCACGGCGGCAGGACCGGCTCCGGGGTTTTCCTCTCGACGAGGACGAACGCGGCGAACAGGAGTGCCCCGGCTGCGAAGACGGCGATGCCGATGAAAGAGTTCCAGGCCCACGCCTGGCCGCCCTGAAGGGCCCCCAGAATGATCAGGGTGAGTGAGACCGTCAGCAGTCCCGCCCCGAGATAGTCGACACGGTGCTTCGTGCGTTCAATATCCTCGTGGAACGTCCGCAGCAGCATCCACCCCGCCAGCAGGCACAGTGGAATGTTCACGAAAAAGATCCCACGCCAGATACCCAGCGAGGAGAACACACCCCCGAGTGTCGGACCCACCACCGAGGAGACGGCCCACACGCTGGCGAGATACCCCTGCACCTTCGCCCGCTCGGTCAGCGTATAGATATCGCCCGCGATGGTGATCGCCACCGGCTGCACTGCGCCTGCGCCGAAACCCTGCAGCACACGGAACGCGATGAGGGCAGGCATGCTCCAGGCCACTCCGCAGAGAATCGAGCCGAGCAGGAAGAGACCGATACCGCTGAGAATGATCGGCTTGCGCCCGACGACGTCCGAGAGTTTCGCGTAGACGGGCACCGAGACGGCCTGTGCCAGGAGGTAGGCAGAGAACAGCCAGGGGAAGGACGTGAAGCCACCGATGTCCTGCACGATCGACGGTACGGCCGTCGCAACGATCGTGGAATCGATCGCCACCAGACCCGTGGACAGCATCAGGGCGATGAGAATCGGTCCCCGTCGGGACCGGAAGCCGACTCCTTCGGTCGTCGCTGTCGTCACGTCGTCTCATTCCTGTTCTCGGCGGAGTGCCCTACGCGCACCTGACCGCTTCCGGCCCGAGTGCATAACTGCGCCACCGACGGAATTAGTCCCGCTCCTCCGCTGTACTGCTCCGCAGAGGGTCTGCGGGGCGCTGCGCCCCGGGCGGCATCAGACGGGCTGGGCTGAACCGCTCCGGACGCACGTCGACACCAGCGCGCGGCACGGCCGCGGGCAGGTTCCTTCCTGCTGGGGGAGTCCGAGGCGCGCGACGGCGTCGTCGTACCGGCTGAGGGCGATCTCCGCGATGACGGGACTCGGCAGCAGGGGAGCGCTGACGACGTCGGCGCCCGCCTTCGCCAGCTGGTCGTGGAAGTACCCGGGAGCGAGCAGGTAGGAGGCGAGGGCGACCGGACCCGGCTCCGGACCCCCGCGATAGGCTGCGACCGCCTCGGGGACGGACGGCGAGGCCTTCGATCCGAAGCCCGGCCGTACCGGGCCCGTCCGGTGTTCCGCGAGGACCGCGAGAACCTCCGCGACGTCCTCGGCAGCGCATGCGTCGGATGACCCGGCGGCCGCGAGGACCACGGCATCGCCGTCGGCCACTCCCGCCTCGACGAGGCGCTGCTGCAGGACGGTGGCGAGACGCGGATCCGGTCCCAGCGGAAGGGCGGACACCGTTCCCGGCCTGCTCGCAGCCGCCCGCGCGATGTCCACCTTCACGTGGTAGCCGACGGACAGCAGCAGCGGGACGATGACGGCCGGACGGTCCGGCGGGAGCGACGCCACGACGTCCACCAGGTCGGGGACCTGCACGTCCACGTACGCCTCGAGGACATCGAGTCCAGGCCGCAGCGCGGAGATCCCGGCCCGCACGGCGTCGATCTCGCGGCGTCCCTGCACGTTGTCGGTACCGTGCGCGCAGGCGATGAGAACGGGGGCGGTGCTGGAAGGCGCGGTCATGTCAGCCATTGAAGCACTGACGGAGGGAGTTGCGCGCTCAGGCGGCACCGCGGGCTTCGACCCCAGAGGCTTCGGCCACACCCACTTCGACCACGCCGTCCACGCATCGCACCGGGTACGCCCGGAGTGCCTGCCCACCCGACAGGCAGGCGCCGGTGGCGAGGTCGTAGACCTCCTTGTGCAGCGGTGAGGCGATGGTCGGCACTGCACCGCGCGAACCGACGATGCCCCGGGCCATGACCGCCGCCTGCGTCCGGGGGTCGATGTTGCCGACGGCGTGGACCCCATTCCCCGGGAGCCGGAACAGGGCGATCTGCTCCCCGCCGACGAGCGCGGCCTCACCCCAGCACTCCTCGAGGTCATCGAGGCGGCAGACGGCCACCCAGACGGCGGTGGGGCGCTGGAGTACGAGTTCGGTCATGGCGTTCTCCTGCTGATGTCGAGTGCTGATGTCGGGTGCTGATGCGGTGTGCTGATGGCGGGTGGCCGGTGCGTTGAGCACAACGCTAGGCCGGGGACGTGTCGCCCAGGTCCCGGGGCTGTTGCGCCCGGGTAACTTGCACCTCACCGGCCCGGCGCCCGCCCGTGAGCCCGAAGTTAACTTTGCGATACATCCGCGACACACAGGAGTAATTGCCCCTCCGTACGGTGGAACCAGACGCGGGACCACCCCGGCCCGGATGGAAGGCACACCATGAGCGAGAACCGATCATCACGGCCCTCCGGGGACGTCCCCGCAGTGCCGGAACGGCGCATCGTCGTCGTGGGCGGTGGACCTGCAGCGCACCGGTTCGTCGAAGCCCTCTGGCGGCGCGGCACCGACGGACTCTCCGTCACCGTGCTCACCGAGGAAGCGTACGCACCCTATGACCGGGTGGCGCTGAGCAGCGCACTGACCGGCGACGTGGACCTCAGCCTCGGCGAACAGCTCATGTGGCGCGAACCCGCCATCCGGCTCGTCACCGGTGAGCGGGCGGTTCGGCTCGACCTCGCGGCGCGGTGCGTCGTGGGAGCCTCCGGAGAGAAGTACGCCTACGACGACGTGGTCCTCGCCACCGGATCGGACGCCGTACGGCTGCCCCTGCCGGGCGGCGAGCACGCGGCGGTCTACCGTACGCTCGACGACGTCCAGTGGCTGCGCACGGAGACCGCCCGCCTCGCCGCCGGCCTCGGCCGGCCCCCGCGCGCCGTCGTCATCGGCGGCGGGCTCCTCGGCCTCGAGGCGGCCGGAGGGCTTCAGCAGCTGGGCGCCGAGTCGACCGTGGTCAACCGGGCCGGCTGGCTCATGAACGCACAGCTGGACCAGGGCGGGGGACAGGCACTCGGGCGCCTCATCGAGGCGAAGGGCCTGGGGATCCACTGCGGCGGTGCGCCGACCTCCATCGAGACGGACGACGGGCGGGTCACCGGCGTCGCGCTGAGCGACGGGTC
Source organism: Arthrobacter rhamnosi (assembly GCF_054510855.1). Taxonomy (NCBI): domain Bacteria; kingdom Bacillati; phylum Actinomycetota; class Actinomycetes; order Micrococcales; family Micrococcaceae; genus Arthrobacter; species Arthrobacter rhamnosi. The sequence continues at coordinate 819,955 of NZ_JBTNDT010000001.1, read as the reverse complement.
CGTGCTCCCCGCCGACCTCGTGGTGTTCGCCGTGGGCATCCGGCCGCGCGACGAGCTCGCGAGGGAGGCCGGGCTCGAGGTGGCGCCCCGCGGCGGCGTCGTCATCAGCGCAGCCTGCGAGACCGCCCTGCCGGGTGTATGGGCGATCGGCGAGGTGGCGAGCTACGAGGGCGTCAGCATGGGCCTGGTGGCACCGGCGAACGCCATGGCCGAGGTCTGCGCGGACGGTATCCTCGGGGGCCTGTCCTCCTTCCCCGGCTTCGACACCGCGACCAAGCTCAAGCTCTCGGGCGTCGAGGTCGCGTCCTTCGGTGACGCGCTCGCGGAGACTCCGGGCAGCCTCGAGATCGTCTACGCCGACCCGGCGAGGGGCCTGTACCAGAAGCTCGTGGTCACGGACGATGCCCGGACGCTGCTCGGCGGCATCTTCGTCGGTGACGCCGCGCCCTACTCGGCACTCCGGCCCCTGCTGGGCCGCGAGCTGCCCGCCGAGCCCGGGGCCTACCTGTCCTCCGCCGGTGGCGGCGAGGCCCCGCAGTCCGACCTGCCCGACGACGTCATCCTCTGCTCGTGCAACAACGTCACCGCCGGCGCGTGCCGCTCAGCGGTACACGGGACGGGGGACGGGGAACCGGCGCTCGACATGCCGGCGCTCAAGGCGTGCTCGCGTGCCGGAACGCAGTGCGGCTCGTGCGTGCCGATGCTCAAGAAGCTGCTCGACAGTGAGCTCACGAAGGCCGGGCGCACCGTCTCGAAGGGCATCTGCGAGCACTTCGCGATGTCGCGGCCCGAACTGTTCGAGGCCATCCAGGCCCTCGACCTCGCCTCCTTCCAGGACATCATCCGCCGCTTCGGGGCGTCGGAGGAGGCGAAGGCCGGGCAGGGCTGCGACATCTGCAAGCCCGCCATCGGCTCCATCCTGGCCACGCAGCGCGGGGAGTACGTGCTCGACGGCGGCCGCGGCACGCTGCAGGACACGAACGACCGCGCGCTGGCCAACATGCAGCGCAACGGCACCTACTCGGTGGTGCCGCGCATCCCGGGCGGGGAGATCACGCCGCAGAAGCTCGCCGTCATCGCGCAGGTGGCCGAGCAGTTCGGCCTGTACGTGAAGCTCACCGGGGCCCTGCGGATCGACCTCTTCGGCGCACGGCTGGAACAGCTCCCGGAGATCTGGAAGATCCTCGTGGAGGCGGGCTTCGAATCCGGGCAGGCCTACGGCAAGGCCCTGCGGAACGTGAAGTCGTGCGTCGGCTCCACCTGGTGCCGCTTCGGCGTGCAGGACTCGGTGGCCATGGCGATCGACCTCGAACTGCGCTACCGCGGGCTGCGCGCCCCCCACAAGTTCAAGATGGGCGTCTCCGGATGCGCCCGGGAATGCGCCGAGGCGCGGGGGAAGGACGTCGGCGTCATCGCCACCGACCAGGGCTGGAACCTCTACGTCGGCGGCAACGGCGGCTTCCAGCCCGCCCACGCACAGCTCCTCGCCCAGGACCTCGACGGCGAGACGCTCATCCGCTACATCGACCGGTACCTCATGTACTACATCCGGACCGCGGACCGCATGCAGCGGACGGCCCGCTGGATGGACGACCTCGACGGCGGCCTCGACCACGTGCGCGACGTCGTCATCCATGACTCCCTCGGCATCGCCGAGGACCTCGAGGCAGCGATGGCCCGCCATGTGGAGCACTACGAAGACGAGTGGGCGGCAACGCTCAAGGACCCCGACCGGCTCCGCCGCTTCCGGTCCTTCGTCAACGCCCCGGATGCCGCGGACCAGTCGATCGTCCTCGTCGAGGAGCGCGGCCAGCGCCGGCCGGCCACCCCCGCCGAGATCGAGGCGCAGGCCCGGCGCACGAACCTCGGAGCGGCGATCCCCGTCCGCTCCGCAGCAGGAACCGCACCAGGAACCGAGGGCTGAACCATGCAACTCGAGATCGATCTGGCCGGACGCCGCGTGGTGGTCCTCGGGACCGAGCGGGCCTCGCGCAGGGTGGTGGCCCGGTACAGGGCAGCCGGAGCCGACGTCGACCGGCGGGAGACCGCGGAGGCCTGCACGGACGCGGTGCTCGACGGCGCCGCGCTCGTGGTCGTCGTGGGAGACGTGGTGGGCGACGCCCCGGACGGCGCGCACCCGGACGACGCCGTGGACGCACTGCGCGCCCGGTGCCGCCGCAGCGGCGCACTATTCGTGCGGGAGGCAGCCGCGCAGGGGGGTGGCACCGTGACCCTCGTCGGTGGCGGGCCGGGCGCCCTCGGACTCCTGACCCTCGACGCGGCCGCGGCGCTCCGCGAGGCCGACGTCGTCCTGTACGACAGGCTCGCCCCAACGGATGCGCTCGCGGAGCTCGCCCCGGCCGCGGAGCTCGTGGACGTCGGGAAGCTGCCGGGCCACCACCGGGTGCCGCAGGCCGGCATCAACGATCTGCTGGTCCGGTATGCGCTCGACGGCAACGCCGTGGTCCGGCTCAAGGGCGGCGATCCCTTCGTCTTCGGGCGGGGGGGCGAGGAGCTCGCGGCATGCCTCGCGGCCCGGGTGCCGTGCCGTATTGTGCCGGGTGTCAGCTCGGCGATCTCTGTCCCCGCTGCCGCCGGTATCCCGGTCACCCACCGGGGCGTCAGCCACCTGTTCACGGTGGTGTCCGGTCACGCGCCGCTGAGCGACGACGAGCACGAGCACCTGGCCGGCCTCGGCGGGACCATCGTGGTCCTGATGGGCGTCTCCACGCTTCCGCAGCTCGTCGCCGGTCTCGGCCGCGCCGGGATGCGCCCGGACATGCCGGTCGCCGTCGTCGAGCGCGGGTACAGCGCGTCCCAGCGCACGACGGCGGGCACCCTCGCCACGATCGTCACGGCGGCGGGTGCCGCGCGGTGCCAGTCCCCGGCCGTGCTCGTGATCGGGGAGGTGGTTCGTGTGGGCCTCGACCTGCAGGGCGGAGCCGCGCACCTCGCCCGCCTGACCGAATCGCTGGCGTCATGACCGAGGCGATCCGCTTGGACGGGTCGGCAGGGCAGCTGGCCGGCTTCCGTATCGGTGTGACGTCGGACCGCCGCTCGGGGGACCTGATCGACGCCCTCGAGCGGCGCGGCGCCTCGGTGTTCCACGCACCGGCCCTGAAGATCGCGCCCATCGCCGAGGACGTGGAGCTGCTCTCGGACACCGCTGCCATGGTGGCGGCGCGCCCGGACCTCTTCATCATCACGACCGCCTACGGCATGCGCCGCTGGTTCGAGGCGGCGGACGCCGCCGGGCTCGGCGACGATCTGCTGGACGTCCTGGGGAACGGCCGTATCTACGTGCGCGGGCCGAAGGCCCGGGGAGCGGTGCGCGCGGCAGGGCTCGACGACGTCGGCATCAGTTCCGACGAGACGACGGCGACGCTGGTCGACGAGCTGCTGCAGCAGGACCTCTCAGGCCTCACCATCGGCGTGCAGCTGCACGCCTACGCGGACGCGAACCAACTGGCCCGGCTCCGCGCGGCGGGCGCGACCCTGCTCACCGTCACGCCGTACCGCTGGATCAAGCCCGAGGGCTTCGAGCGGCTGCCGAGGCTGATCGAGGCCGTCTGCGCCGGGCAGCTGGACTGCGTCACCTTCACGAGCGCCCCCGCCGTGGACGCGCTGTTCAACACGGCCGCCGAGCAGGGCCTGCAGGAGGAACTGATCCAGCGGTTCCGCCGGAGCGTCCTCGCGGCCGCCGTCGGGCCGGTCACCGCCCAGCCCCTGCTCGACGCCGGCATCGAGCCCATCGTGCCCGACCGCTACCGCATGGGCGCCCTGATCCGCCTCGTCTGCGACCACCTCGCCGAACACCACGTCGAGCAGCTCCGGACCCGCTCCGGCTACGTGGAGGTACGGGGCAGGTCCGTGCGGGTGGACGAGGTCCAGGTGGAGCTGGCACCCGCGCAGCTCGTGCTGTTCAAGGCGCTGCTGTCGGCGCGCGGTGCCGTCCTCAGCCGTGATGCACTGACGCGCCTCCTCGCACACACCGGTGCCGGCCATGCCCTCGACATGAACGTGAACCGGCTGCGGAAGTCCCTGCCGGACCCCGGCCTGGTCGAGACCGTGGTCAAACGCGGGTACCGCCTGCACGTGTAGGGTCCAACCGCTCCGCAGGGTCCACCCGGTCATGATGCCGGTCGTGACGCCCGTCATGATGCCACGGCGAAGTGCTGCTCGATGACCGCCCGGATGTCGTCATGGCAGCCTCCGCAGCCGGTTCCGGCCCGCGTGCCCACCGAGACGTCCTGCACCGTGGCGCAGCCCGAGTGGACGGACTCCTGCACCGTGCCCCGCGTGATCCCCGCACACCGGCACAGGGTCGCGTCGGGTCCGGGAGGCCGCACCGCGCTCGCGCCCTCGATGCTGTCGAGCCGCAGGAGGCTGGAGCGATCGGCGGGCAGTTCGCTGCCGCGTTCGAAGAGCAGCACCAGTTCCGCGCCGGTCCGTGGCATGCCCACGCACACGAGGCCCGTCAGCACGCCGTCACGCGTGACCATCTTCGCGTAGCGACCGTGCCCCGGGTCCGACCAGACGGCCACGGCGAGGCCCGGTTCCACGGTCCACGGGTCGGCGTCCGTCTCGCCCGCGGTCACGGCGTGGACGCCGCGGGCCTTGAGGACCAGGACGGCGTCCCGCCGGTCGGGCGGGCCGACGGCGGGGGCGGGGACCCCGGACAGTTCCGCAGCGAACGCCCGGCCGAGCTGGTCCGCCTGCTGCCAGCCCGGGCCGATCAGCCCCTGCGGAGTGGTGACACCGATGCATGCCGGGCAGGATCCGTCCCAGCAGCGCACCTCGGCGCAGTCACCGATCGCCCAGATGTCCCGGGTGTCGAGTGCGCGGAGTTCGTGGTCCACGAGGATCCCGGCGGCAGTGGGAAGGTCGCAGCCGTCGGCGAGTTCGGTACGCGGCCTCACGCCGCAGGCGAGCACCAGGGCGCCGCCGTCCACCTGGGTGCCGCCCTCGAGGGTGAGACCCGAGAAGCGCCCGTGCCTGAGGGTGATGCCTGTGGACGTGCCGGCCACCACGGTGATGCCGGCCCTGGTCAGGGCCGCGGCCAGGACCCGTGAGCCCTCCCCGAGGAACCGCTCCATGGGGGCCCTGCCGTTGTGGACGAGCGTGACGCGCCCTCCTTCCTCGGCGGCGGCGAGGGCTGCCTCGATGCCGAGGATGCCTCCGCCCAGCACCACGATGCGCTGCCGCGCGGCCAGGGCCGCCGACATGGCGCGCGCATCGGAAAGATCCCGGAGGAAGCTCACGCCCGGCGGGAGGGGGAACTCGTCGTGGAGCCCCTCGAGCCGCGGCAGGAGAGGGCGTGACCCGGTCGCGAGGACCAGGCGGTCGTAGGCGATGGCCTGTCCGTCGTCGAGCAGGACCCGCCGGAAGGGCCGGTCCACCCTCGTAGCGCGGGCGCCCAGCCGGACATCCACACCCGCGGCGATCAGCGCCGCCGCATCGGCGAGCCGGATGGCGGACTCCCGCGTGCGGCCCACGGCGACGTCGGCGACGAGCACCCGGTTGTAGGCGGCGTCCTGCTCCTGGCCGATCACCGTCAGCGCCACGCGTCCGGCGGCGACGAGCGGCTCGAGGTGCTCGACGAGCCGCGCGGCGACGGGCCCGAAGCCCACGACGACGATCCGTTCCGGAACAGGTGCGGCGTTGCTCATGCGATGGCCTCCAGCCGGTCGGTGAATGCACGGGCGGACAGGGACGCGACCCGGACCGGTGTCGTCTTGAACTCGGGCATGCCCGAGACCGGATCCGTGGCGCTTCCCGTGAGCCGGTTCGCGCTTCCCGCCTCCGCGTAGTGGAAGGCGAGGAAGACGGTGTCCTGCCGGATGTCAGTGGTGAGGTCTGCCAGCGCCCGGGCGTCACCATGGGCGCTGGTGACGACGACGGGGTCGTCCTGCGCGATGCCGAGGTCCTGGGCGGTGGCGGGATGGAGCTGCAGGCGTGCCGCCGGCTGGGCGGCGAGCAGTCCGGGGACCCGCCGGGTCTGCGTCCCGGACTGGTAGTGCTCGAGCAGCCGGCCCGTGGCGAGCAGGAGCGGGGCAGGGACCCGCGCGTCGAGGGCGGCCGGCGGTGGAGCCACCGGCACCAGCGCGGCGCGTCCGGCCGGATGGGCGAACGCGTCGAGGAACAGGCGCGGAGTGCCGGTGCTCCCCGCGGGGTAGGGCCAATAGGCGGCCGCTCCGCCGTCGAGCACGCCGTAGTCGAGCCCGGAGTAGTCGGCGATCCCGCCGGCGCTGGCGCGGGCGAGTTCATCGAACATCGTCGCCGGGTCGTCGCTGAAGAGCGACTGAGCCTCGAGCAGGCGGGCGAGCTCCTGCATCAACCACAGCTCGCTGCGCGCGCCGGCGGGAGGGGCAACGGCTGCGCGTCGGCGCAGGACCCGGCCCTCGAGGTTCGTCACCGTGCCCTCCTCCTCGGCCCACTGGAGGACGGGCAGCACGATGTCGGCCAGGGCCGCGGTCTCGGACAGGAAGAAGTCCGAGACGACGAGGAGGTCGAGCGACCGGAGTCCGTCGATCACCGCCGAGGCATTCGGTGCCGAGATCGCGATGTTGGCGCCGTGCACGAAGAGGCATCGGGTGCCGCCCGGCCGGCCGAGGGAGGCGAGGAGTTCGACGGCGGGCAGTCCGGGCCCGGGGATGGCGTCCTCGGGCACCCCCCAGACGGCGGCGACGTGCGCGCGGGCCGCAGGGTCGGTGATCTTCCGGTAGCCGGGCAGCTGGTCCGCCTTCTGGCCGTGTTCCCGGCCGCCCTGCCCGTTGCCCTGGCCCGTCAGTGTCCCGTAGCCACTGTGCTGCGTGCCGGGCAGGCCGAGGAGGAGCGCGAGATTGATCGCCGCGGTGGTCGTGTCGGTGCCGTCCGCATGCTGTTCGATGCCCCTCCCGGTGAGGATGTAGGCACCGGGACCGCCCTGTGCTCCGCTGCGCGCTCCCTGCGCCAGGAGCCGGGCCGTCGCCCGGATGGCGGCGGCGGGGACGCCCGTGATGCCCTGCACGCGCTCCGGCCACCAGCGGGCCAGCCCGCGCGCGACGTCGTCGTACCCGCTGGTCCGCGCCGAGAGGTAGCGGTGGTCCTCGAGGCCTTCGGCGACCACCACGTGCGCGAGGCCGAGGAGGAGCGCGAGGTCCGTGCCGGGCGTGGGCTGGAGGTGGACGCCCTTGCCCTGATCGGTCAGGCGGGCGGTCGCGGAGCGCCGGGGGTCCACGACGATCAGGCCCGCGGCGGCCTGCGCCCCCCGGAGGTGCTGGACGAACGGCGGCATGGTGTCCGCGGTGTTCGAGCCGAGGAGCAGGACCACGGACGCGGCGTCGAGGTCCTCCAGGGGGAAGGGGAGGCCTCGGTCCACGCCGAACGCGCGGTTCCCGGCCGCTGCCGCCGATGACATGCAGAACCGGCCGTTGTAGTCGATGCGGGACGTGCGCAGCGCGAGCCGGGCGAACTTGCCCAGCGTGTACGCCTTCTCGTTGGTGAGGCCGCCGCCGCCGAACACCGCGACGGAGTCCCGGCCGGACTCCGCCTGGATGCTGCGGACCCGGTCCGCGATCAGGTGCAGGACGGCATCCCACTCCGCTTCCCGCAGCACGCCGTCGGCACCGCGGACCAGGGGTGCGGTGAGCCGGTCCGGGTGGCTGAGCAAATCCGCGGCGGACCAGCCCTTCCGGCACAGCCCGCCGCGGTTGGTGGGGAACTCCCGGCCGGTGACCGTCACGCCGTCGTTCCTGCCGTGGCTGTGGCTCGCCGTGACGGTCATGGCGCACTGGAGGGCGCAGTAGGGGCAGTGCGTCGGCTGCCCGGTCCCGGCCTGCTCCACCGGTCAGACCTTGCCGAGCGTCGAGGAGCGGCGGAGGTAGAAGAACCAGGTGACGGTGAGCATCAGGACGTAGCCGCAGACGAACCCGTAGAACGCGCCCTCGTAGCTGCCGGAGGCACCCTTCGAGGCGTTGAGGACCTGCGGGATGAGGAAGCCGCCGTAGGCGCCGACCGCCGAGATGAGGCCGAGGGCGGCCGCCGACTTGCGGGCCGTGCTGACGGATTCGCGCAGCTCCGACGATCCTGCGGCGGCACCGCGCCGGGCGAAGATCACCGGGATCATCCGGTAGGTGGCGCCGTTTCCCGATCCGGCGGCGGCGAAGAGCACGAGGAACAGGCCGAGGAAGAGCCAGAAGTTGGCCAGGGGGAGCGTCCAGACGACGGCGAGGGCGACGGCCGCCATGACGGCGAACGCTCCGACGGTGATGAGTGCTCCGCCGAACCGGTCCGCGAGGCGCCCGCCGAAGGGCCGGGCGAGGGAACCCACCAGGGGGCCGAGGAACGCCAGGCCCAGCGTGACCGGGCCCATGGCGATGGTGGAGAAGGGGGGGAAGGTATCGGCGATCAGCTTCGGGAAGACACCCGCGAAGCCGATGAAGGACCCGAAGGTGCCGATGTAGAGCAGGGCCATGATCCACAGGTGCGGTTCGCGGACGGCGGCCAGGGAACCGGCGAGGTCGCTCTTGGCGCTGGAGAGGTTGTCCATGTACTTCCAGGCGCCGAAGGCGGCGACCAGGATCAGTGGCACCCAGAGCAGGCCGGCGAGCGGGAGGTTCAGGGTGGCCGCGGCGCCGAGCACGACGGCGACCGGGACCACGAGCTGGGCGACGGCCGCACCGAGGTTGCCGCCCGCGGCGTTCAGGCCCAGGGCCCAGCCCTTCTCACGGGCGGGGTAGAAAAAGGTGATGTTCGCCATCGAGCTGGCGAAGTTGCCGCCGCCGAAGCCGGCGAGCGCCGCGACGGTGAGCATCACGCCGAACGGAGTCTCGGGGTTCGCGACGCAGAGCGCGAGTCCGATCGTCGGGATCAGCAGCAGGAGCGCCGAGATGATGGTCCAGTTCCTGCCGCCGAACCTCGGCACCATGAAGGTGTAGGGGATGCGGAGGGTGGCCCCGACGAGGGACGGCATGGAGATCAGCCAGAAGATCTGCGACGTCGAGAAGGTGAAGCCCGCCGCGGGCAGGTATACGACGACGATCGACCAGAGCTGCCAGACCACGAAGCCGAGGAATTCGCAGGCGATGGACCACTGGAGGTTCCGCTTGGCGATGGCCTTGCCGACGCTGTTCCACTGCGCGGTGTCCTCGGCGTCCCAGTTGTCGATCCAGCGGCCGCTGCGATGCCCCAGCGGTGGCGCGCTCGCCGGAGCCGCCGGTGCGGCGGCCAGGGGCGATGATGCTTCGTCAATGCTCACGGAGTCCTCCAGGGGATGGGTGGTCCTGCTTTCCCCTGACGCTAGTGAGCGCGCATTTCCGGCCCTTGCGTGCTGCGTAAACGCTCCGTGACGTTCACCTATCCGAGGGCCCGGACCGCTGTGAGATCTTCGGCGAACCCGGCTCCCACAGGGTGGTCGTCGAGGCGCACCGTCCGCTCAAGATTCGTTCAAGCTTCACGGACCGAGCCACTCCGCGGCCGGCGGGTGGTTTCCGGTATGCCTACAATCAGTGGCGGCGCTCCCGTTCCTGCCACTGCGGATGCCCGGCATGGAGCTTTTGTTGACCCAGTGGGAAATGGATGGTTATGAACAGCAGGATCGCGCCCCATGAGGCGTTCCCCGACGTCGGCTCCCTACCGACGGAGCAGGTCGAGGTGTTGAACAGCAGGGTCCACCGTGAGCTGGACTTCGAGTACGCGACCGACGGGGAAGCGCACGCCGAGACCGAATTCCGGCTCGAGGAAGTCAACGAGGAACTCGACCTGCGGGACATGCTCGAGACCTGATACCCGCGCGCCGCTTCAGGTCAACAGGGCAGGTCAGCCGGTCGGATCAGTCAGCCGGTCGGATCAGGTGATCGGTGAGGCCGGGCTCGCCTGGGGGCTGTGCCGCTCCAGCACGTCCAGCGCCGCCAGGGGCGACAGGTCGGCGATGGCAGCGACCGCGGCCAGGGACTCGCCGTTGCTGATGGCCGATGCCACTGCGCTCTGGAGTTCCTCCGGCGGGTCGATACCGGCCAGGTCATCGTGTGAAGCGGCGGTGTCCTTCCGTGCCGCAGCTACCACCCGATCAAGGTCTTTCAGACTCACAGGCTCCTCCTAGCATGCATCCCAGTGCTCCATTCTGCATGAGCGAGGCTTGTGCAAGGGCCGTGCTGGTGCAGCCGACAGCCCTTGCCGTCCGAACCCCGCTGTGCGTGCGGCCGGTCGTCGCCGTCCTCAGTGCAGGAGTTCCGTCTCCGGCGCGTTCCGGTGGTCCTCCGGAGCCGTGCCGGAGGAGTAGCGGTTGAGGAACTGGAGGATTTCCCGGGCGACCAGGGGTGCAGCGCCGCGATGCGCGCCGTGCGGTTGGCCGGGTGCCTCCACAACCATCGCGCGACGGGCTGCTCTGCCGAGCCGCCGGCACCAGGCCCGGCCGGCGATCACGTCGATGGCTCCGCGGAGTATCAGGACGGGCTGGACCACCCTGGCAAGCCGGTCGTCGAGGCGATAGCCGAGCATCACGGGCAGCTCGGTCAGGTACCAGCGGATGCCGCACCGGAGGTACGCGCCTGCGACGAGCAGATTGGTGGACGGACTCTCCAGAAGGCTGTCCAGTGCCAGGGCCACGGCATTCCGGACGGCGGAGGGGTGAGCCGTATCGGTGACCGGACCGATGAGGACGACAGCGGAGACGAGATCGAAGCGCTGCAGCGCCAGTTCCGTGACGAACTGCGCACCCATCGAATGCCCCACGAGGACGCACGACGACAGCCGGGCCTGCTCGAGAGCCTGCCCCATCAGGTGCGCGTAGTCCGCCACACCGAGACGGCGCGACGGCCGGGGAGTGCCCCCGAAACCAGGAAGATCGAAGACCGCGACATCACCGTGATCGAGCAGCTCGGCCTGCAACCGATCGAAGTAGCGGTGCGACATCCCGATGCCGTGGACCAGCACGAACGCCGGTCCGGGCTCGGCATTTCCCGCCCTGACGTGCAGGTGCAGCCGGTACAGCCCTCCTTCGCCCTCGATCGTCCGGCTGCTCGCTGTCTGTTCCATCGCACGGGGGAGGGCGGGCAGGAGGGCAGGCGGGAGGTACCTGGCGGATCGGAGGGCCACGGGCGGATCAGTGTCCTGTCGGTGTCGGGCAGGCCGGAGGCCTTAGGGGCGAACAGCGCGGTGTGCTGCGGCGGGGCGAGTGTCGATGATCAACCCAGGGTCGACATGGCTCGCGGGAGGCTCTCGATGGTGATGAGGGTGTCCGCTTCCACGGATTTCACTTCACCGTCGATCTGGTACGGCATAGGCTTGAGCGTCGAGAACCGGTACCGGGAATAGCTCGGCTGGTCTCCCAGCCCCTTCGTGGCTGCCCGCACGGCAGTCAGCAGGATCCGCCACTTGGCCGCATGCGGGAAGAGGATGACCTCGAACTGCCCGTCGGTCGGTTGCTCGTCGGCTTCGCTCAGCGTCGCGTACTTCGCCATCTGGGCGATGTTCGCGAAGATCAGGCTGTCGAACTTCTGGCGCTTCCCGTCACTCAGGCGAATCTCGAAAGGCTTGAACTTCCGGAAGGTGCGCGCGACCGAGAACATCTCCTTCAGGGCGCCCTTGCTCCCTTTCTCCAGATCGATCGCCATGACCGGCGTCAGCCCGAAGCCGATGTAGGAATGGGCATGAACCGGTTCTGCTCCCGGTGCGTCCAGGCTCAGGCGCAGGACGTCGATCCTGCGGACCTGGCCCTCGATGATGGCCTCTGCCAGCGGCTTGCGCCCCGTCACGCGGCGGTGGTCATTCGCATTGCCGGCGGCGAGGACCGCGCACACGGCGTCATCCCGGCCGCTTGCGAGCACACCGTTGACCACTTCGTTGTACCCGCCGTCCCCGCTGACCGAGACGACCAGGGCGTTGCCCGCCGCAGCCGCCTCCCGGGCGAGGTCGATCGCGTGCCCGGCGTGTTCGGTGGGCTGCAGTCTCACCTCCGACTCCGGCAGAGCCGGCACCAGTTCATCCCGGAGCCCGGCAGCGAGCGTCGGGGCGTCTCCCGTGCTGTTGGGGTTGAAGATGATCGTGATGGTGTCGAACCGGCGCGGTGAGGTCATGGACAAACCGTATAGTAAGCCATCTTCGTTTCGCAGTCCGACGCGTGCGTGCGGACGGATGAGGCTCCGGAATTGATATTCCGGAGCCTCATCCGTGCGCTTTCATGCTGTTCCTGGTGGTTCAGGACCGATCAGGCGTGGGCCGCTTTGTGGTTGCGGTCGTGAGCGCGGGTCAGGAGCAGGGCCAGGGCGATCATGCCGACGCCGAGGAGGAAGTGGAGCCAATTGTCCGCGCCGTTGAGGGGCACGAAGTTGCCGGCCGAGTTCTGGTCGATGACTATGCCGTAGATCCAGAGGACAAGGTAGATGATCCCCCCGTACAGCAGGTAGGAACGTGCTCCGCTGATGGTGCGGGCCATGGCGATGCCGGCAGCACCGAAGAGCAGGTGCACAATGTTGTGCAGGACCGAGACCTGGAACAGGCCGAGGAGCAGGGCGCCGGACTCGTGCCCGGCGAAGCTGAGCTGGTCGTACTGGCTGGTGATACCCGGGACGAAGCCGAGGAGGCCGACGAGCAGGAAGACTGCGCCGACGGCGAGGGCCGCCTTCTGGACGTTGGTGCGGGTGCCCGCTCGGGGCGTACTTGCGGTGGTCATGATTGTTCTCCCAGTTGAGTGAGTGGTGCTGCTGCGACTGATGATGTTCGTGATGCAGTCGTCGAAGGATGGGTGAGACCCGATGCGCCGGCCGTCCTGAGGGGATCGCCGGTGCATCACCCCCACACTAGTAAGCTTGCTTCGCGTTTGTGCGTGGGGTGCGCCATGTCGCGCGACGAAAAGTTTTCCTACATGAGGGAGAGGACGAAGGAGAGAACGAATCCGGCGGCCGTGCTGAGGGCTACTGCCGGCCCGCCGTGTTCGTAGGCTTCCGGCATGAGGGTGTCGGCCAGCGAGGCGATGACCGCTCCGGCGGCGAACGCCAGGGGCAGCGAAATGGTCTCCGGATCGGCGCCGGAGAGCGGGCCGGCGCCGACGACGACCGCGATGACGAGCAAGACCGCGCAGATGCCCCAGAGACCGAGGATCGTCCGAGGGGACTTGCCCTGGCTACGCATCGACGACGCTCCCACGAGTGCTTCGGGCAGATTGGAGACGAAGATCGCAGCGAGAAGGGCCAATCCGCCCGTACCTCCGCCGAGTGCGACGCCCAGGGCGATGTTCTCGGGGACGCCGTCGAGGGTGACTGCGGCCAGGAGGGCCAGGCCCGCCGCACCGCGAGTGGACGCCTCCGTGGGGGAGCGGTCCGAGGCAGCGGCATCGGTGTCGAGCTTGGGGCTGCCCTCGTACTCGTCCGCCGGGACCGATCGGTCACCCTGCTGGGCCCAGCGGTCGAGGAACGCGCTCAGGGCCGTGAAGACCACGGCGCCCGCGAGCAGCCCGACCGCGGCGCGCCAGATGCCCCCTTGCTCGAAGGCGTCCTCGAAGAGTTCGAAGGTCAGGGCCGTGATCAGGGATCCTGCGGCGAAGGACAGGAGGATCGCCAGGACGCGCTTGGGCAGTTCGAAACGCAGACCGATGAAGGCACCCACCACGAGGGCGCTGGAAGCAATCACGCCGAACAGCAATGACGTTGCCATGGCGCAAGTATAGGAAGGCAGCCGGAGGGCCGATAGGGGGAGCCGGCGGCCGGCATCAGGAACCGGGTGCGATGACCTCCGGTGTGTGGCGTGAGGTGACATCCAGTTGTGGCAGGACGTGCTCCGCCATCGTCGCGAGGAAGAAATCCTGCTCCTTGCCGACGTTGTGCAGGTAGATCCGGTCCGCCCCCTGCTCCGAGATCGCCGCGAGGAGATCGACGAGTTGGCCGGGATCGTCGGTGACGAAGACGGACTCGGCCACGGCGGCGGGGGTGACGTGCTCGGCTGCCTGGTCGTAGTGCTCGGCGGTCTCGAGGTCCCAGCACAGGGGTGGTGGGAAGACGTTCGTCCGCCACTGGTCGTGGGCGATCGACAGCGCCTCCTCGCGGCCGGGTGCCACGCTCACCTGGGTCTGGATGACGACGTCGCCGCGGCCCCCGGCGTCCCGGTAGGCACCGATGACCTTTCGCAGCTCGTCCATCGGCTGCAGGATGGTCGCGAGACCGTCGGCCCAGGAGGCAACCCAGGCGGCGGTCTCCCGGGTGACTGCCGCTCCGATGAGAGGCGGCGGGGTGTCGGGCAGCGACCACACTCTCGCCCGGTCGACCGTGACCAGGCCCTGGTGGCTGACCTCCTCCCCGGCCAGGAGCGCCCGGATGACGTCGACGCACTCTGCGAGGCGCGCTTTGCGTTCCGGTTTGGAAGGCCACCTCTGCCCCGTGACATGCTCGTTCATCGCTTCCCCGCTGCCGAGCGCCGCCCAGAACCTGCCGGGATACATCAGCTCCACGGTGGCGATCGCCTGGGCGGTGATGACCGGGTGGTATCTCTGGCCCGGCGCGGTCACGACTCCGAGCGAGAGCGACGTGGCCTCGAGTGCGGACCCCAGCCACGTCCAGGCGAAACCCGACTCGCCCTGGCGCTCACTCCACGGGCTCAGATGATCCGAGCACATCGCGGCGGTGAAGCCGGCGTCCTCTGCCTTCTTCACGTTGTCGAGGAGTTGCCGGGGTCCGAGTTGTTCATGCGAACAGTGGAAGCCGAACTCTGTCACGGAAGGTACCTCTTTCCTGGTCTGACCGGGCGGGTGTCGTCATTCCAGCTTCCGCAGGTCCTCACTCGAGGACAAGGGCGCAGCCGGTTCCGCTCCCGGGGGAGGACCTGCTATGGGCCACCGCCGGTCGTGGGGACGCCCGGTTGCGCTGCAGTGGCCGCGGACAGGCGCAGCTTGTCGGGATTGCGGACCAGATAGACGCCGGTGATCCTGTGCTGATGATCCAGGGCCACAGCGAGGGTCAGTGCGAGGTCCTCCCCTGAACGGATGAGGATTCCCGGGCCACCGTTGAGCGGGCCGATGTCCACGCGCAGCTGCGCCACCGGGGTGCGGGCGATCCTCAGCAGGAACGCCGCGATGGCCTCTGCTCCCAGGATGGGCTTGCGGGCCGCGACGACCTTGCCCCCGCCGTCGGACAGCAGCACCGCGTCGGGAGCCAGCACATCCATCAGGGCCTGGAGATCTCCGGTGACCAGTGCGTCCAGGAACGCCGTGAGGGCCACGGTGGTGCTTTCGGCGCCCATCGCCGTGCGGTCGACGGCGGAGAGCCGCGACCGGGCGCGGACGGCGATCTGCCGGACCGCCGCCGCATTCCTGCCGACCGCCTCGGCGATGGCCTGGTAGGGCAGCCCGAAGACGTCGTGGAGCATGAACACGGCGCGTTGCTCCGGTGTGGTCTGCTGCAGCAGCACCGACAGCGCGTAACTGAGCTGCTCCTGCAGAAGGAGGTGCTGCTCCGGGGTGTCTCCCTCCGCCACCAGGGGCTCCGGCAGCCAGGGCCCCGGATAGTCCTCCCGGCGGCGAGCCACCGTCCGCACCGCGTTGAGCGCGGTGCGGGTGGCGATGGACGCGAGGTAGGACCGGGGCGTGCGGACCTCTGCCAGGTCCACCCCCGCCCAGCGCAGGTAGGTGTCCTGGACGACGTCGTCGGCATCGGCGCGGGTGCCGAGGATCTCGTAGGCGATGGCGAAGACCATCGAGCGGTGGGCGGCGAACAACTCGTCCTGCTCCGTCATGGGTGCCACAGGCATCAGCCTACGGGCACGGCCGGGCCCGCAGGCCCTCGGAAGGACCCCGGTGTGCGGGCCTCCCGGGCCAGCCACGCCACGGTCATCCGGCAGATCTGCTCCTTGACCCACCCCCCACTCCGTCCGGAGAGCGAGACGACGCGGGGTGCATCGTCGGGGTGCACGAGCTGCAGGTGTCCTCGCCCGGCGCCCAGATCGAGGCACTGCGCGAGATAGCCGATGTCGATGGCCGAGGGCGCGACGCCGGACAGGTGGGCGAGCACGGTGTCGGCGGCGTGGGCCCCCATCGGGAGGGCCGCCGCACAGGAGGCGCGGAGGTGTGCCCCGGCGGCCCCCGTGACACATACCGCGTCGCCCGCACCGAGGAGGCGTTCATGCCCCGGCACGGTGAGGGTGGCGTCCACCAGGAGCCGGCCGTCCCCGCCCACGGGAAGTCCGCTGTCCGAGGCCAGGGACGGCACGGCGAGCCCTGCCGTCCAGATCGTCGCCGCGGCGGAAGGGCGGGAACGGCCGCCGGACGTGATCGTCCCGGTGACCGGATCCACTACCCCCTCCTCGACGGAGATCCCCAGGTGCTGCAGGCGACGGGCCACAGCGCGGCGTCCGGTGAGCGGGTGGGCCAGGCCCGATGGCGCAACGATCGTGATGAGCAGGTCGGGGCGTGCCACCGCCAGCGCGCTTGCCACTTCCACCCCGGTGGGGCCGGCCCCGGCTACCGTCACCGCCGAGCCCGGAGCCAGCCCCGCGATCGCTTCCCGTGTCGATCGTGCCGCTGCCCGGTTCGTCACCGACAACAGAGATGTCGGCTGTTCCCCGCTGCCGACGGCATAGACCAGCCAGTCGAAACGGACGGACTCATGGTCGACCCGGACCAGCCGGTTCCCGGAGTCGATGCTCAGTGCCCGGGCCTGCACACGGCGCACCTGCGGGTGCAGTACCGCTGCCCAGTGCACCCCTGCCGTATCCCTGCCTCCCGTACCGACCTGGTGCAGCCGGATCCTTTCGGTGAACTGCGCTCCCGGATCGAGCAGGACCACCTCGACAGGAGCCGCACCAGGCCTGCCTCCGGCAACCCGGTTCGCCGCCATCACTCCGGCGTATCCGCCACCGATCACCACTACACGCACCGTTCCAGACATCATGTCCTCCTTCGGAATTCATCGACATCATCAAGACACCGCGCGCAGGAGTTCTGTGACACCTCCGCTCGGTGATTCTCGTTTCGCGCTCACAGGGGAGGATTGCATCGGCGAGCGCCTGGGCCGCGGTACTCGTCGTCCTCCCGCTGGTGTCGTCCCGCCGGTATCAGAGTGCGGATGCAGTGAGTTCGTCGATGAGAAAGCGTGCCATGCCGGCTCGGGCGTGCACGAGATCGCGGAGCTCGTCCGTGACCGGTTCGTCCAGCTGTGGGGGGAACAGGGCGGACAGTCCGCTCTGGATGGCCATGGAGATCGCGAAGCCACGCCGCACGAGAGCAAGGGAGAGCGGGGCGCCTTCAGCTCTCAGTCCCTGCCCGTAGGCCTCCACACAGGCAGGAGCGAGCAGGGGGAGCGTCGCGCCGTCCATCAGCCCGTCATTGACCCGGCCCGCGAGCAGCTGGCCGAGGTCATACCCTGCCGCCATCGTGCCGAAGCTACCCCAGTCGAGGGCGACCACTCCGGAACCGGTCTGCAGGAGGTTCTGAGGGCAGGCGTCGCCGTGGGCTCGTGCCACCGGCAGCGTCGCCAGTTCTGCCAGAAGGAGGGGGATCTGCTCCACGACGGCGAGCAGGTCCCGCTCGAGGTGCTCATCGATCACGCCGTCGTACACGGGGAGGGAGTGCAGCATCCCCGCACGGAGCAAAGGGATGAAAACATGCTCGCCCGGGCCCGCCACGAAGTCCGCGAGGTCGCGTCGGACGCCCATGGGAGCCCCCGGCACACCTGCAAGCCGCCCCAGGAGATAGGCCATGTGCGCGTAGCGCCCGGCATCCCACACCGGCGCGGGATCGTCCTGGACGTCTTCCATCCAGATGCCGGCGCTGTCCTCATCGAGATGTTGAACGAAGTAGAGGTCAGGGATCCGCAGTCCCGGAGGAAGGAAGTTCTTCAAGGTGCTCTCGTAGACGTCCGCCTCGGTGCGCCAGGGCATCTGGGCAACGAGGTCGCCCCTCATCTCTGGAGGAACAGCATCGATGCCGGACCCCCGCAGGGGAGTGCAGATCACTTTCAGCACGGCTCGGAATGCGTGGAAGCCTCGGCTGTCGGCGGCGGTACCCCGCAGCCGCCACAGTCCACCGGTCGTCATGTTGGCCGGGGACAGCTCGAACGGGTGAAACTCATGGTCCAGTACCTGCACCGGCTGATCAGCCTGCATCGCTGCTGCGGCGACCCGTTCCAGGGTCGCAGTAGAAACCTCGACGTCCTGCACGCCCCCAGTGTCCGTCCGATGCCGGGGGAGGACAAGAACGACGCCGACCAGGCGGTGCGATTCCGCCGGGGACAGGAGACTCCGTCCCGACCGATCCGGTGCGGCAGGTCTACTGCGTCGGAGCCGGCACCGCGGTCCGCTTCGATGCCGCCGCGTGCTGTGCCGACTTGAGTTCGAAGAACTCGCACAGCGCTGCCGCGTCGGTCAGCTCCTTCGCAAGGTCGCGCAGTTTCCCTGCGCTCATCGTGAGGTCCCGCTCGCGGGGTCCGAAGTTGACTTCCCACGTCGGGTCACCAGGAGCGACGGGGTGAAGGTAGACGTCCGACGGCAGGTCGGTCATCCGCATCACGACCAGTCCCGTATCTGCACCTGCTCCGCCGTCGTGCCGGAGTACCTCGACGACGCTCTTCGACGTCGCGCCGGTCGCGGCGAACTCACGTACCCACCGCTGAAGTAGGTCCTTACTGCGATAGGGCACGACGAAACTCCTTGAGATGGTGTGAGGACAGTCTACGAGGGCCCGGCCCTGCGAGCCCCATCGGCGCCACCCGGCTCCTGGACCGTTTTTCCATCCCCGTGGCCGGCGGTCTAGGGTAGAACGTCCTGTCACCCGCAGCACCGCGGATTCCGCTGTAGCCGGTCCGACCCCCCCCTCCGAAGAACGGCCCTTCCATGCCTGCTGACCACCAGCTGTCGAAATCCCTGAAACCGCGGCACCTGTCCATGATCGCCATCGCCGGCGTGATCGGCGCCGGACTCTTCGTCGGATCCGGTGCCGCGACCCAGCAGGCAGGTCCGGGGATCCTGGTCGCCTACCTGGCCGCAGGACTGGTGGTCATCCTCGTCATGCGCATGCTCGGCGAGATGGCAGCAGCCAACCCGGAGACCGGTTCCTTCTCCACGTACGCGGACAAGGCGCTGGGTCGCTGGGCGGGGTTCAGCATCGGCTGGCTCTACGCCTGGTTCTGGATCATCGTCCTCGGCATCGAGGCCACGGCCGGCGCCGCCATCATGCACCGCTGGGTGCCGGGCATCGACCAATGGGTCTGGGCGCTGCTCCTGATGGTCCTCCTCACCCTCACCAACCTCGGGTCCGTGAAGTCCTTCGGGGAGTTCGAGTTCTGGTTCGCGTCCATCAAGGTCACCGCCATCGTGCTGTTCCTGCTGTTCGGCCTCGCTGCGATCCTGGGACTCGTCCCCGGAGTTCCTGCCCCTGGACTGGATAACCTGGTCGGCAACGGCGGCTTCATGCCCAATGGGCCGGGCGCGGTGCTGGCAGGCATCCTGGTGGTCGTCTTCTCCTTCTTCGGCGCCGAGATCGCGACGATCGCGGCCGGTGAATCGGAGAACCCCGTCGATGCGGTCAAGAAGGCCGTGAAATCCACCGTCTGGCGCATCCTGGTCTTCTACATCGGGTCCATCGCCATCGTGGTCACCCTGCTGCCGTGGAACTCCGCCTCCGTCGCCAAGAGCCCCTACGTCGCCGTGATCGAGCTCTTCGGAATCCCCGGGGCCGGCACCATCATGGACATCGTCGTGCTCACCTCCGTGCTGTCCTGCCTCAACTCCGGCCTCTACACGGCCAGCCGCATGCTGTTCTCGCTCGCCCACCGCGGCGACGCCCCGGGCGCCTGGATGCGCATCTCGAAGCGGGGCGTCCCCGCGGCGGCCGTGCTGGCCTCCACGGTCGTCGGCTTCATCACCGTCGGCCTCAACTACATAGCCCCGGACACCGTCTTCCTCTTCCTGGTCAACACCTCGGGAGCAATCGCCCTGTTCGTGTGGCTGGTGATCGCCGCTTCCCAGCTGATCCTGCGGCGCAGGATGGGTGCGTCCGCCCAGCACCTCCCGTTGAAGATGTGGCTGTTCCCGTACCTGACCTGGGTCGCCATCGTCAGCATCGTTGCCCTGCTGGTCGGCATGCTCGTCCTGGATTCGACCCGGGAGTCCCTCCTGCTCTCGCTGGCACTGGCCGCCGTCGTCGTCGGGATCGGCCTCTGGCGCTACCGCTCGCGCGGCGAGGGGACCCCGCGCGAGTCCGACGCAGGTGGGTCCGCCCGGACTGTGACCGCGGGAGCCCGCCGCGGCGCCTGATAGGGACTGCAGCGGGAGCGCCCGGCTTCCCGCCGCGGCATCGGGTAGCTGGTCCCGCTCACTAAAGTATTGCCATGAGTCTCGAATGGGAACAGGTGGTGGTCGACGCGGCACAGCCGGGCGAGCTCGGACGCTGGTGGGCCGCCGCGCTCGGCTGGGTGGTGACCTTCGAATCCGAGGACGAGTTCGAGATCCGCCCCTCACCGAATCGGCTGCCAGGATTGCTGTTCGTGCCGGTGCCGGATCCCAGGACGGTCAAGAACCGGCTGCACCTCGACTTCCGTCCGGACAACCCGGCGCTCGAGGTGGAACGCATGCTGGCGCTGGGCGCTCGTGCTGTCGACATCGGCCAGGGTTCGCAGCCCTGGACCGTGCTCACGGACCCGGAAGGCAACGAATTCTGCATCCTAGGACCCAAAGAGGTCGGCGCCGAAAGCTAGGTCCTGCACCGCTCATGGCTCGTGCCGCCGCGACCCGGCGAGCTCCTTCCGCCGATAACGGCAATCGCTTGTTGAGGCCGTAGTAGCTGGCGGGAGGACGGAGCAAAAATGGAGGGCGTGCGTGCACGAGCGGCGCAGGGCTGCAGGCCGCGGGGATATCGTTCGGTCTTGCGGTGCGCCGCCGGCACGCGGGACCCTAGGCTGATCGCCCGCGGCCGGACGGGCCGGCGGAAACCCATTCCTGGAGAGGAGCAGCGCCGATGAAGAGTGCGTCAGGAACTCGAAAGGCGGCACGGGTGTGAGGATCCTGGTCACCGGCTCGACCGACGGGCTCGGGCTGGCAGCAGCGGAAGCGCTGCTCGGGGGCGGACACGACGTCGTCGTGCACGCCCGCAACTCGAACCGGGCGGCCGCTCTCGAAGCCCTGATCCGCCGGGGCGCGGACCTCGTGGTGGGGGATTTCGAGGACCGGGACGCGGTGCTGCGCATCGCGGCGGAACTGGGCGGAGCGGAGCCGCTGGACGCGGTGATCCACAACGCAGGGGTCTGGAGCGGGCGGGCGGTCCTCCCCGTCAACGTCCTCGCGCCCTACCTCCTCACCGCGCTGCTCCGGGGTCCGCGGCGCCACGTCTACCTGAGCAGCGGCTCCCACTACGGTGGGCGCGCGTCGCTCGAGGGCGTCGACTGGCGTGGTGGCGTGCCCGGCTCCTACGGGGACAGCAAGCTCTTCGTGACGACGCTCGCCGTCGCGCTCTCCCGCCTGCAACCCCGACTGCTCAGCAACGCGGTGGACCCCGGCTGGGTCCCGACCAGGATGGGCGGTCCCCATGCCCCCGACGACCTCGAGCTCGGCCACCGGACCCAGGTGTGGCTCGCGACGGGAGACGATCCCGACGCCCTCACGAGCGGCGGGTACTGGTACCACCGACGGCGGCGCGAGCCACACCTGGCGGTGCACGACGCCGCGTTCCAGGACCGGCTCCTCCAGGCCCTGGCGGAGGAGACCGGCGTGCCCCTGGTGCCCGGTCGCTGATCCGTGCCGGGTGCTCGGTCAGGTCTTTCGCAGGAGCATGCGGCGGACGGAGTGGTCGGCGTCCTTGGTCAGGACGAGCTGCGCGCGGCCGCGCGTGGGCAGCACGTTGGTGACGAGGTTGGGTTCGTTGATGCGCTGCCAGATCCCCTTCGCCGTCTGCCGGGCTTCCTCGTCCGTGAGGTTCGCGTACCGGTGGAAGTACGACTCCGGGTCGGCGAAGGCACTGGACCGCAGGGACTGGAAGCGGTCGATGTACCACTGCTCGATGTGGGAGGTCTTCGCGTCGACGTAGATGGAGAAGTCGAAGAAGTCGCTGAGCGCGAGGCCGGTGATGCCGTCGGGCCTCGGACGCGCGGGGGCGAGGACGTTGAGGCCCTCGACGATCAGGACGTCCGGCCGCCGGACCACCACTTCCCGGCCGGGGACGATGTCGTACGTGAGGTGCGAGTACCAGGGGGCGCGCACCTCGGCCGCCCCGCTCTTGATCTCACTGACGAAGCGGAGCAGGCGGCGCCGGTCGTAGGACTCCGGGAAGCCCTTGCGCTGCATGAGTCCGCGCCGCTCGAGCTCGGCGTTGGGGTACAGGAAGCCGTCGGTGGTGATGAGTTCCACATCCGGGGTGTCGGGCCAGCGCCGCAGCAGTTCGCGGAGCACCCTCGCCGTCGTCGACTTGCCCACCGCCACGGATCCGGCGACGCCGATCACGAAGGGCGTCCTGGTGGTCGTCTCCCCGAGGAACGTGTTGGTGGCCGCGTGGAGTTGCCCCGCCGCGGCGGTGTAGAGGTTGAGCAGGCGGGACAGGGGAAGGTACACCTCGCGCACCTCGTCCAGGTTCAGGGTGTCCCCGAGGCCCTGCAGGCGCTGCACGTCCTCGACGTTGAGCGGGCTCTCGATCTCGTTGGACAGGCGCGACCACATCTGGCGGTCCAGCTCGACGAAGGGTGTGATGGATTCGGCACTGGTGGCCTGTTGCGTGCCCGTGCTTCTCTCACTCACCCGTCGATTCTGCCCGGTGCCCTGCGCATTAACAAACGCAGCCACCGGTAGGCTTGATGCCATGTGTGGAATTGTGGGATACGTAGGCCGGGACCGCGGCCAGGGATCATCGGTGCTGGACTCCGTCGCCCCGGCGGTCGACCAGGAGTCGGCCGATGGGCAGCACGGAGCGCTCGACGTCGTCATGGAGGGCCTCCGGCGCCTCGAGTACCGCGGGTACGACTCCGCGGGCGTGGCGGTCATCACCGCCGACGGCATCGAGTCCCGTAAGAAGGCCGGCAAGCTGACCAATCTCGTGGAGGAGCTGGCCGCCGACCCGCTGCCGCGCTCGCTGACCGGTATCGGCCACACGCGGTGGGCGACGCACGGTGGACCCACCGACCAGAACGCGCACCCCCACCTGGCCGACGGCGGGAAGCTCGCGCTGATCCACAACGGGATCATCGAGAACTATGCCGAACTCAAGGCCGACCTCACGGGTGAGGGCCTGACCTTCATCTCGGACACCGACACCGAGGTCGCGGCCGGGCTCGTGGGCTACCTCTACCGCGGACTCGTCGAGAGCGGCGCCCAGGGCGATCTCCTGACCCTGGCCCTGCAGCAGGCCTGCCAGCGCCTCGAGGGTGCCTTCACCCTGCTCGCCATCCACCAGGACCAGCCGGGCACCGTCGTCGCCGGACGCCGCAACTCACCGCTCGTCGTCGGACTCGGCGACGGCGAGAACTTCCTCGGCTCCGACGTCTCGGGCTTCATCGACTTCACGCGCCGCGCCGTCGAGCTGGGCCAGGACCAGATCGTCACCATCACGCCCGACGACGTCACCATCACCGACTTCCTCGGCGCACCCGCCGAGGGCACCGAGTTCCACGTCAGCTGGGACGCGGCCGCCGCCGAGAAGGGCGGCTTCGACTCCTTCATGGAGAAGGAGATCCACGACCAGCCGGACGCCGTCGGCCAGACGCTCCTCGGCCGGTCCGACGTCTCGGGCAGGCTCGTGCTCGACGAACTGCGCATCGACGAGTCCATCCTGCGGTCCGTCGACAAGATCGTCGTGCTCGCCTGCGGCACCTCCGCCTATGCGGGCCAGGTGGCGAAGTACGCCATCGAGCACTGGTGCCGCATCCCCACCGAGGTGGAGCTCTCGCACGAGTTCCGTTACCGCGACCCGATCGTGAACGAGAAGACCCTGGTGGTCGCCATCTCGCAGTCCGGCGAGACCATGGACACGCTGATGGCCGTCCGGTACGCCCGC
The DNA here is from genome assembly GCF_054510855.1 of Arthrobacter rhamnosi. Lineage (NCBI taxonomy): Bacteria > Bacillati > Actinomycetota > Actinomycetes > Micrococcales > Micrococcaceae > Arthrobacter > Arthrobacter rhamnosi. The sequence continues at coordinate 796,017 of NZ_JBTNDT010000001.1, read as the reverse complement.
GAGCAGGGCGCCAAGGTCGTGGCCATCTGCAACACGAACGGCTCCACGATCCCGCGCGAATCGGACGCCGTGCTCTACACGCACGCCGGCCCCGAGATCGCCGTCGCCTCGACCAAGGCGTTCCTCGCGCAGATCACCGCGGCCTACCTGCTGGGCCTGTACCTCGCCCAGCTGCGCGGCAACAAGTTCCGTGACGAGATCGCCGACGTGCTCGCGGACCTCTCGGAGATCCCCGCGAAGATCCAGGCCATCCTCGACGACGCCGACAAGATCAAGCAGCTCGGCGCGGACATGGCAAACGCGAAGTCGGTGCTCTTCCTCGGCCGCCACGTCGGCTTCCCCGTGGCCATGGAGGGCGCACTCAAGCTCAAGGAGCTCGCCTACATCCATGCCGAGGGCTTCGCCGCCGGTGAGCTCAAGCACGGTCCGATCGCGCTCATCGAGGAGGGCCAGCCCGTCGTGGTGGTCATGCCGTCCCCGCGCGCCCGGGACTCCCTGCATGCCAAGGTGGTCTCCAACGTCCAGGAGATCCGCGCGCGCGGTGCCGTCACGATCGTCATCGCGGAGCAGGGCGACACCTCGGTCGAGGCCTACTCCGAGCATGTCTTCTACGTGCCCGCGTCCCCGACGCTCCTCGCACCGCTGCTCACCACGGTCCCGCTGCAGATCTTCGCGCTCGCCCTGGCCAGTGCCAAGGGCTACGACGTCGACCAGCCGCGCAACCTGGCGAAGTCGGTCACGGTTGAGTAGTCCGGTCCGGGTGCCGCCGCGGTTCTCCGCGGCGGCACCCCGTCGGTGCGCCGCATGATCGTCGGTATCGGCGTCGACGTCGTGGACATCGAACGCTTCCGGCAGCAGCTCGAGCGGACCCCGGCCCTCGTCGAGCGGCTCTTCGTGCCGTCCGAACGCGGGCTCAATACCCGTTCCCTGGCTGCCCGCTTCGCGGCCAAGGAAGCCATCGCGAAGGCCCTCGGTGCGCCGGTGGGCATGAACTGGCAGCACTGCACCATCGCCGTCGACGAGGCCGGTGCGCCGTCGGTGGTCATCGACGGGACCGTCGCCGACGCCGCACGCGCCCGGGGCGTCGAGACCTGGCACCTCTCCATCAGCCACGACGGGGGCCTTGCCACAGCCATGGTCGTCGCGGAAGGCCGCATCCCGTCCGGCAAGAAATAGTAACCGTACTGATCATCGGCCCGCTTACCGCTAAGCTCGATCATATGCTTTCAGCCTTTTCCGGTGGTGACGTCCGCTCTGCGGAGGCACCACTCATCGACGCCGGCCAGGGGAACGCCCTGATGCAGAAGGCTGCCCACGGGCTGTTCGGCGTGGTGCTCGGCCTGCTGCGCGCCGACGGGCGCGGCATCTACGGAGCCACCGCCGTCGTGCTCACCGGGAGCGGCAACAACGGAGCCGACGCCCTGTACGCGGGGGAGCGGCTCCTGCGCCGCGGTGTCGCGGCGACCGCGATCCTCACCGCCGACCGCGTGCACGCGGCCTCGCTCGAGGCCTTCGTCCGCGCGGGCGGGACGACCGTCCGGCTCGACGACGCCGATCCCTCCGAGCTCGCCGCCCATGCCGCGGCCGCCGACGTCCTGATCGACGGGATCCTCGGGACCGGCGCCAGCGGAGGGCTCCGCGGAGCCGCCGCGGACTTCGTCGGGGCCTTCGACGCGGCAGCCGGTCCGCGCGGGACGCGCTCCACGATCGTCGTCGCCTGCGACCTGCCCAGCGGCATCGGCACGGACTCGGGCCGCGTCGACGGGCCCGTCCTCTCCGCCGACGCGACCGTCACCTTCGGGGCGGCGAAGCTCGGCCTCCTGATCGGTGAGGGCGCCGTGGCGGCCGGCGAGGTGAACGTCGTCGACATCGGCCTCGATTTCTCCTCCTTCGTCCCCGTGGCCCGGACCCTGCTCGCCTCCGACGCCGCCGCCCTGCTGCGCCCGCCCCGCGCCGGGGACCACAAGTACTCGCGCGGTGTCCTCGGCGTGGCCGCCGGATCGGCCCGCTACCCGGGAGCTGCCGCCCTGGCCGTCGGGGCAGCCCTCGCGACCGGAGTCGGCATGGTCCGCTACCTCGGTCCCGACGCCGTCGCCGCCCTGATCCACCAGCGGAACCCGGAAGCCGTGGCGTCCGCCGGTTCCGTCGCGGACGCCCGATCCCAGGCATGGCTCGTGGGGCCGGGCGCCGTGGACGACGACGGCCAGCGCCGACGCGCCGTCGATGCCATCGCCTCGGGTCTGCCCACGATCGTCGATGCCGGAGCGCTCGGCGCCGTACCCGAGCGCGTGGGCCCCCAGGTCATCCTGACGCCCCATGCGGGGGAGCTGCGCCAGCTGCTGGCCGAGCGCGGCCTCGACGCCGAGCGGTCCGAGATCGAGGCCGAACCCGCGCACTTCGCGCTGCGGGCCGCCGAGACGACCGGCGCCACGGTGCTGCTCAAGGGGTTCACGACCGTCGTCGCGGCGCCGTCCGGGGCGTTGTTCGTGCAGGCCGACGCGACGCCCTGGCTCGCCACGGCCGGTTCCGGGGACACGCTCTCCGGGATCGTCGGTGCGCTCGCGGCGACCCTCGCGGAGGACGGCGGCGCGGCGGGCCGGATCGGCGTCGCGCAGGAGGACCTGTGGGCGGCAGTCGCCGCGGCGGGGGCGCTGATCCACGGAAGCGCCGGCCGGCGCGCCGCACTGCGCGGCCCGGTGGTCGTCTCGGACCTGCCCGGCGACATCGGCGCGGTCGTCGCGGACCTCCTCGAGGAGCGTCGCCTAGCGATGTGAGGGACGCAGTTAACCGCACCGACAGATGAATGCGCTATGTATGAAGCAGGGAATCGGGGTCCGAAGACCCCGGCGACTGCGAGTATCACCGTGGCTGCCCCCGAGGCGCCCACGGCAGAAGACATCAAGGAGAACTCATGGAACTTTGGCCCGGCGACGCGTATCCCCTGGGAGCGACCTATGACGGCACGGGGACGAACTTCGCGCTGTACAGCGAGGTGGCGGACCTGGTCGTCCTCTGTCTCTTCGATGACGACGGCACGGAGACCCGCGTCGAACTGAAGGAGGTCGACGGCTACGTCTGGCACGGGTACCTGCCGCACGTGACCCCCGGACAGAAGTACGGCTACCGGGTCCACGGCCCCAACAACCCGGCCGAAGGACACCGCTGCAATCCGAACAAGCTCCTCCTGGACCCGTACGCGAAAGCCGTGTCCGGGGACCTCGACTGGGACCAGGCGCTGTTCGGCTACAACTTCGGCGACGAGAACTCCGTCAACAACGAGGACTCCGCCAAGCACATGATGCTCGGCGTCGTCGTCAACCCCTTCTTCAACTGGGACGGCGACCGCATGCCGCGGACGCCCTACCACCAGTCCGTCATCTACGAGGCCCACGTCAAGGGCCTCACGCAGCTGCATCCGGACGTCCCCGAGGAGCAGCGCGGCACCTACGCCGGGATCGCGCACCCCTCCGTGATCGCGCACCTGCAGAAGCTCGGCGTCACGGCGATCGAACTGATGCCCGTGCACCAGTTCGTCAACGACAGCACGCTGCAGGAGAAGGGCCTCTCGAACTACTGGGGCTACAACACCATCGGCTTCTTCGCGCCGCACAACAAGTACACCTCCACGGGCGACCAGGGCGAGCAGGTCCAGGAGTTCAAGGCCATGGTGCGCGAACTCCACCTCGCCGGCATCGAGGTCATCCTCGACGTGGTCTACAACCACACGGCCGAGGGCAACCACATGGGCCCCACCATCTCCATGCGCGGCATCGACAATGCGTCCTACTACCGCTTGGTGGAGGACGACAAGCAGTACTACATGGACACCACGGGTACGGGTAACTCGCTCAATGTCGGTAACCCCCACTCCCTGCAGCTGCTCATGGACTCGCTGCGCTACTGGGTCACGGAGATGCACGTCGACGGCTTCCGCTTCGACCTCGCCTCCGCCCTCGCCCGCGAGTTCTACGAGGTGGACCGGCTCTCGGCCTTCTTCGAACTCGTGCAGCAGGATCCGATCGTCTCGCAGGTCAAGCTCATCGCCGAGCCCTGGGACGTCGGTCCCGGCGGCTACCAGGTGGGCAACTTCCCGCCGCAGTGGACGGAGTGGAACGGCAAGTACCGCGACACCGTCCGCGACTTCTGGCGCGGGGAGCCCTCGAGCATCGGCGAGTTCGCCTCGCGCCTGACCGGCTCGGCCGACCTCTACGAGCACAGCATGCGGCGCCCCGTGGCGTCCATCAACTTCGTCACCGCCCACGACGGCTTCACCCTGCGGGACCTCGTGTCCTACAACGAGAAGCACAACGAGGCCAATGGCGAGGACAACAACGACGGCGAATCGCACAACCGCTCCTGGAACGGCGGCATCGAGGGACCGACGGACGATCCCGAGGTGCTCGCCATCCGCGTGCGCCAGCAGCGCAACTTCATCGCGACCCTCCTGCTCTCGCAGGGCGTCCCGATGCTGCTCCACGGCGACGAACTGGGCCGGACGCAGGAGGGCAACAACAACACCTACTGCCAGGACTCCGAACTGAGCTGGGTGCACTGGGACAAGATGGACCAGCCGCTGCTCGAGTTCACCGCCGCCGTCAACCGCCTGCGGTCCGAGCACCCGACGTTCCGTCGCCGCCGGTTCTTCGACGGGCGCCCCGTGCGCCGCGGCGAGGGCGAGGCACTGCCGGACATCGTGTGGCTGGACACGTCCGGCGAGCTGATGGCGCCCGAGGACTGGAACAGCGGCTTCGGCCGCTCGATCGGTGTGTTCCTCAACGGACAGGGCATCCAGGGCCGTGATGCGCGCGGCCAGCGCATCGTCGACGCCAACTTCCTCCTCTACTTCAACGCCCATGACGAGGCCGTGGACTTCACGATTCCCTCCGACGAGTACGGGACCTCGTGGGACGAGGTGATCGACACGGCCGGCAAGTATGCCGACACCGAGGCGATCCCCGCCGGCGCCACGATCTCGATCGAGGCGAAGTCCATGGTGGTCCTGCGGGCGCACTCCGAGGTCGAGGACCTGGACCACTCGGTCGCGGCGTCCCTGGCGATCCTCGCCAACGAGGTCACCGCCAAGACCGGAACCCCCTAGCACCACCCCGACAGGTACATCCCATCCACCGTCCCAGGAGGACCCCCACGTGTTGACCCCGAAATCGACGTACCGGCTGCAGATCCGGAGCGAGTTCGACCTGCATCGGGCCGCGGCCCTGGTGCCGTACCTGCACGACCTCGGGGTGGACTGGGTGTACCTGTCGCCGATCCTGACGGCGGAGAAGGGGTCCGGCCACGGCTACGACGTGACCGACCCCACCTCCGTCGACCCCGACCGCGGCGGTCCGGGCGGCCTTGCAGCACTCAGCAAGGCGGCCCGGGCCGCGGGCATGGGGGTGCTGGTGGACATCGTCCCGAACCACATGGGCATCGAGACGCCGGCCGACAACGCGTGGTGGTGGGAGCTCCTGAAGGAGGGCCGCGGCTCACGCATGGCGGAGGCCTTCGACGTCGACTGGGACGCAGGGAACGGGCGCATCCGGGTTCCGGTCCTGGGCGACGGCGACGGCGAGCTCGACCAGCTCACCGTGGTCGACGGCGAACTGCACTACTACGACAACCGCTACCCGATCGCCGAGGGCACGGCCCATCCCGGGGATACGGGCGCCGAGGTCCACGCACGCCAGCACTACAAACTCGTGAACTGGCGCCGCGCCGACGCCGAGCTGAACTACCGGCGCTTCTTCGGGGTCAACACCCTGGCGGGCCTGCGCGTCGAGGTGCCGTGGGTGTTCGAGGAGAGCCACAGCGAGGTGAAGCGGTGGTTCGACGAGGGGCTCGTGGACGGGCTGCGCATCGATCACCCGGACGGACTCGCCGACCCCAAGGGCTACCTCGACGACCTCTTCACCCTGACCGGCGGTGCCTACGTCCTGGTGGAGAAGATCCTCGAGCCGGGGGAGAAGCTCCCGGAGGACTGGGCCACCGAGGGCACCACGGGCTACGACGCGCTCGCCGACATCGATCGGCTCTTCACCGACCCTGCCGGGGAGCACGTCCTCACGCAGTCCGTGCCCGTGGAGCCGTTCCACGAGATGATCCACGGGACCAAGCGCGGGATCGCCGACGGCATCCTCCGCTCCGAGGTGCTGCGCCTCGCGCGGCTCGTGCCGGCAGGCGCGAACCTCGACGCAGGCTCCGCGGCCGATGCGATCGCCGAGCTGCTGACCTGCTTCCCCGTCTACCGCAGCTACCTCCCGGGCGGCGCCGACCACCTCGCCGAGGCGGTGCGGGACGCCCAGGTGCGCCGTCCCGATCTCGCAGACACCATCACGGCGCTGCACCCGCTCCTGAACCCCTTCCTGGACGGGGCGGACGGTGCGGACGGGCTGACGGAACTCGCACGGCGGTTCCAGCAGACCTCGGGGATGGTCATGGCCAAGGGCGTCGAGGACACGGCGTTCTACCGCTACTCCCGGCTCGTCTCGCTCAACGAGGTGGGCGCCGATCCTGCGATCTTCTCGCTGAATCCGCTGGAACTCCACCGGCGGCTGCTCGAGCGGGAGACGGACAGCCCGCTGGCCATGACCACGCTCAGCACGCACGACACCAAGCGCAGCGAGGACACCCGTGCCCGCATCTCGGTCCTCTCCGAGGTCGCCGGCGAATGGACAGGCCTCCTGGCGCAGCTCGAGGAACGCGCACCCATCGGGGACCCGACCTTCGCGCCCCTGCTCTGGCAGTCGCTTCTCGGAGCCTGGCCGCTCAGCAGGGAACGCGCCCACGCCTACGCGGAGAAGGCCTCGCGTGAGGCGGACCTCAGCACGCACTGGACAGCCCCGGACGAGGACTTCGAGCGCGGCCTGCACGCCGCCGTGGACGCCGCGTTCGACGACGACGCCGTGTCCACGCTTCTCACGGCCTTCGTCGAGCGCATCCAGCAGGCGGGGTGGTCGAACTCCATCGGCCTGAAACTGCTCCAGCTGACCATGCCCGGCGTGCCGGACGTGTACCAGGGCACGGAGTTCTGGGACACCTCCCTCGTGGATCCGGACAACCGCCGCGAGGTGGACTACGACGCACGCCGGCAGGTGCTCACCGACCTCAACTTCGGGGCACTGCCCCCGCTCGGGGCGGATGCGCACGCGAAGCTGCTCGTGGTGACCCGCGCCCTGAAGCTGCGCCGGGACCGCCCCGAACTGTTCACCGGGTACACCGCCGTCCCGGCGTCCGGGCAGGCTGCGGACCACGTCTTCGGCTTCGATCGCGGGGGCGCCGTGACGCTGCTCACCCGCCTGCCCCACGGACTCGCGCAGCGCGGCGGATGGGGCGGAACGACCATCGAGCTCCCGCCCGGCAGCTACACCTGCGCCCTGACCGGTGCCGCCGTCCGAGGCGGCACCGTACGCGCGGCCGACATCTTCTCCACCTTCCCCGTAGCCCTACTGGTCCAGGAGGACGCATCATGAGCTCACCGTTCGACGTCTGGGCGCCCCGCGCCGAGTCCCTCACCCTCGTCGCCGACGGCACCGAGTACCCCATGACCCAGGGCGAGGGCGGCTGGTGGCACCCGGACAAGGCTCCGGCGGCCGACGACGTCTCCTACGGCTACCTCGTCAACGGATCCGGCACGCCCGTGCCCGATCCGCGCTCGCGCCGCCAGCCCGACGGCGTCCACGAACTCTCGCGCACCTTCGACCCGTCCGCCCACGACTGGCAGGACGAGTCCTGGCAGTCGCCCGGCCTCAACGGCGGCGTCATCTACGAGATGCACCTCGGCACCTTCACGCCGGAAGGGACGCTCGACGCCGCCATCGGGAAGCTCGACCACCTCGTGGACCTCGGCGTCCAGTTCGTTGAGCTGCTGCCGGTGAACGCCTTCAACGGCACCCACAACTGGGGCTACGACGGGGTCCTCTGGTACACCGTCCAGGAGACCTACGGCGGGCCGGCCGCCTACCAGCGCTTCGTGGACGCCGCCCACCAGAAGGGCCTCGGCGTCATCCAGGACGTCGTCCACAACCACCTGGGCCCGAGCGGGAACTACCTCGGACTCTTCGGCCCGTACCTCACCGAGGGGATGTCGAACACCTGGGGCGACTCCCTGAACCTCGACGGACCGCAGTCGGACGAGGTGCGCGACTACGTCGTGGAGAACCTGCTCATGTGGTTCACGGACTACCACGTGGACGGACTGCGCCTGGACGCCGTCCATGCCCTCCACGACGAGCGTGCCGTCCACATCCTCGAGGAATTCGCCGAGCGTACCGACGAATGCGCCGCCGAACTCGGCAAGCCGCTGTTCCTGATCGCGGAGTCGGACCTCAACAACCCGCGGCTCATCTCGGGCCGCGACGTGGGCGGTTACGGTCTCGCGGGCCAGTGGAGCGACGACTTCCACCACGCGGTGCACGTCAACCTCACGGGGGAGACCGAGGGGTACTACCTCGATTTCAACTCGGTCGGCGCCCTGGCGAAGGTCCTGGAGAAGGGCTTCTTCCACAACGGGACCTACTCGTCGTTCCGGGAACGCCACCACGGCCGCGAGATCGATCCGTCCCGCGTCTCGCCCCTCCAGCTCGTCGTCGCGGCCCAGAACCACGACCAGATCGGGAACCGGGCCGCCGGCGACCGCATCAGCGCCACGCTGAACCCGGCGCAGCTCGCGCAGGCCGCCGTCCTGACCATCCTGGGACCCTTCACCCCGATGCTGTTCATGGGGGAGGAGTACGGGGCGTCCACGCCGTGGCCGTTCTTCACCTCCCACCCGGAGCCGGAACTCGGCAAAGCCACCGCCGAGGGGCGCCTGAAGGAATTCGAGCGCATGGGCTGGAAGCCCGAGGACGTCCCCAACCCCCAGGACCCGGCGACCTTCGCGTCGGCGAAGCTGGACTGGGCGGAGGTGGAGCAGGGGCACCACGCCGAACTGCTCGCCACCTACCGTGAACTGATCCGCCTGCGCCGCTCCCGCCCCGAACTGCGCGACGCCGACTTCGGCAGCATCTCGGTCGACTTCGACGAGGAGCACCGCTGGATCGTCCTGCACCGCGGCAGCACCGCCGTCGTCCTGAACCTCGGCGACGCACCGGTCACCGTGCCCGTGCGCGGGGCCGATGCGGAGGTCCTGCTGTCCACGGTTGACGGGATGGGCCTGCTCGACGACGGCGTGCAGGTGCCGCCTCACGGCTCGCTCGTCCTCAACCTCTCCGCAGGGTAGCTCGGGGACTCCGCAGGGGTTCGGACAGGACCGGGGACCGGATCGGCCAAAGCGTCCGAGGACTCCGGCATACTGGGCTAGGACTCCTTCCTGGAGGGAAGGCCGGTCGCGTTCCTGCAGCGGAACGGGACCGGGGAGCACGAGGCGGCAGGAACACCATGACCCTGGACATCACGACACTGCGGGTGGCGTTCGGCGCTCTTGCCGTCACCCTCTTCGTGCTGTTCTACACCGTCGCCTTCCGCCAGACCCGGTCCGCCTACAGCGCCTGGTGGTGCGCCGCCATCGCGTTCTTCTTCACGGGCTCCTCCGCGTACCTGCTGGACGGCACCGCCCACCAGGTGTGGGCCAACCCGCTGGGCAACACGCTGCTGGTGATGGGTGCCACCAGCGTCTGGGCCGGTGCGCGGACCCTCCGCACCAGCGAACCCGCGTGGCTCCAGCTGTCGGCGGCTCCGCTCCTGACCCTGCTCGGTTCGGTGGTCGACAGCCCCGCGACGAACACGTGGTCGGGAGGCCCGGTGTTCCTCGGCATGATGTCCCTGACCATCGGCCTCGCCTCCTGGGAGCTGTGGCGCCTGCCCGGCAGCTACAGCAGGGTGCAGGCGCCGCTGGCGTTCGCGTCCGGGTTCCTCGCGCTCCTCTACCTGGGGCGGTGCATCGCGTTCGTCGCCGGCGGCCAGGACGGCTACGTCTTCACGACCTACTTCGGTTCGGGGATCACCACCCTGATCACCATGCTCCTCCTCGTCGTCGTGTCCTTCAGCGCTGCCGCCCTCAGCGCCGAGCAGATCGCCACGGACCTCCGCAGGCGCGCGGACAGGGACTCGCTGACCGGGCTCCTCAACCGCGCGGGCTTCCTGGACCTCGCGCGCGTCCAGCTGGACCGGCTGGCGCGCACCGGCAGCCCCGGGACGCTGATCCTCGCGGACCTCGACTTCTTCAAGGCCGTCAACGACACGCACGGGCACGCCGCGGGGGATGAGGTGCTCAAGGCGTTCGCCGAGGCCAGCACGGACACCGTCCGGTCCACGGACCTGGTAGGACGCTACGGCGGCGAGGAGTTCGTCTTCCTGCTGCCCGGCGCGTCCCTTGCGCGGAGCGAGGACATCACCCGGGAGGTGAGCAGGGCCCTGCGCGGACACTCGACGCCCGGAGGCGTCCAGATGCCCACGGTGAGCTACGGCGTCGCCGCTCTCGAGGCAGCCGGCTACGATCTCGATGCCTCCATCGCCGCCGCGGACCGGGCGCTGTACGCGGCGAAGGCCGGCGGGCGGAACCGCTCCGTCCGGGCGGTCCGCCCTCCGCGCAGGACCGGGTCGGCGGAGCAGGTCCAGGCGCACCTCCGGCTCCAGCAGGTCCAGGCGCCTGAACTCCGCGGGGGACGCTCGCCTAGGATGAAGGGATGACCTACCACCCCGCTGAAGACCGTTATGAGAAGATGCCCTACCGCCGCGTGGGAAAGAGCGGCCTGCACCTGCCCGCCGTGTCCCTCGGACTGTGGCACAACTTCGGGGACGACAAGCCCTTCGACACGCAGCGGGACATCCTGCGCCGGGCGTTCGACCTCGGCGTCACCCACTTCGACCTGGCCAACAACTACGGGCCGCCCTACGGAAGCGCCGAGACCAATTTCGGGCGGCACCTGAAGGACGACTTCCGGCCGTTCCGCGACGAACTCGTCATCTCGAGCAAGGCCGGCTACGACATGTGGCCCGGCCCGTACGGGGACTTCGGCTCGCGGAAGTACCTGCTGGCGAGCCTGGACCAGTCGCTCGAGCGGATGGGCCTCGACTACGTCGACATCTTCTACAGCCACCGCCCGGATCCCGGGACCCCGCTCGAGGAGACGATGGGTGCCCTGGACACGGCCGTCCGGTCCGGTCGCGCCCTGTACGCGGGCATCTCGTCCTACTCGCCCGAGCGAACCCTGGAAGCCGCAGCGATCCTGAAGGACCTGGGCACCCCGCTGCTCATCCACCAGCCCTCCTACTCGATGCTCAACCGCTGGGTGGAGAACGGGACGCCGAACCTTCCCGAGGCCCTCGAGACCGTCGGCGCCGGTTCCATCGCGTTCTCCCCGCTCGCGCAGGGGCTGCTGACGAGCCGCTACCTCGACGGCGTGCCGGCGGATTCGCGGGCGGCTGCCGCCAAGTCGCTGTCGGAGGACCACCTGTCGGAGGACAACCTCCGCCGCGTGCGCGGCCTCAACGGGATCGCGGAGCAGCGCGGACAGAGCCTCGCCCAGATGGCCATCGCCTGGATCCTCCGTCCCCAGGCCAAGGGCACGCCCATCACGTCGGCGCTCATCGGTGCGTCCAGCGTGCGGCAGCTGGAGGACAGCCTGGCGGCGGTGCGGAACCTCGACTTCACGTCCGAGGAGCTGCGCGCCATCGACGAGTTCGCCGTCGATTCGGACATCAACCTGTGGGCCCGGGCGCTCGACGCCTGATGCCCCGGTCCGGACGGCGGTCCCGGCCCGCCGTCCGGACCACCGTCCGGCGCCGCCGAGCGCCACGAAGCCCGGGGTCGGACACAATGGGGGCATGACTCCCGGAACACCGTCCCCTGATCCGCTGCTCGGCGCCTGGGCCACGCTCGGCGAGCCCCGCCTGACCGGCGAACTCGCGCGGTCCGGTCTCGGCTGGGTGGGCCTCGACGCCCAGCACGGCCACTTCGACGACCGCTCCCTCCGCGACACCCTCGGCGGCCGGTCGGCGGACGCAGCCCCGATGCTCGTGCGCGTGGCCGCCAACGACGCCGCGCTGATCGGCCGGGCGCTCGACGCCGGTGCGGACGGCGTCGTCGTCCCCCTCGTCAGCAGCGTCGCCGACGCCGAAGCGGCTGTGGCGGCGAGCCGCTACCCGCCGCACGGCGTCCGCAGCTGGGGTCCGCTGCAGGGCAGCCGGCCGGCGTACGGCCCCGGGTCCGACGGCGGACCCCACGACGTCCCGCTGTGCGCGGTGATGGTCGAGACCGCCGCCGCGCTCGACGCCGTCGAGGAGATCGCCTCCGTGCCCGGGGTGGACATGATCTTCGTCGGTCCGTTCGATCTTTCGCTCGCCCTGGGACTGGACGTGGAGGACCTCCTGGCGTCCACCGGTGACAGCGCGCCGCTCGGACGGATCGTCCGTGCCTGCAGGAACGCCGGGATCCTGGCCGGCGCCTACGCCGGAACACCCGGACGGGCCGTGCTGCTCGCCGGGGCGGGCTTCTCCTGGATCGCTGCCACCACGGACACCGCTCTCCTGCCGTTCGGCGTCGAGGCGGTCCGGCGCCAGATGCACGGCGACGCCTGAGGGGCGTAGGGGGGGACGCGGGCAGGCTCAGCCGGCCCAGGACGCCTTCAGCGCGGGGAACGCCTCCTCGTAGCCTGCGAGGACCCTCGTCGCCGCATGGAACGAATCGACCAGGGGGTGTCCGGCCAGGGCCCGCAGCGCGGCGTCGCGGTCCCGGTGCACCGCCGCCCGGATCGTCTGCTGCTCGACGGCCTTCACCGCGGACATGAGACCGAGCTGGTGCGGGGTCAGGGGCGCGGCGGGAAGCGGCCGTGCGCCGTCCGCGTCCACGACGGACGGAACCTCGACGACGGCGTCCTCCGGCAGCCCGGGGAAGGTGGACCCGTTACGGACGTTCAGGACGAGTTCCGAGCGCGTGCCCGTGAGCAGCGCCCGCATGACCTGGAGGGCCACGCGCTCGTAGCCCCCGCCGGCGAGGTCCGCCTCGTCCCGCTCCTCGTCCGCCGCACGCGCCTCGGCGAGGTAGCCGGACTCCCGTTCCCGCCGGGCGTCCTCCCACACGGCGAACGGATCGTCGGCCGCAGCGAGGTGCGGGTAGAGGCCACGCTGCTGATCCCGGAGGATCTCCCCGCGCGTCCGATCCGCGCTGCGGATCGACAGCAGGGCCTCGCGGTGGAAGTAGTAGTAGAACAGGTACTCGTTGGGCAGGGCGCCGAGGACCCGCAGGAGGTCCGGACCGAACAGGCGGCCCTCCTCGAAGCCGGACAGGCGCAGCGGATCCGCGAGCAGGCCGGGGAGGCGGTCGCCCCCGCCGCCGTCGAGCCCCCGGAGCCAGCCCAGGTGGTTCAGCCCTACGTAGTCGACGCCGGCGAGCGAGCCCTGCAGATCCACCTGCGCCGCCCGTGCGGCCCGCGTGATGAGTCCCGATGCCGAGTCGCAGATGCCGATCACCCGGGAGCCGAGGACGGTGGAGACCGCCTCCGTGACCATCCCGGCGGGGTTCGTGAAGTTGATGAGCCATGCGTCCGGGGCGAGGTCGCGCAGGGAAGCGGCGACCCGCATCATGTCCGGGATGGAGCGCAGGGCGTAGGAGATGCCGCCCGCGCCCACGGTCTCCTGCCCGAGCAGCCCGGCGGACAGGGCCACACGCTCGTCGAGGATGCGTCCCTCCGTTCCGCCGCTGCGGACCGCGGCGAAGACGATATCCGCACCGGGCAGCGCGTCCTCGAGGCGTTCCTCCACCCGGACCGACGGTGCGGGGCCGCCGCCGGTCGCCGGCAGGGCGTCGAGCACCCGGGCGATGGCATGCGCCCGCTCTGGCAGCGCGTCGAGCAGGACGACGTCGGACACGAGCCCGGCGAAGGGTCCGCCGGCGAGGGCGCGGTACACGAGGGGCACCCGGAAGCCTCCGCCGCCGACGATGACGAGGGTGGCACCGGTTCCGTCCGCTGTGGGCACCGTTCGTCCTGCTTCCGTCGTGGCCTGTTCTCCTCCTGCGGGAGTCGCCGTCGTCGGGCTCCGCACGTTCCGGTACCGCCGCCCGCGTTCGGCGTTCTGCAAGTATTGTGCCGTACATGTCCCAACAGCACCGCTTCGATCCGCTGGCGGCTCTGCGTGGCCCCGACGGACCCGAATTCGACCTCCTGCTCGCCGGGCAGGTGTTCTTCGACATCATCTTCACCGGCCTGGAGCAGCTTCCGTCCCCGGGCACGGAGGTGTGGACCGACGGCATGGGGTCCGGGCCCGGCGGTATCGCCAACCAGGCCATCGCCGCGAGCAGGCTGGGACTCCGCACTACCCTCTCTGCGGCCTTCGGCGACGACGGGTACGGCCAGTTCAACTGGGACGTACTGCAGGACCAGGAGCACGTGGACCTCTCGCGGTCCCGTGTCTTCGGGCAGTGGCATTCCCCGGTCACGGTGTCCCTGTCGGTGCACCACGACCGCTCGATGATCACGCACGGACACCCGTCACCGCTGCGCGCCACGGACCTGATCGGGACACCGCCGTCGTGCCGGGCCGCCATCGTCGGACTGGAGCAGGAGATGGAACCGTGGGCGCTGACGGCCGCGGCCGGCGGCACGAAGCTGTTCGGTGATGTCGGCTGGGACCCGGCGGGGGAGTGGGCGCCGGAGACGCTCTCCTCGCTCGAGCATTTCTACGCGTTCATGCCCAATGCCGGCGAGGCCATGGCGTACACCCGGACGGAGGACCCCTGGGCGGCCCTCTACTCCCTCGCCGACCGCGTGCCCGTGGCCGTCGTGACGGTCGGCCAGCAGGGTGCGATGGCCATCGACTCGCTCACGGGTGAGGAGGAATGGGTGCCCGCCCTGCCCGTCTCCGCCTACGATCCGACCGGGGCGGGCGACTGCTTCGGCGCGGCATTCGTCATGGGCGACCTGGCGGGGTTTCGGCTCGCCGACCGCCTCAGCTTCGCGAACCTCTGCGCCTCGCTGTCCGTGCAGCACGTGGGTGGCTCACTGGCCGCACCCGGGTGGGGTGACATCGCCGACTGGTGGCGCCGGGTCAGCGCGGGGCGCGACGGCGTCCGGAAGCAGTGGCTGCGCCGCTACGCCTTTCTGGAGGACCTGGTCTCCGACGTGCCCGTCGAGGCGGTCCGCCGGGCGACGGCGACCATCGCGCGGCACTCCGACGCGTCGCCGTCGCGCATGCCCACCTGGCGCGGGGAGATGCCCGGCACCCTGTGACGGGGGTCCGCCGGGGTACCGGCTACCCCCGCAGGGCGGCCGCCTCCCCGAGCCAGCGCGCGTACCGTGCCCAGGGATCGTCGACCCCTGCGGCGAGACGGCCGATATGGTCCTCCACCTCGGGCGCGAGCGTGAACCACTCGGAGCGGTCGAGGCGCCAGGCCGCGAACTGCTCGTGGCGGCGGTGCTCGACGAGCCGGTCGCCGCGCTCGAACGCGAGTACCTCGTCATGCCAGATCCGGGCCAGCCGCCGGCGCGGGTTCGCCGTCGTCCCGATCTTGACGCGGTCCTGGAAGCGGATGTAGTAGACGACGTCGACGCGTGGGGGCGGCAGTCCGTCGTCGAGGACATCATCGACGCGCCACTCGCAGGCCGCGCACGCCCACCCGGACGGGTACCGTACTCCGAGCCGCGACCCGCAGGCGCGGCAGGGCGCCGGCAGCAGGTCGGTGGTGCCCCACTCCGTCCCGGCCCACTCGACGACCAGCTCCACGTGGGCGGGGCACAGCGGGAAGGGCGTACCGCCGGAGTCGCGCCCGCACGGCCGTCCGTCATCACCCGGGAGGACGCACGGGTGGCCGCTCGGCCGGGAATCGGACACGGAGTCGATCTTCCATCCCCGGCCCGCCCCACGCAACCCGGATCCAGCCGCTCCCGAACGGCTGCTTCCGCCGGAACGCCCTCACGAGAACTGGCAGAATGGGCTGAGTGACTTCCACCGAACGTGCCGCAGAAATCGACCTCGACGCCCTTCGGCACAACATCCGCCACCTCCGCGACATCGCCCATCCGGCCCGCGTGATGGCCGTCGTCAAGGCCGATGCGTACGGCCACGGCGCCGTTCCGGTAGCGCGGGCCGCCCTGGAGGCGGGCGCGGCCTGGCTCGGAGTCGCCCACGTCAGCGAGGGCGTCCGGCTGCGCAAGGCGGGCATCGAAGCCCCGATCCTCGCGTGGCTGCACACGTCCGGGACCGACTTCGTCGCCGGCGTCGAGCACGGGCTGGACCTCGGGATCTCCGGGTGGGAGCTGGAGCACGTCACCGCGGCGGCCCGCGAACTGGAGCGGCCCGCGATCGTGCATCTGAAGATCGACACCGGGCTGGGCCGCAACGGCTGCCCGCCGGACAAGTGGGACGCCCTGCTCAGCAGGGCGGCGCAGTACCAGGAGGAAGGGCTGATCCGCGTCGTCGGGATCTTCTCCCACCTCGCCGTCGCGGACGAACCCGCGCGGCCGGAGACCGACCTGCAGGTGCAGGCGTTCCGTGAGGCCGTCGCCGCCGCGGAGAACGCGGGGATCGACGTCGAGGTCCGCCACCTGGCCAACACCCCTGCGACGTTCTCGCGGCCCGACTGCCACTTCGACCTGGTCCGCGTGGGCCTCGGCATCTACGGCCTCTCGCCCTTCTCCGACCAGGGGTCCGCCGACCTCGGACTGCAGCCCGTCATGACGCTCAGCACCATCGTCTCCAACTGCAAGGAGGTGCCCGCCGGCCAGGGCGTCTCCTACGGGTACGCCTACCGCACGCAGAAGCCGACGACGCTCGGGCTCATCCCCGTCGGCTACGCCGACGGCGTCCCGCGCATCGCGACCGGCGCGCCCGTCCTGGTGGGCACCAGGATCTACCCCGTGGTGGGGCGCATCGCCATGGACCAGCTTGTCATCGACTTCGGTACGACGGGCCTGGTCGACTCGCCCGACAGCCCGCTGGGCAAGCGAGCCGTCCTGTTCGGCGGGACCGGCTCTCCCCCCGTGGAGGACTGGGCTGCCGCCGCGCAGACCATCAACTACGAGGTGGTCACCCGGATCAGCGGCCGTGTCGAGCGCGTCTACATCGACAGGGCCCGGGACGGCGCACAGGATGGCGCACAGGACAGTGCCCGGGACAGCGCACAGGAGGCGGGCCGTGACGCCTGAGTGGGCCCGGACGTACGCCGTCGGCTCCGCCGCCGAGCTGCAGGGGCTCGCCGCCGCGCTCGCCCCCCACCTTCGTCCGGCGGATCTCCTGGTCCTGTCGGGGGAGCTCGGTGCGGGCAAGACGACCTTCACGCAGGGACTGGGGCGGGGACTGTCCGTCGAGGACCGCATCATCTCGCCGACCTTCGTGCTCGTCCGCCAGCACGCGGCGACGGCCGGCGGACCGGGCCTCGTCCACGTGGATGCGTACCGGCTGGACAGCGCCGCTGCGGTCGACGACCTCGACCTCGAAGCCACCATGGCAGCCAATGTCACCGTCATCGAATGGGGAGCCGGCCGGGTGGAGCACCTGAGCGACAGCTGGCTGCGGGTCGACATCGTGCGGCCGCTGGGAAGCACCGACGCGGCGTCCGGCGGTCCGGTGACCGACTTCGACGACGACTGCGAGGACGAGGTGCGCAGCGTCACCCTCTCGGGCTTCGGCCCGCGCTGGAGCGGACGGCAGCCGGCACTCCCGCTCGACTAGGCTGGATGGGTGCTTCTTCTCGCCCTCGACACCTCCGCCGCCGCCACGGTCGCGCTCCTGCGCGACGACGACGTCGTCGCCCGGTTCGGCAGCGCCGACACGCGCTCCCACGCGGAGGTCCTCGCCCCGGCGGTGCAGCGCATCCTGGTGGATGCCGGCGTGGCCGGCGCGGACCTCGACGCCGTGGTCGCGGGCGTCGGACCCGGACCCTTCACGGGACTGCGTGCCGGACTCGTGACCGCGCGGACCCTCGCCTTCGTCTGGGGGGTACCACTCCACGGGGTCATGAGCCTCGACGCGCTGGCCTTCGATGCCACCGCGAGCGGCACCATCCCGGCAGGGAGCGAGTTCCTCGTGGGAACGGACGCGCGCCGGGGTGAGGTCTACTGGGCCGCGTACCGCGCGCCGTCCAGCAACGGCATCCGGCCCGGACGGGACGCCCACCCGGCACTGCCCGAACTCCTCGACGGCCCCCACGTCGGTCCGGCGGCCGGCCTGCCGAAGGGCCTGCCGTTGGTGGGCCGGGCGGCGGCCCTGTACCCCGACGACGTCGAAGGGGTCGGGACCCTCACGGATCCAGACGCCGCCTCGCTCGGCCGCGTGGCCCGGCTGCGCCTCCTCGCGGGGGAGCCGCTGCAGGACACCTCCCCGCTGTACCTGCGCGAATCCGACGCCCAGGTCCCCGGACCCCGGAAGCGGGCGACGGCATGAGCTCCGACGGCATGAGCTCCGACGGCGCGAGCTCCGACGGCACCGGCTCCGACGCGGGCTTCACGGTGCGGGACATGGCCTTCGAGGACATCGAGACGATCGGGCGGCTGGAGAACGAGCTGTTCCCGACCGACGCCTGGCCGCTCGAGATGTTCTACACCGAGTTCTTCCAGCCGGACACACGCCGGTACATCGTGGCCGAGGTCGACGGCGACCCGGTGGGGTACGCGGGCCTGATGGTCATCGACACGACGGCCGACATCCAGACCATCGGCGTGCTGCCGGGCTTCGAGGGCCGGGGCATCGGGCGGACTCTGCTCACCGAACTGCTCGCCGAGGCCCGGCGGCGCGGCGCCGACAACGTGATGCTCGAGGTGCGCGCCGACAATCCCCGCGCCCAGCAGCTGTACACGCGGTTCGGTTTCCGGAAGATCCACACCCGGCGCAACTACTACAGGGACGGCATCGACGCCTGGATCATGAGGCTCGTCCTGCCGGCCGCCGAAGGAGGCGAGCAGTGAACACCGCCGATCCAGGGGGCCCTGCAACCGCAGGGGATACCCCTGGTCCCCTGATCCTGGGCATCGAGTCCTCCTGCGACGAGACCGGTGTCGGCATCGTCCGGGGCACGCAGCTGCTGACCAATACGGTGTCGTCCTCGATGGACGAGCACGTGCGGTTCGGCGGAGTCATCCCCGAGATCGCCTCCCGCGCACACCTCGAGGCGTTCGTGCCGACGCTCCAGGCCGCGCTCGACGACGCCGGTGTCACCCTCGACGAGATCGACGCCATCGCCGTCACGGCCGGGCCGGGCCTCTCGGGTGCGCTCATGGTCGGCGTCTCCGCGGCAAAGGCGCTCGCAGTCGCCACCGGCAAGCCCCTGTACGCGATCAACCACCTCGTGGCGCACGTGGGGGTCGGGATGGTCGGCGGCACCTTCGCCGGAGGCCTGCCGCCCAACCTCGGCGCGCTCCTGGTCTCCGGCGGGCACACCGAGATCCTGCGCGTGGGGAACATCGCGAGCGACGTCGAACTGCTGGGATCCACGATCGACGACGCCGCAGGCGAGGCGTACGACAAGACGGCGCGCATCCTCGGCCTCGGCTATCCCGGTGGGCCCGCCATCGACCGGCTGGCCCGGGAGGGCAACCCGAAGGCCATCCGCTTCCCGCGAGGCTTGTCGCAGCCGAAGTACATGGGGACGGCCGAGGAGCCGGGCCCGCATCGTTACGATTGGTCCTTCAGCGGTCTCAAGACCGCCGTCGCCCGCTCCGTGGAACAGTACGAGGCCGCGGGGCTGGAGCTCCCCGTCGCGGACATCGCCGCGTCCTTCCAGGAGGCCGTCGTGGACATCATCACGTCGAAGGCCGTCCTCGCCTGCCGGGAGCACGGCATCACCAACCTCCTCCTGGGCGGTGGAGTCGCAGCCAACAGGAGACTCCGCGAGCTCACGGCGGAGCGCTGCGCCGCCGCGGGAATCACCCTGACCGTCCCGGCGCCGTCGCTCTGCACCGACAACGGGGCGATGGTCGCCGCCCTCGGGGCGCAGATCGTGCTGGATGGCGGCCGTCCGAGCGGCATCGCCTTCGGGACGAACCCGTCCCTGCCGGTCACGAGCATCGTCCTCCCGGAGGTCTGATCCTCCCGGACGCCTGAGACCCGGGAGGGCAGGGCGTTCCGGACCCGCCCCGGTGGTCGGGGCCGGAACGCGCAAGGGCCGGACCCCCGAAGGAGTCCGGCCCATCCGCGGAACTGCTGGGACTAGAGCGTGCCCCGACGGTTGATCGGGTCGCGGTCGGTCAGCGTGTCGTCCTCGAGGCCCTGGCTGTCCGAGGGGACGCCCGAGCCCGGGATCCCGTCCACGGCGGGAACGGCGTCGACGTCCGTGTCGGTCACGACGGGGGTGGTCGCGGGGACGGACGTCTCGTGCGCGAGAGGGGTGGTCGTGGTGACCGGGACGGTGGAGACCTCGGTCTCGGTCTCCTCTTCCTTGCCCTTGTTCGCTGCTGCTGCGGCGACTCCTGCCACGGCGGCAGCCGCCGCGACACCTACTCCTGCGGCAACCTTGCCGGAGACGCCGGCCTTGCCGCTGTCGCCGCGGGACTGCTCCGCGTCAGCGACGGTGGGAGTCCCGGGCTGCCCGGCCACGGTGCCGCGCCAGGCGCCGGTGGAGTAGCTCTCCGACTCGATGAATGCCTTGAACTTCTGGAGGTCGGCCTTCGCCTGGTTCTCCACCACGTTCAGCTTGTCGCCGATCTTCTCGACGAGTCCCTCGGGCTCGTATTCCAGCACCAGGTTGACGCGGGTCGTCCCGCCGAGGTCCTCGAAGGAGACGGTGCCCGCATTGGTCGCACCCTCCGTCGCCGCCCACGAGACCTTCCGGTCCGGTACCTGCTCGAGGATTCGTGCTTCCCACTGGCGGCGGATCCCGCCGATCTCCGCGACCCACTCGAGGCGGTCGTCGCTGAGCTGGGTGATCTGCTTGATGCCGCCCATGAAGTGCGGGAATTCCTCGAACTGCGTCCACTGGTTGTACACGGTCGTCACTGGAAGATTCACTACAACGGTTTCTTCGACCTTCGTGGCCATCTTGCCCTCCTTGGCTGGTGGGATACGTTCGCTGATTCATCAGCATGCTTAGCATATGGTGTGGGCCGGGGGTATGGCCAGCCCCTACCGTCGATGCCCGACGAGCCGCGCGACGATTCCGGGCCCCGGCCGAGGTCGGCATGCAGGCGGATCGAACGCCTGCTGCCGCCGGGTCCTCAGGAGGGCAGGTCGCCCACGTTCGCATACCTGCGGCGCCAGTCCCTGCACTCCTCCCCGCCGTACTGCGTCCAGTACTCGCGGCCCGAGCTGATGACACCGTCGGTCACGGTCCAGATCGACACGACGCGGAAGATGCCGACGTCCTCCTGTGGCACCTGGACCTCGGACACCACCACCTCGCCGGCGTGGTAGACGTTCAGGACGTCGATGCTCCAGCCGTTCGGACGCTCGGAATTCACGGCCACCATATTGTCCCGGCCGCGGATGACCTCGCGCGTGACGGGCCAGAACACCTCCACGTCCTCGGCCAGTACCTGACCGACGGCCTTCCAGTCCCTGCTCCACACCGACGACCAGTACCGCCGGATCACCTCGGTAGATTCCATGGGCCGATGCTACCGCCGATGCTACGGCCGGGCGTCGCCGCTCAGGGCGCCCAGGTGCAGCGCGACGTTCGCCTCGAAACCCTCGACGGTCCGTGCGACGGCGTCCGCCGGCGGAGTGTCCCAGATGTCCTGGTTGAAGAGCTCCACCTCGACATCTCCGGCATACCCGGCCGCCGTGACGGCACGGGTGATCGCCGCGAAGTCGATGACGCCGTCGCCCGGGTAGTGGCGGGACAGCAGGACGTCCGCGGCGAGGGGGGTCTTCCAGTCGCAGACCTGGTAACTCGCGATCCGGCCCTCCGCGCCTGCCCGCGCAACCTGCCCGGACAGCTCCGGATCCCACCAGACGTGGAAGGTGTCGACGACCACTCCGACCACGGAGGAGGGGAACGGCGAGGCGAGATCGAGGGCCTGCTTCAGCGTGGAGATGACGGCCCGATCGGAGGCGTACATCGGATGGAGCGGCTCGAGGGCGAGCGTCACCCCCGCGGCCTCGGCGTCGGACGCCAGCTCCCCGAGGGCGTCCTGCACCATCGCACGGGCTCCTGCGAGGTCCTTCGATCCCTGGGGCAGACCGCCGGCGACCATGACGAGGACCGCGGCGGAACCTGCGGCGCCGGCAGCCGCGAGCTGGGCGGTCTCCTCGATCGCCCTCCGGTTGTCGTCCATCGCGGCGCGGCGTGCCCGGCCCTCCGGCACGGTGAAGAAGCCGCCGCGGCAGAGGCTGGAGAACCGCAGTCCCGAATCGGCGAGCAGCCGTGCGGCCTCGGGCAGCGAGGCTGCCTCCACGGAGTCCCGCCACAGGCCGATGCCGGCGATGCCGGCATCGGCGGTCACCCGGAGCGCCTCGCGAAGGGGGGCGTACTTGATGGTGGCCTGGTTGATCGACAGGCGCTCGTTCGGCGTCATGCCGCCACCCCGCTCACGCGCAGCAGTGCGTGCCAGCGTTCACGGGCCAGCTCGGGTTGTTCGAGCGCCCCGCACTGGTTCGCGAGGCGGACGATCTCCGACAGGTGCGGCAGGCTGCGGGCCGCGTGCAGCCCGCCGACCATGCCGACGCCGGGTTGGTGCCCGTTGAGCCAGCTGAGGAAGGCCACGCCCGTCTTGTAGTAGAACGTCGGCGCCGCGAAGATCTGGCGTGAGAGTGCTTCGGTGGGACCGAGGATCCGTGAGTACGCGTCGGAGTCGCCGGCGTCGAGCGCCTGGACGGCCGCCGACGCGTGCGGACCGAGCGCGGCGAAGGCGCCGAGGAGTGCGTCGGAGTAGCCCGACGAATCCCCGCCGATGAGGGAGACGTAGTTGAAATCGTCTCCGGTGAACATGCGTGCGGGAGCGTTGAGCTGTGCACGGACCGCCCGCTCCGAGTCCACATCGAGCAGGCTCATCTTGACGCCCGCCACCTTGTCGGGGGAGTTGGCGATGATCTTCAGCAGGGTCGAGGACGCCGTGTCGGTGTCCGCCGAGCCGAAGTAGGTGCCGAGTTCGGGGTCGAAGGCGCTGCCGAGCCAGTGCAGGATCACGGGGGCGCCGGCCGCTGCCAGCACCTCGGAGTACACGCGCTGGTAGTCCTCGGCGGTCCGTGCGGCGCGGGCGAGGTGCCGGCTCGCCATCAGGACCACGGACGCGCCTGCGTCCTCGGTGAAGTGGAGCTGGTCCTTGTAGGAGTCGATCACGGCGTCGAGGGAGATCACGCGGTCCTCGACGTGGTCCGTGTTCACACCGGCCACGAGGGCGCCGCCGACGGAACGGGCCTCGGCAGCACTGCGCGCTATGAGTTCGCGGGTCGCGGCGGGGTCGAGCCCCATGTTGCGCTGGGCGGTGTCCATCGCATCCGCGACGCCGAGCCCCCAGGACCACAGGTGGTGCCGGAACGCGAGGGTCGCATCCCAGTCGAGGTCCGCTGCAGCGCCGGGCACGTTCTCCGCCGTCGTGCGGGGGACCACGTGCGCCGCCGCATACACGGTCCGGCTGGTCAGGGGCGCGGTCGGCTTGGAGAACGACGGCGCGGGCTGGAGTTCGACGGCGGATGGAGTCCCCGCCGCATCGACGAGGGTAATCATGCCAGCGTGACCGCTTCCTCGAGGGGGAGCACGGCAGTGCGCACGTCCTGCAGTTCGAGGCGGCGTCCGGAGCGGGAGCTCTCGAGCCCCTGCTCCGCGAGGTACATTCCGCGGGCACCGGCGAGGAAGTCGTACGGGTGCGGCCCGTCCTCCAGGACGTGGCGCAGGAACTCCTCCCACTGGGTCTTGAAACCGTTCTCGAACACCTCGTTGGTGGGGACGTCGATCCAGTCGGCGTCGTAGTCGTGCGTGTCCTCGAGGTCCGGGTTCCAGACCGGCTTCGGCGTGGCGTTGCGCGGCTGGATCTTGCAGCCGAACAGCCCCACGACGGCCGAGCCGTGCGTGCCGTCCACCTGGAACTGCACGAGCTCGTCGCGGTTCACCCGGACGGTCCAGCTCGAGTTGAGCTGGGCCACGATGCCGCCCTCCAGCTCGAACACGGCGTAGGCGGCGTCGTCCGCAGTGGCCCGGTAGGGGTGGCCCTGCTCGTCGACGCGCTCGTCGATGTGCGTGACCGCGCGGGCGTAGACGGACTCGACCCTGCCGAAGAGGTTCTCCAGGACGTAGCTCCAGTGCGGGAACATGTCGATGACGATGCCGCCGCCGTCCTCCGTGCGGTAGTTCCAGCTGGGGCGCTGGGCGTCCTGCCAGCCGCCCTCGAAGACCCAGTAGCCGAACTCGCCGCGCACCGAGAGGATGCGGCCGAAGAATCCGGAGTCCACGAGGCGCTTGAGCTTCTGCATGCCCGGCAGGTACAGCTTGTCGTGCACCACCCCGTTCTTGATGCCGGCAGCTTCGGCGAGGTTCGCGAGTTCGAGGGCATCGGCGGCCGTCTCGGCCGTGGGCTTCTCGGTGTAGATCGCCTTGCCGGCCGCGATGGCCTTTCGGATGGCCGCAGACCGGGCCTTGGTCACGAGGAAGTCCGCGTAGATCTCCCAGGTCGGGTCCGCCAGGACGCTGTCGAGGTCGGTCGAGTAGTGCTCGATGCCGTGCTTCGCGGCGAGTTCGGCGAGCTTCGCCTCGTCGCGGCCCACCAGGATCGGTTCCACCTGGACTCGGCTGCCGTCGGAGAGGAGAACTCCTCCCTGGTCCCGGATGGCGAGGATGGAACGGACCAGGTGCTGCCTGTATCCCATCCGTCCTGAGACGCCGTTCATGATGATTCCGATTGTCCTCGTCGACATTGATGCTCCTCTTGGCTCCGGCAGCGCGGAAAGCGCTTACCGAGAGTGTAGGGGAAGAAGCAGGGAGGGGCAATAAGCGACGGGGAGGTCAGGTGCCGTCGGTGCGGCGGGGGATGTCACGGCGGGTGCACTGGTCGGGGCGGACCCACGCTTCCCGGGCGATCGAGAATTCGATCCACTGGGCGAGGACGGCGGAGCCGGTCCACGCCATCGCGAACCCGCGCACGGTCTGCCGTGAGCCGTTCGGGTACTCGAGGTCGACCCAGAGCGCCGGAGCGGGGGAGACGGACTCGGTGATGGGCTCGGGAGGCGCTTCCAGCTGGAGCGGGGGTACGAACACGTGCGTCGTCGGCGGAAGTCCGTGCCAGCCGGCCGCCCTAGCCACGGGGGCCTACCCTGGCGGGGGAGTGCGACGGCGGCGTGTCCATGCGACCACTCTACGAGGGAGCCGATCCACCAGGGGCAGGCATGGATCAGCAGCGGGGCAGTGCCGGGAACGGTCCCCGGTGTGGTGCGGGGAGTGGTGTCGGGAGCAAGCTCCGGCAGGAAGCCGTCAGGCCGCGCGCGTCTGCGGCTTCAGCTCGCGGCGGCGGCAGCGCGCCGCGTCCACCCAGGCCTCGCGGGCCCGGGAGTATTCGATCCACTGCGCAAGGACCGACGTCGCCGTCCAGGCCATGGCGAAGCCCTTCTGTGTCCGCGTGGAGCCGTCGGGGTAGTCGAGGTCGACCCAGAGCGCGGGTGACCTGAGGGGCTCGGTGATGCCGCTCCCCGGTGCCTGGAGCTGGAGCGGTGGACGGTACCTGTCGGCGCTGGGTGGGATGCCGTGCCATCCCGGTCGTTCTGCCATGCGACGAGGGTACGCCGCGGCTCCGACACGAGGGGCGTTCACCGCTGCATGAGGATTCCCTTTGCTGATCCCATCCTGGTCGTGCGGGAGCGCTCGGGATGCTGGGGCGGGGATGATTGTTGCGGTGGCGTTCCCGCAGGCGCGGGGCTAGGCGGTTCCCGGCGTGGCGAGGTGTCCGGGCCGTGAGGTCGTACCTTGTCGCCGGGTCTCTCGATAGGATGAGCGCGACGATGTCACCGTCGCC
Source organism: Arthrobacter rhamnosi (assembly GCF_054510855.1). Classification (NCBI taxonomy): domain Bacteria; kingdom Bacillati; phylum Actinomycetota; class Actinomycetes; order Micrococcales; family Micrococcaceae; genus Arthrobacter; species Arthrobacter rhamnosi. Next base: position 770,212 of record NZ_JBTNDT010000001.1, on the reverse strand, counting down.
GCATCGCGGACAGTCCGGTCCGGAGGGGTGGCACCGTTCCGCCGTTGATCCACCATGTGGAAGGTACCCGCAACGCCATGACGAAGAACGATTTGCAGAAGATCCGCGTTGCCGCCGCGGACAAGGAGGACGTCGAGTTCGAGCTCGACCGTGCTGAGCTGGTGTTGAAGGAGGCCGTCGCGGAGGCCATCAGCCACGGCGAGGACATCCGGGCCGTCGCGGAGGTCGCCGAACTGCCCCTCGACGACGTCGTGAAGCTGGCGGCCCCGGACGTCGAACCGGACCCGATCCGGCCCCTCTGAGCCCAGGCCTACCGCCGGGGCGTGCTGCCCCGGAGAATCGTCTCGGTTCGGATGGGCTCCGGACCGTCGCCGGCATCCGGTGCGCCGTGCGCCGATCCCGTGGCCAGCTGGAGGGCGCGGCGGCCCACCTCCTCGAGGGGGATGCGGACGGTGGTGAGGGCGGGCGTGATGTCCCGCACCGTCGGGATGTCGTCGAAACCTGCGACGCCGATGTCCTCTCCCGGCGCGATCCCGGCGTCGCGCAGTGCGGACACGACGCCGACGGCCATGACGTCGTTCACCGCGAACACCAGGTCCACCCGGGCGCCCGACGCCAGGAGGTCCTGGGCGCCGCGATAGCCCCCGTCGCGCGTGAAGTCCGAGTGGATGACGCGCTCGGCCGGCAGGGAGATCCCGTGCTCAGCCAGTCCCTCCGAGAAACCGTCGAGACGTTCCTGGGCCGTCCGGATCTCGGCCGGTCCGGCGATGACGGCGAAGTCACGGTACCCGAGCTCGGCCAGTGCGACCGCGAGGTTCCGGGCCCCGCCCCGGTTGTCCAGGAGCACCGTCGCGAAGGGGGCTGCGTCCTGGCTGATGAAGGCGACTTTCCCGCCGGTGTCCTCGAAGGAGGACAGCTCGCTCCGCAGCTGGACCTCGAACGCCGACCCCGTGGTCCTGGAGCCGGCGAGGATCATCACGCGGGGACGCTGTCCGCGCAGTGCCCGCACGGTGTCCAGTTCGCGCTGCGCGTCGCGGCCGGTGACGGCGATGGTCACCACGAGCCGTTCCTCGCTCGCCGCATCGATGACTCCGGCCGCGATACTCGAGAAGTAGGGGTCCGCGATGTCGGCCACGAGCAGGGCCACGGTGGTGGTGCTGCCCTTGGCCACGGCCTGCGCGAAGAGGTTGGTCGTGTAGCCGAGCCGCTGGGCCGCCTCGACGACGCGCTGCCGGTAGTCCTCGTTCACCTTGCGCGCACTGCCGTTCAGGGACCGCGACGCCGTCGCCAGGGAGACTCCCGCTTCCCTGGCGACGTCGTGCAGCGTCGCGGGACTCTTGCTTGCCGGTGCCGACATTGCTCTCCTGACGGTGTGGGCATCGACCGCTCCGGCGACACCCCGGGGAATTCCGGAAAGGGCTATTCTCGCACGGCGGGGATCTGCGCCGGCGCCGCCGTGCCCCGTTCGGTAAGCGCTTTCTCTGGTAGCGTGTCCGGAACCGCATTCCTGTAGCTGTTGGAGGATCCGTGCCCCCGTCGAGTCCGGCCCCCGAACCCACCGCTGCAGTCCGGAGGCCCCTGCGGGCCGCGATCCTGGGCACCGGCGCAGTGGCGCACCTCCACGCCGAAGCCCTGCACCTCCTGCCGGGCGTGGAGCTGGTCGCCGCCGCCGATCCCTCCCGGAGCCACCTCGCGGCCTTCGCCGAGACGTACGGACTGCCGTCCCGCTACGAGTCGCTGGAGGATCTGCTCGGAGGGGAGAGCGTCGACGTCCTCCACGTCTGCACGCCTCCGGGAGGTCATGCCGAGCAGGCGGCAGCGGCCTTCGCGGCAGGTGCCCATGTCGTCGTCGAGAAGCCCGCCGCGCTCAGCCTCGCCCAGCTCGATGCCATGGTCGACGCCGGCCGCGCAGCGGACCGGGGCCTCGCCGTCGTGTTCCAGCAGCGCTCGGGGACCGCCGCCGCCCACGTGAAGGGGCTGCTGGACTCGGGCGTCCTCGGGCGCCCGCTCTCCGCGCTCTGCCAGACGCAGTGGTACCGGACGGCCGAGTACTTCGCCGTCCCGTGGAGGGGCACCTGGGCCACGGAGGGTGGCGGCACCACGCTCAGCCATGGCAGCCACCAGGTGGACCTGCTCGCATACCTGCTGGGGGAGTGGTCCGCAGTGCACGCGACGATGTGGCGCCTCGACCGCGACGTCGAGACCGAGGACCTATCGCACGCGTCCCTCGTCTTCGCATCCGGTGCCGTCGCGTCGGTGGTGTCCACGGTCCTCGCGCCACGGCAGTCCAGCCTCCTCCGCATCGACACGGAGAACGCGACGATCGAGCTCGAGCACCTGTACGGCCACGGCCACGCCCACTGGACGATCACCCCGGCGCCCCACGTCGATGACGGGACGGCGGCATCCTGGGCGCTGCCCGAGCAGGAGGTGCCGAGCGGGCACGACGCCCTCTTCGCAGGGATCTACGCCTCGCTCATCGAAGGGCGGGGCATGCCGGGCATCGTGGCGCATCCGGCCCGCGCCCTGGAGATCGTCACCGGCATGTATGCCTCCGCGCGGGAGGGCCGGTGGATCACGAGGGAGGACCTGGCGGACCCCGCGCTGCGCGGGACCCTGTCCGGGCAGGTGATCGAGGGCCGGCCCGGGGTCCTGTCCGCCGGTCCGTCATGACCGACCCGGTAACCCTGACGGCGGAAGGGCGCAATGCCGGCGTCCTGCACGACGGCGCGGGAGAACCGGACGAGCACTCGCCCCGGCCCTTCCTGCATCCCGTACCGACACCCGGCGGGCTCCCCGTCAGCGATTACCGACCCGCGGACCACCCCTGGCACTGGGGCCTCGGCATCGCCGTCTCGAACATCGCCGTCGCCGGGCAGGCCCACCCGGTCAACCTGTGGGGCGGCCCGACCTACAGCGACGGACAGGGCTACGTGCAGCTGCCGAACAACGGCTCGCAGCGGGTGCGCACGACGGCGCGCGAGCGGGACGGCGTGGTCCAGCACATCGACTGGTGTGCGGCGGACGGGAGCAGCTTCCTGGCAGAGGAGCGGACCTGGCACGCGGAGAGCCTGACCGCCGCCGGTTCGGAGTGGATCCTCACCTCCGTGCGGAGCAGGTGGGCCAACACCAGCGGCGGGCCCCTCGCGTTCGGCAGCCCGACGACGGCGGGCCGCCCGGACGCGGGCTACGGCGGTTTCTTCCTGCGCCTCCCGGCGTCGTTCGACGGAGCGGCGATCATCGCAGGATCGGCCGACGGCGTCGGTTCCCTTCCCGAAGCCGAGGCCATGGGGGGCAGGCGCCCCTGGCTCGGGCTCCGGTCGGATACCGCGTCGGTCCTCATGGTCCCGGCGGCCGGCAACCCGGGAAGCCCCACCCCGTGGTTCGTCCGCAGCACGGGCACCCCCATGCTGTGCGCGGCGCCGTTCTTCTCCCACGAGGTGCGCCTGGGGGCCGGCGACGTGATCGACTGGAGCTGGTCGCTCCTCACAGCGGACGGACCTGTGCCGGACGCGGGGTTCGCCGCGGCGGCCCGGCAGGCAGGGGTGGCCGGAGGAGCTGCAGGGGTGGTCCGGCCCTAGGTACCTCGCGGCCGCCGCGCCCTCGTGGCGACGGGGCACGGGCTGCCGGGCAGGGTGCCGCTCGCGGCCGGGGGCTAGGAGCGCCCCCGGCCCGGCTCCGGTGCGCTACAGCCCGAGCGGCTCCAGGGCGGGCAGCTCGGCCCGGGCCCGCGAGCGAGCCTCCGCCGCCGTCGGTGCGGCTACCGCGATGCCGGCGATCCGCTGCGCCTCGGCGAGGGTCACGCTGTTCAGGACCGCGCCGACACCGGCGAGGGCCCGGGGCGTCATGGACAGGGTCGAGACGCCGAGTCCCACGAGGACGACGGCGAGGGCGGGATCCGCTGCAGCCTCGCCGCACACACCCACGGGCTTCGCGTGCCCTTCGGCGGCGCTGCCCTCGACGGTCAGCTTGACCATGCGGAGGACCGCGGGCTGCCAGGAGTTGTTGAGGGCGGCCAGGGAGCCGAGCTGGCGGTCCGCGGCCATCGTGTACTGCGTGAGGTCGTTCGTGCCGAGGCTCGCGAAGGACACCGCGCCGAGGATGGCCTCGGCCATCAGGGCAGCCGACGGGACCTCGACCATGACGCCGGGCGTCTGCAGGCCGGCATTGCTGCACAGCTTGGCGAAGTCCGCGGCTTCCTCGGCCGTGGAGATCATGGGTGCCATGACCCACACGTCCGCGGTGGCCTGGGAGGCGGCCTCCGCGATGGCGCTGAGCTGGCGCTCGAGGACCCCGGGGGACGTGAGGTCGGTGCGGTAGCCGCGGACGCCCAGCGCCGGGTTCGGCTCCGTGGAGTCCGTGAGGAAGGGGAGTGGCTTGTCGGCGCCGGCATCCAGTGTGCGGACTACGACCTTCTTGCCGGGGAAGGCGTCGAATACGCCCTTGTACGCCTCGATCTGCTCCTCCGCCGTCGGCTCCGTGTCCCGCTCGAGGAAGCAGAACTCGGTGCGGAGCAGGCCCACACCCTGCGCCTTCGCTTCGGCGGCCTTCACGGCATCCTTCGCTCCACCCACGTTGGCCAGCAGGGGGACCTCGTGCCCGTCCGCGGTCACGCCGACACCGTCGAAGACCGTGAGTGCTGCCGCGGCGGTCCGATAGGCCTCGGCCGCGGCCTCCTCCTCCGCTCCGGGGTCGAGCGAGATGGTCCCGGCCGCTCCGTCCACGAAGACGACCGTCCCGTCGGCGATGTCGTCGACGCCGGACGCGGCCACGACGGCGGGGAGTCCGAGTGAGCGGGCGATGATGGCCGTGTGCGACTGCGGACCGCCGCCCGAGGTGACGAGGGCGAGGACCTGCGCGGGATCCAGGGTGGCCGTGTCGGCAGGGGCGAGGTCCTCGGCGACGAGGATGAAGGGCGTGTCCGACGACGGGATGCCCGGCGCGGGCAGCCCCCGGAGTTCGGCGACGATCCGGGACCGCACGTCGAGGACGTCGGCGGTGCGCTCGGCCATGTAGCCGCCCAGGTTGTGGAGCATCTCGGCGACGGACGCGCCCGCCTCCCAGACCGCGCGGGCGGGGGAGGCGCCGTTGTTGATGAGCTTGGTCGCGGACTTCAGCAGCATGGGGTCCGCCGCCATGAGCGATGTCGCCTGCAGGACGGCCTGCGCATCGCCCTTGGCGATCCCCGCCCTGCGCTTGAGCTCCTCCTGGACGGCCTTCGACGCGGCCTTCAGGGCGGCGACGGCCTCTTCAGGAGCATCGAGGGCGTGGCGTTCACTCGGGGGAGGTTCGCTGACCGATCTCGGCATATGGCGGATAGGGCCGATCACGCGTCCGGGGCTCACTCCGACCCCTGCGAAATTCTCCATCGAACGTCCTCGTTTCCTTGCCGTGTGGTCTCGGTCTAGCACCATTGTGCCGCCTGAGGCAAAAACATTTGTGACCCAGTTCATATAACACTGCTATAGGTGCTACGGTAGCAGGCATGAAAAAAGTAGGCGAACCAGCGCCTAAGGTTCGGCTCCTCAGGGCGGCCGCGGCACTGCTCGCCGAGTCCAACGGCGAGCCCGTGTCGACCCGGCAGATCACCCAGGCCGCCCGGGTCACCGCTCCGACCCTGTACCACCACTTCGGTGACAAGGAGGGCCTGTTCGACGCCGTCGTCGCCGAGGGTTTCTCCGAGTACCTCGACGCCGAGAGAAGCCTCCCGACGTCGGGACAGCCCATCGAGGACCTCCGGATGCACTGGGACAACCATGTGCAGTTCGGCCTCGACCACCCGCACCTCTACCTGGTGATGTTCGGCAACATCCAGCCCGAGCGCCGGCCGTCGATGGTGGCCAGCGCGGAGGCGTTCCTCGAGGAGGTGCTGGGGCGGGCGGCCGCTGCAGCGCGCCTCGTGGTGTCACCGCACGAAGCCGCGCGCAGCATGCTCGCCGCCAACATCGGCGTCACGCTCATGCTGATCGCGGAACCGGCGGCGAAGCGCAACCTCGAGTTGTCCGCCATGACCCGGGAGGCCGTGATCTCGGCCGTGGCCACGGATTCCGAGGCCGATCCCACCACGGACACGGAGGGAACGCCCTCGGTGGTCGTGGCGGCCATAGCGCTCAACGCCGCTCTGCAGTCCTCGCACCCCGACCAGCTCTCCAGTTCGGAACTGAAGCTCTTCCTCGAATGGCTCCAGCGCATCTCCAGCCGGTCGGCAAGCTGACGCTCATCCCTCACAATCCATCCCTCCCCGCAGAGCTGCGGGGACAACGGTAAGGAAAAAAGTGGCAACACAACTAGAAGCGAGGTCCGGCACCAGCGCCCGGGTCCGCGTGCAGAAATTCGGGACGTTCCTGTCCGGGATGATCATGCCCAACATCGGCGCCTTCATCGCCTGGGGTATCGTCACGGCCCTCTTCATCGAGAAGGGCTGGCTGCCCGTTCCGCAACTGGGCGGCTACGGCGAGACCGACGGCGTGGCGAACGTCGGGCTCGTGGGACCGATGATCAACTACCTGCTGCCCCTCCTGATCGCCTACACCGGTGGCCGCATGGTCTACGACGTGCGCGGCGGCGTCGTCGGTTCGATCGCCACCATGGGCGTGATCGTCGGTGCCGGCATCCCGATGTTCATCGGAGCCATGATCATGGGCCCGCTGGGTGGCTGGACCATGAAGAAGATCGACGCCCTGTGGGACGGCAAGATCCGTCCCGGCTTCGAGATGCTCGTCAACAACTTCTCCGCGGGCATCTGGGGGGCCCTTCTGGCGCTGATCGGGTTCTACGGCGTCTCGCCGCTGGTCCAGGCCTTCAGCACCGGCGCAGGCAAGGTCGTCCAGTTCCTGGTCGACAACGGCCTGCTGCCGCTCACCAGCATCTTCATCGAGCCCGCGAAGGTCCTGTTCCTCAACAACGCCATCAACCACGGCGTGCTCACCCCGCTGGGCGTCCAGCAGTCGCTGGAGCAGGGCAAGTCCATCCTGTTCCTGCTCGAAGCCAACCCGGGTCCGGGCTTCGGCATCCTCCTCGCCTACATGTTCTTCGGTCGCGGCGCAGCCAAGGCCTCCGCGTCCGGTGCTGCCATCATCCACTTCGTGGGCGGTATCCACGAGATCTACTTCCCGTACGTGCTGATGCGCCCGCTGCTGATCCTGGCCGCGATCGCCGGCGGCATGACGGGTATCGCGACCCTGAGCATCACGAACTCCGGCCTGGTGGCTCCCGCCGCCCCGGGATCCATCATCGCCGTCTTCGCCCAGACCTCCCGTGACAGCTACGTCGGCGTCGCCCTCGCCGTCCTGCTCGCCACGGCGGTGTCCTTCCTCGTCGCCTCGGTCATCCTCAAGACCGGGAAGAACCAGGACAACGACGACATCGCTGCCGCCGCCTCGAAGATGGAAGGCCTCAAGGGCAAGAAGAGCTCCGTCGCGGGCAACTTCCGCTCCTCGGCAGCCACGGACGGGCCCATCCGCAACATCGTGTTCGCCTGCGACGCCGGCATGGGCTCCTCGGCGATGGGTGCATCGGTGCTGCGCAACAAGATCAAGGCGGCCGGCTTCCCCGACGTCAAGGTCTCGAACCTCGCCATCGCCAACCTGAAGGACGACTACGACGTCGTCGTGACGCACCAGGACCTCGCCGCCCGCGCCGAGCCCCTGACGCAGAGCGCGACGCACGTCTCCGTCGACAACTTCATGAACAGCCCCCGCTACGACGAGATCGTCGAACTGGTGCGCGCCAGTGCTGCCGCTGAAGGCGGGGTCGACCCGAAGGCCCCGATGCCCGCCGACGTGGCAGCCGACGCCGATGCCGGGACCGCCTCCCATGACGTCCTCGCCGAGGAGAGCGTGGTCCTGCGCGGCCGGGCGACGACGCAGGAGGACGCCATCAACGAGGCCGGCCGCCTGCTGGTCGACCGGGGTGCCGTGGATTCCAGCTACGTCGCGGCGATGCACGAGCGCGAGAAGTCCGTTCCCACCTACATGGGCAACTTCCTCGCCATCCCGCACGGTACCAACGCGGCCAAGGACCTGATCCGCCGCTCCGCCGTGTCGATCGTGCGCTACCCCGAGGGCATCGACTGGAACGGCAAGCAGGTCAAGTTCGTGGTCGGCGTCGCCGGCGTCAACAATGAGCACCTGTCCATCCTGTCCGCGATCGCCCGCGTCTTCTCGGACAAGGACCAGGTGGCCAAGCTCGACGAGGCCACGACGGTGGACGAGGTCCTCGCCCTCTTCGGAAAGGTCAATGCCTAGTGAAGGCAGTACATTTCGGTGCCGGCAACATCGGACGCGGCTTCGTGGGGCTCCTGCTCCACGAAGCCGGGTACGAGGTGGTCTTCGCCGACGTCGCGGACGCCCTGATCGACCAGCTCGCCTCGACGCCGAGCTACGACATCCACGAGGTCGGCGAGGACCCGGCGGTCAAGACGGTCGACAATTACCGTGCCCTGAATTCGCGGTCCCAGGAGGACGACGTCGTCGGCGAGATCGCGACGGCCGACATGGTCACCACGGCGGTGGGCCCGAACGTCCTGAAGTTCGTCGCGCCGGTGATCGCCCGGGCGATCGCCCGCCGGAGCGAGGACCTTGCGCCGCTGCAGGTGATGGCGTGCGAGAACGCCATCAACGCGACGGACATCCTGCGCCGCGAAGTCGAGCAGACGTACGACGGCGCCGCACTGGACCTCGCGTCCAGGGCGGTCTTCGCGAACACCGCGGTGGATCGCATCGTCCCCAACCAGGCGGCGGGCCAGGGCCTCGACGTCACGGTGGAGACCTTCTTCGAGTGGGTCATCGACCGCACCCCCTTCAACGGGAACGCACCCGGGATCCCCGGGGCGACGTACGTGGACGACCTCGAGCCGTACATCGAACGGAAGCTGTTCACGGTGAACACCGGCCACGCGTCGGCGGCCTACTTCGGCTACGCGGCCGGGGTCGAGAAGATCGCGGACGCCATGGCGGACGACGCCATCGCGGCGAAGGTGCGGGCCGTGCTCGACGAGACGAAGCAGCTGCTCGTCGCCAAGCACGGGTTCGACGACGCGGAGCAGGAAGCCTACGTGCAGAAGATCCTGCGGCGCTTCATGAACCAGCACCTTCCGGACACGGTGGTGCGCGTCGGCAGGGCGCCGCTGCGGAAGCTGAGCCGCAAGGAGCGCTTCGTCGGGCCGGCCGCCGAGCTGGCCGAGACCGGGGTGCACCCCGCGGCACTGCTCGAGGCGATGCGGGCCGCACTGGCCTTCTCGGCTCCCGACGATCCCGAGGTCGCCGCGCTCGCCGAGATCCTGGCCACCCAGGAGCCCGGCGAGGCCACGACGTCGATCACGGGCCTGCCCGCGGATCACCCGCTGTACGGTCCGGTCCGCGACCTCATCGCACAGCATGCGCCCGGCCATCACGCGGAGCACGGCTGATCGCGTAAGCACAGGCACAAGCACAAGCACAAGCACAAGCACAAGCACAGGGAAAGGGAGCAGCTGCGGCTGCTCCCTTTTTCTTCGCCCTCCCTTGACGACAGCAGCACTCTGACCATAGCGTGATGAGGAAAGCGTTTTCCAAATAGAGGATTCAATGATGAGTTCGGCACAGAAAACAACGGTCTCGGCATGCCTGGCGCTCGCCACGGGGACCCTCCTCACCCTCAGCGGACTCTCCGTCCCCGCTCTGGCGCAGGGGCCCGCCAACGCGGCTCCGATCGGAGGAGTGCAGCTCGAGTACCTGGACCGGGGCCTCGTCGGCGCCGCCACCCCTCAGGGTGTCTTCCTCTCCTGGCGGCTCAGGGCGACGGAGGCGACGGGCGCGACGGCGGACGGCCTCACCGGGACGGACTTCACGGTGTACCGGGACGGCGAAGCCATCGCCACGGTCACGGACAGCACCAACTACCTCGACACGGCAGTGACCGATGCAGGTGCCGCCGCGAGCGCGCGGTACAGCATCGGCGCCGTCGTCGACGGCGTGGAGGTCGAGGTGAGTGCCGACGTCGCCCCCTGGACCCAGGCCTACACCGACCTCGCGCTGTCGAAGCCGGCCGACGGCGTGACGCCAACCGGTGAGGCGTACACCTACTCGGCGAACGACATGAGTGTCGGGGACGTGGACGGGGATGGCTCGTACGAGTACTTCGTCAAGTGGTACCCCTCCAACGCGAAGGACGTATCCCAGCTGGGCTATACGGGCAACACCTACATCGACACCTACACGGCCGAGGGTCGGCTGCTGAGCCGGGTCGACCTCGGCGTCAATATCCGCTCCGGAGCCCACTACACGCAGTTCATGGTGTCGGACTTTGACGGCGACGGCCGGTCCGAGATGATGCTCAAGACCGCCCCCGGGACGAAGACCACCGCCTACGGGCCCACGGGCGAGGTCACCTCGGAGAGCTACGTGACGCTGCCGGAGGCAGACCTGGCCGCAGGAGTCACCTCTGCCGACGATTACCGGCTGAGCGCCGCGGAATACTACGACCACGTCGTCACGATGTTCAAGGGCTGGCAGGACCACCCCGAGGTGGTCGCCGGGAACTGGCCGGCGACGCTGGAGGAGGCCTTCGGTATCGGGCAGCGGTACGACTACCCGCTGTCCGACGCCGACGCCCGCGCGATGGCGGACTACTTCATGGACGTCTATGCACCGTCCCGGAGTGCGCGGAACACCCTCCGCGCCTTCGAGGGATTCATCGTCGACGGCCCCGAGTACCTGAGCGTGTTCGAGGGCTTCACCGGCGCCGAGCTGGAGACCGTTCCCTATGAGCCCGGCCGCGGGGACGATGGCCTGCTGTGGGGCGACTACGCCATGGCCCGCATCGAGCCGGGCAACCGGGTGGACCGCTTCCTCGCCGGTGTCGCGTACCTCGACGGCGAGCATCCCTCCGCCGTCTTCGCCCGCGGCTACTACACACGTGCCGACATCGTCGCCTACAGCTGGGACGGCGAGCGGTTGACGCAGGACTGGCAGGTGGACTCCGGCCACGTGCCCATGTCCAATCCCTTCAACGACAGCCCGCACAGCGGAACGGGCAGCAGTGAGGAGTTCGGCGCCCTGGCCGGTCAGGGCTTCCACTCCCTGAGCGCCGCCGACGTGGACGGCGACGGACGGCAGGAGATCGTCTACGGCAGCGCCACCCTCGACGACGACGGATCCCTGCTGTACAGCTCCTTCGACACGCTTCCCACCGCCAGCGCCGCTCCCGGTACGAAGGCGAAGCTGGGGCACGGAGACGCCATGCACGTGACGGACATCGATCCGGACCGCCCGGGCCAGGAGATCTTCTCCGTCCACGAGGGAGCGACGGGCGCACCCTATGGCTGGGCGATGCGGGACGCGTCCGACGGTGAGGTCCTGTTCGGCGGCTACACCGGCAAGGACACCGGGCGCGGCATGATCGGCGACATCGATCCCTCCGTTCGTGGCATCGAGAACTGGGCCGTGGGCCTGCGCTCGGCCTCCGGTCGGCTCCTGCCCGGCAACGGCCCGGGAACCAACATGAGCATCCGCTGGGCGGCCGACGGCACCACGCAGCTCGTCAACGGCGCCGGCGACCAGACTCCGACCATCGACGATGCCAGACGCGGACGCCTGCTGACGGCGACCGGTGCCCGTACGAACAACGGCACCAAGGGCAACCCCTCGCTCGTGGCCGACGTGGTCGGTGACTGGCGCGAGGAGTTGCTGGTGCGGACCACGGACAGCTCCGCCATCCGGATCTTCACGAGCACCGAGGTCACGGATCGGAAGCTGTACACCCTGATGCACGATCCCCAGTACCGGGCCGAGATCGCCCGTCAGAACACGGCCTACAACCAGCCCGCGTACACGAGCTTCTACCTCGCCTCGGACACGGATTTCACGGCCGTGCCGGTGCCCGATGCCTTCCTGCCCGGCACACTGCCGGCCCTGCAGCGGCAGCTCGAGCAGCTCATCTCCAAGGGTGACGTCTCCGGACCCGCGGCGCAGCAGCTGCGCGCGTCCCTGGACCAGGCGCAGCGCGCCGTCGAACGGGACCAGGCGGGTAATGCGGCCCGGGCCCTGGAGAAGTTCCTCGACCAGCTGCAGCGGACGAAGCCCGGCACGGTCTCCGAGCAGGCCCGCACCGAGCTCGGATACCAGGGGTCGGTGATCCTCCCGACGCTGCAGTAACGGCGTCGGTCAGAACGTCCGGCAGGATCGCGTGCGGTACGACCACGCGGTGCTGCCGGACCTGTTTCCGGCGCTTGTACGCGCTGCATCGCCGACGTCGGCCGGGAGTAGAAGGTGCCCGTGATTGCGGCGTTCGGGCGCCGGTCCGCCCGGGGGAGTGCCGCAGGCCTGCGCGTACCCAGGACGTGCCGCTGGGCTCGGCCCGCCCGCGGCCGGTAGATTGGAGCGTGTGAGCCGAACCCCCAACGACCTGCTGTCGATCGTCTACTCGAGCACCTCGGCGCACCCGTTCAGGGACGAGGAGCTCAATGCCCTGCTGGCCCTCAGCCGGGAGAGCAACGCCCGTGCTCAGCTGACGGGGATGCTGCTCTACCGCAGCGGACGGTTCCTCCAGGTCATCGAGGGCCCTGCCGACGTCCTGCGTGAGCGCATGTCCATCATCGCCGCCGACCCACGCCACCTGGACGTCCACATCCTTCTCCAGGAGACCATCGACGAACGGAAGTTCCCGGACTGGACCATGGCGTACGAGCCGGCCTCCGAGGTGGCTGCGGACGATATCCCCGGGTACCGCACCACCTTCTCTGACATCGAGGGCGAGGACGACCCGCAGGAGTCCGTCGCCGCCCTGCGCGAGCTGATTCGCTGGTTCCAGGACCGCGCCGGCCAGATGCGCTGACCCGGACCGGCCCCTTGCGCCGACCCGCAGCCGGGGTGCCCGCGTCGGACGTCACCGCTGCCTCAGGAGCCGGTGAGCTCCCGCACGAACGCGAGGTGCTCGACGTCCTGGAAGGCGCCGCCCTGCTCGTGCCCGTTGTACGGGTACACCTTCATGCGCTTGGGCCCGGCGTAGTGGTTGTGCGCCGCGAACACGCACGACGGCGGGCAGACGTCGTCGAGCAGACCCACCGAGAACATCGCGGGAATCGTGCTGCGCGTCGCGAAGTTGACGCCGTCGAAGTAGCTGAGGGTGCGGAAGACACTGTCGACGGCGTGCCGCCGCGTCCCGAGGTACGTCGCGATCTCGGAATAGGGAGCGGTGTCGACGATCTCGGTCGCGCGCCGCATGTGCGAGAGGAACGGGACGTCCACGATGGCGCCGACGGGCGGCGTGTCGTTCACCCGCTGCGTGAGGGCTGCGGCAGCCAGGGTGATGCCACCGCCCTGGCTGCCTCCGGAGATCACCACGCGGGACGGATCGACGGCGGGGTGCGACTGGGCGGCTTCGACGGCGTGGACGGCATCGACGAAGAGCCGGCGGTAGTAGTAGGTCTCCGGGTTCTCGACGCCGAGCGTCATGAAGCCCCCCAGGTGCGGACCCGCCAGGGGCCCGTCGGCCGTGTCACCCGTCCGGTGCCCCGCGCCCTGTCCGCGGAGGTCCATCACGAAGTGCGCGAAGCCGGCGCTGGGCAGGCCCGTCCATTCGCCGAGCAGGCCGCGTCCGCCGCCGTAGCCGATGAACGTGACGACGGTCGGCAGGGGACCGGGAAGGTGGCGCGGCGTGAGCAGCCAGCCCTTGACGGGCTGGCCGTCGTAACCCGCGAACGTCACGTCCTCCGTGATCAGCTGCGTATACCCCGCGTCGACCTCCGCGAAGGACGGGCGTGCTGCGTGGACGCGCTGCTCGGCGAGGGTCTTGTCCCAGAAGGCGTCGTAGTCGGCGGGTTCGTTCCGCTCCGGCAGGTAGCTGCGCAGCTCGGACAGGGGGAGATCGAAGTGAGGCATAGGGTGCATCCTTTCACGGCTTCGATAAGCGAGGATAGAGCGCGGACAAGGTCGCCGGGATCAGGCTGTTGACCATTGATACGATTCAACCTACGCTGTGGGATAACGCTTTCCCAAGGCGTCCCACGATGGCTGACGAAGAAGTTTTCCAGGAGGACAAAGATGTTCCGCACACTCTCACGGCGCACCCTGACAGGCGTTGCAGCCCTGGCCGTTACCGGCCTGGCCCTGACCGGTTGCGGCGGTGGCGGTGGCGAACCCGCAGCGCTGGACACCGAGGAAGAGATCACCCTCAACTACACGTTCTGGGGCAACGACGATCGCGCCGCCCGCTACGACAAGGCCATCGCGGCGTTCGAGGAGAAGTTCCCGAACATCACGATCAACGACACGTTCACCGACTACCCCTCGTACTGGGAGAAGCGCCAGACCGAGGCTGCGGGCGGCGGGCTGCCGGACGTCATGCAGTTCGACTACACCTACCTCCGCCAGTACGGCGACAACGGCCTGCTGCTGAACCTCGAGGACTACTTCGGCAACGGCATCACCACCGACGCCATCGACGAGAGCCTGCTGTCCACCGGCAAGCTCGAGGACGGCACGTTCGCCATCCCCACCGGCTACAGCGCGTGGTCCGTGTTCCAGAACCCGGCGCTGCTCGCCGAAGCCGGCGTCGAGCCCTACGAGGGCGGCACGAGCTGGGACGACTACGACGCGTACATGGCATCCGTGACCGAGGCCACCGGCGGCAAGGTGTACGGAGGAACCGACACCACCCAGCGCATCCAGGACCTCGAGCTGAAGCTGCGCCAGGAGGGCCGCGAGCTGTTCACCGAGGACGGGAAGCTGAACTTCACGCAGGAGGAACTCGCCGCGCACTGGACCGAGGGCCAGGAGAACCGCGACAAGGTCACGGTTCCGCAGAGCAAGCTCGAGGAGATCAACCCGGTCTCCGGCTTCGGTGGGAACCTGACCACCAGCGAGATGAGCTGGAGCAACTTCCTCGGTGGGTACCTGGGCGACTCCGGTGCCGAGGAGATCACCCTCGTCGCCCCTCCCACCGACAACCCGGATGAGAAGGACCTCTACCGCAAGGTCGGCCTGATGCAGGCCGCATCCTCCTCGACCGAGCACCCCGAGGCAGCGGCGGCCTTCGTCGACTTCCTCATCAACAGCCCTGAGGTCGGCGAGATCTTCGGTGCGACACTGGGCATCCCCGCCTCGGAGACGCAGCTCGAGGGTGCGAACCTCGAAGGACCGGACAAGGCCGTCAAGGACTACCTCGATTCCATCTCGGACCGCGTGGGCGATGCTCCGGCCGCACCCGTCGCCGGCTTCGGCGCCATCGAGCAGACCTTCTGGGACCTCGGCAAGTCCATCGGCCTGGGCGCCGTCACCCCGGAGGACGCCGCGAAGCAGTTCTTCGACGAAGCGTCCGTCACGCTCGGTAGCTAGGCAAAGGAGCTCCATCATGACAACGGACTCGGCGCACGCGCCGGCACCAGCCCGCACCGCCGAATCCGGCGCCCGTCCGGCGGCCCGCCGCCGGACGGGCGCGCCCCGGCCCCGCCGTTCCCGCAACCGCGACACCGTGGCGGGCTACGTCTTCCTCTCCCCGTGGCTGCTCGGCTTCATCGGCCTCACCCTCGGCCCCATGGTGGCGTCGCTCTACCTGGCGTTCACCGACTACAACCTCTTCACCGCTCCCGAGTGGACCGGGCTCGAGAACCTCACCCGCATGGCCGGGGACGAGAAGTTCTGGAGCTCGGTGAGGATCACCCTGATCTACGTCCTCGTCGGCACGCCCATCAAGCTCGCGGCCGCACTCGGCGTCGCGATGCTCCTGAACTACAAGGCACGCGGCACCGGCTTCTTCCGCTCGGCGTTCTACGCCCCCAGCCTCATCGGAGCGAGCGTCAGCATCGCCATCGTGTGGCGGGCGATGTTCTCCACCGACGGGCCCGTCGACGGCACGCTCAATCTCTTCGGCATCAACCTCGGAGGGTGGATCGGCAACCCGTCGCTCATCATGCCCATGATGATCCTCCTCGCCATCTGGCAGTTCGGCGCCCCCATGGTCATCTTCCTGGCCGGGCTCAAGGGGGTTCCCGCCGAACTGTACGAGGCGGCCTCGGTGGATGGCGCCCGCGCCTGGCGCAAGTTCCTCAGCGTGACCGTGCCGATGCTCTCGCCGGTGATCTTCTTCAACCTGCTGCTCGAGATGATCAACGCCTTCCAGGTGTTCGCCTCGGCGTACATCATCGGCTCAGGAACCGGTGGCCCCGGCGGGGCGACGAACTTCTACACGGTCTACCTCTACACACGGGCCTTCGCCAACAACCAGATGGGCTACGCGTCCGCCATGGCCTGGGTCCTGCTGCTCGCCGTCGGCGTCCTCGCCTTCATCCTGTTCCGCACCTCCAGGAGCTGGGTCCACTACGCAGGAGACTCCAAGTGACCACCATCGAATCGAACCCTGCCGTCCCGGTGCCCGTGGATCCCGACGGACCCGCGCCGTCGGCCCGCCGGCGCCGCCCGCTGCGACGGCACGTCCCGACCGCCCTGTGGATCATCGGCATCGTCGCCCTGACCGCGCTCGTGCTGTACCCGCTGCTGTGGATGGTCTCCGCCTCGCTGAAGCCGAACTCCGAGTTCGGCAGCAACCAGGGCTTCTTCCCCGAGAACCCGACCTTCGACAACTTCGTCAAGGTGATGCAGGGCATCGCCGGCATCCCGACCTGGAAGTTCTTCCTCAACTCCCTGCTGCTCGGTGTCGGAGCGGTCATCGGCACCGTCATCTCGTCGTCGATGGCCGCGTACGCCTTCTCGCGGATCAATTTCCGCGGCAGCAAGGTCCTGTTCGCCGCCATGATCGGCACCCTGCTCCTGCCGTTCCACGTGCTGATCATCCCGCAGTACATCATCTTCCGGAACCTGGGGCTGATCGACACCTTCTGGCCGCTGCTGGCCGGCAAGTTCCTCGCCACCGAAGCCTTCTTCGTGTTCCTCATGGTGCAGTTCATCCGCAACCTGCCGCGTGAGCTGGACGAGGCCGCCCGGATCGACGGCTGCGGCCACGGCCGGATCTTCTTCTCCATCACGCTGCCGCTGATCAAGCCCGCGCTCATCACGTCGTCGATCTTCGCGTTCATCTGGAGCTGGAACGACTTCCTCGGCCCGCTGCTGTACCTGAACTCGCCGGAGAAGTACCCGCTGCCGCTCGCCCTGCGCATCTTCAACGACCAGACGAGCACCTCGGACTACGGCGCGACGATCGCGATCTCCGTGCTCGCCCTCCTGCCCGTCATGCTGTTCTTCATCCTCTTCCAGCGCTTCCTCGTCGACGGCGTCGCGACCCAGGGCCTCAAGGGATGAGCCGGCGCCAGCGCGAGGCGGCTCGGGGGCGCGAAGCCGCCGCCGACGGCAGCAGCCTGCGCTGGCCCGGGGCGACCGCGAAGTTCGCCCTCTTCGGTGAGGTCCTGGAGGTGGGGGTGCTGTGCTGCATCGCCGGCCTCGGGATCGTCACGATCCCCGCGGCGTTCGCGGCCGGATCCGCCCACCTCCACCGCTTCCTGCGGGCCGAGGACTCTTCGCTCCGGCAGTTCGCCGCGGACTTCACCGCTGCGCTGAGGACCGGGTGGCTCGTGGGACTGGGTGTCGCCGTCGCGGTGTCCCTCCTCCTGCTGGACATCGTCGTCGCCGGTTCCCGGCTCCTGCCGGGCTGGCAGGCCGTCCTCGGGCTTGGCGTCGTCCTGCTCGCGTCCGTGCTGGTGGGCCTCGCCGGAACGACGGCGCGCTGGCACGCCGCGGGGTCGTGGCGGGCCGCCGGACTGGAGTGGGTCCGCGACGTCCGCCGTGATCCGGCGGGGGTCCTCTGGCTCGTCGCGGCGGTCGCCCTCGCGGCGATCGTCGCCTGGCAACTGCCGCCGCTCGTGGTCCCGGCCGTCGGGTGCCTGGTGTTCGCGGCACTCGCGACCTCGGTGCGCGAGCGCCACATCTGAAACGCCGTACCTGAGACGCCGTACCTGAGACCTTGTCCGACCAACCGACCACCCCTGGAGTCCGAGTGCACTACGGCGGCGACTACAACCCCGAGCAATGGCCCGAAGAGGTCTGGCCCGAGGACATAGCACGCATGCAGGAGGCCGGGGTCACGATGGTGAGCATCGGCATCTTCTCCTGGGCGCGCATCCAGCCGTCCGAGCACGTGTTCGACTTCGACTGGCTGGACCGCGTCATCGGCCTCCTGCACGACGGCGGGATCGCGGTGGACCTGGCGACCGCGACGGCGTCGCCCCCGCCCTGGGCGACCGTCGCCTATCCGGAGATGCTGGCCGCGGACGAGAACGGGACGCCCTACTGGCACGGCAGCCGCCAGCACTACGCGCCGTCCTCGCCCGCCTACCGCAGGCTCGCCACCGAACTCGTCACCAGGATCGCGGAGCGCTACGCAGGCCACCCCGCCGTCGTCCTCTGGCATGTGAACAACGAGTACGGCTGCCACCTGAACGTGGACTATTCGGATGCCGCCCGGGATGCCTTCCGCGGCTGGCTGGAGACGCGGTACGGTTCGGTCGCTGCGCTCAACGAGGCATGGGGCACCATGTTCTGGTCCCAGCGGTACGGATCCTTCGCCGAGGTCTTCCCGCCCCGCCACGCCCCCTACAGCCACAACCCGGGGCAGCTGCTCGACTACCGCCGGTTCACCTCCGACATGCTCCTCGAGTGCTACCGGATGGAGCGGGACATCATCCGCGCGGCCGGCGCCACGCAGCCGGTCACCACGAACTTCATGGGAGCGTTCAAGCCCGTGAACTACGCCCAGTGGGCGCCGGAACTGGACGTCATCAGCGACGACCTCTACCCCGACCCCAATGATCCGGAGGGGTTCCGCGACGGCGCCTTCCACGGCGACCTGATGCGGTCCCTCAAGCCGGGGACGCCCTGGCTGCTCATGGAGCAGGCCTCCAACGCGGTCAACTGGCGCCCCTCCAACGCCCCGAAGGCGCCCGGGCAGCTCGCGGCGCAGAGCATGCAGGCCGTGGCGCGAGGAGCCGACGGCGTCCTGTTCTTCCAGTGGCGGCAGTCCCGGGCGGGGGCCGAGAAGTTCCACTCGGGGATGCTGCCGCACGCCGGCACGCAGACACGTACGTGGCGGGAGGTGGTGGCACTCGGCGGCGAACTGGGCCGCCTGCCGGACCTTCCGGCCGACGACGGCTCCGCCAGGGTCGCTCTCCTGCTCGACTGGGAGAACTGGTGGGCCATCGAGAACCCGGACCACCCCACCTCGCTCGACTACCTGTCCCTCGTCCGGGGCTGGTACGACGCCGCACACCGTCTCCACGTCCAGGTGGACATCCTGCCGCCCACCGCCGACCTCGCGCAGTACGACGTCGTCCTCGCCCCGCACCTCTACCTGCTGACGGGGGAGTCCGCCGGGAACCTCACGGCATTCGTGGAGCAGGGCGGGCACCTGCTCGTCACAGCCTTCAGCGACGTCGTGGACGGGAACGACCGCTTCCGGTCGGGCGGCTTCGGCACGCAGGTGCGGGACCTGCTGGGGATCGTCGTCGAGGATTTCGGTGCCCTCGTCGCGCCGGGCTCGGCGGGTCCCGGCCAGCAGCACGCGCGGGTGGCCGGCGACGGGTTCGGCTTCGCGGGGTCCTTCCTCGCCGAAGAGGCGCACGTGGTGGACGCCGAGGTCCTTGCGGCCTTCGACGGAGGCCGTCAGCACGGCGGGCCCGCCCTGACCTCGCGCCGCTCCGGGGCGGGCACCGCCTACTACCTCGCCACGGTGCCCGACGACGACGGCGCGCGGCAGGTGCTCGGGCACCTGTTCGCAGCGGCGAAGGTGCGGCCGGTCCTCGAGGGACTCCCACCGATGGTCGAAGCCATCCGGCGCGGGCCGCTGCTGGCCGTCATCAACCACGGTGCCGAGCCTGTCCGCGTCGACGTGCAGGGGCGGGACGTGCTCACGGAAGCCGCGGTCCGCGACCTCACGCTGGAGCCCTTCGGGTACGCGCTGATACGTCCGGACCGCTGAGCCCGGCTCCCTCCGGGACGCCCCGACGTCGGGGGTCCTGCGGTACACCGCGCGGACGGGACCCGCAACAGGCTGCGGCGGCCGGAGCCTCCGCTGCGGGGGAGGAGCGGCGGCGCCTACGCTCGGAGCATGGACCAGCCGACTGAAGAACACCACATGAAGGATCTCGGCAGCACGGAGGGGATCGATCCGACCGACGTCGGCCAGATCCAGGACGGGCCGCTGACCGCGGCGGACGAGGTGGACCTCATCGCCAACCAGGTCGTCCCGGCGGACAACCCCTCCCCGAAGACGCTCGCCGCAAACCTCGGCCTCGAGGACGCACCTGCCGACAATCCCACGACGGACGACCGCTTCACCGAAGGCTCACGCTGACCCGGTCGCGCTGATCGATCCGTCACCCCGGCCGCGTCACCCCGACCGCCCGGCGCCTAGTCGCGCAGCTGCTGCACCATGTCGAGCACGACGGCACGGAGGTCGCCGTCGTTCTCCTCCGCGACCCGCCGCTGGCGCTGGTACCCGGCTCCACGCTGCAGGATGCCCTCCACATCCGCGAGTTCGCTGCTGCAGCCGAGCTTCGCGGCGATCGGCTCGAGCCGGTCGAGCACCTCGACGAGGTGCTCGGTGACGAGCTTCTCGTTGCCCTCGGCGTCCAGGATGATGATGGCGTCGAGCCCGTAGCGAGCAGCCCTCCACTTGTTCTCCTGGATGTGCCATGGCTGCATGGTGGGGATGCTGCCTCCGGCGTCGAGGGTTTCCGAGAACTCGTGGACGAGGCACTGGGTCAGGGCCGCGACGGCGCCGACGTCCCGGAGGGTCGAGAGCCCGTCGCACACCCGCATCTCGACGGTGCCGAGGTTGCCGACGGGGCGGATGTCCCACCGGATCTCACTGACGGCGTCGATCACTCCCGTGGTGAACATGTCCTGGACGTAGGACTCGTAGCCGGCCCAGTCGTCGAAGTGGAACGGCAGGCCGGCCGTGGGCAGCTGCTGGAACATCAGCGCCCGCTGTGAGGCATAGCCCGTGTCCTCACCGCCCCAGAACGGCGACGACGCCGAGAGCGCCTGGAAGTGCGGGAAGTAATTGGTGAGGCCGTCCACCACGGGCAGGGCCTTATCCCGGGAATCGAGTCCCACGTGCACGTGCACCCCGTAGATGACCATCTGGCGGCCCCACCACTGCGTGCGGTCGATGAGCTTCGCGTACCGCTCCTTGTCCGTGACCTGCTGGGCACGGGGAGCGCTGAAGGGGTGCGATCCGGCGCAGAAGAGCTCCACGCCCATCGGGTCGGTGACTTCGCGGACGGCGGCGAGCGAGCGCGAGAGGTCTTCCTTCGCTTCCTCGACGGTGGTGCACACCCCCGTCACGAGCTCGACGGTGTTGAGCAGGAGTTCCTGCTTGATGTGCGGGTGCTCGTCGTCGTCCTGCAGTTCCGGGTGGTTCGCACTGACGCCGCGCAGGACCTCGTTCGCCACGGAGGCGAGTTCGCCGTTGTAGCGGTCCACGAGGGCCAGCTCCCACTCGACGCCGAGCGTTGACTGGGCTGACTGCGCAAAGTCGATCTTCAAGGGCTTGCTCCTGGAACGGTGCGGGATGGGGGCGCCTCGGCATCGCGCCGTCGCGGAAGAGACTGGTCCCAATATTAGTGCCTGGCGGGCAGGTGCAGGACGGCTGTGGTGGCCCGGCGGACCGCGCGGCTGGAAGAATGGTCGGGTGCCCATCCTGAACAAAGACATGACCCTCTGCATCTCCCTGGCCGCGCGACCCAGCAACATCGGGACGCGCTTCCACAACTACCTCTATGAGGAGCTGGGGCTGAACTACATCTACAAGGCCTTCACCACCACGGACCTGCCGGCCGCCATCGCCGGTCTGCGCGGGCTGGGGATCCGGGGCTGCGCCGTCTCGATGCCGTTCAAGGAGGACGTCATCCCCCTCGTGGACGCCCTGGACCCGTCGGCGAAGGCCATCGACTCGGTCAACACGATCGTGAACGACGACGGCGTCCTCACCGCCTACAACACCGACTACCTCGCGGTGGAGCGGCTCCTGCGCGAGCACGCCGTACCGACGACGCACTCGGTCCTCGTGCAGGGATCCGGGGGCATGGCCAAGGCCGTCGTCGCAGCACTGCGCGACTCCGGCTTCACCCGGGTGACGGTCGTGGCCCGCAACGAGCGGACGGGCCGGGCGCTCGGCGAGCTCTACGGCTTCGACTGGCAGCGGGAGGTGGGGGAGTCGACGGCGGACCTGATCCTCAACGTCACCCCCCTCGGCATGGCAGGAGCGGACGCGGACGCCCTCGCGTTCCCGCAGTCCGCCATCGACGCCGCCCAGGTGGTGTTCGACGTCGTCGCCTCCCCGTCCGAGACACCGCTGATTCTCGCCGCCCGGGAGGCAGGCAAGCCGGTCATCACGGGCGCCGAGGTCGTCGCGCTGCAGGCGGAGGAGCAGTTCGTGCTCTACACCGGAGTCCGGCCCACACCGGAGCAGGTCCGGGCTGCCGGGGAGTTCTCGCGCCGGCAGCCGTAGGGCCCGGGCTGCCTTCGACGGGCCTCAGACCCTCAACCACCGCACGCCGTGCGGCTCGAGGGTCAGGCCCGTGCGCAGGTGCGCGGGCTCTCCGCTGAGAAGTTCGAGGGCGCTCTCCGGCAGGCCGGAGAGTGTCCCGGCGCTGATGTGCTGCGGAGTGTCGGCGAAGTTGGCGAGCACGACGACGGTGGACTCCTCGCCGTCGAGCAGGCCGGGGCGCTGGTAGCCGAGGACGTGGGCGTTGTGCGTGGTGAAGGGCAGCAGGCGTCCGCCGGCGAGCTCCGGCGTGCTCTTCCGGACGTCGATGAGGTGGCGCAGCCACGGGAAGACCGTCCCGGCGTCGGTCGTCGGGTCCGTCCGGGTCGCATAGCGCTCCGCGGGGTAGGTGGGCCGGCCGACCCACCGGCTGTCCTCGGCCTTGGCCGGATCGTCGAGGTACCCGTAGTCGTTGAGCTGGCCCACCTCGTCGCCGAGGTAGAGCAGCGGGATGCCGCCGGTGCTCAGGATGATCGAGTGGGCGAGCAGGATCCGGGCGACGGCGGCCCCGTCGCCCGCCTCCAGTCCGGCGAGGGACGCCGTGGTGCCCGAGATACGGCAGTCCCCGGTGCGGGGGTTGTCCTGGAAGGGCACGCCGCGGGCGAAGCTGTCGGGGAACCGATTGACGAAGAAGGCGTTGAGGAAGCGGCGGTGGTCGTGCCCGTTGATGCCGAGTTCGGCGGCGTCCTCGTCGGAGAACGTCCAGCCGATGTCGTCGTGGCTGCGCACGTAGTTGACCCAGGCGGTGCCGGCCGGGATGTCGTGCCGGCGTTCGAGGGCCTGGGCGAGCAGGGAGACCTCCCGCGTGGCGAGCGAATTCCAGATCAGCGCCATCTGCAGTGGGTTGTAGCTGAGCTGGCACTCGCCCGGGTCGATGTACTGCACCACTTCGTCGGGGTGCACGATCGCCTCGGACTTGAACAGCAGCGAGGGAGCTGCGAGCCGGCACACGGCGTTGAAGGCCTGCAGCAGGAGATGCGCTTCGGGGAGGCTCTCGCAGGTGGTCCCGAGCTGCTTCCAGATGAAGGCGACGGCGTCCATCCGCACCACGTCGACGCCCTGGTTCGCGAGGTAGAGCATCTCGCCGGCCATGGCCCGGAAGACGCGCGGGTTCCGGTAGTTGAGGTCCCACTGGAACGAGTGGAACGTCGCCCAGATCCAGCGTCCGTCCTCGAGCTGCACGAACGAGCCCGGGTGGTCGTCGGGGAAGATCTCCCGGACGGTCCGCTCGTAGGCGTCGGGCATGTCCCGGTCCGGGTATATCCAGTAGAAGTCCCGATACTCGGGGTCACCGGCGACGGCCCTGCGCGCCCATTCGTGCTCGTTCGAGGTGTGGTTGAAGATGAAGTCGACCACGAGGGCGATGCCGTTGCCGCGCAGCTCCCGTGCGAGGTCCGCGAGCTCCTCCATGGTGCCGAGTGCGGGGTCGACGTCGCGGTAGCTCGAGACGGCGTACCCGCCGTCGGAGTTCTCCTCCGGTGCCAGGAACAGGGGCATCAGGTGGAGGTAGGTCAGACCGAGGTCGCGGAAGTAGGGTATGCGCTCGCGCAGCCCTGCCAGGTTCCCCGCGTACAGGTCCACGTAGCAGACGCCGCCGAGCATCCGGTTCGAGGAGAACCAGTCGGGCGCCATCGCCCGGGATGCGTCGAGAGCCTTCAGGTCCTGCGGGCGCTCCTGCCAGGACGCCGCGGCATCGAGTACCAGCGGCAGCAGTTCGGCGTCCCCGTCGGGGCCGTAGATGCGGTGGAACAGCGACTGCAGCCGGGGGAACTCGGCGTCGAAGCGCGCCTCGAAGGACTCCCACTCGGCGTCCGGCGTCCCCGCCCGGCGAGCGGACCGGAGCTCCGCCCGAATGCGGGTTTCGGACAGGGCGTGCGCGGGACTCATCCGGCAAGCCTATTCCAGCCGCGCGGCGAACGTCGGCGCCGTTTTCCCGGAGGTTCAGGCGGAATGGTGGCCTTGGTGAAACGGAATGGTGGCCTTGGTGAAGTTGTGGCTGTACTCTCGACCCACCACACCCCCTGGAAAGGTCGCAATGATGAGACGTTTTCTCCGCAGTTCCGCCCTGCTGGCCACGACGGCAATCGCCCTCTCGGTCGCCGGAGTGGCCCCCGCCTCGGCCATCACGGGAGGCGAGCCGGATGGCGAGGATCACCCCAATGTCGGGCTGATCCTCTTCTACGACGAGAGCGGCGGACGGTTCCGCTGCTCCGCTACCCTGATCGAACCCACGGTCCTCCTCACCGCCGCGCACTGCACCGACGGCACGGTCGGGAGCACCCTGGTCACGTTCGACTCCGTCGTGGCCGAGGCGCCACCGTCGCCGTTCCCGACCGCCAAGGATCCCTCCGTCGGCTTCACGGACGCGGAGATCGCCGCCGCGGGCTATCTCTCGGGTACCGCCTCCACCCACCCCGCCTATTCGGACTTCACGGACGTCGCCAACTGGAACGATGTCGGCGTCATCGTCCTGGACGAGCCGGTCACGGGCATCGAGCCGGCGACCGTCGCTCCGCTCAACTACCTCGACCAGTTCAAGTCACCGAAACTCAACAGCACCATCTTCGAGGTCGTCGGATACGGTACGGAGGTCCGCAAGCCGGAGGCCGGACCGCAGAAGCCCCAGCCCATGTCCTACCCGCTCATCCGTCGCAACACCACGTCCCCGGGACAGAAGCTGACGCCGCAGATCCTGCAGCTCCAGGGGAACCCGAACGACACCAGGGGCGGCGGCGGAACCTGCTTCGGTGACTCGGGCGGCCCCGTCTTCCTGGACGGCTACCTCGTCGCCGTCACCAGCTATGGCTACACGTCGAACTGCCGGTACCTAGGCGGGTACCAGCGCGTGGACATCCCCGTCGTGCAGAACTGGCTCGATGACTACGTCACGCTGAACTAGGACACGCACAGCACAGGAGCCGGTTCCCCCGCGGAACCGGCTCCTGTTGCGTGTCAGGCCCTGGTCCGCGGCGGTTCCCGCAGCACCCGTGATTCCTGCCCCAGCATCCCTAGGCGTGGTCCCGGCGCCGTCGTGCATGGTTTCCGGCGCCACCGTCCCTGATAACCGGCGTGTCGCAGCACGACACGCGACTCAGGCGCTGAAACCCGTGCACGACGGCGCGGCGGGACGCGGCGCTAGCTGTGCTCAGCGCCTGCCGCCGCAGCCTTCTCGGCGTCCTTCACGGCGCGCAGGGCCTCTGTCTCGTGCTGTACTTCGGCTTTTTCCTGATGGATGAGTTCCGCGAAGAGTTTTTCCATCTCCTTGGCCACGCCGGCGGCCGAAGCGGGGTTCTGGCCGGTCACCAGCCGTTCGTCGACCACCACCATCTCCTCGAAGACGGGGGCGGAGACGTGGGTAGCGCCCTGCTGCTCGAGCCGGTCCGCCAGGAAGAAGGGGATGACCTTGTCCTTGCCTGCGGCGACCTCCTCGTCGTTGGTGAAGGCGGCGACCCTGCGGCCCTCGACGAGGCGGAACCCGTTCGCCAACTCCACATTCACGAGGCCGGCGGGTCCGTGGCAGACGGCGCCCACGAGGCCACCGGCGTTGTACACCCCGGCCACCAGCTTCTGCAGGCCCTCGCTGTCCGGGAAGTCCCACATGGTGCCGTGGCCACCCACGAGGTAGACGGCGTCGTACTGGTCGGGATCGACGACGTCGACGCGGGCAGTGTTGTAGAGCCCGGCGCGCGTGGTCTCGTCCTCCGTGAAAGCGACCTGGACAGGATCTCTCGAGTCCACCTCGTCCTGCGGGGGCTGCCCACCCTGGATGGACGCGAAGTCCACGAAGTGCCCGGAGTCCTTGAAGACTTTCCATGGGTGTGCCGCCTCGGCAACGTTGTAGCCGGTCTTCTCTCCGGTATCGCCGATCTCGGAAACGCTGGTCAGTACCATGAGGATTTTCTTCATGACGTGCTCCTTTCGTCCACCGTCCACCCTACGCCGGGACTCCGGGACGGGCCGCGGCCACCCGTCCGTGCGGGATCAGACCGCCTGCTGTTCCCCGTACTTGGCCTGGACCGCTTCCCAGTCGCCGGTCTGTGCGATGGGATCCATCCACAGGATCTCCCAGCTGTGACCGTCCGGGTCGGCGAAGGAGCGGGAGCGCATGAAACCGAGGTCCTGCGCCTTTCCCTCGATCGCGCCGGCGGCCACGGCCCGGTCGACGAGGGAATCGATCTGGGCGGGTTCCTCCACGCTGATGGCGTTGATGACGGCGGAGGTCGCCGTGGCATCGGCCACCGGCTTGTCCGTGAACTGCGCCCAATGGCTGTGGGTCAGGATCATCACGTAGATCGTGTCGCTGATGACGATGGCACCGGCGTCGTCGTTCGAGAAGTTCGGGTTGAGGGTCCAGCCGAAGCTGGTGTAGAAGTCCTTGGACCTGGCGAGGTCGCTGACGGGAAGGTTGATGAAGACGCTGGTAGCCATGGCGGTACTCCTGTTCTGGAATGGCCTCGGTGGGCCCTTGGTACTTCTTGGACGGATGCTAGCGCCGAAAATCATCGGTGAGGAGGGACCCTCTCCGGCGCACCCCTTGCTAAGGGGGCTGATCGGTACCAGAGTGAGGTGGAAACCCGAGGGGAAGGCCGACCATGAGTACTTCTGCCGAGCACGTGTCCGAGGAAACCACCGAGAGCGGGGAACCGGAGCTGAAACGGGTCCTCGGGCCGAAACTGCTCCTCCTGTTCATCGTCGGCGACATCCTCGGAGCGGGCGTCTACGCCGTCACGGGAACCATGGCGGGTACCGTCGGGGGTCTGGTCTGGCTGCCCTTCCTGCTCGCCTTCATCGTGGCGACGCTGACCGCCTTCTCCTACCTGGAGCTCGTCACGCAGTATCCGCAGGCCGCCGGTGCCGCTCTCTATACCCACAAGGCGTTCGGCATCCACTTCGTCACCTTCCTGGTGGCGTTCGCCGTCGTCTGCTCGGGGATCACCAGCGCCTCCACCTCCGCGAACGTGCTGGCGCAGAACTTCTTCGGCGGCCTCGAGGTCAACGGCTGGATGAGCATGCCCGGGCAGGGCGTGATCACCGCCGTCGCCCTGGGCTTCATGCTGCTGCTGGCCGTCATCAACCTGCGCGGTGTGGGTGAGAGCGTCAAGTTCAACGTGGTGCTGACGCTCGTCGAGATGACGGCGCTATGCATCGTGATCGGCGTCGGCTTCCTCGCCATGGCGCAGGGCACCGGCAACGTGGGCGAGATCTTCGTGTTCACCGACTACCAGGACAAGGGCATGTTCCTCGCGGTGACCGCAGCGACCTCCATCGCCTTCTTCGCGATGGTGGGCTTCGAGGACTCGGTGAACATGGTCGAGGAGGTCCAGAACCCCGAGCGGATCTTCCCCCGCACCATGCTGACCGGGCTCGGGATCGCCGTCATCCTCTACATGCTGGTCGCGGTCTCCGTGGTCACGGTGCTGAGCCCCACCGAGTTGGAAGGCATCCGGGAGGCCGAGGGCGCGGCCCTGCTCGAGGTCGTGCACAAGGGATCGCCCGACTTCCCGATCGACAAGATCTTCCCGTTCCTCGCCGTCTTCGCCGTCGCCAACACCGCCCTGATCAACATGCTGATGGCCAGCCGCCTGATCTACGGCATGGCGCGTCAGGACGTCCTGCCCCGCCCGCTCGCCAAGGTGCTGCCGGGCCGCCGTACTCCCTGGGCCGGTATCGCCTTCTCGACCATCCTCGCCCTGGGCCTGATCCTGTACGTGACCAGCGACCCGGACAGCAATATCGTCGCCAACCTCTCCGGCACCACGGCTTTCCTGCTGCTGTGCGTCTTCACCGTGGTCAACGTGGCCTGCTTGGTGCTGCGGCGCAAGAGGGACGTCAACCGCAAGGTGTTCTTCACGTCCCCTGGCCCGCTTCCCCTCGTGGCGGCACTCCTGTGCGCGTTCCTCGCCGGCCCGTGGGTGGGGCGCGACGTCGTCCAGTACCAGATCGCCGGCAGCCTCATGGCGATCGGCGTCGTCCTCTGGCTTGTCACGTGGCTCATCAACCGGAAGACCAACACCCGCGCCGGCGATCCCACGGCAGTCGAGAGCTGAGTCCACCGGGCGCTAGCATCGCTTGATGGAGATCCTCCGCTACGCGGCCTTCACCGATCGCCCCGACGGCGGCAATCCCGCTGGCGTGGTGCTCGACGCCGACGACCTCTCGGCCGGTCAGATGCAGGCGATCGCGGCCGAGCTCGGCTACGCGGAGAGCGCCTTCGTCTCGCGTCGCTCGCCGGGCAGGGCGACGGTCCGCTACTTCGCCCCCGAGGCCGAGATCCCGTTCTGCGGCCATGCGACGATCGCGACCGGGGTCGCGCTCGCCGACCGCGAGGGCGCCGGGGACATTCTCCTGTCGACGCCGGTGGGCCAGCTCGACCTGAGCACCACGCGGGTGGGCGATCGCTTCGTCGCCTCCCTCGTGACGGTCGAGCCGCGCGTGGAGGGGATCGACGCCGACATCCTGGACGAGCTCCTGCAGCACCTCCGCCTCACCGTGGAGGAACTGTCGGCCGACCTGCCCGTTCAGCTGTCCTTCGCCGGCAACACCCACCCGATCGTTCCGGTCCGCGACGCAGCCGTCCTGCGACGCCTCGACTACGACTACGACAGCCTCAAAGCGCTCATGATGGCGCAGGGCTGGGGTGCGACGGTCGCCGTCGTTCACCGGCTCGGCCCGGACGTCTTCGAGGCCCGGAACCCGTTCCCGCCCGGGGGCGTCCGGGAGGATCCTGCGACGGGTTCAGCCGCCGCCTCACTCGGCGCCTACCTCCGCGCGCGGGGGGATCTCACGCCCCCTTCCACGCTCACCGTGCACCAGGGCTCCGACGTCGGGCGCCCGTCCGTCATCACGGTCGACATACCGCCGACCGGCGGCCTGACGGTGTCGGGCGGGGCCGTCCCGATCGGCGCGTAGCGGGCTTGGTCCGGCCGGTCGGTCAGGGCCCGGCGATGGGGGCTGTGAGCGCCTGCGCGGCGACGATGAGATCTGCAGGTGACAGTTCGATGTCCAGCCCCCGCTGGCCTCCGGACACGAAGACCGTGGGATGGTCGAGGACGGACGCGTCGATCACCACGGGGGACGGATGCCGCTGTCCGAGAGGGGAGATCCCGCCCAGGACGTAGCCGGTCCGGCGCTGGGCGAGAGCCGGGTCGGCCATCGCCGCCTTCCGCCTGCCGAGCGCGGAGGCGAGCGCCTTGAGATCGAGCGAGCCGCTGACCGGGACGACGGCGGCCACGAGGAAGCCGTCGACGCTCGTCATCAGCGTCTTGAAGACCCGATCCGGGTCGACGCCCAGCGCAGCGGCGGCTTCCAGCCCGTAGGAGGATGCGCCGTCGTCGTGCTGGTAGGGGCGGGCGCTGAAGGCGATGCCGGCCGCCGAGAGGACGGCCAGGGCAGGGGTGCTGCGGGAACCGGTCGGCTTCCTGCCCACGGCACCTCCTTTTGGTTCTACGACGCTGTGACGACTTCCCGCACCGCGGCCAGGTCCCAGAGCTCGGGCTGACCCCAGACCCCGGAGAAGTCGCAGGCCACGATGAAGTCGGCCATGACCGGCCCCGTCAGGATGAGCCCCTCGACGTAATCTACGCCGTCCCGCTGGATCGGCTCCACCCCCCGGGCATACAGGGCCTCGAGGACAGCGGCGGTGTCCGGGGAGTCGTCCGTGGATACGCCCGAGGAACCCTCCGTGGAGTCCGCGGCGCGGAGGGAACTCCAGTACAGGTAGAGTCCCTCGACCTCGTCGATGGATACGAGCGAGCCGTCGGCGGTGACGGTGATGCAGTCGTGCAGGAAATCGTCGATGTGCTGCGTCATGGTGGTCCTTTGCAGTGTCGAGCAGTGGAGAAAAGAAGTGCTGAAAGCGAAGCTGGGTCCGGAGATGTGCCGGGGAGGAAGCGCCGACAGCGGATTGCCGGCGCGCAGCGGATCAGGGCGCGGAGGTACCGGCAGGGAGAAGTGAAGTCGTCAGGGCACGGCCGGGGCCGGCGCTGGAACTGGAGGCCGCACGGCGCGGGGAACCGCCTGCGGATGGCTGTGGAAGAAGGGCTTCCTGGTCGTTCATGCTGCACGCCCCTATCGGGGATGGTGCTCTGCTATTGGGTACCCGGTGCGATCACCAGGGCAACGAAGAGAAGAACCGAAATCAGCCGCCTTCTTCTAGACAACTCCCCCCACCCTACGCTTCTTTCCTCCGGATGGCGTGGAGAGGCTCCGCTACAGTACACACACAAGAGTCGGCTCGGGGTGCTCGACGACAAGGAGGACCACCATGTGGATCGGATTCATCGAGTTCGATGTCCTGCTCGGTGACGTGCACTCGCTGAAGGGAAAGCGGTCGGTGGTGCGCCCGCTCGTGTCGGACCTCCGCCGGAAGTTCGAGCTGTCCGTCGCAGAGGTCGGGCACCAGGACCTGCACCGCCGGGCCGTCGTGGGGGCGGGGATGGTCGGAGGCGACCGGCAGCATGTGGTGGACGTGCTGGACCGGGTGGAGCGATACGTCGCAGCGAGGCCCGAGGTCGAGCTTCTGACCGCCCGACGACGCCTCCTCAGCAGCGAGGACTAGCAAGCGAGGATGCGCAGCAGGGGGCGGTGGCCCGGCTCAGGCTCCTCAGGACGTCGCCAGGTGGTGCAGCGCCCCGTCGTCGAACGCGTCGAGCAGCGCCCGGATGTCCTTGTAGACCTCCACGGCTCCTGCCTCGCGCAGTTCCGCCTCGCTCGTGCCGCCCGAGGCCAAGCCGATCGTGGGGATCTTCAGTTCCGACGCCGCGAGGACGTCCCACACGGAGTCGCCGACGAATACGGCGTTCGCTGCCTCGAGTCCGCCGGCCTCCAGCGCCGCCGCCAGGATGTCCGGGGAGGGCTTGCTGTTCTCCGCATCCGAGGAGCTCGTCGCCGCGCTGATCGCCTCGTCCGCGTCGATGATTCCGCGGAGCACGCCCAGTTCCTGCTGCGAGGCGGAGGACGCGAGGACCACCGTGAGGCCGCTGTCCGCGCATCGGCGCACCAGTTCCCCTGCTCCCTCGAAGGCTCGCAGGGCCGGCCAGTAGGTGGAGAAGACGGCGCCGTGCGTGGAGTCGAGCTTCTCGTCCTGCCCGGTGTCCCGGTCGTC
The DNA here is from genome assembly GCF_054510855.1 of Arthrobacter rhamnosi. Taxonomy (NCBI): domain Bacteria; kingdom Bacillati; phylum Actinomycetota; class Actinomycetes; order Micrococcales; family Micrococcaceae; genus Arthrobacter; species Arthrobacter rhamnosi. Next base: position 738,636 of record NZ_JBTNDT010000001.1, on the reverse strand, counting down.
GCCGAGGAGGTGCGCCACCAGCTTGTCGCCGCCCATCCCGATGGCCCGGTGGATCTCCGCCAGCGGGACGTCGTGCCCGAAGCGGCGGAATGCCTGCCACCAGGCGATGGTGTGCTGGTAGTTGGAGTCCACGAGGGTGCCATCCACGTCGAACAGCACACCGTGCCGTGCTTCCGCTGATCCCGCTGTACCGTTCGCCATGCGCTGCCTCCCGCTCGTCCCGGATTCCCGTCCTCCCGAGTCTAGGAAGCCAGGCCTGCGGGTGGCAGCCGAGACGATCCGGTTGCGGCCGCGCGGAATGTGTGGCCCGGTGCCGCTAGGGGGCTGGAACGGGCTCGACGACGAGAGCCACGCGCTCGTCCCCGATGCGCGTCAGCACCAGGGTCGCCTTGTTCCGTCCCTTGCCGGAGCCGGTCAGCAACTGCTTGCGCACGTCCTCCGGGGTGGCCGAGATGCCGCGCTTCTTGATGTCGAGGACGCCGATGCCCTCGGAGCGGACCCAGGTCCTGAGTGCCTTGACGTTGTAGGGCCGTACCGCGAGCACCCGGTACGCCCGGGCGAAGGGGGTGTCCGTGAACGTCGGCGCGCTGATGTAGGCGATCATCGGGTCCAGCAGGTGCCCGCCCAGGTCCGCGGCGAGGTCCGCGACGAGTTCGGCGCGGATGACGGCGCCGTCCGGCTCGTACAGGTAGCCGCCCGGCTCGCCGACGGGAGCGGTCGGGCCGCTGCCGAACTCCGCGTCCGACACCATCTCCGCGGCCCCCCTCGGGCCGAGGACGAGGGCGGCGCGGCGGACGCCCTCGCGGCGGAGCGCATTGAACCACAGCGCCACCTCGGTGACGTCGCCGTCCACGGAGACCCACTGTGCCTCGCAGCCCGACGGGATGGACTCGTGCGGCATGCCCGGGCCCATCTTCACGCCCACCGGCTTCCCGCTGTCGGCGAGTTCCTGGACGAAGGACAGCGGGGGCGAGAACGCCTCGGGGTCGAAGAGGCGGGAGGTGCCCGACGACGTCGTCGTCCTGCGCGCCGGGTCGAGCCAGACGCCGTCGTACTCGGCAGTGTCCACGGCCGAGGCGTCGGCGTTGACCACGCGGGCGTTGGGGAAGGGCAGCAGGTTCATGGTCGCGGCGGCGGCGGTCGTCTCGTCGAGTTCGACGGCGGTGACCTGGCGGTCGAGGGTGGCCAGGGCCATGCTGTCGGCGCCGAGGCCGCACCCGAGGTCGGCCACCGTGACCAGCCCGGCGTCGACGAAGCGCTGCGCGTGGCGGGCGGCGACGGACAGGCGCGTGGCCTGCTCGAGTCCTGCCGACGTGAAGACCATGTGCTCGGCGAAGGGCCCGAACTTGGCGGCCGCCTTCGCCCGCAGGCGCGACTGGGTGAGGGCGGCGGCGACGGCGTCGGGGGAGTGGCCCGCCTTCCGCAGCCGTTCGGTCAGCCGCAGGGTGTCGGCTTCGGAGTAGGGGCCGAGGGAGTTCACCAGCTCCCAGCCTTCGGGGGTCAGGATGTCCGCGATGTTGTCCGAAGCCATGCAGCCAGCCTAGGCGAAGTAGACGCCGATCCTGTTGCCCCGGATGTGTTCCACCTGGATGTCCACGTCGTACACGTCGTGCAGCACCTGCGGCGTCATGATCTCCTCGGGCGTCCCCTGGTGGATGATCGCGCCGTCGCGCATCGCGACGATCGTGTCGGAGTAGCAGGACGCGAAGTTGATGTCGTGGATGACGAGCACCACGGTCTTGCCGAGGTCGTCCACGAGCCGGCGGAGCAGGCGCATCATGTCCACGGAGTGCTTCATGTCCAGGTTGTTCAGCGGCTCGTCGAGCAGGATGTAGTCCGTGTCCTGTGCGAGCACCATGGCGATGAACGCCCGCTGGCGCTGCCCGCCCGAGAGCTCGTCGACGAAGCGGTCCGCGAGGTCGGCGAGGTCGAGATAGTCGAGGGCCCGCTCGATGTGTTCCCGGTCCACCACGGTGGGCCGGCCGTTGTTGTGCGGGAACCGGCCGAACCCCACGAGGTCCCGCACCGAGAGGCGGACCGTGAGCTGGTTCTCCTGGCGCAGGATGGACAGCGTCCTCGCGAGCGCGGGTCCCGGCGTCGTGCTGACGTCCAGCCCGTCCACCTCCACGGTCCCGGCGTCCAGCGGGAGCAGCCGGCTCATCAGGGACAGCAGGGTGGACTTCCCGGCTCCGTTGGGTCCGATGATCGAGGTGACGCCGCCGCGGGGGAGGGTGCAGCTGACGTCGTCGACCACCGTCGCGGTGCCGTAGCGCTTGGTGGCGGAGGTCAGGGTGATCACCGGATGCGACCTTTCAGGAGGAGGGCGAGGAAGACGAGGCCGCCCGTGAACTCGATGACGATGCTGAGCGCCGTGTCGAACTCGAAGACCTGCTCGAGGACGAGCTGGCCGCCGACGAGGGCGATCACGCCGAGCAGGACGGCGAGGGGGAGTACGACGGCGTGCCGGAAGGAGCTGCACAGCTGGTAGGCGAGCGCCGAGACCAGCAGGCCGAAGAAGGTGGCCGGACCCACCAGGGCGGTGGAGACGGCGACGAGCACCGAGCAGATGACGAGGACCACCGTCACGGTGCGCCGGTGGTCGACGCCGAGGCCGACGGCAGTGTCCCGGCCGAGCGCGAGGACATCGAGGCGGTGCCGAAGGCGCCACGCCGGAATGCACAGCCCTCCGACGGCGATCGCGGAGAGGAGCAGCAGGGTCGGGTCGACGCGGTTGAAGCTGGCGAAGAACAGGTCCTGCAGGATGATGTACTCGCTCGGGTCCATCAGGCGCTGGAGCAGTGTCGAGGCGCCCCGGAAGAAGACGCCGAAGACGATGCCGACGAGCAGCAGGAGGTGCAGGCTGCGCCCGCCGCCCGTGAACAGCCACCGGTAGAGCAGCCAGGAGAACGCGACCATCAGCGTGACCTCGACGGCGAAGCGGATCGGTGCGCCGAGCGTCAGGAGCGCCGAGGCGCCGAGGGCGAAGGCCAGCGCGGTCTGGATGAGGATGTAGAGCGCGTCCAGGCCCATGATGGACGGCGTCAGGATCCGGTTGCCGGTCACGGTCTGGAACAGGACGGTGGAGACCCCGACCGCGACGGCGACGAGCACCATCGCCCCGACGCGGTTGAGCCGGCGCGGAAGCACGTACGCGATGTCGCCCTCGAGTCCGACGAGCAGGAACGCCGCGATGAGCGCGACCGCCGTGGCCCCGAGCACCCCAAGCCAGAAGGCGGGCGGGAGCGACCGGATCGGTGTCCGGCCGGATTGCACGACGGCGCTGGGAAGGGCGTTCGTCCTAGCGCGCACCGGCGTTCCTCCGAACGAGCAGGGCGATGAACAGCGCACTGCCGACCACCGAGACGATCACGCCCACCGGCACCTCGTAGGGAAAGCGGATCACGCGGCCGAGGATGTCGCAGGTCAGGACGAAGCCCGCGCCGAACACGGCGATCCAGGGGACCGCCCGGCGCACGTTGTCGCCGATCAGCAGGGAGACGAGATTGGGGACGATCAGCCCGAGGAACGGGATGGAGCCGACCACCACGACGACGACGGCGCTGATGAGGCTGACCAGCACCAGGCCGAGGTTCATGGTGCGCCGGTAGTCCAGTCCCAGGTTGGTGGTGAACTCCTCGCCCATGCCCGCCACGGTGAAGCGGTCGGCGCACACGTAGCCCACGACGGCGAGGGCGGCGACGATCCACAGGAGCTCGTAGCGGCCGCGGATGAGTCCGGAGAAGTCCCCGATCATCCACGTGTTGAGCGTCTGCAGCAGGTCGAAGCGGTAGGCGAAGAACGTGGTCACCGCCGAGATGACGCCGCCGAGCATGATGCCGACGAGGGGCACGATCAGGGTGTTCCGCAGGGGTATCCGCCGCAGCACGGACAGGAACAGCGCGGTCCCGGCCAGCGCGAAGACCGCGGCGATGCCCATCTTGGCCACGATCGGGGCGCCGGGCAGGAGCAGTGTCGCCACGAGGATCCCGGCGGTCGCGGCCTCCACGGTTCCGACGGTCGAGGGCTCGACGAACCGGTTGCGGGCCATGAGCTGCAGGATGAAGCCCGCGATGCTGAGCGCGACGCCCGCGAGCACGACGGCGAGGGTGCGGGGGACCCGGCTCACGAGGAAGGTCTGCCAGACACCGGTGTCGCCCGCGAGCAGGTCGGCGGGGGAGACGTCGGAGACTCCGGTGAAGAGGCTGATGAGGGCAAGCAGCAGCACGGCTCCACCGGCCGGCCAGAGGGCCGGCGATCGGGAACCGCGCTGCTGTGCCGGCCGCTGGGGCCGGAGGGAGAGTGCTGCCATGGGGGCGCCCGCCGCAGGTGCGGCGCAGCGGATCAGGCCGCGACGGCCTCGTTGACGGCCGACACCATGGCGTCGAGGTTGTTCAGGCCGTAGCCGATGAGGTACCAGCTGGCGGAGTCGAGGTAGGTGACGGCGTCGTTCTTCGCGGCGTCCGTCCCGTTGACGAGTTCGTTGTCCAGGACGGCGGAGGCGGCGGCTCCGGCCTCGCCGACGGCGGCGTCACGGTCGATGACGAAGAGGTGGGCGGGGTTGATCTCGGCGATGTACTCGAAGGAGACGGCCTCGCCGTGCGTGCCCTCGGTCTTCACCTCGGCGGCAGGTTCGACGCCGAGGACATCGTGGATGAGGCCGAAGCGGGACCCGGCGCCGTACGCCGTGACCTCGCCTGCGCTGGTCATGAGGATCAGGCCGTTCCCGGCGGACGCCGCGGCCTCCTTCGTCTCGCTGATCCGGGTATCGAGGGCCGCCAGGCGCTCCGCCACCTCGTCCTCGGCGCCGAAGATCCGGCCGAGGGACTCGGTGTGCGCGGTGAAGCTCGCGATCGGCTCGGCGGCATCGACGGTCAGGTCGATGGTCGGCGCGATCTCCGAGAGTTCGTCGTAGGAATCGGCGACGCGGCTCGAGATGATGATCAGGTCCGGGTCGGCCGCCGCGATCGCTTCGAAGTCGGGTTCCTTCATGGCCCCGATGTTGGTGATGTCGCCGCCCTCGTAGGCCGACAGCTGGGCGGGCAGGGTTCCCTGCGGGACGCCGTCGACGTCGACGCCCAGGGCGTCCAGGGTGTCGAGTGCGCCGAGGTCGAAGGTGAAGACGGTCTCGGGGTTCGCCGGCACCTCCGTGGTGCCCTGCGCGTGGTCGATCGCGACGGTCGACGTCGTCGCGGGCGCATCCGCTGCTTCGGAGGAACCACCGCAGGCGGTCAGGGCCAGGGTGGCCGCAGCGGCTGCGGAAAGGACGGCGAAGCGCAGGTGTGCCATGGGGTGAACTCCGGGAAGGGAAGGGCCGGCAGGCCGGGGATCGGAAGTAAGGAATGCCTTACCTTCTCGAATCTAGAGCGTGGCTCGGGAATTACGCAAACGAAGCATCACCTATTGGCTGTGGCGTCGGTCACAGGGCGGGGCGGGAAGCGCGGCAGCTGGCACTCGCCTTGACCGAGTGCTAGCCGTTGCATACAGTCGGAGTTGGCACTCACTCCATGTGGGTGCTAATCCCGAGGGAAGCGTTCGCCGGCACCGCGACGACGGTTCACGCCCAGCCCGAGGGCCTTCATTCCATTGGTAACGAACGCAAAGGAGAGCCCGAGTGTCGGTCTCTATTAAGCCCCTTGAGGATCGCATTGTTGTCCGCCCCCTCGAAGCCGAGCAGACCACTGCTTCCGGCCTCGTCATCCCGGACACGGCCAAGGAGAAGCCCCAGGAGGGTGAAGTCGTAGCCGTCGGACCGGGTCGCGTCGACGACAACGGCAACCGCGTCCCCGTCGACGTCGCCGAGGGCGACATCGTCATCTACTCGAAGTACGGCGGAACCGAAGTCAAGCACGGTGGCCAGGAGTACCTGGTGCTCTCCGCCCGCGACGTCCTCGCAGTCGTCGTCAAGTAGTACCCGATTGGAAAAGCCCCGGCCCGCAGTGGCCGGGGTTTTTCTCGCTGCACAAGCCTGAAAGGAACCAACAATGGCAAAGCAGTTGGAATTCAACGACGCCGCCCGCCGTGCCCTCGAGGCCGGCGTGGACAAGCTCGCGAACACCGTCAAGGTGACGCTGGGCCCCCGCGGACGCAACGTCGTGCTCGACAAGAAGTGGGGCGCCCCCACCATTACCAACGACGGCGTGACGATCGCCCGCGAGATCGAGCTCGACGACCCCTACGAGAACCTCGGCGCGCAGCTGGCCAAGGAGGTCGCCACCAAGACCAACGACGTCGCCGGTGACGGAACCACCACCGCGACCGTCCTGGCGCAGGCCCTGGTCAAGGAAGGCCTCCGCAACGTGGCCGCCGGCGCCGCACCGGGTGCGCTCAAGCACGGCATCGAGGTGGCGGTCGAGGCCGTCGCCAAGCGCCTGCTCGAGAACGCCCGCGAGGTCGTCGGTCAGCAGACCGCGAACGTCGCCTCCATCTCCGCCCAGAGCACCGAGGTCGGTGACCTCCTCGCGGAGGCCTTCGAGAAGGTCGGCAAGGATGGTGTGATCACCATCGAGGAGTCCTCCTCCACGCAGACCGAGCTGGTCCTCACGGAGGGCATGCAGTTCGACAAGGGCTACCTCTCGCCGTACTTCGTCACCGACGCGGAGCGCCAGGAAGCCGTCCTCGAGGACGCGCTCATCCTGATCAACTCCGGCAAGATCTCCTCGCTGCAGGAATTCCTGCCGCTGCTCGAGAAGGCCCTGCAGGCCGGCAAGCCGCTGTTCATCATCGCCGAGGACATCGAGGGCGAAGCGCTCTCCACGCTCGTGGTCAACAAGATCCGCGGCACCCTCAACGTCGTCGCCGTCAAGGCTCCGGGCTTCGGCGACCGCCGCAAGGCCATGATGCAGGACATCGCCACCCTCACCGGTGCGCAGGTCGTCTCGCCCGACCTCGGCCTGAAGCTGGACCAGGTAGGCCTCGAGGTGCTCGGTTCCGCTCGCCGGATCACGGTCACCAAGGACGCCACCACGATCGTCGACGGCGCCGGCAGCGAGTCCGACGTCGCCGACCGCGTGTCGCAGATCCGCGCCGAGGTGGAGCGCACCGATTCCGACTGGGACCGTGAGAAGCTCCAGGAGCGCCTCGCGAAGCTCGCGGGCGGCATCGGCGTCATCAAGGTCGGCGCGGCCACCGAGGTCGAGCTCAAGGAGAAGAAGCACCGCATCGAGGACGCCGTGTCGTCGACGCGCGCAGCCCTCGAAGAGGGCATCGTTGCCGGTGGCGGTTCGGCCCTGGTCCACGCCGGCAAGGCGCTGGACGCCGATGCCGACGTCCTGGCACTCGAGGGGGATGCGGCCACCGCCGTGGGCCTCGTGCGCCGCGCGCTGGCCCAGCCGCTGCGCTGGATCGCCGAGAACGCCGGCCACGAAGGCTACGTCGTCGTCGCGAAGGTCTCCGACCTCGAGGACGGCTACGGCTTCAACGCTGCGTCCGGCGAGTACGAGAACCTCGTGGATGCCGGCATCATCGACCCCGTGAAGGTGACGCGCTCGGCCCTGCGCAACGCTGCCTCCATCGCGGCGCTGGTGCTCACCACGGAAACCCTCGTGGTCGAGAAGCCCGAGGAGTCCGACGACGAGGGCCACGGCCACTCGCACTAGGACGCCCGGGCCCCGGCCCGACCTGTCACCCAGCAGCACCCCGGTTCCTCCGAGCCGGGGTGCTGCTGTGTATCCGGGCCCTGGACGCAACGGCCCTGATACGACGGCCCGGGAGACGACGACGCCCCGGCACTCTCGCGAGTGCCGGGGCGTCGGGTCGGTGCTCGGTCAGGCGTCGACGACGATCGCCGTGACGACCGGCTGGCGGTTGTAGTACCGGCGCATCCAGTTGGCCGTTGCCCGCTCGATGATGTCCTCCGGATCCTGGCGGCGCCCGCCCTGACGGTTGGACGCGGAATCGCGGAGTGCCTTCTCCACGGCCGCGCCGGCCTTGTCGAGGTCCCCGTCGGAGCAGGAGAAGCCCTTGGTGAAGAACTCGGGGGCCTCGACCATGTCACCGTTGTCCGGGTCGATGATCGCGAGGACGGTGACGACGCCCTCCTCCGCCAGGCGGCGGCGCTCCACGAGGTCCTCCTCGGTGATGCCGCCGACGCTGTCGCCGTCCACGAACACGAGCCCGGCCTCCACCTTGCCCGAGATCGTGGCACGGCCACGCACGAGGTCGACGGTCACGCCGTCCTGCGCGATGACGACATTGCGGGGATCGACACCGGTCGCTACCGCGATCGCAGAGTTGGCCCGCAGGTGGCGCCACTCGCCGTGCACCGGCATGACGTTGCGCGGCTTGACGATGTTGTAGCAGTACGCGAGCTCACCGGCGCTGGCGTGGCCGGAGACGTGCACCTTGGCGTTGCCCTTGTGGACCACGTTGGCGCCGATCTCCGTCAGGGCGTTGATGATGCTGTAGATGGCGTTCTCGTTGCCCGGGATGAGCGAGCTGGCCAGCAGCACGGTGTCACCCTCGCTGATGCGGATGGCGTGGTCGTTGTTGGCCATGCGCGACAGGGCGGCCATGGGCTCACCCTGCGAGCCGGTGCAGATCAGGACCACCTTGTGGTCGTCGCTGCGCTCGAGCTTCTTGAAGTCCACGAGCAGGCCCTGCGGGATCTTGAGGTAGCCGAGGTCCGCGGCGATGGTCATGTTGCGCACCATCGAGCGGCCCACGAAGGCCACCTTGCGGCGGTGGCGTTCGGCGGTGTCGATGATCTGCTGGATACGGTGGATGTGGCTCGCGAAGCTGGAGACGATGATCCTGCGCGGCGCCGAGCGGAACGCTGCCTCGATCGCCGGAGCCAGGTCCTTCTCGGAGGTCGTGAAACCGGGGACGTCGGCGTTCGTGGAGTCCGTGAGGAACAGGTCCACGCCCTCGGCGCCGAGGCGCGCGAAGGCGCCGAGGTCCGTGATGCGGCGGTCCAGGGGGAACTGGTCCATCTTGAAGTCGCCGGTGTGGAGCACCGTCCCGGCCGCGGTGCGGATGGCGACGGCGAGGCTGTCCGGGATGGAGTGGTTCACGGCGACGAACTCGAGGTCGAACCCGCCCAGGGTGCGGCGGTCGCCCTCCTTGACCTGGATGGTCTTCGGGGTGATGCGGTGTTCCTGGAGCTTGGCCTCGATGAAGGCGAGCGTCAGCTTCGAACCGACCAGGGGGATGTCCGCGCGTTCCTTGAGGAGGTAGGGAACGGCGCCGATGTGGTCCTCGTGTCCGTGCGTGAGCACCACGGCGACGACGTCGTGGAGCCGGTCGCGGATATAGGAGAAATCGGGGAGGATGACATTGACGCCCGGCTGGTGTTCCTCGGGGAACAGGACACCGCAGTCGACGATCAGCAGCTTGCCCTCGAACTCGAAGACGGTCATGTTTCTGCCAATCTCACCGATGCCACCGAGAGCGACGATCCGCATGGCTCCCTTGGCCAGTTCCCGTGGTGCTTTCAGTGCGGCAGGTCTTTTATTCACAGATTAGGTTTCTCTCGTTGGGTGAGGGAGACGGGGCAGAGGCCGTCAGACGTTCGTCGTCGCGGCCGGCAGACCGGCGGCTCCATTCAGGTGGTCCCCGGCGTTCCCGGGGAGATACTCCTTCTAGGGTACGTGCTACGCGGGCGACCGGCGGATCGGTCCTCGAGGGCTCCCGACGCGACGGCAGGTTCCCGAACGGTAAACTGGAGGTTTGCGTCCGCCCATCTTCCAGGCCTCCGAGGAGGAACAGCGTGGCTTCCGCCCTGCAGACCCCGCCCTCTGCGGCCGCCCGGAATCGTCCGGACGGCTCGGCTGAGCGCCGGTTCCGGCCCGAGGTCCAGGGACTGCGCGCGCTGGCCGTCAGCATGGTCGTGGTCTACCACGTGTGGCTCGGGCGGGTGTCCGGCGGCGTGGACGTGTTCCTGCTCGTCTCGGCCTTCCTCCTCACCGTCACGTTCACGCGGCGCCTCGAGTCCGGGCAGCCACTCGCCCTTGCCGCGTACTGGCTGGGCCTGCTCAGGCGCCTGCTACCCGCCGCCGTCGTCGTCCTGCTGTCCGTCCTCGCGGCCACCGCCGTCTTCATCCCCAGTTCGCGCTGGCGGTCCGTCTTCGATCAGACCTGGGCGTCGCTAACCTACCGGCAGAACTGGCAGCTCGCGGGTGACGCCGTGGACTACTACGCCCTCAACCACAGCGCGGCGAGCCCGCTGCAGCACTTCTGGTCGCTCTCCATCCAGGGGCAGGTGTTCCTGCTCTGGCCGCTCCTGTTCGCGGTGTGCGCCGTCGTCGTCGCCGGCACCCGCCTGCGTCCCCGGTCCGTGCTGATCGCCCTGTTCGGCGCCGTCTTCGTGCTGTCGCTTGTGTTCTCCGTCCGGCAGACCGGAGCGGACCAGGCCGCGGCCTACTTCGACACCCGCGCCCGGCTCTGGGAGTTCGCGCTCGGTTCGCTGGTGGCACTGGTGCTGCCCCGCCTCGTCCTTCCCGTGCGGGTGAGGGTGGTGCTGGGCTGGGCCGGCGTGGCCATGATGCTGGCCTGCGGCGTCCTCCTGCAGGTGCAGCAGCAGTTCCCCGGCTACATCGCGCTCTGGCCGACCCTCGCGGCCGCCGCCGTCATCGCAGCCGGCCGGACGGACAGCCCCGCCGGCGTCGATCGGTGGCTCTCCTCGCGGCCCGTTCTCCGGCTCGGAAGTGTGTCCTATGCGCTGTACCTGTGGCACTGGCCCATCCTCGTGATCTGGCTCATCGTCGCGGACGAACAGGAGGCGGGACTGCTCGACGGCGGCCTCGTCATCGCGGCCTCGCTCGTGCTGGCCGTGCTCACCACGCGCTTCGTCGAAGAGCCGGTGCGCTCATGGGCGTGGCCGTCCGGACGGCGCAGGCGCACCGGCCTCGTGGCCGCGCTGGCCCTCGGCCTCGTGGCCGTGCCCCTCTCGGGCTGGGAGTACCGCGTCCAGGCGCAGGAGGCGGCGGTGGAGCAGCAGACGCGGGCAGACAATCCGGGCGCCGCGGCCCTGGCTCCCGGCTTCGAGTTCCGCGGCGCCGAGGACGCTCTGGTGAGGCCCCTGGCCAGCAGCCTCGGCGCGGAGTGGGCGGCCGTCGACGGGCCGTGCGCGCCGATGCCGGCCGACCCGCTGCTGTCCTCGTGCGTCCAGACAGGGGATGCGGCGACCGCGGAACGGATCGTCCTGGTGCTCGGCGACTCCCACTCGCAGATGTGGATGACAGCCGTCGGTGCGATGGCCGCCTCGAACAACTGGCTCGCCGTGTCGGTGCACAAGCCCAACTGCAGGTTCGTCGACTCGCCGGCGACGGTGGACCCCGAATGCCACGCCTTCAATGAGGCCGCCCGGCACTACGCGCTCGGCCTCGCTCCGGACGCGGTACTCACCGTCGGCACGCGCACGGACTGGAGTTCGCCGGCGGAGGAGGTCCCGGCCGGCTTCGAGGAGGGGATCGCGCCCCTTCTCGCAGCCGGTATCCCCGTCGTGGGCCTCCGGGACACGCCCCGGTTCGAGGAGGACATGGCGGAGTGCACGGCACGTCATGCCGCCGACCCGTCCGCCTGCGACGTCCCCATCTCGGAGGTGCTGGCGCCGTCGTCGCCCCTCACGGCTGTCGCGCACCGCCTGCCCGGGCTCGGACACCTGGACATGACGGACCTCGTCTGCGCCGAGGCCACCTGTGCCGGGGTGGTCGGGAACGTCCGCGTCTACATGGACCGCGATCACCTCAGCAAGACCTACGTCGAGACCATGATCCCGGCCTTCGAGGAACGGTTCCGGTCCGTGCTCGGCTGGTGACGTGAGCACTGTCACCGGAATAGGGCGCCCCGGTGATCCGTTCTAGACTGTCAGAGCCCGCCGGCGCATCCAGCCGAAGGCCCATACCCCCACCCGGTGATACCGAAAGAGGCGCAGCAGTGAGCCAGCAGTCCGGCCAGAACGAAACCCACGACCCCTTCGGATTCATCGGCCTGACGTACGACGACGTCCTCCTGCTTCCCGGCCATACCGACGTCATCCCCTCGGAGGCCGACACGTCGTCGCGGATCTCCAAGCGCATCACGGTGAAGACACCGCTGCTCTCCTCGGCCATGGATACCGTGACCGAGTCCCGCATGGCCGTGGCGATGGCCCGCCAGGGCGGCCTGGGCGTCATCCACCGCAACCTGTCCATCTCCGACCAGGCGGATCAGGTGGACCGGGTGAAGCGCAGCGAGTCGGGCATGATCACCAACCCGCTGACCATCGGTCCGGATGCGACCCTGCAGGAACTCGACGAGCTCTGCGGCCACTACCGCGTCTCCGGCCTGCCCGTCGTCGACGCCACCGGGCACCTCCTCGGCATCGTCACCAACCGCGACACGCGCTTCGTCCTCGAGCGGGACTTCCCGCGCATCCTCGTCAAGGACGTCATGACGAAGATGCCCCTCGTCACCGGGCGCGTGGGCATCAGCGGCGACGACGCCATCAACCTCCTCGCCACGAACAAGATCGAGAAGCTCCCCCTCGTCGACGACGAGGGGGTGCTGCGCGGCCTCATCACCGTCAAGGACTTCACGAAGGCGGAGCAGTACCCGCTGTCCACGAAGGACGACGACGGACGCCTCCGCGTCGGCGCGGCCATCGGCTTCTTCGGTGACGGCTGGGAGCGCGCCATGGCGCTCGTCGATGCGGGCGTGGACGCCCTCTTCGTCGACACCGCCAACGGGCACAGCGCGGGCGTGCTCGAGATGATCGCCCGCCTGAAGGCCGAGAAGTCCGTTGCGCACGTCGACATCATCGGAGGCCAGGCCGCCACCCGCGAGGGAGCGCAGGCCCTGATCGACGCCGGCGCCGACGGCATCAAGGTCGGCGTGGGCCCGGGATCCATCTGCACCACCCGCGTGGTCGCAGGGGTCGGCGTCCCGCAGGTCACCGCGATCTACGAGTCCGCGAAGGCAGCCATCCCCGCCGGCGTCCCCGTCATCGCCGACGGCGGCCTGCAGTACTCCGGCGACATCGGCAAGGCCCTCGTGGCCGGCGCCGACACCGTGATGCTCGGCTCGCTCCTGGCGGGTTCCGCCGAGGCACCCGGCGAGCTGATCTTCGTCAACGGCAAGCAGTTCAAGACCTACCGCGGCATGGGCTCGCTCGGCGCGATGCAGACCCGCGGCAAGAACACGTCCTACTCCAAGGACCGCTACTTCCAGGCGGACGTCTCCGGTGACGACAAGCTGATCCCCGAGGGCATCGAGGGCCGCGTCGCGTACCGAGGACCCCTCGCGTCCGTGGCGTACCAGCTCGTGGGAGGCCTGCGGCAGACCATGTTCTACACCGGCGCACGGACCATCCCCGAGCTGAAGGCCAAGGGCAAGTTCGTCCGCATCACGGCTGCGGGCCTCAAGGAATCCCACCCGCACGACATCCAGATGACGGTCGAGGCACCCAACTACGGCTCCAAGTAACGCACCCGCGTTTCCTCAGCCCCTCCCTCCGGGAGGGGCTGATGCCGTATGAGCGGGCTGCCGCAGCCCGAGGTCACCGCCCGCCGCAAGCTCCGGCTCGGCCCCTACGCCCGCGCCGTCGGCCAGGTGCTGGTGGTCAGTGCCAAGGCCTCACCCGGCGCGGTCGCGATGAAGGTGGCCGGGTCGCTCATCTCGGCCGTCCTCCCGCTGGTCACCACCTATTTCGCCTCCCTGACGACGACGGCGCTCGCCGCCGCGTACGCGGGTGATCCCGACGCCGGGCGCTCCGCCATCACCTACGTGGTCGTCACGGCCGTCCTCGGACTGCTCTGGGGTTCCTTCACCAGCGTCGACCGCTACATCCAGCAGGTCCTGAGCTTCCGGGTCGGCGCCATCGTGGGCGACCGCATGTACGAGCGTTTCCTGGCCCTGGAGTTCTGGCGGTACGACGACAAGGAGACGGTGGACCTCTACGACCGGGCCCGCCGCTTCTCCGACTCCTACGCGAGGGTCCTCGACCGCATCGCGGCGATCTTCACGCAGCTCGTCTCGGTGGTCCTCGCGATCGGCGCGCTGCTCCTCGTCAGCTGGTGGATCGCCCTGATCGTCCTGGTCGCGATCATCCCCAGCGTCTACCTGCAGTTCCGCCTGTCGCGGGAGCAGATGGCGCACTGGAACACCCAGGTGGACTCCCGGCGGCAGCGGCGCATGATCGAGACGAACCTGATGAAGCCGCAGCACATCGCCGAGATGCGCCTCTACGGGATCGTCCGCTACCTGATGGACCTGCGCTCCACGCTGCGGGACGCCGACGAGAAGCGGCGGCTGGACTTCCAGAAGCGCTACATCCCGAAGCAGCTCCTCGCGGACGCGGTGCAGTACGGCGCCGAACTGCTGGCACTCGTCTGGATCGTCGGGCAGATCATCGCGCGGGCCCAGCCCGTGGGCCAGTTCCTCTACGTACAGCAGATCGTCAGCCGGGCACTCAGCACCGCGAACAACCTCGTGTCCTCACTGAGCTCGATCGACGAGGACCTCGCGAACCTCAAGGACTACGAGCAGTTCATGGACTTCCCGCTGTCCACGGCGGCCCCCGGCCGACTGGAGGCGCCGCCGTCCGCCGTCGAACTCCGCGGCATCTCCTTCACCTACGCGGGGAGCGAGGCGGAGGTGCTCAAGGGCATCTCCATGTCCTTCGAGCGCGGCACGCACATCGCGATCGTGGGGGAGAACGGCGCGGGGAAGTCCACGCTCATCCGGGTGCTGGCAGGGCTGTACCAGCCGAGCAGGGGGGAGGTGCTGCTCGACGGCCGGAACCTGCAGGAGGTCGGTATCGACGACTGGCACCAGCACCTGGCCGTCATGTCCCAGGACTTCCTGCGGTACGAGTTCGCGACGGCGGCGAACAACATCTACTTCGGGGATGTCCACCGTCCGCGCGACGACGACCGCGTGCGCCGGGCGGCGGAGGACGCCGAGGCGGCGGAGTTCATCGGGAAGATGCCGGGCGGCTTCGACAGCTACGTCAGCAACTGGATGGAGGACCCGCGCGGGCGGAAAGGCAGCGGACTGTCGGGCGGGCAGTGGCAGCGCCTCGCCATGGCGCGGAACTTCTACCGGGACGCGCCCTTCATCGTGATGGACGAGCCGACGTCGGCCATCGACGCGCTGGCCGAGCACCGGATCTTCACGCGCCTGTTCGCGGACCGCTCACGGACGATCATCGCGATCAGCCACCGCCTCGCGACGATCGAGAAGGCGGACATCGTGTACATGCTCGAGGACGGCCGCGTGGTGGAATCCGGCACGCACCGCGAACTCGTGGCCCTGCGGGGCAGGTACTACCGCATGTTCGAGAGCCAGCTGCCGGACGCCTGACCGCCGAAGCCTTCCGGGGTCAAGGGGTGAGGGCTTCGACGATGCCCGCTGCTGCTCCGGTGCGGGTATTGCGGTAGCCGGTGCCGGCCCAGAGGTGCAGTCCCTGGAGGTCGTGGGAAGCCGCTGCCGCGGCGCGGAGCGGCGCGGTCATGTGGTGGATCTGCGGGTAGGCGGGTCCGCTGCCGGGATGGTCATCCATGAACCGGTTCCGCAGCCCGCGCGCGGGCCTGCCCGTGAAGGCCCTGGTGACCTTCGTTTCGGTGAACGCCGGGTCCTGGAGCGCTGACCGGTGGGCAGGGTTCGTGCCGGCTTCGTCCGCCAGGAGGAGTGCAGTGCCGAGCTGGACGGCGGCGACTCCGGTGTCGAGGATCGCGCGGACCTGCTCCCGGGTGCTGATGCCGCCTCCTGCGATGAGCGGCAGTTCGACCGCCCTCCTGATCGCTCGGATCACCTCAGGAAGGGGTTCGGTGCCGGGGTCCGCGGCGGGGTCGAAGGTAGCCCGGTGGCCGCCGGCGTCGGGCCCCTGCACGATGAGGATGCGGGCGCCGCGTTCCGCCGCCATGCGCGCTTCAGCCGGGGACGTGACCGTGACGGCGGTCAGAACGCCCACCTGGGCGAGCTCGTGCAGCACCTCCGTGTCCGGGCAGCCGAACGTGAATGACACCACATCGGGTCTCAGATCCCGGATGACGTCGAGCTTGCCGCTCCAGAAGTCGTCGTCCCATCGGGGAGGGCCCACGTGCGTGCCGTACCGGTCGGCGTCATGCTGCAATTCCTGCCGGTAGGCCTCGAGCTCGTCCTCATCGACCTCGTTGGCCGAGACGACGAAGAGGTTCACCCCGATCGGGCCCTGGGTGAGCGCCCTCGTGGCGGTGATCTGAGCCCAGAGCTGCTGAGGGGTCTTGTATCCGCCGGCGAGGAACCCCATGCCGCCCGTGTTCGTGACCGCAGCGACCAGGTCCGGTGTGGACGGTCCTCCTGCCATCGGCGCACCGATGATCGGTCGGCTGATCGGAAACGGCAGCGGTACGGGATCGAACATGGTCACGGAGACTGCCTGCGGGAGGTCAGGTCCGTGCCCGGGGCCTCGCAGCGGGAGGAGCTGAACGGGTGACCCCCGCGCGGGAACGGAATCGTACTGTCGAATGGAACACGGTCCACGGGCCCTCCGACCAACGCAGTGTCAGTGCACGTAGTCGGCAGGCTATCACCGCTTATCCCGGGTGAGCCATTCGGCCTTGGCGCGATCGGTGCGCGGGCCGGTTCCCGCGCATCATGCCCCTGGCTCTTGCCTGTTGCACATCTGAGGCGAGCCGGCGGCTTTTGTTGCTCCTCGACCCGCCCGCGTACTCGGCAGGGCCGCGGCGTGGACCGGCGCGTGCTGGTCAGTTCGGGACTGGACGACAGGAAGACGTCCAATGGCTACCTGCAGCGGGCCCAGGACCTCATGGCCGAAGCGGTCGGGGCGGACCGGACGTTCTTCTCGACCTGCGGCAGGTCACTGTCGGTGAAGGCGGCGATCCTCGCTGTCACCCACGGCGAGGGCGAGATCCTGATCGGCCGGGATTCCCAAAATACGTGGTCTCGGGACTGGTCCTGGGCGGCCTGCAGCCTCGGTGAATCCGGCCGAGCTGGGACAACGACCTCGAACTCGCCCACCCGAACCGGGCCCCTCGTGGTGGATCCTACGGGACCTGCCGGTAAGGATCCGCGGTGGACATGGCTCCAGCGCTCACGTGAGATCATGGCGGTAGCCGATGCTTCCATCCTTGCCGCGTAGCACCAACGCACCCGCCCGGCAGTGCATCGGGTTCATCGGTCTTCCAGGCGAGGCTCCATCGATGAGGGTCCCTGAATGCGGGTGGCGGGGTGTCCGCACCGGCCGACCACGAGGCGCTGAGGCCCGAACCACGCCGATGCGTCCAGGGCTGACTGGCTCCTGGAAGAGGTTGTGAGTTCCGGGTCGACGCCCAGGTTTCGACCGGACATGTAGATCAGAAGGAGATCGGTCGTGAAGAAGTTTTCCTGGCGGGCAGGGGTTGTGGCCGCAGTGGTCGTCCCGGTACTGGCTCTGAGCGCCTGCTCGGCACAGGGCGGACGGGATCCGGACGGCGGCAAGGCGGATCGCGGCGGGCAGGTGGCGAACACTCCGGAGATCAAGGTCGCGATGATCACCCATGCCGGTCCTGGCGATACCTTCTGGGACATCGTGCGCAAGGGGGCCGAGGAGGCTGCCGCGAAGGACAACGTCGACCTGCTGTACACCTCGGACCCCGAAGGCGGGCGGCAGGCCCAGCTGGTCCAGCAGGCTGTCGATCAGGGGGTCGACGGAATAGTCGTCACCCTGGCAAAGCCCGATGCGCTGAAGGATGCGCTGAAGAGGGCCTCTGACGCCGGCATCCCGATCGTCAGCATCAACTCCGGGGCAGACGTGTCCGCGGAATTGGGAGCCTTCACCCACTTCGGTTCGGATGAGGCCCTCGCCGGCGCGGCAGTGGGCGCCGAACTGGCGGCAGAAGGTAGCAGCCACCCGATCTGCGTGATCCACGAGCAGGGCAACGTGGCTCAGGAGGCCCGCTGCGCGGGTGTGAAGTCGAAGGTTCCCGGGAGTGAGATCGTCTATGTCACGGGAACGGACATGACCCAGGTCTCCTCGACGGTGACCGCAAAGCTGCAGGCCGCCTCGGATGTCGATGCCATCATCGGGCTGGGGGCACCCTTCACCCACACGATCCTCACGGCCGTGGAATCGCTGGACCTGCAGGACGAGGTGAAGGTCGCTTCCTTCGACCTGAACGGGGAGCTGGTTCAGAGCATCATCGACGGCAAGGTCCTGTTCACCGTCGACCAGCAGCCGTGGCTGCAGGGCTACGGTTCCGTGGATGCGCTCTGGGAGGCCAGCCGCGGCGGCTTCCAGATCGGCGGCGGGCAGCCCGTCCTGACCGGACCGGCGATCGTCGACGCATCCAACGCCGAATCGGTGCTCCAGTTCGCCAAGGACGGCATCCGCTGAGGACGCGTCAGGACGCCGGGGACCTCGCATCGTCCCTGGCAGCAGCCCGATGAGGAGAATCACATGGCAACACTCGTAGAAGTCCCCACGCTGGATGAACGCGTCGGCAGGCGCAGCGTCGTACAGAACCTGCTGGGCCGTCCGGAAGTCGGCGCCCTGGTGGGCGCCATCGTCCTGTTCATCTTCTTCTCGGCCGCAGCCCCTGTCTTCCTGCAGCCGAACTCCTTCGCCACGGTGCTCTACGGCTCCTCAACCTTCGGCATCATGGCGGTGGCCGTGTCACTGCTGATGATCGGCGGGGAGTTCGATCTTTCCGCCGGTGTCGCCGTGATCAGTTCGGCCCTGACCGCATCCCTGTTCAGCTGGTATTTCTCCCTGAACCTCTGGGTGGGCGTCGGCGTGGCCCTGATCGTTTCCCTGCTGATCGGTTTCGTCAACGGTTGGATCCTGATGAAGACGAAGCTGCCGAGTTTCATCGTCACCCTGGCCACCTTCCTCATGCTGACAGGGCTGAATCTGGCGCTGACCCGGCTGATCGGCGGCAGCGTGGCGACGCCGTCGATCGCCTCGATGGATGGTTTCGAATCAGCTCGGGCTGTCTTCGCCAGCAGCTTCACCATCGGCGGCATGGACCTGAAAAGCCCGATCCTCATCTGGATCGTCCTCGTGGTGATTGCGTCCTGGCTGCTGCTGCGCACGAGAATCGGCAACTGGATCTTCGCCGTGGGCGGAGACGCGAATGCGGCTCGTGCCGTGGGCGTACCCGTCAGGGCCACCAAGATCGGGCTCTTCATGGGCGTAGGTTTCTGCGGCTGGCTGCTCGGCATGCACAACCTCTTCGCCTTCGACGCCGTCCAGTCCGGTGAGGGTATCGGCAATGAATTCCTGTACATCATTGCGGCGGTCATCGGCGGTTGCCTGCTCACAGGCGGCTACGGCTCGGCGATCGGAGGGGCCATCGGTGCCTTCATCTTCGGCATGGCCAACAAAGGAATCGTCTACGCAGAGTGGAACCCGGATTGGTTCAAGTTCTTCCTGGGCCTGATGCTGCTGCTGGCCACCATCGTGAACCTGATCGTCAAACGCCGTGCGGAACGAACATAGGAAGGGCACGGCCGCTATGAGCAACGGGCAGAACCCGCCTACTCCCGCCCCGGTCCACCTCCTGGAGCTGGACGGCGTGGGCAAGCACTACGGCAACATCATCGCCCTGAGCGATGTCAGCATGACCGTCGACCAGGGGCGGGTGTCCTGTGTGCTCGGCGACAACGGCGCCGGCAAGTCCACGCTGATCAAGATCATCGCCGGACTGCACCAGCACGACGAGGGAACGTTCAGGATTCTGGGTCAGGAGCGCAGACTCGCCAGCCCCCGGGAAGCGCTGGATGCCGGCATCGCCTCGGTGTACCAGGATCTTGCCGTTGTGCCGCTCATGCCCATCTGGCGGAACTTCTTCCTGGGCTCCGAGCTGACCGTCGGCAAAGGTCCGTTCAAGCGGCTGGACGTCAAGCGGATGAAGACGGTCACCAGGAAGGAACTGGCGGACATGGGCATCGACCTTCGCGACGTCGACCAGCCCATCGGTCAGCTCTCGGGCGGCGAGCGGCAGTGCGTGGCCATTGCGCGTGCTGTCTACTTCGGTGCCAAGGCACTGATCCTGGACGAGCCGACGGCGGCACTGGGTGTGAAACAGTCCGGCGTCGTCCTTCGCTACATCCTGCAGGCGCGTGACCGGGGGCTCGGCGTCATCTTCATCACCCACAACCCGCACCACGCCTACCCGGTCGGTGACAGGTTCCTGCTCCTCAAACGCGGAAGAAGCATCGGCTGCTACGACAAGAAGGACATCGAACTCGATGAACTCACAGGTCTGATGGCCGGCGGCGCCGAACTTCAGGAGTTGGCCCACGAGCTGGCGGAACTCGGCGGCCACACCGACGTCGTTCGCGAGGTCCAGTCCGACGCCGCCGGGACGGGTCGGCGGCCTGAATAGCGGTTGTGTCCTACTCGCTCCGGGTCCTACAGCGGAGCCCTCGAGGAGGTAGGGGCCGGGTCCGCGGGGAAACTGTCCGAGTCCTGTCACCACGACCCGTCCGCCGGCGTGGCGTCCGGTTCCATGCGGTAGAAGGACCGTCCGTTCTCGTGCAGCACCGCCGGCAGAGCCGACTCGCCGAGAGCCTCGGCTATGAGGGGAATATCGGTGGCGGCGAACGGCCGCCGGGCTCGGGTGGACGGCAGGTCGGTGCCGAACATGAGAGCGGTCGGGTTGACGGCGTGGATCGCGCGCAGGGCCTCGACGACGTCCAGCGTGACGCGCCCGAAACCCGTCGCCTTCAGACGCATGCCTCTTCCCACCAGTCGGAGCAGGACCTCCCGATTGGCTCCACTCATTCCCAGGTGATCGATGCTGACCCGGGGCAGCTGCGCCAGCGTCGGTTCGAGTGCGTCCAGATCCGTTGCATCGACATACAGTTCGGTGTGCATGCCGGCGACCGCCGCAACCCGGGTGCTCAACCGTAGGAGTTCGCCGACGCTCTCGGACCCTCCGCGGTAGAGGTTGAAGCGCACAGCTCGAACACCGGCGGCGGCCAGTTCCTCTAACCCGGAATCAGGAATATCCGCAGGAAGATTCGCCACACCCGCGAATCCCGGTCCGAGCTCTCTGAGGGCATTCAGCAGGTAGTCCTGGTCGAAGCCCTGGAAGGACCCCGATACGACGACGCCGCCGGACATCCCGAGAGCCTTCGTCCGGGAGTGGTAGTGGTCCACGGTGAACTCAGGAGGGAGGAACCCATCATTGGGTATCAGCGGAAACCTGGGATCGATGATGTGGAAGTGGCTGTCGAAGATGGCGTGCGTCATGCCTTATTGCTACTCCATCACTGGTTCATCTGCCTGGTCGAACCCGTGTGCGCCGTGCCGTTTCCGCTGACGGTTGCCCCCACCACCGGCCGGTGCCGTCGCGGGCCTGCCCTGCGATGATGGGGGACGACGGAGCTCGTTTCGGCAACGGGCCGTCTTGTTTCCCGGACAGTAGGAGGAGGGGTTTCTGTGGTTGCGAAGGCAGTTGGGGTGGTGGTGACCGGTATGGGTGCCATGACTCCTGTAGGGGGTACGGTCGACCAGACCTGGAACGAGCTCGTGGAGGGCCGGTCGGGCATCACGGTCCTGGATCAACCATGGGCGCAAGAGCTGCCGGTGCGCCTCGCCGGGCTCGTCGCTACGGATCCCGCTGCAATGCTGTCCACCAGGGAATACCGGCGGATGGACCGCTGCGGGCATCTGGCAGTCGTGGCATCGCGTGAGGCATGGGCCCAGGCCGGGCGGCCCGGCGTTGATCCCGACCGCCTCGCCGTGGTGATCGGATCCGGCTACGGAGGTCTGGGCACGGTGGTGTCACAGGTCCGGAACCTCGATACCGGCGGACCACGCCGGGTTTCCCCTCATATGTTGACGCACATGATGGTCAATGGTCCTTCTGCGTGGGTGTCCATCGATATCGGCGCCCAGGGAGGGGCCCGCACTCCAGTGAGTGCCTGCGCCTCCGGAGCCGAAGCGATCGCCCAGGGCGTCGAGATGATCTCCTCGGGTGCAGTGGACGTCGTCGTCGCTGGGGGAGTCGACGCCTGTGTGAACGAGCTGGCGATCAGCGGCTTCGCTCAGCTCCGAGCGCTCTCCACGAGCAACGATGATCCTACCGGGGCTTCTCGGCCTTTCGACCGGGACCGGAACGGGTTCGTGATGGCCGAGGGCGCCGGCATCATCGTCCTCGAGCGGGAAGACTTCGCCCGGGGGCGTGGAGCTGAGATTCTGGGGCGGATCGCCGGGGCCGCGGTCACGTCCGACGCCGGCGACATCGTGGCAGCCGACCAGGCGATACAGCACCGCGTCATGCAGAAAGCTCTTGCATCGGCAGGGCTTTCCGGATCCGATGTCGGCTTCGTCCATGCGCACGCTACATCGACCCCTGTCGGTGACCTTCTGGAGGCGGGCGCCATCGCTGCTGTCGTCGGAGAGGACGTTCCTGTCACCTCCACCAAGTCCATGACAGGACACCTGCTGGGGGGAGCCGGGACGCTCGGTGCCATCGTGACCATCCAGGCCCTCCGGACCGGACTGCTGCCAGGCACACTCAATCTCGAAAACCAAGACCCGGGAATCAACCTCAACGTCATCAAGACCACGATCGAGTGCGCCGGCTCGGAAACTGCCATCACCAACGCATTCGGCTTCGGCGGTCACAGCACCGCCCTCGTCATCGCTGCGGCATGAGAACCGGAACGGAATCCCCGGCGTGCAGATGCCTCTCCTCACGGCACGAGGATGATCTGTGACTCGCAGGGTAGCTCGACGCCATTCGGGGTCTCGAAGGCGATGGGCAGGGCCTGCGCACGGGACCATTGCGTGCTGTCGGTGACCTGCACATGCACATGCGGTTGTGTGCTGTTCCCTGAGTTTCCGACCTCGCCAAGCACCTGACCGGCTTCGACCAGGTCGCCGACACCGATGCGGACCGAATCCTTCCGCAGGTGGGCGACCAGCACGAAGGGCCCGCCGTCGCCCAGGGCGATCACGACGTGATTGCCGGCTATCGCGCTCGCACCCCGCTGGATGCGCTGCGCCTGTCCCGCCATGTACGAGATGAGCGTGAGTTGTGATCTTCGGGCCTCATGGTCGTCTTCGCCGTCATGGGCGATGACGACGGTGCCCCTGCCGGGTGCCACGACGGCCGCGCCGAACCCGAAAAACTTCTCCGGCCGTTCCGTCGCCACAACCGCCCGCCAGTTCCAGGGCGCTGACCGCCCGTAGGAATCAACGGGGATGAAGTCGATGGCGAAGGCCGTTCCCATCAGGTCCGTGCCGTGACTCGGCACTCTTCGCGCGGGGCTGTTCCGTGCCCGGAACCTACCCGTGAGCGGGTACTTCAACAGGACCGTACCGCCGTTCGGCGGAGGTGACACCATGCGCTTCATTCTCCTGCGCTGACCTCAGGCAAGCCAGACCGCGCCTCAGGAACTGATCTCCGGGCTGATGGACATGTAGCAGTAGCTGGTCAGCCCACGATGAAGACGGAACTGAGTCCGCTTGTGAGGAGACTGCTGGTGGCCAGGAGCGTGTAGGGGCCGGATGCCGGGCCGCCGACGGTGAGTCCAGTGAAGGTGGCGATGCCGTTGACGGCGTTCACGGTGGTGCTTCCGCCGAGGTTGCCTCGGGCTCCCGTTGCGCCTGTGCTGGTCCTGAGCTCGAGGGTCGCGGCAGCGGTACTCGTCGTCCTGTTGCCGTACTGGTCCACGATGGTTGCGGTGATGGTGGGAGAGAAGGGGACACCCTTGCGCACGTTGGTGGGGTTCTGCAGGAACTGGACCTGGGCCGGTGCGGCCGCGGTGATGGTCTGCTGTTGTGCGGCGGACGTGAGGTTCGCGCCGGTGACTGTGAGGGTGGGTGTTCCTGCGGCCGTATCGGCGTAGTACAGGGTGGTGCTCGTTGCTGCTTCAGGGATGGTGATGGTCGGGGTGCTGGTGGTTGTTCCGCGCGTGGTGGAGAAGATTCTCGTGCCGGCGGAGGTCGAGGTGAGGTTGAGCAGGGTTCCACCGGCAGGGGCGGGGGAAGGGTTGCCGAAGCTGTCCTCGAGCTGCACCGTCATCGGTCCTACGTTCGTGGTGCTCGACGCTTGTCCTCTGGTGGGTGCGCTGAGGTAGGTCAGACGTGCCGGGGCGGCTGCGCGAACGGTGACTTGCTGGCTTGCATTCGTCAGACCCGGCGCGGCGACGGTGACCGTTGGTGTACCGGCCAGTGTGTCGCTGTAGTAGAACGTGGTGCTGGTGGCGCCGGCAGGAATGGTGATGGTGCCCGTGGTCGTCGCGCCCTGGGTGCTGGAAACCCTGGTGGTGCCTGGAGAGGTGGAGGCGACGGTCAGCGTCGTACCCTGACCGAGTGCGGTGACGGGCAGCCCGGCAGCGTCGCGTAACTGGACGGTGATGGGACCCAGGGTAGTGGTTGCCGTCGCGGTACCTGTGACAGCCGGACTGGTGATTGCCAGTTGCGTGGCAACCGGGCTGGTCAGGGTGATCGCCTGGGACGCGGCCGGGAGGCTGCCGGCTGTTGCGCTGATGGTGGCGGTACCGGTTCGTGTATCACCGTAGTAGAAGGTGAGCGAGGAGGACCCTGACGGGATGGTGGCAGTGGCTGCGGTAGCGGTCGCTCCCTGCGTGGGGGAGAACACTGCGGTTCCGGTGGTGGTGGAGGCGAGACGGACAGGGACTCCCGCAGCCGGCGCGACCACCGGGTTGTTGAAAGGGTCCTGGAGCTGGACGGTGAGAGGCCCCAGATCCGCCGTGGTGGAGGTCGTCCCGGAGAGGGGCTGTGTGGTGTAGGCCAGTTTCGAGGCTGGAGCGGCGGTGACGGTCTGTGTCTGGGACCCCGCGGTCACACCGGTGGCGCTGACCCGGACCACGGGGGAACCCGCCCTGGTATCGCCGTAGTAGAACGTCGCGCTCGAGGCTCCGTTGGGGATGGTGATGGTCGTGATGGGTTGCCCGTTGGGGCTGGCCGCGAAGGACGCGCTTCCGGCGGTGGTGGATGCGAGGGTGAGACTCAGTCCACCTGAGGAAGCGGTGATGGGTGTGCCGGCGGAGTTGACGCGCTGAACCGTGATGGGGCCCTGCCCTGCTGTTGCTGACGCGATGCCGTTCGTTGCGGCGGTGGTGAACACGAACACGGACGCGGTCACGGCGAAGCCCGTACTGGTAGCTGCGGGGATGCCGCTGCTGGTGGCGGTGAGTGTGTACCCTGTGCCTAGCTTGTCGAGGTGTAGGTCGCTGAAAGTCGCGGTGCCATCCGTGCCGGTCGTGGCCGTGAGGGTGCCGGTGAGGTTGCTTCCGCCGGGGTTCGCGCCGATCGCCAGGGTGATGGGCTGGTTCGGCGTGCGGACGGGCACCCCCTGCGTGGATTGCAGTGCCACCTGCACAGAAGGAGTGATCGTTCCGTTCGCTGCGACATCACTGGGCTGAACCGTGAAGACGAGTTTTCCGGCCGTGAGCGTGACGCTTCCGCTGGGATTGCTCGTGGACGTCCAGGATTTGTGGACTGCCGTCACCGTGTAGGTATGAGGCCCCGCGGTCGGGGGAGAATCTGTACAGCTGGTGGCTGTGATGCTGCTGCCCGGCGTCGTGCCGCAGGCAGGTGATCGAACGCCATTGGTAGAGCGGACCACGTAGTACGCGACCGGTGTCAGGACGCCGACCGGCGCGGTCCAGGATACCGGGACAGCCCCGGTGGTGGTCGACGGGACGGTGACGCTGGTCGGTGAGGCCAGGAACCCGGTCGAGACGCTTCCTGTTCCGCTTCCGGCACTGGTGTAGGCCGCCTGGGCTGCCGGGGACGCGGCGACCAGAAAGGAGAGGACAGCTGCGGCGCTGATGATGAATGCCAGTACGACGGCGACCGGTGGCACGGACAGTGGGCGTGAGGACTCCCGACGTGACCGCCTCCTGTCCGGAGCGGCGGATAAATCAGTCCTGGCATTCATGGGGGCTCGTCGTTTTCACGCTGTAGGAGGTTGCTGACCGGGAGTCACCGACACCCGTTGACTGGTGCAGGTGGAGGTGCACCGTCGGTGGTGCTCGAACTTACTGGCCTGCGGCATCAGGTGGGACGCCGGTATGCGCCCCACCCGAGGTGATCAGCGGGCGCTGAAGTACAGCGGGACGGTCGCGTTCTTGCAGGCGTCCTGATTGGTGGTGAGGTTGTTCATGGTGACGGTCACTGTTCCCGACACACTTGCGCCGGAGGCGATCTGGCCGGCAGTGATGGTCGGCGTGCCCACCGTGTAATCCGATGCCGAGCACCCCGGGACGTCCGTCCAGGCGGTGCCGGCAGGACCGGCGACCGTGACCGTGACCGCTGCGAGGTTCTGCGATCCGGTGCCGGGGTTCGTGACGGTGAACGGCACGGTCTGGGTCGGACCCCCGGGGGTCAGCGCGCCCCCGGCTGCGGTGCCTGCGGTGACCGTGAAGGGGGTGCTCGTGCCGGTGCTGACAGATCCTGTGCCGGCGCCCATCGAGGACCAGAACGCGAACGCACCGCTACCTCCCACGATGAGAGCCGCGGTGACAGCGGCGATTTTCTTCTTGCGGTGAGTGCGAGTCCGTGAAGTGGTCATGATGAAGCTCCTTGAATGAGACCGGAAGCGCATGCGAGACCTGTATCGATGAGACAGAAGGAGCTCGCCCCCTGAGCGGGACTGCCGGGATGAAAACCTGCTGAGAGCCAACAGGCGATGAAGATGGTGCGGATGAATCAGGTACTGGTACTGGGCTTCGAGGATGCAGCCTCAGCATCGTCGGACGTATGTCCGAGCGAGCCGAAGATGCGTCCCGCCTGTCGTCAATCGGTCCTGCTACCCCTATGCCGCAAGACTGATTGGACCCACCTTGGCAGCTCTCCCTAAGGGAATTCGGGGGAAACAGCGAAGGAAGCCCGAAGAAGGGCCGAAGGAGTGGTGGCCGTGCGCTACCGCCGTCCGGGCGTTGGGTACGGATGGAGCTGAGAGATCTGCTCACCCTAGCTGCGGCGGCATCGGCGGTTGTCGTTGTCTTGGTAGCAATACTGGGCATAATGGGCGCTTAGTAGTAGGCCGTGTTCGCAGGATGTGAGTCCGTTGGTTGGCATGGCAGTAGGAGTTATGGGGCATCTTGGGAGGCTGGTTCCGGCTGCCCACCACTCCTCAAGGGGGACGGTCGTGTGGGAGTGGATCAGGTATCGTGCGCTCATCCTGGCTGTGTTGCCGTTCGCTGTCGGCGTTTCCCTGTGGTTCCTGTCGGAGAACGCTGGTGGATGGGACGGACTGGGATACTTTCTCGCACTTATCCTTTCAGTGCCGGTGCTGGCTATGATGGCTGCTTTCTCCGTGAGGTTTGCCTTCCGAAAGGATGATGATCTTCGCAGGCTGAAAAGAACCTCAAAGGTTGCCAGCATATTTTCGCTTTCCGTGTTCGGCAGTCTGGTTCTGATCGGCATCGCCGGAGTCGTCGAGTCGCTTTGGGTTTGAAACGGAGTGCCGGCTGATATTCCTCCCGTACGAGGATCCCATTGGGGATGCTTCATTGATCGCACTTTGAACGCGTTGGTTTCAAACATGTACGGGGAGTGGTGGAAGATGCGGTCGCCAGGACCGCGTTGCTTACCTGAATCTGCATGCCTCGTACTCATATCCCCACATTGCTTACTTAGATCGTCGTGTGCTTGTGCGGCGTCGGAGCAATGCGTCGGTACAGTTCCGGCAGGGGACTTATTCCGGATGCGTGCAGCAGCTCGTATTCCGTCCTCTTTCTTTGCTCCACTTCACGCTTGCGACCTAAGGGGACTATTTTGACTCAGCAGCCATATCAGAACACGCAGGACATCAGGGGCATCTCACCCGAAGCCAGCAAGGCCAAGACAACCAGCCTGGTGCTCGGCATCGTCGGCCTGTTCATTCTCGGCATCATCCTCGGACCGCTGGCCATCATGCAGGCCAACAAAGCCGAACGGCTGGGAGAACGCGCGACTGCAGGAAAAGTGCTCGGCTACATCTGCACCATTTTCGGCGTCATTGCGCTGATTTTCACCGTCCTCAGGTTCATCGGCTAGCGCACCAGCTCCGCGGCGCCCGGCGAAGTAGCGGGAGAACGCGGTAGGGGGGGTAGGACACCTGCAATGGCGTCCCACCCCCCATTCCTGCAGAACATCATTGAAGCCCTCCGTGGCGCTGAGGCAGTCGTGTCGCCGTCGTCAGGGCATGTATTCCATTTCGATTTTCTGTGTCCAGGATCCGAGGTTCTCCTGCACGAAGGCCCAGTCGATGTTCTGGCGGGTGAACTGCTCGTCGAACTCGATGACCGCGGGCTTGGCGCTCTCGAGTGCCTTTTCATTGACCGGCAGTGAGCCGAATTCAGCTGCCCATTCGCCCTGGACTTCACCGCTGCCAAGCCAGTCGATGAACTGCAGTGCCTCGTCCTGGTTGTCCGAGCCTTTGACGAGTGCGACCTGCTCCACAGCGTAGGGGACGCCGACTTCGGGACTCACCGCGCCGGAGGTCACACCGTAGGTTTCTTCACCTCCCGGGATGGAGGAGGAAGACATCTGGCCGAAGTCGACTTCGCCGGCGGTGAAGCGGGCGAAGAGGTCCAGGTCCCTGACAGCGGAGACACCGTTCTCGAAGTACTGGTCGATCTGCCGCCAGCCCTCGTCGCTGACACCGAGATCACCGGACTCGTCCCTGTATCGGGTGAGGATTCCCGCTATGACGAGCTGTGTCGTAGCTGCCTCCGTCCCGCTTCCGCGCTCGTACCGGTCTTTGTATTCATCCTTGGTCCACAGGTCGGTCCAGTCCTTCGGAGCGCCGGCTTCGGACACCGCGTCCGCGTTGTAGGTGAGTACGATGGCTTGTTCTACCAGCGGCCAGTACGCCTTCTCGTCTGCTGGGTCGGCGAGGGATTCATCGACCTCGGCGGACCACTTCGGCGTGTAGGGCTCAAGGACGTCTTCCTTTTTGAGCTGCTCGTAGTAGACGTTGTTCAACCCATATACGACGTCGGCGGTCGGGCTGCCCTTCTCGGCGATCAGCGTGTGCGTGGTGTGCCTGCCACCGGCACCGACGATCTCGATGTCGAACCCGGCCTCTTCCGCCTCCTTCTGCAACCATTCGCCCCGTCCATCGGAGCTCGAGTTCGTGTAGATGACCAAGGGCTTGCCTGCACCCGCTGTCGGTGCAGACCCGCGCTCGGAGGCGGGTCCGCCACAGGCTGTCAGTAAGGACGCTGCGGTAATGGTCAGGGCGATGAGAGTTGTTCTCTGGGACACGGTGGATTCAATTCCCTAGTAGCAACACTGCGTGCACCGATCCCGTGCACAAGTGCTGTAAGTGAGCGTGCTGTGGGCCATCAGTGCACCACCTCACGGTCTCGTTCTTCAGTGAACAGCGATGACCAGGGCCTCGAACGGCAGGTTAACTTGTCAAGCACCTGGGCGACACCTCCCGAGAGGATCCTCTCCGTACGGAGTATCTGCTGGGCGTGGTGGTCGACCAGCCTTCGGTGTCGCCTCAGCGGTGACCTCTCCGCACCCTGCTGGTCTGTACAGGGAATACCGGCTCACGGGAGACTGACGCCGTGCGCACACTGACCTTCGCCATGAACCTGAGCGTGGACGGCTACATCGCCGCGTCCGGCGACGACCTCGGCTGGGGCGTACCGAGCGACGAGCTGTTCCAATGGTGGTCCGACCGGGTGGGGGCGACGGGCCTGGCGCTGTACGGGCGGAAACTGTGGGAGACGATGAGCTCCCACTGGCCTACCGCCGACCAGCAGCCGGGGGCCACGCCGGCCCAGATCGAGTTCGCCCACCGCTGGCGGGACATGCCGAAGGTGGTGTTCTCCTCGACGATCAGGACGGTCGACTGGAACACCCGCCTGGTCACCGGCGACGACGTCCGCGAGATCACCCGGCTCAAGGCCGGCGACGGCGGCCCCACGGACATCGGCTTCATGGACATCGGCGGTGCCACACTCGCCGCGGCGGCCATGCGGGCCGGGCTGATCGACGAGTACGCCATCGTCACCCATCCGGTCCTGGTGGGGGGAGGCACGCCGTTCTTCACGGCCCTGGACGGCTGGGTGAACCTGAGCCTGGTGGAGACGCGGACGTTCCCCGGCGGTGTCGTCCTGACGAGGTACGAGACGAGGCGCTGAGCGCCCGACGTCGGATCAGCGCGGGATTCGGGCCACCCAGGGACCCGGTGGCGCTGCTTTCGACGTCTGGGATGCCCCGGTTAGGCTTTCACCATGCCACGATCGGCCGCTCTGATCCGAGGTGTGGGAGGGCCCACTGCCATGAGGATGGCGGCGCTACGTGCAGCCCTCGAGGACAAGGGACTCGACGGTGTAGCGACCTTGCAGGTAGCGGGCAACATCGTCTTCGACCCGGGCGAACGTTCGACGGCGGCCTGCGCCGCCCTCATCCGACACACCGTGCGTGAGAGGTTCGGCCATGATCTCCCCGTCGTCATCCGCTCACACGAACAACTGGTCGATGCCGAGCGGCGCAACCCGTTCATCGGATCGCAGGAAGGTCGCTGGGTCATGACGGTGTTCCTCGACCGGACACCGCACCCAGCGACCAGCCTCGATCCTGCCGCAGGAGCACCGAACGTCTTCGCTGTGGACGGTTCCGAAGTATTCATCCGCTATGCCTCTGGCGTGGCGGGTTCGAAGCTCCAGTCCACGTGGTTCGAGAAACGGCTCGGTGTTGTCGGCACCGCCCGCAACGCGAATACCGTCACGAAGCTCATTCTGCTCACGGCCTGACACGACGGGTACCGGATCGAAGTGATTCCGCCTCACGCCCTCATCGGCGAGAACTAGGCAGGTTTGGCATACTCGGCCGCGCTCATGATCTCGTAGGCCACGAACGTCTCATCATTCTCGACCCAGGCATCATGGCCCGCGGGGATCGAATAGGCGTCACCGGCGTGGATCGTGGTGCGGGTTCCGTCTTCCATCTCCACTGCGAGAGTTCCAGCGGCGCAGACTCCTAGATGGTTGTTCTGGCAGCTCTCGGTGTGGACCACTGTCTTGACGGTCTCGGACCATCGCCAGCCGGGCTCGAAAGTGAACCTGCCCAGTGTGGCGTTGCCGAGGTTGACGACATCGACTTCGGTCTTGGGTGGACGACGCTTCTCATCGGGTTCGTTGAACGATTTAGTTTCAAGCGCATTGACAGTTATGGCGGGCATCTTGTCCTCCTCGGTGGGTTGCTTGTAACCGTTGCACCGGAGAAGAAACCACGCGCTCCGGGAATGAGGCTCGGCGGGCGCCGGTGGAGGCACTTGGTCAGGCCCGAACACTTGCGAGTGAGGCTAACAGCGTGCTCCCAGCCCTGGCGTATGTCAACGTGGGTGGAGCGCCCTGCTCTCGGCCGTTCCCTTGCAGCAATCGTCAGGTAGCCCAGCCCCGGGCTATGGCGTCCAGCGCGGAGTGGAAGGCCCCAGCCCAGTCGGTGCCCGGCTGGCCCATCTGTGCCAGCTCGAGGCTCACCAGTCCGTGCACCTGGCCCCAGATCGCCACAGCAACCATCTCAACGGGCGCCGGAAGCAGGGCCCCGGACGCCTGCGCCGCCGCGACAGCTTCTTCGAGGGGTTCTATGGCACTGCCGGCCGCCTCCGGACTGGGCTGGCAGTCCACGAAGGCAGCCATGGCGCCGCCGAACATCAGTCGATACAGTGCGCGGTGCTCCAGTGCCCAGGCCCGGTAGGCGACACCCAACCCCTGTAGCCCCGCCGGGGCGGCGGCTACCTGTGATTCCCGGAAGGACCGGAACCCGTCGTCCACCACGGCGGTCAGCAACTGCGACTTCCCGCCGAACAGCGAGTAGACGGCGGTGGTGGAGGTGTGGGCGGCCGAGGCAACGTCCCGCATGGTCACCCGCGCGGGCCCCTCGCGATCCACGAGCTCAGCCGTGACCGCCAGCAGCTCCTGCCGCAGGGAATCGTTGTGGATCACAGGTCTTGCCATGCGTCCCATTGTTCCATAACCTTGTTTTGTAACAACGTTATCGAAGGTATGTCCATCACTAGCTAGGAGATCCCATGGTGCAGGTTGTCTTTCCGGGTCGCTATACCGCCGATCCCGGGCTGGAGTCAGTGACGGTGTTCCTGATCGGCATGCGTGCAAACCGGTGGTGGAAGGTGCGGGCGGTGGGCAAGGTGGCAAGCGCAATGCCTCGCATGCTTCAGCACCTGGCCGAGGATCCTGCGTCGGGAATGCTCGGATGTGAGCAGTGGTTCGGCCGGACCACCATGGTCCTCAGCTACTGGAAGAGCCCGGAACATCTCCGCACGTTCGCCGCTGACCGGGAGTCTCCGCATCTTGAGCCCTGGCGCCGGTTCATGAAGGAGACCGCTGGAAGCGGGGACGTGGGTGTCTGGCATGAGACCTACCAGGTCCCGGCCACCGGGATCGAGACCATCTACAATGGGATGCCGCTTTTCGGCTTGGCAAAGGCTACTGCCCACCTGCAGGTAGGAGCGGGGACCAATACTGCCAGGCAGCGAATGGGTCGGCTCGGGGCGACGAGCAGCCGAATGACGTCCCCGAACTAGCGACGTGTACGGGGCCGGGAGTAGCGGGTCAGGAGATCATTGAGCGCCAGGGTGGCGACGATGATCGACACGGCGACACCCGCGAGCATGACGTAGAGCCCGATCAGCATCACCATCGGCGAGCTCGCGTCGACCAGAAAG
Organism: Arthrobacter rhamnosi; assembly: GCF_054510855.1. Taxonomy (NCBI): domain Bacteria; kingdom Bacillati; phylum Actinomycetota; class Actinomycetes; order Micrococcales; family Micrococcaceae; genus Arthrobacter; species Arthrobacter rhamnosi. Next base: position 706,069 of record NZ_JBTNDT010000001.1, on the reverse strand, counting down.
CCGATACCGCGCACTGCTCCGACAACCCACAACACAGCCACGGCAAGTAGCGCCGCAATCGACGGTAGGGCCCCCTTGTTGTCCCTGAACCATCGCACTTTCCGTCCTGCGCCATTCCCCCTGAGTGCCATGCTCCCAGTGTCCGACCCGCCGATAACAGAACGGGCGAGGTTGCGTCTCAGCTGGGCCACAATGTGATCGCGCCAGCGGAGATCGGCAAGGTGGGGCATGGGCGACTGTCGACACTTCATGAGTGGGAGCCTTCACCTATGGCTGAGACTCTCAGGACACATGAACAAGGGCTGATTCGGTGATTGTCCCGGTTCCACGGTCACCGCCAGCGTGAGGTGTGCACGCCGACAGCCGGCAGAGACACGACCACGGCAGCTACGACCACGGAGTGACCGCGCGCTTCTGTTGTTCGCCGTCGATGACGAGATCAAGTCGCTCGTCGAAGAACGCGACGTAGTCCTGCACGGCGGCTGCGTCACTCAGCGGGTGCTCGTACTGCCACGCGATGTCATCCACTTTCCTGTCGCCGACGATCGCGGAGTACCAGGTCGCATAACCCTTGTACGAGCACATGGACCTTGTCGAGCTGCGCTCGAGCGGCGCGACGACGTCCTCGATCGGAAGGTAATACCGGGCAGGCAGGGTCGTCTCGAACAGCATCCGCGCTCGGGTGGTGTCGGCGAGGACGTGGCCGTCGAGCATCAGCTGCACATGCCGGGAGGTGCCTCGAATGTCGATGCGACCGTAGGGGTCATGTGGATGGCTGATGATCTCGTCGTCTTCCTCGAACCAGCTGTCGAAGTCGGCGAACGCGAGGATCACGTAGTTGGCGAGACCGGGGTCGCGTGCACGGAATCCAGCTGCCGCAGCGTCCGTTCCCGCAACGCGCACCTCGACCGGCTCTCCCGGCGTCGTGCGCACATCGAACGGGATGCGCGGGTCGAACACGGGGACCTCCGACAGGTCGGGAAGCATGAATCCGACCGCACCGTCCTCGAGTGCCTCTGAGGTCCGACGCGAGATCTCGGCGCGGATGTCCTGGGTCGGCACGGCGTACCCGGGCACGACCCGGCGCGGCTCCCATACGAGCATCGCTCGCGTGGTGTCGACGACGGTCTGCCCGCCGAGCGTGGCGCGGATGCGCTTCACGGTCGGCTCGTATCTCAGCTTTTGGACCAACTGGCCCATTACATCCCGCATGCGCACGCCGGGCGTAGCGGCGTCGTCGTCGAGCGGGTCTTGTGAAGGGCCTGACATGCACTCACGGTAGACCTGCGCTGCCGCGTCCGGATAGTGGCGGATGGCCGTGCAGTCGTCTGGTGGCCTATGGAGGATCGACTGTCGGGTAGATCGTGGCGGGCTACGGCCCAGTCTCGGCTGCCACGAAGCTGTCCCCAGCCAAAACGGCTCTCGGCGATGAAGTCTTGAAGATGGCTCTGCACGAAGCGAACGAGGGTGTCTACGCCGTCATCACGAGGGAGACTGCTGAAGACGCCGGAGCTGCCAGCGCCCGAGCCGACCGTCCGCAATCCACCCCGTTACGGAGCGCTGTCGTTCAGACGCTGGAACATCAGGTGATCCTGCCACTGGCCGGCGATTTTCAAATACCTCGGTGCGCAACCGTACTGTTCGAAGTCGGTCTTGGCCAGGACCCTCCGAGAAGCAACATTATTGACCAGGGTCTCTGCCTGCACTCGGTGGAGCTTCAGCTGGGTGAAAGCGAAGGCGACCGCTGCTCGGACAGCGTCTGTCGCTAAACCCATACCTGTCTGATCCTCTGCGAGCCAGTACCCCATGCTGCACGACTGGAACGGACCGCGGACGATGCCGCTGAGTGTCAATCGGCCGGCAATCACGCCGTCATCGTCCAGAACAACCCAGGGCATTGCCTCACCACGGGCATGACGGGCAAGTGCTACGTCAATGTCGGTCCGCTGTCCCGCCACAGTGAAGTAGTCATCCTCCCGAAGGGGCTCCCACGGTGCCAAGAAGTCTCGGTTGCGTACCTGCAACTCCATCAGCTCTTCGTCGTCACCAGGTACGACGACGCGAATCCGGGAATTCATGACCTCAACTTTCAGCCCCGTGTGAGGCGTTCGACCTGCCAGGGTCTGGTCGTGGTGGAGTTGTAGTGCAACACTGGCCGCATGGTCGATGCAGCGAAGGCATTCAGCGGTTTCTCCGTGCGGCAGATCCCGGAAGCGAAGGCGTTCTACGAGGGCGTACTGGGGCTGCCTGTCACGGAGGAGCACGGAATGCTTTGGATCGATCTGGGCGCCGATCACCGCGTCCTCGTCTATGCCAAGGGCGCCGCACATGAACCGGCGTCGTTCACGGTCCTGAACTTCCCGGTGACGGATGTCGATGCCGCGGTCGATGAGCTCGGTGCGAAGGGCGTGGAGTTCCTTCACTACGAGGGTGTGACAGACAGTAAGGGCGTGAACCGGAACGGCGGGCCGCTCATCGCCTGGTTCACCGACCCATCAGGCAACATTCTGAGCGTCCTGGCCGCGCCCTGACACCGCCGTACCTCACCGGAGGCTCCGACCTTCGACGGGTTGCAGCCGAGAACCTTGATGACATGGGGAACCTCATCGACGATCGTCCTCGGCAGGTCTCGAAACGGGCCAGCTCCAACGAGCTCATTCCGCACTACCAAGCGACGAACTCGCGCAGTGCGGCCAGGAGGCGGTCGACGTCGTCGTCGTCGTTGTACGGCGCCAGCCCGATCCGCAGGGCGGCGCTGTCCTCGAGGTCCAGGCGGCGGAAGGCTTCGTACGCGTAGAAAGAACCGGCCGGCGCGAGGATGTTCCGCTCCGCGAGGAATCGGTAGGCGTTCGCGGAGGACCGGCCCGGGAACGTCACCAGCAGTGTCGGTGTCCGGTCCTGGGCTTTGGAGTGCAGCACGACGGCGTCACCCAGTTCGGCCAGCCCTGCCTCGATGCGGGAGCGCAGGGCGTGCTCGTGCTCGTCGATCACGTGAGCGGATGCAAGAAGGCGCGCACGGCGGCCGGTCGCGGCGCCGGGCGCGATCGCGGCGAGGAAATCCACGGCCGCGGTGGCGCCGGCCATGATCTCGTACGGGAGGGTGCCGAACTCGAACCGCTCGGGCACCGCATTCGTGGAGGGCAGCAGCTTGTCCGGCCGCAGCGTCTCCAGCAGTTCCGGGTCGGCAACAAGAACGCCGCAGTGGGGTCCGAGGAATTTGTAGGGCGAGCAGGCGAAGAAGTCAGCTCCGAGCGCCTTCACGTCGACCGCCGCATGAGCGGTGTAGTGCACCCCGTCCACGTAGACCAGTGCGCCGACCGTGTGCGCGGCATCGGCTATGCGGCGCACCGGCGGTTTCGTGCCGAGCAGGTTCGACGCGGCGGTGATCGCCACCAGCTTCGTGCGCTCGGTCATCGCGGCTGCAACGGACGCTTCGTCGATCTCCGTGGTCTCCGGGTCGAAATCGATCCAGCGCACGGTGGCGCCGACCGCATCGGCTGCCTGCAGCCAGGGGCGGATATTGGAGTCATGGTCCAGGCGTGAGACGACGACCTCGTCGCCCGGCTGCCAGGTCTTGGCGAGGTGGCGGGAGAAGTCGTAGGTGAGCTGCGTGGCGCTTCGCCCGTAGACGACGCCGCCGGGATGCGCCCCCAGCAGGTCGGCCATCGCCTCCCGGAATTCGCTGACCGCCGAGTCGGCGTTCCTCTCCGAGTCCATGCGGACACCGCGGTTGGATAGCGGCCCGGTGATGGCGTCGGCTATCGCGGCTCCTACGGCGGCGGGAGCCTGTGTTCCGCCGGGCCCGTCGAAATGGGCGGTACCGGTGAGGAGGGCAGGGAAGTGCGCACGGAAGGCCGCGATGTCCAGGATCATGTCGTTACTTTCTCAGGTGAGCGTCGATACGGGAAACATCACGGGCGAGAGCCGAAAGGGATCCGTTCGGGAGGTTTGCTCTCATCACGATGGCTGTCACTGCCCGATGGTGCGTCGACACGGGGTGTCGACGGTCCGGTCGTGGCCCGGCGGCGATTCCGCGGGAACGCTCAGCTAACCTAGAGCAGTGACTTACGAGATCGAGATTGGCCGAGGCAAGCGCGGACGCAGGGCATATTCGCTGGACGATGTGGCGGTGGTGCCCTCCCGGCGGACCCGTGATCCGCTCGACGTCTCCGTGAACTGGCAGATCGACGCCTACCAGTTCGAGATGCCCGTGGTCGCGGCGCCGATGGACTCGGCCATGTCGCCGGCCACGGCCATCGCGATGGGCCGCCTCGGAGGCCTCGGCGTCCTCAATCTCGAAGGGCTCTGGACCCGCTATGAGGACCCCCAGCCGGTCCTCGACGAGATCGCCGGGCTCAGCACCGAGAACTTCAGCCCCGCCGCCACCCGGCGCATGCAGGAGCTGTACGACGCGCCCATCCAGGCCGAGCTCATCACCAGCCGCCTGGCCGAGATCCGTGAGGCCGGCGTGACGGTCGCGGGTTCGCTCACGCCGCAGCGGACGCAGCAGTTCTACAAGACGGTCCTCGCGGCCGGCGTCGACATCTTCGTCATCCGCGGCACCACCGTGTCCGCCGAGCACGTGTCCAAGAACGAGCAGCCGCTCGACCTCAAGAAGTTCATCTATGAGCTCGACGTCCCGGTCATCGTCGGCGGCGCCGCCGGCTACACGCCTGCGCTCCACCTCATGCGTACGGGTGCCGCCGGTGTGCTCGTGGGCTTCGGCGGAGGAGCGACGACGACGACGCGCAGGGCCCTCGGGATCCACTCGCCGCTCGCCTCGGCCATCGCCGACGTCGCCGGTGCCCGCCGCGACTACATGGACGAGTCCGGCGGCCGGTACGTGCACGTCATCGCCGATGGCGGGATGGGTGCGAGCGGCGACATCGTGAAGGCCATCGCCATGGGTGCTGACGCCGTCATGCTCGGTTCCGCGCTCGCCCGCGCGGAGGAGGCTCCGGGCAAGGGCTGGCACTGGGGCCAGGAAGCGCACCACCACGAGCTCCCGCGCGGCGACAGGGTCAACATCGGGACCGTCGGCCCGCTCCAGGAAGTGCTGTGGGGGCCGTCCCACCACACGGACGGGACGTCGAACCTGATCGGAGCGTTGCGCCGGGCCATGGCCACCACCGGCTACTCGGACCTCAAGGAGTTCCAGCGGGTAGAAGTGGTGCTCTCGCCCTATATCTCCAACGACTGATGGGATTAGAGTTGGCCTAGCTCCCCAGGGGCGCTCAACCTCCCAATGAAGGGTCTGGCCATGGCATCCGGCGCACTCAGTCCGCAGAACCGTGACGACGCGCTCCGGGCGCTGAGGGCGACCTCCGAGCCAGGGCAGGAACTCGACCTGCTGATCGTCGGGGGAGGCGTGGTGGGCGTCGGAGCGGCGCTCGACGCCGTCACGCGCGGCCTCTCCACCGGCATCGTCGAGGCCCGTGACTGGGCGTCCGGGACATCGTCGCGGTCGTCCAAGCTGATCCACGGCGGCCTGCGCTACCTGGAGATGCTGGATTTCGCCCTGGTCCAGGAAGCGCTCAAGGAACGCGGGCTGCTGATCCAGCGCATCGCGCCGCACCTCGTGAAGCCGGTGCCGTTCCTGTACCCGCTGACCAGACGGTTCGTGGAGCGTCCCTACGTCGGCGCGGGGATCGCCCTGTACGACGCCATGAGCATGAGCGGCGGCAACTCGCGCGGGGTCCCGTTCCACAAGCACCTGAGCCGGAAGGCCACGCTGCGCGCGGCGCCGAGCCTCAAGGACGACGCGATGATCGGCTCCATCCGCTACTACGACGCGCAGGTCGACGACGCGCGGTACGTGGTCAACATGGTCCGCACCGCCCAGCACTACGGTGCGCGGGCGGCGAACCGCGTAAGCGTGGTGGACTTCCTCCGCGAGGGCGAGCGCGTCGTCGGCGCGCGGGTCCGGGACCAGGAGAGCGGCGACGAGTTCGCCATCCGCGCCAAGCAGGTCGTCAACGCCACGGGTGTCTGGACCGACGAGACCCAGGCCATGGTGACCGACCGCGGGCAGCTCAAGGTGCGGGCCTCCAAGGGCATCCACCTCGTGGTGCCGCGCGACCGCTTCCAGTCCACGGTGGGGCTGATCCTCCGCACGGAGAAATCCGTGCTGTTCGTCATCCCGTGGGGCCGCCACTGGATCATCGGCACTACCGACACGGACTGGAATCTCGACAAGGCCCACCCCGCAGCGTCCTCGAAGGACATCGACTACGTGCTGGAACACGTGAACCGGGTGCTGAAACGCCCCCTGACGCGTGAGGACGTCGAGGGCGTATATGCGGGCCTGCGCCCGCTGCTCGCCGGCGAGAACGACTCGACGGCCAAGCTGTCCCGCGAGCACGTCGTCGCCCACCCCGTCCCCGGGCTGGTGGTCGTCGCCGGCGGCAAGTGGACCACCTACCGTGTCATGGCCAAGGACGCCGTCGACGAAGCCACCCGCGCGCTCGACGAGAAGGTGCCCGAGAGCTGCACGGAGACCGTGCCGCTGCTGGGTGCGGAGGGGTACCGGGCCGCGTGGAACATGCGGGCCCGGCTCGCCGATGACGCCGGAGTGCACGTCGCGCGCGTCGAGCACCTCCTGCAGCGGTTCGGCACCCAGGCCACCGACGTGCTGGACCTCATCCGGCAGGATCCCGGACTGGGGCAGCCGCTGCCGGGAGCGGACGACTACCTGCGCGCCGAAGTCGTGTTCGCCGTGACGCACGAGGGCGCCCGGCACGTGGACGACATCCTCACGCGCCGCACGCGGATCTCCATCGAGTCCTGGGACCGGGGGGTCTCCGCCGCGCCGGTGGTGGCCGACCTGATGGCGCCGTTCCTCGGCTGGAGCGACCAGCAGGTGGACCGCGAGGTGAAGCACTACCAGGCCCGCGTGGCTGCAGAGCGGCTCAGCCAGGAACAGCCCGACGACATCTCCGCCGACAGTGCCCGCATGGGTGTGCACGACATCGTCCCGCTAAGCTAGAAGGGTCGGGAAGGCCGCGATCGGCAGCCGCACCCGGTGCGCGGCGGCCGGTTCCCGGACCTCCGATGCTGGCGGGAACTTCGAAAGGCATCCAGTGAGCGACCTGTCCCTTGAGCTGCACGACGCCGTACTCACCACCCCCGACCTCGTGATCCTGGAGATGGAGGCTGCCTCGAAGGAGGACGCCGCGGCGCAGCTCGCTGGGCGGATGCACGAGGCAGGACGCATCTCCGACCTCCAGGCGTTCCTCGACCAGGTCAACTCGCGTGAGCACCAGATGGCCACGGGGCTTCCGGGTGGGGTCGGGCTCCCGCACGCCCGCAGTGAATTCGTCAATCAGACCTCGATCGCCGTGGGCGTCACGCGGTTCGGGCACAGCCTCGACTTCGGCGCGGTGGACGGCCCGGCAACGCTCGTGCTCCTCATGGCGACGCCGGCCCAGTCCTTCTCCGAGCACCTCGAGGTCCTCGCCACGATCGCGCGGAGCCTCTTCAAGGAGAACTTCCGCGAGTCCCTGCGCCGCGCGCACGACGCCGAGGTGATCGCCGAGCTGATCAACTCGTCGCTGGTGTTCTTCGACCACTAGGTCCCGGACGGCCCGGGCCGCCCGGAGATTCCGGCCCTGGACGGCCCCCGGACTCCAGGGTCCGGCGCCGGCGGCATTCGTTGTTCTACAACGGCACGAAGTACCTTTAAGGGGTGTTGAAGACCGCCCTCAAGCCTCGATGGATCCTCACGCTGATCCTCGCGATGACGATCGCCGCGGTCTTCGTGCTCCTCAGCCAGTGGCAGTTCGACTCCTCGAGGGAGGCGCCGCCGCCCGCCCCTAGCACCACGGAGAACGTCCGCCCCCTGGCCGGTGTCCTCCAGCCCGGGACGCCGCTGTCCGCTGCGAACGCCGACCAGATGGTCTCGTTCGAGGGCGCCTTCTTGGCCGATACCCGCGTCCTGGTGCAGGACCGGCTCCTCGGGAACGAGGAGGGCCTCTGGGTCCTCCAGGCCTTCGAGGTCGACGGGGCCGGAGTCCCGGCGGGCACGGAGGAAGCATCCGTCATCCCCGTGGTCCTCGGCTGGGTGCCCGATGCCGGGGACACCGTGTCCGTGCCGCAGCAGCAGGGTGCAGCCACCGTCGTCGGACGCCTGCTGCCGCCCGAGGCTCCTGAGGTGCAGCGTCCCGTGGAAGGGCAGGTCCCCACCCTGTCGACGGCAGAGCTGTCCAACCTGTGGGACCGGTCCTCGTACGCGGCCTTCGTCGTGGCGTCCGACGTGGCGGTCGAGGGCGTGGAGGTCCCGTTCGCGGCCGGACTGGAGCCGGTCGTCGTCGGCCCCCAGCCGCAGGAGACGCCCGTCAACTGGCTGAACATCTTCTACGCCGTGGAGTGGGTGGTCTTCGCCGGCTTCGCATTCTTCCTCTGGTGGCGCCTCGTCGCCGACGACTACCGCCGCACGCTCGAGGACGAGGCCGACGCGGCCGAGGAAGCTCGTTCCGCCCATCCCGGCGCCGTCGAGCCCGCCGTCGTTCTCTCCCCTCCCGTATCCGATCATGAAAGCGGTGCCCACCGTGACTGAGCCAGCCCTTGACCCTGCCGGAACCGACCGCACGCCGTCGAAGGGGAAGCCGAAGCGTCGGTTCGGCGGCACCCACGCGCAGATCCGGTCGGCACTGACGTTTTACAAGGTGCTCGCGTACGCCACGGGCATCATGCTGCTCCTCGTCGTCGTCGAGATGGTCGCGAAGTACGGCTTCGACTCGGAGATCGTCGCGGGTGGCGGCGCCCCCCTCCAGTTCCTGCCCACGGTGGTCGCGGAGACCGCCGGCGGCCTCAACCTGTCAACGGCGGTGCTGATCGTGCACGGGTGGCTGTACGTGGTCTACCTCGTCGCGGATTTCCGTCTCTGGCAGTTTATGCGCTGGCCGTTCAGCCGCTTCGTGCTCATCGCGCTCGGCGGCGTGGTGCCCCTGCTGTCGTTCATCGTCGAGAAGCGGATCCACCGCCAGGCCGAGGACGACCTCGCGGCGCACCCCGAGGCCGCGCCCCGTTACTGACGGCGGGGCAGCCGCACCTGCCCCGCCGCCTCTTCATCGATGTGCGGCGCCGGTTCCCGCGGACTATTGTTGATGGGTGACTACCCCCGAGAACGGCTCTGAACACCGCCCTGTCCTCGTCGTGGACTACGGCGCACAGTACGCCCAGCTGATCGCACGCCGCGTCCGCGAGGCCGACGTGTATTCCGAGATCGTGCCGCACACGCTCAGCACGCAGCAGATCCTCGCGAAGAACCCCGCGGCCATCATCCTCTCGGGTGGTCCTTCCAGCGTGTACGCGGAAGGTGCGCCCCGGGTGGACGCCGACCTGTTCGACGCCGGCGTGCCCGTCCTCGGGATCTGCTACGGCTTCCAGGCCATGGCCAACGCCCTCGGGGGCACCGTCGCGAAGACGGGCCTGCGGGAATACGGCTCCACGGACGTCCAGTCCGACGGTGAGGCCCGGTCCATCCTCAGCGGCACCCCCGAACACCAGAACGCCTGGATGAGCCACGGCGACAGCGTCCAGTCCGCCCCGGAGGGCTTCGACGTCCTCGCCAGCACCGCAGGCGCCCCTGTGGCCGCGTTCGCGAACGAGGAGAAGGGCCTCTACGGCGTGCAGTGGCACCCGGAGGTCAAGCATTCGCAGCACGGCCAGGCCGTGATAGAGAACTTCCTCTTCCGCGGTGCCCGGCTCGACCCCAACTGGACCACGCGCAACATTCTCGAGGAACAGGTGGAGCGCATCCGCGAGCAGATCGGCGACTCCCGCGTGATCTGCGGACTGTCCGGAGGCGTGGACTCCGCCGTCGCCGCCGCGCTCGTGCAGCGTGCGGTCGGCGACCAGCTCACTTGCGTCTTCGTGGACCACGGACTCCTCCGCGAAGGTGAGGCCGAGCAGGTGGAACGCGACTTCGTCGCAGCAACCGGCGTGAAGCTCTACGTCGCCGACGAGCAGAAGCGGTTCCTCGACGCACTCGCGGGCGTCTCGGACCCGGAGACCAAGCGCAAGATCATCGGGCGCGAGTTCATCCGGGCGTTCGAGGAAGCCGAGCGCGCCATCATGCGCGAGGCGGAAGCCGAGGGCGAGCCCATCCGCTTCCTGGTGCAGGGCACCCTCTACCCCGACGTCGTCGAATCGGGCGGAGGCGAAGGCGCCGCCAACATCAAGAGCCACCACAACGTGGGAGGCCTGCCCGAGGACCTGCAGTTCGAGCTCGTGGAACCGCTCCGGACCCTCTTCAAGGACGAGGTGCGTGCCGTCGGGGCCCAGCTCGGCCTGCCCGCGGAGATCGTGGGACGCCAGCCGTTCCCCGGCCCGGGGCTCGGCATCCGCATCGTCGGAGACGTGACCGAGGAGCGCCTCGAGCTCCTGCGCAAGGCCGACGCGATCGCCCGCGCCGAGCTCACGGCGGCAGGGCTCGACAACGAGGTGTGGCAGATGCCGGTCGTCCTGCTCGCCGACGTGCGCAGCGTCGGTGTCCAGGGTGACGGACGCACGTACGGCCACCCGATCGTCCTGCGTCCGGTATCGAGCGAGGACGCCATGACGGCCGACTGGTCGCGCCTGCCGTACGACCTCCTGGCCAGGATCTCCAACCGGATCACCAACGAGGTGGACGGCGTCAACCGCGTGGTGCTCGACGTGACGAGCAAGCCGCCGGGAACCATCGAATGGGAGTAGGCGGACTCCGGAGCGGGATCGAACCCACTCCGGTCCGCACGGGCCGCGTTGCTATCCGCGGGGTCCGTCCGCTTTTCGGATAGCTTGGAAGACATGCCCATCTGGTCGAGATCAGCACGTGACAATGCAGGAAAGAAGGCGGTCGTGCCGGAGCAGGACCAGCGGGATGCGGGAGGGACGCCGGCGGATCAGCCGCACGCGGACCGGGGCGCCCGGTCGGAGCAGCGCCCGGCACCGTCCGACGGTGCCGCCCAGGACTTCCTCCTGCCGTGGCTCGAGGGCCTCGGACCTCAGGCGACGGGGGATACGCTGCTGCATTTCCGCCCCTCGGCCGGGACGAGCATCGACCTGACTCATGCGCACCCCTCGGGACTCGCGCAGCTCCTCGCCGGACGCCGTACGCGCCTGTCGACGCTCCTGCGCGATCCGGTCCAGTACAGCGCCGCGAAAGCCGCTGCCCGTGCCCTGCGCGCGAAGATCTTCGAACTCGGCACCGAGCGCGGCATCGACGTCGGATACCTCGCGGCCGGCACGGCGTCGTGGCGGTCCGTGGACGACTCCGGACGCTCCGAGACCCTGAACGCACCGATCCTCCTCACTGCGGTCTCCCTGACGGTGCACCCGTCGCAGGACGACTACGAGCTGCAGATCACCGAGCAGGCCCGGATGAACCCGGCCCTCGTGCGCCACCTGCGCCACCACCAGGGCCTCCAGGTGGATCCTCCCGCCATCGCCCGGCTCGCCTACGGCACCGCACGCTTCGACCCGCACCCGGTCCTGGAGCGCATGCGGACGCTGAGCGCCGACGTCCGCGGGATGTCCGTCGAACACCGGATCCTGGTATCGACCTTCGCCGACCTTGCCGGCGTCAAGGGGGATCCGGCCCTGCGCCCCGACCACCCGGTCCTCGCCGCCCTCATGGCCTCCGCCAGGGGCGACGCCGAAGCCGCCTCGGCCCTGTCGGGGAGCGCGGAGGAGCTGTCCTTCCCGCCCGCAGACGAGCGGGATCCCGCCGAGGAACTCCTGATCCTCGATGCGGACCGGGCGCAGCAGGAAGTGCTCGACCTCGCCTCCGCCGGCGTCAGCGTCGCCGTCGCCACACCTCCGGGCACAGGGCAGACCCAGACCGCCCTGAACGTGGCCGCCCGGTCGGCGGCAGCCGGCAGGCGCGTCGTCGTCGCGGCGGAGCGCCGTGGCAGCCTCAACGAATTCGTGCAGGACCTCGACGGCCTGAACCTCGGGTCACTCGTGCTCCAGGTCGGCAGCCAGACAGGTCCTGTACAGCTGCGCGAGGCCGTGATCCATGCCCTCGTCCGCAACGAGAAGGCCGCCGAGCCGCAGCTCGAAACGCTGCATGCCACGCTGACCGGGCACCGCCACCAGCTGATGGAGCACGTCCGGAGCCTCCACAACGTCCGCAGCCGCTGGGGATGCTCGCCCTACCAGGCCATGCAGTCCCTCGCCGGACTCACCGCGCTCGACCCCTCGCCGTCCACCACGGTGCGGCTCAAGCGCAGCGTGCTCGATTCCATCGCCGACCGCAGGGACCTGACCGAGCGGCTCCAGCGGGCCGCCGAGCTGGGCAGCTTCAGCAAGGCCTCGACCGAGAGCCCCTGGTACGGGGCGCAACTGCTCAACCGCAAGGAGACCGAGCACGCGCACGGCCTCGCGGAGCAGCTGTCCACCGAGATCCCCGAGCTCCGGGCCAAGGTGCAGCGCGTCGCCGAGCATTCGCACATCACACTCGGCGGAACCTTCAAGGAGTGGGGCGAGCAGCTCGAACTCCTGGTCGCGGTACGGGAGAGCCTCGACAAGTTCACATCGGATATCTTCGACCGTCCCGTCACCGATCTGATCTCGGCCACGGCGCCATCGTCGTGGCGCAAGGAACGCGATATCGAGATGAGCTCGATGACGAGGTCGAGGCTGCGGCGCGTGGCCAAGGAGTACATCCGCCCGGGTGTGCACATCTCGGACCTGCACACCTCCCTGCTCGAGGTGCAGCAGCAGCGCACGCTGTGGACCCGCTACGCCCTCACCGAACGGCACCCGTCGGTTCCGACCGGCCTGGCGGAGATCCATGCGTCCTACCGTTCCGTGGAGGTCCTCCTCGCGGAGCTGACCGCGATCCTGCGGCCCACCGCGGGCAGCCCTGACCTCGCCGCGCTCGACCTGGACGGCCTCGAAGCCCTTCTGCGTGACCTCGCGCTGGACAAGGACACCCTGGAGACGCTGCCGGAGCGTACGCTGCTGCTCGACGAGATGCGCGAGCAGGGGCTCGGCGAACTGCTCGCCGACCTCGCCGCGCGGGAGGTCCCCGCCGAGCGCGTGGGGCCCGAACTCGAACTGGCCTGGTGGCAGTCCGCCCTCGAGGCGATGATCAGCGGTGACGACTATCTCGCCATGTCGGACGGCGACAGCCTCCGCAGGCTGGAGGCCGAGTACCGCCTCGCAGACAACGCCCACGTCGCGTCGGGGCCGGCCCGCATCCGGTGGACGCTGGCAGAGCGCTGGCGCGCCGCGGTGGAGGCCCACCCGGAGGATGCCGCACGCCTGCGGCAGGAACTCAAGGACGGCACGCTCACCCTCGAGGTCTTCGCGGCCCTGCACCCGGACCTCGTGGCTGCGCTGCTGCCCGTCTGGGCGGTCAGCCCGCTCACCATTCGGGGCGCCGTGCCGGAGGGGTACACCTTCGACACCGCCGTGATCCTCGATGGGGAGTCGATGTCGCTGCAGAGTGCGGTGCCCTGCGTGGCGCGGGCCTCCCAGGTCCTGGTGTTCGGTGACGATCGCCTCGCCGGCCCCACCCGCTTCAGCATCGAGGTGCAGTCCGCCGACCGCGCGTCCACACTCGAACCCCTGCCCAGTGCCTTCGACTCCCTGCGCGAGGTCCTGCCCGTCCGCGGACTCACCGAGATCTACCGCGGTGTCGACCGGGCCCTGGACACCTATCTCAGCGAATCGTTCTACGGCGGGAAGCTCTCCCGGCTTCCGCAGGCCTCCGAGGTGACGGGGGAGGGACGCGGCCTGGTGGTCGAATACCTCCCGAACGGCACCGGGATGCCGAGCTCCGAGCACGACGGCGTGGAGAGCGTCGCCGTCGAGGTGAACCGGGTCGTCGAACTCGTCTTCGAGCACATCCGCCGCCGCCCGAACCTCTCCCTGGCCGTCGTGACGGCCAGCGCCCGGCACGCGGCGCGGGTGGGGGAAGCGATCCGCATGCAGATGGCGGAATTCCCGTGGGCCGCCGGCTTCTTCACTTCGGGCAGGGAGGCTTTCCGTGTCGTGCCCGTCGAGCGCGCGGGCGGCCTCGTCCGCGACGACATCATCTTCTCGCTCGGATACGGCCGGACTCCGCACGGACGGGCGCTGCACACGTTCGGTCCGCTGTCCGGCCCGGACGGCCGCCGCAACTTCGTCATGGCGATGACGCGGGCCCGGCGCCTGCAGCATGTGCTGACGTGCTTCGAACCGTCCGACCTGGATCCGGACCGGCTCACCACGGGGGCCCTGGACTTCTTCGAGCTGCTCCAGCGGGAACTCGGCAGTGGCGCAGGGCGAAGCCCTGCCGTGTCCGGCGGGAACGAGGATCCGCTGGTGGCGGACCTCGTGGACCGGCTGCGGCACCGCGGCGCCGAGGTGTGGGACCACTATGCCGGCGTCCTGGACATCGTCGCGGTACGGCCGGCGGACCTCCGGGCGGACGGGAGCGCCGCTGCAGTACAGGACGAGCGCCCCGCTCCACTGGCCATCGAATCGGACGGCACCAGCCGCTACGGGTCGATGTCGGTGCGGGAGCGCAGCCGCCTGCGCCCCCAGGTCCTCGAGCGCATGGGCTGGCGGTACATGCCGCTCTGGACCATCGAGGTCTTCACGGACCCGGATGGTTGCGCGGAGCGTGCATCGGGCCTCATCGGGCTGCCGCCACGCGAGACCCCGGACCCGTCACGGACACGAAAGGAGCCCGCGGGCATGCGGAAGGACGAGCAGCACCCCGAGGGCGGGACGACCGCCGGCGGGCCCGCCGGGCCCGCCGGGGCCGGCGATGCGTCGCCCGTCATCCCGAGGACCGCGGGCGAGGACGATCCCCGGTCCTGGGGAGACGCCGAGAGCAACCACGACGAGTGGCTCAAGGAGCAGCGTCCGCCGCACTGGGGCTGATCGCCCGTCGGTAGGCGTCCATCGGCGTCCCTGAGCGCCCTTCAGGGTCCCGTGGTCAGGACGAGGTGGACGTCGCCCGAGCTGGAGGACGCGGCGAGGGCCTCGGCCTCCGCCGCGCGCGCGGCGACGACCACCAGCCCGCCGGCGTCCCCGGCGCCGGGCCAGGTGCTGCCCGTACCTCCGGGGGACGTCCAGAGCACGGCGACGGAGCGGGCCAGCACGGTGGAGTCCGCAGCGACGTCGTAGCCGTTGCCTGTACTCAGGATCACGTCGACGAGCTGGCCCGGGGCGAGCAGCTGGACGGTGGCGGGATCGGCCGGCCGGAGGGGGACCGCGACGGTGCCGGGTGCGGTGCCGGTCAGCAGTCCGTCCCCTACGAGGGCGGTCGACGCCAGGGGTGACCCCCGGGACAGGGGAGCGGCCAGCTGCTGACCCAGCACCTGCTCGGGCAGGCTGAAGGTGTCCCTGCTGAGGGCCTCTTCGGGTAGTTGGACGATGGCGACGTCGGCCTCCGTCAGGACCGCCCCGACCGCGAGGTCGTGCGATGCGGTGACCACCGACGCCGTCGGGTAGTCGTCGCCTACTGCCGCCTCGACGGCGACCCCGGCCGCCGCGCTCAGGAGCAGGCAGGCGAGGAGCCGCTTGTGGCGATGGACGAGCCGGCGGAGCCGGTACCGGAACGGAGCCCGTAACATGCGGCTGGACGGCGTCATGGATCGACCCTAGGCGGCAGGACCAGCAGGCCACTCCGGTGGTCGGGCTATGTGGACATCGCGCCCGTGGAACCCGCGTGCGCGCTCAGCCCCCGCAGGAAGCAGGACGACGGTGTCTCAGGACGACGCGGCAGCCTTGCCCGACGGGGACGCCGCGGCGGGGGATGGGGAGGACGCCGTCGTGCTCGGAGCCTTGGTGCTCGAGGACGACCCGGCATCCGTGCTCGACTTCGTGTCGCGGGAGTCGGTGCGGTAGAAGCCCGAGCCCTTGAAGACGACTCCGACGCTGTTGAACTTCTTGCGGAGCGATCCGCCGCACTCGGGGCAGTCGGTCAGGGAGTCGTCGGAGAAAGACTGCTGGATGTCGAAGGCGTGGCCGCAGTCCTTGCAGGCGTAGGCGTACATGGGCATGGATATCCTCCTGGACGAACTTCACGGTCCCCGGATGGCTCTTTCGGGCGATTGCTCTTGGCACTCTCCAGGGTCGAGTGCCAGTCTACACCGACGAGCCGTCCGTCCCGAAGCGGAGCAGTCCGTCAGGGGTGAAGACCCCGCCCAGCGGCTGGTCGTAGGGCCCGGAGGGGATGGTGCCTGCAGAAAGGACCTCGGACCGGTAGGCCACTCCCAGCCGTGGGACCGCTCCCGGTGCGTCGAATGGATAGCGTGCCAGGAAGCGGTCGTAGTAGCCCCCGCCCTGGCCCACGCGGTGGCCCGATCCGTCCACGCCCAGCGCCGGTACGAGGATGACGGCCACGTCGGGCACCTCGTCGAAGGAGAAACGCTCGCCCACCGGTTCCTGGACGGGCGCGCGCACCGACCGCTGCAGGGGAACCCCGGGGAACCAGGAGACCCAGGACAACTGGTACTCCGGTTCGCAGACGGGAACGACGACGCGGAAGCCGAGGCCGTGCAGTTGCTCGAGCAGCGGCGCCGTATCCGGCTCCGGGTCGACGCCGAGATAGACGGCGACGGCCGGCCTCTGCTGCGGGGTGTCACCCGGGGCAGAGGGGAGACTGCGGAGGTGCTCCACCACGACGGCGGCCAGTGCCCGCGACTGGTCCTGCCGGTCCGTAGGGTCCAGGGCTGCACGGGCAGAGCGCAGCGAGGCGCGCAAGCGGGCCTTCTCCGTATCACGAGTGGAAGGTGTCATGTCACCATTGTGGCAACGACCCGGGAATCCTGCGGCCGTTATGTAGTGTGGTCATCATGACTTTGCAATCACGTGTAACGAAGGCCGTTATCCCAGCGGCCGGCCTCGGGACCCGTTTCCTTCCCGCCACCAAGGCGATGCCGAAGGAAATGCTGCCCGTCGTCGACAAGCCGGCTATCCAGTACGTCGTCCAGGAGGCCGTCGATGCGGGCCTGTCCGACGTCCTGATGATCACGGGGCGGAACAAGCGCGCGCTCGAGGACCACTTCGACCGCGTCCCCTTCATCGAGCAGACCCTCGAAGCCAAGGGTGACCACGACAAGCTCGCCGCGGTGCGCCGTCCATCCGAGCTCGGGGACATCCACTACCTGCGTCAGGGCGACCCGAAGGGTCTGGGGCACGCCGTCCTCCGCGCCAAGCTGCACGTCGGCGATGAGCCGTTCGCGGTCCTGCTCGGTGACGACCTGATCGACGAGCGGGATGCCCTGCTCGAGACCATGATCGACGTCCAGGCCAAGACGGGCGGCTCCGTGATCGCCCTCATCGAGGTGGACCCCGAACAGATCAGCGCCTACGGCTGCGCCGACGTCACGCAGATCGACGGCGAGAACCACGTCCGTGTCAACCAGCTCGTGGAGAAGCCCTCCGTCGAGGACGCCCCGTCGAACCTCGCCGTGATCGGACGCTACGTGCTCCACCCCCGGGTGTTCGAGGTCCTCGAGACCACGAAGCCGGGCCGCGGCGACGAGATCCAGCTGACGGACGCGCTGCAGACCCTTGCCGCTGCCGATGGCGAAGGATCCGGCGTGTACGGCGTCGTCTTCCGTGGCCGCCGATACGACACCGGTGACAAGCTGAGCTACCTGAAGGCCGTTGTGACACTGGCGTCGGAGCGCGAGGACCTCGGTCCGGACCTCCGCGCCTGGATCAAGGACTTCAGCAAAGACATCTCGGTCTAGCACGCCATGTGGTCGGCGAGCAGCTGGCCCGTGACCCTGAGGACAGGCGCCTTGTCCCTGAGGCCCATCCGCCACAGGGACAAGGCGGCCTGGACCGCGTTGCGTCACCGCAACGCCCAGTGGCTCGCGCCCTGGGAGGCCTCCAATCCGGATCCCGAGGGGTTCCTGCCCACCTACCACCAGATGGTGCGCTCCCTGTCGGCCCAGGCGCGGGCAGGATCGGCCTTGCCGTTCCTGATCACGGAGCAGGAGCCCGGTTCGCGGGAGGATCGGCTGGTGGGCCAGCTGACGGTCTCCGGCATCACCTGGGGATCCGCCATGACGGCGACGCTCGGCTACTGGGTGGACTCCGATCGGGCCGGGCGCGGAATCGCGCCCACCGCGGTGGCCCTTGCCACGGACTACTGCTTCGGGGACCTCGGGCTGCACCGGATGGAAATCAACATCCGCCCCGAGAACCGCGCGAGCCTCCGGGTCGTGGAGAAACTCTCCTTCCGGGACGAGGGGCTTCGACCGCGCTACCTACACATCGCAGGACAGTGGGCGGACCACAGGAGCTTCGCCCTGACCGCCGAGGAAGTCCCGCGCGGCCTGCTGGAGCCGTGGCTGGAGAGCCGGCGGACGCGGTCCGACTGAATGCTCGAATGCCCCTCGGGGCATAGTACGAGCCGACACACCGGGATCAATGCGGGAGCAGGGGGGCAACTGCTCCTACCGTTCTAGGTGTGGTCTTCTCCCTGGATAGCTCGTTGGTGCTCGCCGCAATCGTCGGATTGTGGCTGGTGTGGGTAGCGCCGTTCGTCCTTCGAAAGACCGTGCCGGCAGCCGCCGGCAGAAGACGCCGATCGCCGAAAGCCAGGACGGCCAGTCCTGGAGGGAGCACGATGACAAGAACCGCGCCGCAGGACGATGCCCCACGACCGGGGGATACCCCGGAACCGCCCTCCACGACGGTTGCCCCGTCGCCATCCGCTGCGCAGCCGGGTCCCTCGCCAAAGCCCTTCACGCCGCGGTGGGGACGCATCGCCGTCGCGCTGGTAGGACTCCTCGCGCTCTGCGCCGCCCTCGTGACGCTCGTCCTCGGAG
Organism: Arthrobacter rhamnosi; assembly: GCF_054510855.1. Lineage (NCBI taxonomy): Bacteria > Bacillati > Actinomycetota > Actinomycetes > Micrococcales > Micrococcaceae > Arthrobacter > Arthrobacter rhamnosi. Next base: position 687,305 of record NZ_JBTNDT010000001.1, on the reverse strand, counting down.
CCGTGGGCATCGTCTCCTTCCTCATTCCCCTCGCCTGCGTCGGCCTCGCCGCCGCGGCTGTCGCGGTCCTGAGGCTGCTCGCCGTCCGTAGCCGGGAGGCGCGCGTGAATCGTGCCTTCGCCGATGCCATGGCACCCGTGCGTGCACCCGCCCCGGAACGCACCGACGTCGCTCAGCCGGTTCCGTCTGCACCGAAGCGCCCCACCACCCTGTTCAATGCCGAAGAGGCCGCCGAACGGCCCCTGACCGCCATGGAACGGCGGACGGCGGCGCTCGCGGGCTCGTCCGTCGTGAATGTCCACGACCAGACTGTGCCGGCCGAAGGTACCGACGCGGCCGAAGCCTCCGACGCTACCGACGCGGCGCAGCCGGCCGGCGCGACGGCGTGGGCCCCGGTCGAGGTACCCCGTCCCACCTACGTCGATGCGGCGAAGGCCGAACGCCAGACGCCGGCCCCCCTGGATCTCCCCGAGGCGCCGAAGCCGTCGACCAGGACACCCATCAAGGCCTCGGAAGCAGCTGCCCGGGTCGCCGCGGCAGCCGACTCCGCAGCGGACAGCGCCGACTCCACGGACGCACCGGTCGGCTCCGATCCTGCCACCGGACGCATCAACCTCGACGACGTGCTGCAGCGCCGGCGCGCCTGACACCGCCGCGATGCCAGGGCCGGCCTCCGGTGCCGTCCGCAGTCCCCGCGCAGGCGCAGCGTGAGGGCGAGGGAGGCACGCGTCATCCGGGAGCAGGACACGATCGTGCTCCTCGAATCGGATGCGCCGTCGGAACTCCTGCGCCCTGCGCTCGCCGACGCAGGATGGGAGCTGGTCTCCTGGCAGCCGGGACCGCTGCACCACCGGCCCGGCGCGGGCGTGACGGGGATCTTCTCCCTCGAGGTGCGCAGGTCGTCCGACCGGGACGGCCGGAACGAAGCGGTGCCGACGCACGCCTGCATCACCTCCTGCTCCATTCCACATCCCGCCGCCCGCGTCGCGGTGTTCCACCGCCGGGGCGCGGACCCGCTCTCGGTCTGGGTGCATCCCGCCGATCCGCTGTTGCCGGGCCTCCCGCTGGCACTCGACGCCCTGCGCGTCACGCCCTTCGCGTTCGGGGCGGAGCACGACCCCTCCGGAACCGTGATCGAGACCAGGAGCTACCGGCCGTTGCGGCGGGCTGTGGTCCTGGCCCGGAACGGGGACGACCGCCGCTACCTGAAGGTGCTCCGCCGCCAGGAGTCGGGGCCGCTCGCGGAACGGCACCGCATGCTGCGCGCTGCAGGTGTTCCGGCGCCCGCTCTGGCCCGTGAGCCCGTGCAGGACGTCGTCGCCATGCATCCCGCTCCGGGCACACCGCTCGCCGAGCTCCTCATGCGCGACGGCGCGTCCGACGTCGATCCCTCCGCGTTGGTGCGGGTCCTCACCTCACTGCCTCCCGCCGTCCTCGGACTGCCGGCCCGGCAGCCCTGGTCGGCCCGGGTCCGGGACTACGCCGAAGGCGCGGTCGCCGCCCTGCCGGCAGACGCCCACCGGATCAGGCGGCTGGCCGCCGGGATCGACGACCTCGTCCGTTCGACCGATGCAGGCCCGCTGGTGCCCACCCACGGTGACTTCTACGAAGGCAACCTCCTCATCACGGACGGTGCGGTGTCCGGGCTCCTGGACGTCGATGCGCTCGGCCCGGGCCACCTCGTCGACGACCTGGCCTGCTTCCTCGGCCATATCGCCGTCCTGCCCGGATTGCATGCCGGCTACACCCACGTACCCTCCGCGCTGCTGCAATTCCTGCGGGCCTTCGACCGTCATGTCGATCCCGTTGCGCTCCGGAGCCGCGCCGCGGCGGTGAGCCTGACGCTCATCGCGGGAGCACGGCGGGGGGCTGCCGACGGGGGAGGCGAGGCGCTGTCCCGGCTGGAGATCGCCGAGCAGTTCCTCGCCGAGGCCCGGACACTGGGCTCCTTACGGGAGCGAGGCAGCGGCTAGGACCAGGAGGGACGCGCGGTCCCCTCCCGCCCGTCCCGCATGCGTGCGGTGCAGAGTCCGGCCGTCCTCAGGCCGTCGCCGGCGGGCGGACCCTCGTATCCATCCGCAGGACCGGCGTGCCGTCCGCGTCCGACAGCTCGAGCTGCACGGCGACGTCGAGCCCGGCGAGGGAGGTCAGGTGCGTGCCGCCGCACGGGATCTCCGCCCCTTCATCCGAGAGTCCGCAGACCCACCGGCGACGGTCGGTGAGGCCCGGTCCGTCCGCCTCGATGCCGATCGGTGCCCCGGTCGCCGTCCACGCGGCGAGCGTCGCGTTCACCGCCGCGGCGGTGGCATCCGTGTCCAGGTCCTCCCCGCTGAAGCCCTTCCTCCGCAGGGACTTGCCCAGGCGGTACCTGTCCACGGAGCCGAACTCGCCGATGACGGTCGTGTCGATCGCCAGTGCGTCGAAGTTCGGTGCGCCGAGCGCGTCCGGAGCCACGTCCTTCTTCCACCGCCCGGCCATGGCCCGGTTCAGGGCCAGCGAGGCCAGGTGGCACCCGGTATGTCCGGCGGACACGGCCGCACGGTGCGCGCCGTCGACCCGCACGACGACGTCGTCGCCCTCGGCAGGCCCCTCGCCGTCGATCAGGTGCACGACGACGAAGGCCCAGCCCTCCGCGCCCTTGCGCACCGGCGCCTCGTCGCCCAGGTACAGCGTGGCCCCGTCGGTGGCTCCCACCACGCAGTCGGCCACGGGCCACGTGCGCGACCCTGCCTGGAGTTCGCCGCGATCCGGCCCCTGGTCCGGCCAGGCGGAGTCCACCGGATGGAAGGCCGTGGTGTCCAGCAGGACCGCGCACCGGCCGCCGTCGAGGGCCTCGACGTGGAGGACGCGGGAGGCCGATTCGACGGCCCCCAGGGGATAGGTGACGCGCGTGTCGGTCCTCGGCAGGGCCATGGTGCTCCTCGGGTGGTCGGTGCTGGGTGGTCGGTGCTGGGTGGTCGGTGCTGGTGCGGGCAGGGGCCGGGCAGCGCGGTTCAGGTGTCGTCGGGCAGGTGCGCCAACCGCTTGAGCAGGGGCTCTGTGCGGTAGGGGATGTGCTCGTGGAGGGCGAGGACGGTCTCGGTGCGGATCACGCCCTTGATCTTCAGGACCGATCGCAGTGCCGCCTGCAGATTGTGCGTGTCGGTCGCGGCGACGCGGCACCAGACATCACCCCGGCCGGAGATCTCGTGCACTTCCAGCACCTGGTTGAGGGTGCGCAGCCCGGCGATGACGCCGTCGAGCTCGCGGTGTGAGACCTCGATGGTCACGAAAGCGATGACGTCGTAGCCGAGCGCCTCGAGGTCGAGCTCGCGGCCGCTCCGGCGCAGCGCCCCGGTGCGCAGGAGCCGGCGGATCCGGCTCTGCGCCGTATTACGGGCGACGCCGAGGATCTCGCTCAACTCGCTCACCTGGGCGCGGGGATCCCGCACCAGCTCGAGCAGCAGGCGCAGGTCGAGGTTGTCCAGCTTGCTCACAAAGCTCACTTCCCGTCAGTCGGCTCCGCCCGTGTTGCGCAGGATGCTCAAAAGGGCACCCCGGATCTTTGCAGGGCGATCGATCCAGCTCATCCTATAGAGGTCCGAGGCGAATCGCGCCCCGGAGAGCGCCGACGCGTACGAGCAGGAAGAAGTGGGATGAGCGTTCTCAACGAACTCCGGATGAGGCCGGCAGCGACCGAGCGCCGCAGCTGGGACGCCTCCCTGGCCGCCCGCCTCGCGCTCGCCGTGACGGTGATCTCCACCCTCCTGATCGGGGCCAATCTCGCCACGCCGATCTATCCGCTCATCCAGGCCGGCCTCGGACTCACACCCTTCGCCGTCACCGTCGCCTTCTCGTCCTACGTCATGGCGCTGATCGGTGGGCTCGTCCTGGCAGGCCACTGGTCGGACCACGTCGGACGGCGCGCGGCGCTGGTCCTCGCCATCGTCCTGGGGCTGCTCGGCGCTGCACTGTTCGCCGTCGCGACCTCGCTGCCGATGCTGGCGGCGGGTCGCGCGCTGCAGGGAGGCGCGGTCGCGCTGGCCACGGGTGCGAGCGCCGCGGCCCTCCGCGACCTCCTGCCGACACGGCCGGACTGGGCCTCCAGATTCACGCTGATGGCCTCGGCCGGGGGAGTCGCAGCCGGTCCCGTGATCGGCGGGCTCCTCTCGCTCCTGCCGGCGCCGACCCGCACACCGTTCGTCATCTACCTCGTGGTGCTCGCCAGCCTCCTGGTACCGCTCCTGCTGCTCCGCGCCCGGCCCGCGATCCGGCCCGCCGCTGCCGACCGCCCGCTCGCGGCCCTGCGTCCCCGCAGGCCGGCGGTGTCACGGGATGCGCGCCGGTCCTTCTGGATCGCCTCCGCCGTCGGTTTCCTCAGCTTCGCCGTCTTCGGCTTCACCTTGAGCCTGGCCCCCACCTGGTTCGCGGGGATCGCGGGCACCGCCTCCCGGCCACTGATCGGCCTCCTCGCAGCGCTCGTCCTCGGATCGTCGGCCGTCAGCCAGGTGCTGTCCCCCCGGGGCCGGTTCGTGGTTCCGGGAGGCCTCGCCGGCATGGCGCTCGGAATAGGGCTCCTGCCGCTCGCCCAGGCCACGGGCAGCCTGCCGCTGCTGGTCGGAGCATGCATCGTGGCGGGTTTCGGACAGGGCATGGCCTTCCGCGTCGTCTTCAACGAGGTGTCGTTGAAGGTCGATCCGGCCCTCCACGCCCAGACGGTGAGCGCCGTCTACGTCCTCACCTATCTTGGGAGTGCCGTCCCCGTCCTCGGACTCGGCGCGGCCGCCGGCATCTGGGGACTGAACGCCTCGGTCACGGTCTTCGCACTCGCGATCTGTGGAGTGTGCGCGCTGCTCGCGGCGGCATCACTAATCTCCCGGACCCGCGCCGCGCAGTAGGCCGCCGCCGGTCCGACGCCAATTCGACGCCAATTCGACGCCCTGTCGGCGCCCTGTCGGCGCCCTGTCATCGCCCTGCCGTCGCCCCGGGTGCCTGCGGTCCTGGGCGGGCAGTCCTGTTTGTAGGCTGTAGCCATGTCGAACACCGCCGCGCCGCAGCCTCCGAGTCAGTCCTCCGGTCCCCGTCCGGACGGCCCCGCGGATGGTGCCGCCCGTAGCGCGCCACGCGTCGTCGTCGGCCTCGATATCGGTGGTTCGAAGACCCATGGGGTGCTGTGGCGCAACGGCACGCTCGCTGCGGAGGCCAGGGCAGGAAGCGCCAACGTCCAGAACGTGACGCAGGATGAAGCCGCCCGGAGCCTCGGCCGACTCTTCCGCGAGCTCGTACCGGAGGGGCAGGTCGGCGGGATCGACCGCGTCGTCGCCGGATCCGGGGGAGTGGACACCGCTGCGGATGCCGAGCGACTCCGGGCCCTGATCGCTCCACACGCGCCGGGAGCAGGGATCGACGTCGTCCACGACACGCGGCTGATCCTGGCCGCCGGAGGAGCACGGGCGGGCATCGCCGTCATCGCCGGCACCGGGTCCGTCGCCTGGGGCGTCGGGGAGGACGGCAGGGAAGCGCGCTCCGGCGGGTGGGGATACCTCCTCGGTGATGAGGGCAGCGGCTACTGGGTGGCGCGCGAAGCCGTGCGGCGGACGCTGCACCGCAACGACCTCGGCATGCTCCCGGACACGCTCGACGAAGCCGTCCTCGCCCTCAACGGCGTGGGGACCCCGACGGAGCTGATCGGGCTCTTCCACTCCGGGGCCGGGCGGACCTACTGGGCCGCGCAGTCCAGGGCCGTCTTCGATGCGGCGCGCGACGGGCACCCCGACGCGGCGGACATCATCGACCGAGCGGCCACGGACCTCACCCGGCTCGTGCTCGACGTCGCGAGCGTGATCGGCGTGCCGGGGCGGGTGGTCCTGGGCGGGGGCCTCGCAATGCACCAGCCGGACCTGCAGGACCGCCTCCGCGCCCGTCTCGCGGCGGAGGGCATCACGGAGGTCGTGTTCCTCGACGAGGACCCGGTGATGGGTGTCCGGTTCCTCGTCACGGGTGCCCGGTAGGACGGGTGCCCGGTAGGACCCGGTGCCGGTGCCGGCCCGAGGGCTCCGGACGGTCCGCTCGCACGGGAGCCGACCGCGGGATGCAGCCGGGACCCATACACGGTATTGCCTGCTGCGAACTCATGGTTAGACTCAGAACCTCCGACAGCTTGAACTGACCGCTGCGCCCCCGGGCCAGCAGAAATCCAGACGGCAAGCCGGAACCGCCTCGTGCGGCCCGCGGGTGCAGCCCGGCCGAGAAGCTCCTGCCACGAAAGGCACAGCTGCCATGACATCCTCCGACCAGGCTTCCGGCCGGCGCCCCATGATCGAGTTCCGCAACGTCACCAAGACCTACGACGGCGGACGCCCGGCGGTGGACGACCTCACCATGGACATCGACCGCGGCAGGATCACCGTGTTCGTCGGACCGTCCGGCTGCGGCAAGACCACATCGCTGCGCATGATCAACAGGATGGTCGAGCCCACCGCCGGCCGGATCCTCCTCGAAGGCCAGGACGTATCGCAGGGGAAGGCCGCGGAACTGCGGCGCTCCATGGGGTACGTGATGCAGTCCTCGGGTCTCCTGCCGCACCGCTCCGTGCTCGACAACATCGCGACGGTGCCACGCCTCAACGGGGTCGGGAAAGCCGACGCCCGCAGGCGCGCGCAGGAACTGCTCGACGTCGTCGGCCTGTCCGCCGACCTGGGCAGCCGCTATCCCGGCCAGCTCTCCGGTGGGCAGCAGCAGCGCGTCGGAGTGGCACGCGCCCTCGCGGCCGATCCACCCGTCCTCCTCATGGACGAGCCCTTCAGCGCGGTGGACCCCGTGGTCCGCGCCGAACTGCAGGAGGAACTACTGCGCCTGCAGCGGGACCTCGCGAAGACCATCGTGTTCGTGACCCACGACATCGACGAGGCGACGATCCTCGGCGACAAGGTGGCCGTGTTCGCCGTCGGCGGCCGCCTGGCCCAGTACGCGGCGCCCGAGGAGATCCTCCGAGCACCGGTGGACGATTTCGTGGCGGGATTCGTGGGACGTGACCGGGGCTTCCGCCACCTCTCCTTCCAGGAGGGCGGCAAGGTGCTCATCCACCCCGTCGAGACGATCGAGGTGGACCTCCTCGCCGACCCCACCGTCTCGGTGCGCTCGCCGTGGACCCTGCTGGTGGATGCCGGGGGCCGCCCCCACGGCTGGGTCCCGCAAGCAACCCGCGGCAGCATCACCCGGCAGGCGGACGCGGTCCCCGGCGGGTCCCTGTACCGGCGGGGGGACACCCTGCGGCGCGCGCTCGACGCCGCGCTGTCCTCGCCGTCGGGCCTGGGCGTGGCCGTCGACGACGACGGACGGGCGATCGGCGTCGTCCATGCCGCCGAGATCTTCGAACTCATCGAATCCGCGCGGCTGGACCGTGGCCGCGCCGAGCACAACACGGCGGTCTAGCCATGGACTGGTTCCTCGCCAACCTCGATTTCGTCTGGCTGCACACGCGCCTCCACCTGTTCCAGGCGATCGTGCCGCTGCTCCTCGGTGTCCTCGCCGCCGTGCCGATGGCACAGCTCGCCCGCAGGAATCCCGTGGTGGGATCCGTCCTGCTGACCGGCTCGTCCATCCTCTACACGATCCCGTCCCTCGCCATGTTCGTGTTCCTCCCCGTGGTCCTCGGTACCAAGGTGATCGACCCCGCCAACGTCATCGTGGCACTGGCGATCTACGCCTTCTCCCTCCTGGTCCGGTCCACGCTCGACGCGCTGAACTCCATCGACGACGGCGTACGACAGGCAGCCATCGCGATGGGCTACACGCCCGTCCGCCGGTTCCTGACCGTGGACCTCCCGCTGTCGCTGCCCGTGCTGTTCGCCGGACTGCGCGTGGTCTCGGTCACCAACATCTCGCTCGTCAGCGTCGGCGCGCTGATCGGGGTCCCCAGCCTCGGGACGCTGTTCACGGACGGGCTGTTCCGGTCCTTCCCGACCGAGATCGCCGTCGGGATCGGCATCATCCTCCTGCTGGCACTCGTCCTGGACCTCCTCCTCGTCCTTCTGGAACGCCTGCTGACACCGTGGACGCGCAGGGTCCCCGCCGGCGGCAGGCCGGCGGAGGAGATCGTCGCGCTGGAGGCGAAGGTGGCGGGCGCCTGATGGACTACTCGAGCAGCAACCTCCTGGTGCAGATGGCGGAGTGGCTGACCGCTCCTGCCAACTGGCAGGGCGACCGCGGCATCCCCACACGCGTCGTCGAGCACCTGGGCTACACCGGGCTGACCATGCTGATCGCCCTGGCGATCGCGGTACCGATCGGGCTCTACGTGGGGCACACCGGTCGCGGCCGCGTCGTGATCGTCTCCGGCGTGGGGATCCTCCGCGCCCTGCCGACGCTCGGCATGGTGTTCCTGTTCGTGCTCCTCGCGGGCCTCGGGCTCATGCCGCCCATCTGGGCGCTCGTGCTCCTCGCCGTCCCTCCGCTGCTGAGCGGGATCTATGCCGGCATCTCGTCCGTGAACCGCACCGTGGTCGATGCCGCCCGAAGCATGGGCATGACCGAGCTGCAGATCCTGTTCCGGGTCGAGGTGCCCAACGGCCTGCAGGTCATCCTCGGCGGAGTGCGTGCGGCCGTCCTGCAGGTCATCGCGACCGCAGCCGTCGTCGCCTTCATCAACCTCGGGGGACTCGGGGTCTTCCTCGTCGAGGGAACGCAACTCGCGGACTACGGGCGCCTCTTCGGCGGCGCGGTGGTCATCACCGTCCTCGCGATCGCCGTCGATCTGCTGATGGGACTGCTGCAGAAGCTCGCCATCTCACCGGGACTGCGGACATCCGGCCCGGGGTAGACCCAAGGATCTGGCCGGCAGAAGGCCGTCGCCAGTGCACAAGGAGGAACACCATGAAGAACCTGTCAGCACAACGCGCCGGACGGCGCGCTTTGATGGGACTGGCGGGCGGCCTCACGGCCACGCTGGCGCTGACCGCCTGCGGGGCCAACAGCGATCCCCAGGGCGAGACGGCGGAGACCGCCACGGCAGGCGGCTCCGTCGTCGTCGGTTCGGCTGATTTCCCCGAGAGCCAGATCATCGCCGAGATCTACGCGGGCGCACTGACCGCGGCAGGCGTCGAGGCGACGACCAAGCCCAACATCGGCTCGCGCGAGATCTACTACTCCGCCCTGGAGGACGGGTCCGTAGACATCATGCCCGACTACAGCGGCAACCTGCTGCTGTTCGCCGACCCCAAGGCCACCGCCGAGTCCGCCGAGGACATCGCCGCGGCCCTTCCCGACGCCCTCTCCGCGAAGTCGCCCGATGTGAAGCTCACCGTGCTCGAGCCCTCACAGGCCGAGGACAAGGACGCGCTCGTCGTCACGGCCGCGACGGCGGAGAAGTACAGCCTCGAGTCCATCGCGGACCTCGCGGAGGTCTGCGGGGAGATCACGATCGGCGCCCCGAGCACCTTCCAGGAGCGTGCCTACGGCCTGCCCGGCCTCAAGGCGAAGTACGACTGCGAGCCCGGCGGCTTCGAGGCCATCAACGACGGCGGCGGCGAGGTCACGCTGAAGGCACTGCTGAACGACGACGTGCAGGCAGCCGACATCTACACGACGACGCCGTCCATCGAGGACAACGACCTGGTGGTCCTGGAGGACCCGAAGAACAACTTCATCGCCCAGCAGGTCCTGCCGCTCGTCAACACGGAGACCGTCGGCGAGGAAGCGCAGAACGTCCTCAACGAGGTGTCGGCCCAGCTGACCACGGAGGACCTCCTGTCGCTCAACCGCGAGGTCAGCGGGGACGAGAAGCGGAACCCAGCGGATGCGGCTGCCGACTGGCTGGCAGAGAAGGGACTTGCGGGCTGAGTCCTGCGGACCCGGTCCCTGCAGGGCCCCGGTGTCCGGCATTGCTATGCCGCGCACCGGGCCCCTGCTGTGGCATCCTGATCAGATGGCCACGTACAAGCAGTCGGAAAAACTCCGTAACGTCCTCTACGACATCCGGGGGCCGCTGCTCGAACACGCCATGACCATGGAGGCCCAGGGCCACCGGATCCTGAAGCTCAACATCGGCAACCCGGCGCCCTTCGGGTTCGAGGCGCCCGACGCCATCCTCGTGGACATGATCCGCAACCTGCCGAAGGCCCAGGGCTACAGCGACTCCCGCGGCATCTTCTCCGCGCGCACCGCCGTGGTGCAGTACTACCAGAGCCGAGGCATCAACTCGATCGACGTCGATGACGTCTACCTCGGCAACGGCGTCAGCGAACTCATCACGCTCTCCATGCAGGCCCTGCTCAACGCCGGCGACGAGATCCTGATCCCGACACCGGACTACCCTCTCTGGACCGCGTCCGTGGCCCTCGCCAGCGGCACGCCCGTCCACTACCTGTGCGACGAGGAGAGCCACTGGTGGCCGGACCTCGAGGACATGGCCTCGAAGATCACCCCCAACACCAAGGGCATCGTCCTGATCAACCCGAACAACCCGACGGGTGCGGTGTACCCGAGGCCCATCCTCGAGGGGATCGTGCGCCTCGCCCGCGAGCACGGGCTCATCCTGTTCGCCGACGAGATCTACGAGAAGATCCTCTACGATGACGCCGTCCACATCAACGCGGCGTCGGTCGCCGGCGACGACGTCCTCTGCCTCACCTTCAGCGGCCTCTCGAAGGCATACCGCATCGCCGGGTTCCGCAGCGGCTGGATGGCCATTTCCGGGCCCAAGCGCGACGCCGCGAACTACATCGAGGGCATCAACCTGCTGGCCAACATGCGGCTGTGCGCCAACGTCCCCGCGCAGCACGCCATCCAGACAGCGCTGGGCGGCTACCAGAGCATCAACGACCTCATCCTGCCCGGCGGACGCCTGAAGCAGCAGCGCGACAAGGCCGCGCAGATGCTCAATGCGATTCCCGGCGTGAGCTGCGAGCTGGCGCAGGGCGCCCTGTACCTCTTCCCGAAGCTCGATCCCGAGGTCTATCCCATCAAGGACGACGAGAAGTTCGCCCTCGACCTCCTCAAGCAGCAAAAGATCCTGATCTCGCACGGCAGCGCCTTCAACTGGGTCAACACGGACCACTTCCGCATGGTGACACTGCCGAGCGTGGAGGTCATCGAGGACGCCATCGGGAGACTCGCCGACTTCCTGTCCACCTACAAGCCCTGACCGTCCCGGGACGCCCGACGCAGGAGGATCCATGGCACCGAAAGCTTCCAGCACTGCGAAAGCTTCCAGCACTGCGAAAGCCGCCGGCACGGCCGACACCGCCGAGCTGCGGCGGCTGCTGCTGGCGGGCCCGGACTTCGCGCTGGACGCCGTGGACCCGCACTCCACGCCGGGGTTCGACGGCGGCAAGAAGGCCGGGACCGCTGCACTCGCCGCCGGTGCGGATACCCTCTCCCTGCTGCAGGAGAAACTCTTCGCGGAGAGCCGCGCCGGAAGCGGCATCGCCGTCCTGCTCCTCCTGCAGGGGATGGACACCTCGGGCAAGGGCGGGATCGTCCGCCACGTCGTCGGGCTGGTCGATCCGCAGGGCGTGCAGCACTCCGCGTTCAAGGCTCCGACGGAGGAGGAACGGAGCCATGACTTCCTCTGGCGCGTCCGTCGGCAACTCCCGGAAGCGGGCATGATCGGGGTCTTCGACCGGTCGCACTACGAGGACGTCCTGGTCCATCGCGTACGGGGCCTCTCGCCTGCCGATGAGGTCGAGAAGCGCTACGGGACCATCCGGGCCTTCGAGAACGAGACCGCGGCGTCCGGCACCCGGGTGCTGAAGGTCATGCTGCACATCAGCAAGGACGAGCAGAAGGCCCGGCTCGCCGACCGGCTCGACCGCAAGGACAAGTACTGGAAGTACAACCCCGGCGACGTCGACGAGCGCGGGTACTGGCAGCAGTACCAGGAGGCCTACCAGGCGGCCGTCGAGCGGACGAGCACGCCGGAGAACCCGTGGTACGTGGTGCCCGCCGATCGCAAGTGGTACGCCCGGCTCGCGGTGCAGCACCTGCTCACCGCGACCCTCGAGGACATGCAGTTGAGCTGGCCGCCGGCGACCTTCGACGTGGAGGCCGAGAAGAAGCGCCTCGCCGCCTCCTGATCCGCTACCCCTCGGCCTTGTCCCGCGCGGCCGCGAGCCTCACCTTCGCCCCCTCCAGCCAGGCCTCGCAGCGATCGGCCAGGGCCTCACCGCGTTCCCAGAGGGCCAGCGACTCCTCGAGGCTCACGCCCCCCGCCTCCAGCCGGGCGACGACGGCCACGAGCTCCTCCCGCGCCTGCTCGTAGGACAGCGTGCCCACGTCCGGGCGGCGTGTCTCCGGCCGGCCGGTGTCCGGTTGGCTGTTCTCGGGCTGGGTGTTCTGGCTCATGGTGTCTTCCTCATCTGCTGGGTGGTCTGGTGTCCGGCCGCGGGGACCGGGGACTGTCGGGTGGCCCGGGTCATCGGGTGCCGGACGGCGAGGACGCTTCCCGGGCGACCGCGCCGAACTGCCCGCCGGCGACACGGATGCGCAGGGTCTCGCCCGGCTGCACGTCCGCCGGCTCCCTGACCACGTGCCCGTCTGCCGTCTGCACCACCGCGTACCCGCGGTCCAGTGTCTTCCGCGGCGACAGGGACCGGACGCGTTCGCGCAGGTGATGGATCGAGTCGCCCTCCCGCTCGACCGCGGCGGAGATGGAGCGCAGCGCGCGGGATCGAAGCCGCTCGACGTCGGCTTCTCGGACGTCGATCATCCCTTCCGGTCGCGCCAGCGACGGGCGGGACCTCAGGTTGGCGAGGCTCTCGCTCTCACGGTGCACCAGGACCCGGATCGACCGCTCGAGCGCGGCACGCGCCTGGCCGATCCGGCCGAGTTCCTCCGAGACGTCCGGCACCACGCGTTTCGCCGCGTCCGTCGGCGTCGAGGCGCGCAGGTCCGCCACCTCGTCGAGCAGGGGTCGGTCCGCCTCGTGGCCGATCGCGCTCACCACCGGGGTGCGGGCCAGGGCGACGGCCCGCACCAGGGATTCGTCGCTGAACGGCAGGAGGTCCTCGAGTGCTCCGCCGCCGCGCGCGATGATGATCACGTCGACCTGCGGGTGGGCGTCCAGCTCGGCGAGCGCCGCGGTGACCTGGGCGACGCTGCTGACGCCCTGGACGGCCACCTCGCGCACCTCGAACTCGACGGCCGGCCACCGCAGCGCCGCGTTGCGCATCACGTCCTTCATGGCGTCGGAGTCCCGGCCGGTGATGAGTCCGATGCGGTGGGGGAGGAGGGGCAGCTGCTTCTTGCGGGCCGCTGCGAACAGTCCTTCGGACGCCAGGGCCTGCCGTAGCCGCTCGATCCGCGCGAGGAGGTCCCCGATCCCGACCGGCCGGATGTCGATCGTCTGCATCGACAGGCGCCCCGTCTTGACCCAGAAGTCCGGTTTGAGGCGGGCCACGACGCGTGAACCGCGATCGAGCGGTGCGGAGGCCCGGTCCATCACGCTGCCGTAGACCGAGAGGGACAGGGACACCTCCGAGTCGACATCGCGGAGCGTGATGTAGCACATGCTCGCGCGGCGGTTGAGTTCGATCACCTGCCCCTCGACCCACGCCGCGGGGGCGCGGTCGATATGGGCCTTCAGTTTCTCGGACAGGAGATGGAGCGGCCATGGCGCGTCCGGTGACGTCTCCGCTGCCGTCGCGGGGACCGTCGACGCCGGCCGGGGCGTGCCTGCAGCGGGCTGCGCGCGGATTCCCTCGCTCGTCATCGGTCTCCTGTCCTTCGGGAGGCGGTTGCCCCCAGGTGTTCCACGGGAAAATGCACTGTCCATCTCTACCACCCCCGACCCACGGCATCCTGCCCGGCAGGACCACGTGGGCCGTGCCGGCTGTCGCTGGAGCGGGCATAATCGGAGGTTCGACCTCCAGTAAAGGATTCCATGCGGACGTTCGTCTCTGCCCTCCTGGGCCTCCTCGCACTCGTCGTCGCCTCCGGCGGACTGGTATCGGCCTGGCTCGACGAGAACCTCGTGGAGGAATCCGGGTTCATCGCGCTGGCGGCTCCGCTGGGGAACGACGCCGACTTCCAGGCGGCGCTCGCGGAGTCACTCGCGCAGGAGGTGACGGCTAGTACCGCACTGCCCGAGCAGCTCGGCTCCCTCGTCGAACCACTCGTCCGGGATGCCGCGGGGGCGGTCACCCGCTCGTCCGCTTATCCGGCCGCCTGGGCCGAGACCCTGCGCCTCTCCCACGCCGTCACACTCGCGCAGGCGCCCGACCCCTCGGAAGCGGCACCGGCCGTCCTGACCCTCGATCTCGGTCCGGTAGTCGGGCTCGTGGCGGACAGCGTCGGAACGGGTCTGGGCGTGGACATCCCGATCCCCGAGGACACCACGGTCGAGGTCGGCTCCCTGGCACGGGGCGGGCTCCTGCACGGGATCGCGGACGTGGTGCAGGACTGGCGGCTGTACCTCGCCGGTGCTGCGGTGCTGGCATTGCTGGCCCTCGTGATCGCACGACGGCGGGGCACCACGCTCGCGCTCCTGGGCCTCGGGGTCGCGGGCATCGGCGTGCTCGGCATCCTCGCGGGGGACTGGGTGCCCGACGCCGCAACCAGGACACCCGGTACGGGCGCCGTCGCGGACGTGTTCATCCGGGGGCTGGCGCAACGGGCCGGAGCGGACATCGCGGACTCCAGCGTGCCGGTGGTCGTCGGCGGGCTCGTCGCCGTCCTGGTCGGTGTGGTCGGGCAACTCGCCGTCGGCCGCGGACGCAGGGCTCAGCTTCCAGCGGAGGGGCCGCCGGTGGACCGGGTCGCGCATTCGCGACCCGGTAGAATCGGGGAATGACCAGTACCACCGTTCAGGTCCCCATGCCCACCATCCCGCGCAGGCGTCGCTCGCCCGAGGACGTGCTCGCCGCCGCGCCGGTCGGGGAGAAGAAGGTACTGCTCGCGGCGCCCCGCGGCTACTGCGCCGGCGTGGACCGCGCCGTCATCGCCGTCGAGAAGGCGTTGGAGCACTACGGGCCGCCCGTGTACGTGCGGAAGCAGATCGTGCACAACCTGCACGTCGTCTCCACGCTCGAGGCGAAGGGCGCCATCTTCGTGGACGAGACCGACGAGGTCCCCGAGGGTGCCCTCGTGGTCTTCTCGGCCCACGGCGTCTCACCCGCCGTCGTGCAGTCCGCGGAGGACCGGGGACTGCGGACCATCGATGCCACCTGCCCCCTGGTGACCAAGGTGCACAAGGAGGCCCAGCGCTTCGCCCGTGACGACTTCGACATCCTCCTGATCGGCCACGAGGGCCACGAGGAAGTGGAGGGCACGGCGGGCGAGGCCCCCGAGCACATCCAGATCGTCAACGGCCCGGAGGACGTCGACAAGGTGCAGGTGCGCGACCCCGAGAGGCTCATCTGGCTCTCGCAGACCACCCTGAGCGTCGACGAGACCATGCTGACCGTGAACCTGCTCAAGCAGCGCTTCCCGACCCTCCAGGACCCGCCCAGCGACGACATCTGCTACGCCACGTCGAACCGCCAGGCCGCCATCAAGAAGATCGCGCCGCAGACGGACCTCGTGATCGTCGTCGGGTCCGCCAATTCCTCGAACTCCGTCCGCCTGGTGGAAGTCGCGCTCGAGTACGGGGCCAAGGCAGCCCATCGCGTCGACTTCGCCAACGAGGTCGACGAGTCCTGGTTCGAGGGCGTGGCCACGGTCGGCATCTCGTCGGGCGCCTCCGTGCCGGAGAACCTCGTGCAGGACGTGCTGCGACTGCTCGCCGAGTACGGCTACGGACAGGTCGAGGAGGTCGTGACGGCCCAGGAGGACATCATCTTCTCCCTGCCCAAGGAGATCCGGGCCGCCCTGAAGGCCATGGGCGACCCGTCGCAGGGTCGTGGCGGCAGGGGCCAGCGGCAGGACCGCACGCTCAACTGATCCTCCCGGCGCTCGCTACCCGTCGGTCCCGTCGAGGAGCTCGTGGGCCGTGAGGGAGCGGGGAGTGGCGTCGATCGCGGCCTGCCCCGGGCCGCCCGGCGCACCGGCGCGCTGCGCACGGGCCGTGCCGAGCAGGCTCACGTCGGCCCCTGCCTCCGCACCACCGGCCGCCGCATCGACGACGTCGAGAGATGCCGAATCGAACGCCCCGATGCGCCGGGCCGTGGGAAGCACGCGGGACTCGAGGGCGCCCACGAAGGAGTTGTAGCGTTCCACCGAGGTCTTGAGGGACGCTCCCAGTCGGGTGACGTGCCCGCCCATGGTGCCCAGGCGCTCGTACAGCTGCTTCGACAGGTCGAACAGCTCGCGCGCGTTGTCGGTGAGCACGGCCTGCCGCCAGCTGAAGGCGGCACCCTTGAGGATGCCGAGCAGGGACACCGGTGACGCGAGGGCGACGTTCTGGCCGAAGGCGTAGTCGAGCAGTTCGGGGTCGGCACGCAGTGCCTCGGAGAGCACCGACTCGACCGGGATGAAGCAGATGACCAGCTCGGGGGAGTTCGCGGCGCCTTCCCAGTACTTCTTCCGCGCCAGGGCGTCGATGTGGGCGCGGAGCGCCTTGCCGTGCTGCCGGAGCAGCTCGGCGCGCCGGGACTCGAGGGCGGCCGTGTCGGCGTCGTTGCCGGCCGTGCCCGCAAGCTCCTGCGCGGCGAGGAAGGCGCTCAGGGGCACCTTGGCGTCGATGACCAGTTGCTTGTCGCCCGGAAGCTGCACCACCATGTCCGGCCGGGCGCGCTCGCCGTCGTCGCCCGCGCTGAAGGACACCTGCTCCAGGAAGTCCACGCGTGAGAGCATGCCAGCTGCCTCCACGACGCGGCGCAGCTGGATCTCACCCCACTGGCCGCGTGCGCTGTTGCTGCGCAGGGCGCCGGCGAGCGAGGAGGTCGTCGAGAGGAGGCGTGCATCCGCTTCGCGTGCCTCCTCGAGCTGCCGTGCGAGCTGCCCGTACTGTTCCAGGCGGTCGCGCTCGAGCAGGCCCACCTGCCGCTGCACCTGGGTCAGCTTCTCCGCGACGGGAGCGAGCGCACGCAGGACGTCGTTGTCCGTGGAGGTCTTGCCGGTCAGCTCGCGGTTGTGCTGCTGCAGGAGGTCGCGCTGGGCGACGGCTGCCGCCAGGTCCGTCGTCGTGCTCCCGAGGCGCGCTGTCGCGTCGTCGAGCTCCGCACGGAGGTCCGCCGTGCGCGGGGTGAGATAGCGCGCCACCAGGAAGGCGCCGACGGCGCCCCCGAGGACGAAGGCGAGGAGAACGAGGAGGACGGCCGTGGTGCTCATGTCCACACTGTCGCAGGAACCTCCGACATTCGGCGGACACGACACCGCCGGGCGGCCCTCCGCTGCCCGGTAGACTTGTCTCCCGTGGCTCTTACTATCGGCATCGTCGGACTGCCCAACGTCGGCAAATCAACCCTCTTCAACGCGCTGACGCGCAACAACGTCCTGGCGGCGAACTACCCGTTCGCGACCATCGAGCCGAATGTCGGCGTGGTCAGCCTGCCGGACCCGCGCCTTGCCCAGCTCGCCGAGGTCTTCGGGTCGAAGCAGATCCTGCCGGCCACCGTCTCCTTCGTCGACATCGCCGGCATCGTCAAGGGGGCCTCCGAGGGTGAGGGCCTCGGCAACCAGTTCCTCGCGAACATCCGTGAGGCCGAGGCCATCGCGCAGGTCATCCGCGTCTTCGACGATCCGGACGTCATCCACGTCGACGGTAAGGTCGACCCCCGCTCCGACATGGAGACCATCAACACGGAGCTGATCCTCGCCGACCTCCAGACGCTCGAGAAGGCCATCCCGCGCGTCGAGAAGGAAGTGAAGATCAAGAAGCGCGAGGCCGCACAGCTCGCCGCCATGCAGGCCGCGCAGGCCGTCCTCGAACGCGGTGACACGATCTTCTCCTCGGTGAAGAGCGACAAGCTCGAGATGGAGCACCTGCGTGAGCTGAGCCTGCTCACCGCCAAGCCCTTCATCTACGTCTTCAACGTCGACGACGCGGTGCTCGGGAACCCGGAGCGCCAGGAGGAGCTGCGCGAACTCGTGGCCCCCGCGGACGCCATCTTCCTCGATGCCAAGCTCGAGGCCGACCTCGTGGAGCTCGACGAGGCCGAGGCCCGCGAGATGCTCGAGATGAACGGCCAGGAGGAGTCGGGGCTGGATCAGCTGGCACGTGTCGGCTTCCACACCCTCGGACTGCAGACCTACCTCACCGCCGGCCCCAAGGAGACCCGCGCCTGGACGATCAAGAAGGGTGCCACGGCGCCGGAGGCCGCAGGGGTCATCCACTCCGATTTCCAGCGCGGCTTCATCAAGGCCGAGGTCGTCCACTTCGAGGACCTCATGGATGCCCGGACGATGGCCGAAGCCAAGTCCCGCGGCAAGGTGCGCATCGAGGGCAAGGAGTACGTCATGGCCGACGGCGACGTCGTGGAGTTCCGCTTCAACGTCTGACCCAGGCGCGCTCCGCCAGGAGATCGAGGATGGTGCGGTACCGGTCCGCATGGGTGCCGACGAGTGCCTGGGCGTCCACTCCTCGCGTGGTCAAAGGTATCGGTTGCTGACCCTTCCGCTTCTGCCCTACGCTTCGGCATAGCTGGGGTCGGACGGTGATCGCTCCTGGGCCGACGCCTCCTCGAACCCAGGTATGAGAGGGGCGGCCTGATGTCGTGGCGTCAATGCGCAGTGGTTGCATCCTCTCTTCTGGTGGGGTCGGCACTCATCACTCCGACAACGGCACGCACCACAACGACGACCGCGCCTGAGGCGGGATCACCTGAGGCGGCATCACCCACCGAGGCGGCGGTGAGCCAGGGGTGGGGGACACCTGTGGCAGGCGACGAGTTCAACTACACCGGTGCGCCTGATGCGACGAAGTGGCGGATCTACAACAGCGCCGGGCACGCGGGCAAAGGTATCCGGAGTCCACGGCAAGTGACCGTGGACGGCTCCCGGATGGTCATGACCGGAACCCCGGATGGCACGACCGCCGGCATGGTGCCAAGTTCGCACGCCAGAAGTACGGGCGGTGGGAAGTCCGTGCGGCCGGGTCCGGTGATGACGAGTACCACCTGGTGTCCATCCTGTGGCCGGACAGTGAGAACTGGCCCTGCGACGGCGAGGTCGACTACGCGGAGACGACGGGTGACTGGAACGTCATCAAGTTCTTCCACCACCACGGCTGTTCGAATGCGCAGACGTCGGCGTTCAAAGCCCTGGACGTCACGACGTTCCACAACTATGCGGTCGATTGGTCCCCGCGGGGGATCGTCGGGTACATCGATGGGGTGAAGTGGTTCGAGGACAACGACCCCGCGCACCAGCCTCCCGGTCCGATGCACCAGACGCTGCAGCTGGACTGGTTCCCGGACGGCACCGCTGACGGCGCCGGCGAGATGCGAGTGGACTGGGTTCGCGTGTACGGAGCGGCCGGCCGGTAAAGGTCGTGGTCAGGTCGCCCGTGCTGTTCCGAGGAAGATCCGGGAGAGCGGCGTCCGGTGGAGGATCATCGCCACGGACCACGGCAGGACCAGTGCCGCGATCAGTACCCAGAACTGCCGCTCCGTCTCGGGAACAGGGAGCAGCCACAGCACGTACGTGTGCGTCAGCACCACCATCAGGCAGCCCGCGGCGAGCGTCGCGGACAGTGCGTGAGCCCATGCCGGCAACCGGGAGAACACGCCCTCGAGGATCAGGAGGAGGCCGGAGCTGATGAGCACCGCCACGACGACGCTGAGGGCCGGCGTGCCGAGTTCGTTGTACTTGAGGTCCAGTGGCGCTGACGTCCTGGTGAGGACCGGTGCCGCACCCGCCATCAGGCACACCGCGCCGCACCGGATCGGTGCTTCCACCCGGGTACGGACGCGCCGGAGGGCCTGCCCGGCGAGCAGGAAGACGAGCGCGGAGCCGGCGACCCCGAGCGACAGGGGCAGCGGAGCGAGGACGTCCCCGAACAGGTGGATGACCAGCGTGATCCCCGCGATGAGTGCGACCCGCAGGACAAGGGGTACACGCTCCAGTGCCCGGAACATGACGGCCGAGAGGAACAGCGCACTCATGAACCAGTAGGCGCCGAAGGGTCCCGCGTTGAGGGATCCGCCGACGAGAGGCAGGATCACGGCGTCGCTCGTCAGGGTGCCGCGGTGGAGGTGGATGGGGACATGGACGAGGAGCGTCACGACCAGCCATGCGCAATAGGGGATCAGAACGGTTCGAAACCGCTTCCTGGCTTCCGCTGCGACGGGCCGTCGCACGCCCGGTTCGCGGCTCTTCCAGAGGTACCCGGAGAGCAGGAAGAACGCGGGGACGTGCCAGGTGTAGAGGCCGGCGTCGACGAGCGGGCCCGACCAGACGTGCCCTGCGACGACTGCGACGACCGCGAGCACCCGGAGTGCGTCGATGGCTCCGGATCGGGTCGCTGGAACGGCTGGTGCTCGTGCAGACAGGGTCGCCAAGGATGCCTCCGAGGTCGAATTCGTCAGTATCAAGCGTAGGCGAATCCCCGCATGCAATCCGGCTCACACCGCAGCTACCGTCGACGTATACTCCCGCTGCGCGCGCCGCGACGAATCTCCTACTGGACGCCCTGCCCGGCACCCGAAGGAGTCCAGCCGAGGGCGGGCGCCAGTTTCTCGGCCATGTCGGTGAGGATCTGGACGTAGTCCTCGTGGTCGAAGCTGAAGGGCAGGGCGAACGCCACCTCGTCGACCTCCTGGAACCCCGCATGCGCATACAACTGCTCGGCGATCTCATCGCTCGTCCCGATGAGGTCCGGGGCGAACAGCATTCCTTTGGGCCCCTGAGGTGCGCGGGTCCGGGGGAGTCGTTGGTCGACGTACCGCTGGTACTTCTCCCGCTGGTCCGACGACGCCGAATCGGTCGGGATCACCACCAGGCCCTGCGATACCCGGGCCGGTCCGTGCGCAGGGGATGACGCGGCGGCGGCTTCGCGGTAGGCACGGATCTGGGATTGCTGGATGCGGGCGAAATCCGGTTCCTGATCACTCTCGGGGAAGATGACGCTGCTGGAGAGCAGGTTGAAGCCGTTCGCCCCGGCCCAGACAGCCGATTTCCTGCTTCCCGCGCCGTACCAGAGGCGTTGCCGCAGCCCGGGCGAGTGCGGCTCGACCCGCGAGGAGAAGTCCTCGACAACCCCCTGCCGGCCGGAGAAGTCCCGGACCGGTTCCCCTGCGACCAGACGGGCGAGCCGCTCCACACGTGCGTAGCTGAAGTCCTCCACCTCCCAGGAGTCCGGGTACAGCTCGTGTTTCACGGTGTCGTAGTGCATCGGCTCACCCACGCTCAGGCCCGGGTTGATCCGTCCGCCGGCGAGCAGATCGACGGTGGCGAGGTCCTCGGCCAGGCGCAGGGGATTCTCCCAGCCCAGTGGGGTCACGGCTGTTCCGATCTCGATCCGGGAGGTGCGCTGGCCTGCGGCGGCCATCATCGCAATGGGGGAGGAGATGCCGAACTGCAGATGGCGGTGGCGCAGCCAGGCGCTGTCGAAGCCCAGGCGCTCGCCGAGTTCGATGATCCGCAGTGTCGATTCGTGCCCCGCAGCCGGATCCGCCGGATCGAACAGGCCAATGGTGAGGAATCCCAGCTTGCGGAGCGGACGGGTGGAGTCGGGCATGGACTTCCTCTTCACATCGGCGGACGGCTGATCCCCAGACTATGCGGCAGGCTTTCCCCTGGTCACCACATGCGGCTGGTGGTTTCCGACACGAATCCGCGGCCGTCGGAGAACCAGTGGATCGTCGGGCTGTTCCGGGCGGTCGGCGTCGTGAGCTCCGCGAAGAGGTCCGCGTTGAAGCGGTTGCTCAGCTCCGGGGAACTCAGCACGGTGTCCCGGGTGATGACGAACACGGGTCCCTTCAGCCCCTTGCTCTGGATGGACAGGTGAACCTCGGCGTGCTGGTCCAGCCGTACCTTGAGCGCTCCGATCGCGGCCTGGACATTCGCGTCGTCGTCCCAGACCGCTGCGTGCCTGTCCACGAAAAGCCACGCCATGATGACTCCCTGTCCGTTCCAGCCGAAGCTCGGCGGCGGCCCGTGCGCTCCCGCCGCCCACGCAGCCGCTGCCGCCGGCTCTCCCTAGCAAAACACCGAGTCGAGAACGATATCAAGGGGCGGCGCGGAGCGCGCATCAGGGGGCGCGACCACATCCAGCCGGGAAGCAACGGGGAAAGGCCTGGAAATATTTGGTTGCATCTCGATAACAACACGGGAGCAGTCCGGGCAAGGGATACCTGCTGGTAACAAAGTGCACCTAGGCTTTTGCACACGTGAGTGGCGTCACCCTCCGGGGTCGCGTGTCGGCTGTCATGCAACACCGCGTGAAGCTGGAACCACACTAGGAAATAGGAGGCGGAATGCGTTTCGGACGTACTTCCAAAGCTGTGGGGGTCGCTGCTGCTGCAGCGCTCGCACTCAGTGCCTGCGCTGCCAATACGGGTACTGAGACACCCGAGGAGAGTGCCGAGGGCGAAGCATCGGGCGGCAACATCCGCGTTGTGGAGGTGAATGCCTTCAGTTCGTTCAACTCGAACAGCTCCGAGGGCAACGTAGACATCAACGGCAAGATCGCCTACGCGACCCACTCCGGCTTCGTCTACATCAACAACGATCTCGAGGTCGTCGAGAACAAGGATTTCGGTTCCATGGAGGTCCTCTCCGAGGACCCCCTCAGCGTGAAGTACACGGTCAACGAGGGCGTCACCTGGTCCGACGGCGAACCGGTCGACGGCGGCGATCTGCTGCTCTCGTGGGTGATCGGCTCGGGCTACTTCAACGATGCCACCACCGACGACGCAGGTGAAGTCACCTCGGGTGCCACCTACTTCGACTACGCCGGTGACACGAGCGGCCTCGGCCTCACCGAGCTCCCCGAGATCGGCGACGACGGCCGCTCGATCACGCTGAACTACTCGGAGCCCTTCGCGGATTACAAGGTCGCCTTCGGCCTCATGAGCGAGGGCGGTATCTCCACTCCCGCCCACGTGCTCGCGGAGAAGGGCGGCCTCGCCGACGAGGACGCGCTCATCGAGCTCGTCCAGACCGCACCGGCAGGCGACCCCGAGAAGCCCGTCGAGCGTCCCGAGATCCAAGCCCTGGCCGACTTCTGGAACACGGGCTTCGACACCAAGTCGCTGCCCACCGATCCGCAGCTGTTCCTCTCGAACGGTCCCTTCATCGCGTCGGCCATCACGCCGGACCAGTCGATGACGCTGACACGCAACGAGGACTACAACTGGGGCCCGATGCCGAAGGTGGACGAGATCACCGTCCGCTACATCGGTGAGGCCCCTGCACAGGTCCAGGCACTGCAGAACGGCGAGGTCGACCTCATCGCCCCGCAGGCCTCGGCCGATACCGTCGAGCAGCTCGAAGCGCTCGAGGGTGTCACCGTCGAGCGCGGCAACCAGCTGTCCTACGACCACCTCGACCTGAACTTCAGCGGTGTCTTCAAGGACGAGAAGGTCCGTGAGGCCTTCATGAAGACGGTGCCCCGCCAGCAGCTGGTGGACTCCATCATCAAGAAGCTGAACCCGGACGCAGAACCCCTCGATTCGCAGCTGTTCCTCACGGACCAGGAGCCCTACGAGGAGTCCGCCGCGAACAACGGCTCGGAGGCCTACGCCGAGGTCGACATCGAAGGCGCCAAGGAGCTGCTCGCCGGAGCGACGCCCGAGGTCCGGATCATGTACAACCGCGACAACCCGAACCGCCTCAACTCCTACACGCTGATCGCCGAGTCCGCCTCCCAGGCGGGCTTCAAGATCGTCGACGGTGGTCTCGGTGCCTCCGACTGGGGAGCAGCGCTCGGCAACGGAACCTACGACGCGACCATCTTCGGCTGGATCAACTCGGGTGTCGGCGTGTCCGGTGTCCCGCAGATCTTCAAGAGCGGCAACGGCTCCAACTTCAACGGGTTCTCGAGCCCGGAGGCCGACAAGCTCATGGACCAGCTGATCGTCGAGACGGACCCTGACAAGCAGGACGACCTGCAGATCCAGATCGACAAGCTGATCTGGGACTCCAAGTACGGACTGCCCCTGTTCCAGGTGCCCGGCGTCGACGCGTACAGCGACAACGTCACCGGAATGGAGTACATGCCGAACCAGACGGGCGTCTGGTGGAACCTGTGGGACTGGGAAGTCGTCCAGTAGCTCGCCCACTGGAACAAGCACATTCCTAGGAGAAGGCGCCGGGACCGGGGAACTCGCCCGTCCCGGCGCCTTCTCCGTGTGCCGCGCCGCAGTCGCACCGCCGACTCCAGCCCCTGCACTACACTTCAGCGAAAGCACGGGAACACCCACCCGCATCCGATCGTGAGGCGTGAAAACCCATGGTGACTTACATCGTCCGACGTCTGGTGACGGCCGTCCTCATCCTCTTCGGCGCGTCCTTCGTCGTCTACCAGCTCACCGCCCTGTCAGGGGACCCGCTCGAGGACCTCCGGGCGAGCAATGCCCCGAACCGCGAGCAGCTCATCCAGGCCCGCACGGAACTCCTCGACCTCAACACGCCGGCCCCCCTCCGGTACTTCGGCTGGCTGGCAGGTGCCGCGAAGTGCCTGGTCCCCTTCGCCGCCTCCTGCGACCTCGGCGCGAGCATCCAGGGGGAAGCCGTCACCACCTCGCTCGCGAGGGCCATGGGGAACACCATCACGCTCGTCACCACCGCCACGGTCCTCGCCATCATCATCGGCATCTCCCTGGGCATCATCACGGCCCTGCGGCAGTACAGCGGCCTGGACTACGGCGTGACCTTCATGTCCTTCCTGTTCTTCTCGCTCCCGATCTTCTGGCTGGCCGTCCTGCTCAAGGAATTCGGCGCCATCGGGTTCAACAACTTCCTCGCAGATCCCGACATACCCGGATCGACCATCATCGTCGTGGCGATAGCCAGCGGACTCATCTGGGCCCTGTTCGCGAGCAGATCGTGGAAACGCAAGGGCATCGCGTTCGTCCTGGGCGCCGTCGTCGCCGCGGTCCTCCTGTTCGTCCTCGACCTCGTCGACTGGTTCTCCAGCCCGGGGCTCGGACCCGTCATCATCCTCATCACCGGAGTCGGCATCGCCTTCGGCGTCGTGCTGCTCACCGCCGGCCTGCGGAACCGCAAGGCCCTGTTCTCGGCCCTGATAATGGTGGCGCTCGGCCTCGTCGCCTACTACGTGGTCAACCCGATCCTGAATGCCGCGACCGCCTGGATGATCGTGGTCTTCGCGATCATCACGGTGCTCGTGGGCCTGGCCGTCGGCTACCTTCTGGGAGGGTACGACCGCGGACAGAGCATGCGGGCTGCCGCGCTGACGGGCCTGCTGATGGGCTTCCTCATCGTGGTGGACCGGTTCATGGTGACGTGGCCGTCCTACGTCAGCAACCCGCGCGTCCGCGGGAGGCCGATCGCCACGGTGGGAGCCGAGACCCCTGGCCTCGACGGCACGTTCTGGGTCAACGGCCTGGACACGTTCACGCACCTCCTGCTGCCCACCCTCGCCCTGCTGCTCGCCTCGCTCGCGAGCTACAGCCGGTACTCCCGTGCCTCCATGCTGGAGATCATGAACATGGACTACATCCGCACGGCCCGCGCGAAGGGACTCAGCGAGCGGACAGTAGTCATGCGCCACGCCTTCCGCAACGCTCTCATCCCGCTGGCCACCCTCGTCGCCTTCGACATCGGGGCGCTCATCGGCGGCGCGATCATCACCGAGCAGGTGTTCGCCTTCGCCGGGATGGGGCAGCTCTTCGTGCAGGCACTGCAGCGCACCGACCCCGATCCCATCATGGGCTTCTTCCTGGTGGCGGGCATCCTGGCTCTGGTGTTCAACCTCGTGGCCGACATCGTGTACTCGTTCCTCGATCCTCGCGTAAGGGTGAAAGCATGACGACGCAGAGTCCCTCGGACTTCCCGAACCGTTCGACGTCGACCGTCACGGGGCCGGTGCATGCCGATGAGACGCCCGATGCGGATCCCACGCCCGCCGCGGGTCCGACGCCGGCTGCGGATCAGGAGGCCAAGGGCCTGTCCCAGGGCCAGATCGTCCGCCGGAAGTTCTTCGACAACACGGCCGCGATCATCAGCCTCGTCGTGTTCGCCATCATCTTCCTTATGGCGTTCACCTCTGTGGGCTTCGCCGGCATACCGGGCTGGTGGAAGTACAACCACACGGAGTTCCTGCCCTTGCTCGGCGGCGGGGCGCCGACCATCACCGGTCCGTTCAGCTGGGGCGACCACCCCTTCGGCCAGGACTCGATCGGGCGCGACTACTTCGCCATGACGATGCGCGGGACGCAGAACTCGATCATCATCATGTTCATCATCGGGGTGCTCGCCGGTCTGGTCGGCGTCGTGATCGGTGCGTGCTCGGGGTACTTCCGCGGCTGGCCCGAAGCGGTGCTGATGCGCTTCACGGACATCGTCATCATCATCCCCGTGGTCCTCGCGGCTGCGACGCTCGGTCAGGCGGTCAACCGCTACGTCGGCTCGGGAGCCCAGATCTGGCTTCTCGGTCTCTTCCTCGGGCTCGTGCTGTGGACCGGCCTCGCACGGCTCGTCCGCGGTGAGTTCCTGACGCTCCGTGAACGCGAGTTCGTCGACGCGGCCAAGATCGCAGGAGCATCCAACAGGCGGATCATCTTCAAGCACATCCTGCCCAACGCGGTCGGTGTCATCATCGTGAACACCACACTGCTCATGTCCTCGGCCATCCTGCTGGAGACGGCGCTGAGCTACATCGGCTTCGGGGTGAAGGCACCGGATGTGTCCCTGGGCCTGATCATCAGCCAGAATCAGGAAGCCTTCCAGACCCGCCCGTGGCTGTTCTGGTTCCCCGGCCTGTTCATCGTGCTCATCTGCCTGTGCATCAACTTCATCGGTGACGGCCTGCGCGACGCCTTCGACCCCCGGCAGAAGAAGTTCAATGCCGGCCGGGCAAAGGACGCAGAGAAGCCCGCAGCCGCGTGAGGACGTCGCTAGGGTGCCAGGTACAGCGAGACGGCCGTCGCTGCGACCAGCAGGGCGGCCGCGGCGAGGTGCCGCCAGTTCCACGTGCGGCGCACGGGTGCCGGCTGGTCGACGTCGACGGCGCCGCTCTCCACCAGGTCCTGCCAGCGGGAGCGGACCAGGTAGGCGGCGTAGCCCGAATCGGTGTTCTTGAGGTCCCCCGGACGGATCGACCGGCCGGGGCCGTAGCTGGTGGAGGGCAGGTTCGTCACGTGCTCGGGCTTGCCGGCATGGGTTCCCCAGACTCCGGGAGCGGGCGCCGCCCAGGCCGTGAAGGAGCCCGACGGCGTCACCAGCTTGAGCGCGTACTTGGTGTCGACGTCGATCAGCGCGGCCCAGGGTACGCGGATGGTCGCCAGGGGATTGCGGAGGGTGACGAAGTCCTCGGCGAACACCACCGCCGGGTACCAGAACAGCCACCATCCGACGTACGCGATGCCGAGAAGCGGCCAGCCTGCCAGCAGGCCGGCCGGCCCCTCGGTCGCGACGACGGACACCAGGCCACCTCCGGCGACGAGTACGGCGATGCCCGTGAACCATCCACTCGTGCGCGGCTTGAAAACGGTGGCTCCGGCCACGTCGATCGAGCGTCCCATGGCTCCATAGTCCCAGCACTGCAGCCGTCCGCGGCAATCCAGGAGCGCCCGTGGTCCCGCGGCGTCTCCGTCACGAAGGAGATCACTTCATGAGTACTCAGGTCATCGGCGGCATCGGAGACTCCGGCGCGGACCGATCGTCAGCCCAGGGGCCGGTCCTCGAGGTGCGGAACCTCAGTGTCGACTTCGGCGTCGACAAGAAGTGGGTCCCGGCGGCCATCGACCTCAATTACGAGGTGAAGGCCGGCGAGGTGCTCGCCATCGTGGGGGAGTCCGGTTCCGGCAAGAGTGCCAGCTCCATGTCCCTGCTCGGACTGCTGCCCTCCAACAGCCGCGTCACGGGTGAGGTGCTGCTCAACGGCAAATCCGTCCTGACGATGTCACCCGCCAAGCTGCGCCAGATCCGCGGCAACGACGTCGCGGTCATCTTCCAGGAGCCCATGACGGCGCTGAACCCCGTCTACACGGTGGGGTTCCAGATCGTGGAGACGCTGCGCCTGCACAACGAGATCTCGCCGGACGAGGCGAAGCAGCGCGCGCTCCGCCTGCTGCAGCTGGTGGAGCTGCCCGATCCGGACAAGGCCTTCCGGTCCTACCCCCACCAGCTCTCCGGAGGCCAGCGCCAGCGTGCGATGATCGCCCAGTCGCTGTCCTGCGATCCCAAGCTCCTGATCGCCGACGAGCCCACCACGGCCCTCGACGTCACCGTGCAGGCCGAGATCCTGGACCTGATGCGCAACCTGCGGAACCAGCTCAACAGCGCGATCGTCCTGATCACGCACGACATGGGCGTGGTGGCGGACCTCGCCGACCGGATCGCCGTCATGCGCAAGGGGCGCATCGTGGAGACCGGCACCGCCGAGCAGATCTTCAACAACCCTCAGCACGAGTACACCCGGGAGCTGCTCGCCGCCGTTCCCCACCTGGGGCAGGGGGACGGGAACGACGACGTCGACATCACCGCTGCGCTGGCGGCGGCGACGCACACCGAACTGCAGACGGTGGACCGCGACGAGCTCGCGCGACGCGAGCAGGAAGTGCTGGCCCAGCTCGCCGAGGACTCGGCGGTGGCCCACCCGGCCGCCGAGGCAGTGCTCGAGCTCGTCGACGTCGCCATCGAGTACCCCAAGCAGGGCAGGGTCCCCGCGTTCCGCGCCGTCGAGGGCGCCAACCTCACCGTCCACCCGGGCCAGGTCATCGGTCTCGTCGGGGAGTCGGGCTCGGGCAAGACGACGATCGGCCGGGCCGCGGTCGGGCTGCTGCCGGTCGCAGAGGGTTCGCTGAAGGTCGTCGGCACCGACATCTCGGGCTTCCGGCCCACCTCGAAGGAACTCGTCAAGGTGCGGCGCCACGTCGGCATGGTGTTCCAGGATCCGTCGTCGTCGCTGAATCCCCGGCTCCCGATCGGTGAGAGCATCGGTGAGCCGATGTTCCTCGCCGGCGAGGCCAAGGGTGGTGCGCTGCAGAAGCGCATCGAGAGCCTCCTCGACCAGGTCGAGCTCCCGCGCTCCTACCGGAACCGGTATCCGCACGAACTCTCCGGCGGGCAGAAGCAGCGCGTCGGGATCGCACGCGCGCTGTCGCTCAAGCCGAAGCTGATGGTAGCGGACGAGCCGACGTCGGCCCTGGACGTGTCCGTGCAGGCGAAGGTCCTGGAGCTCTTCCAGAACCTGCAGCGCGAACTCGGGTTCGCCTGCCTCTTCGTCACGCACGACCTCGCCGTCGTCGATGTGCTCGCCGACTACATCTGCGTGATGAAGCGCGGCCGGATCGTGGAGCAGGGCACCCGCGACCAGATCCTGCGCAGCCCCCAGGACCCCTACACGCAGCGCCTGCTCGCGGCCGTACCGCTGCCGGATCCGGAGAAGCAGCGCGAACGCCGCGAACTGAGGTCCAAGCTCCTGGCCTCTACCGAGTAGCCGGCCCCGCTCACCGTCCGGGCCTCCCCGGTTGAGCGGGGTAGTGTAACGGCACTAGTCTGCTATGGGCCCGAGAACGGGCCCGATGTCAAGGCGTTCGGCGAAACCCCGGGCATCTGGAACGCGAGGTGTTGCCATGTCTGGCCGGATTCTCCACCTGACCCGACGGGTCGGCATCGCCCTGGGGCACGTCCTGGTCTACGTCCTGATCTGGGCGGGGCTGGCCCTGCTCATCGCCGCCGCGGGCATCCGCTACTACTGGGGCACGATCTCCGTCAGCCAGATGCTCATGAACCTCGTCTCCGTGGAGACCGACGGGGGCGGCGGGTCCGTCGTGTGGGTCGGCATCCTGGGCGTCGGCGTCGCGCCCGTGCTCATCACCGTCGGGATCGCCGTGTGGCAGCACTACCGGCGCCGCGCGCGCCGCCGCAGGGACGAGTTGCGCCCCGCGCGCCGCTCCGGCGGAAACGAGCTGCACCGCGCGCGCCACCGCGGGGGCGAGGCGCCCCGTGTGGGCGGCCGGCAGTGGATCCTGCGCACCGTCTCCACGGCCCTGGTGGCCGCGGTGGTCCTCGGCGGGGCCACGGCCTTCTCCACGGCGGTGGGCATGGGGGACTACATCAGGGCGGCGAACTCCGACTACGACCTCGGCGACTACTATCGGGAACCGGTCGTGACCGGCGACGCGGACAAGCGCAACCTGGTACTGATCTACCTCGAGTCCGGTGAAGCCACCCTTGAGGACGAGCAGCTCTTCGAGAAGGACGCGTTCGCCCCGCTCAAGGCGGTCACCCGTGCCACCGACGGCTGGCAGAGCGTGGAGGACCTCCAGCAGTACGAGGGCGGGGGCTGGACCATGGCCGGCCTCGTCGGGACGCAGTGCGGCGTCCCGCTGAAGGGAGCCGACACCGCCGCGGGTAGCAGCGCGCCCTCGAACGACCTCGGCGGCGGCGCCGACACCTACCTGGGCGGGCTGACCTGCCTGGGCGATGTCCTGGCCGATCACGGCTACACCAGCACCTTTTTGGGTGGTGCCAATGCCTCCTTCGCCGCGAAGGACGTCTTCCTGGAGACCCATGGCTACTCCGAGGAGAAGGACCTCTCCGACTGGCGTGCCGCCGGGGAACAGGCGAGGAGCTTCCGCGGCGACTGGGGCCTGAGCGATGAACGCCTGATGGCGAACGCCCGCGACGAGATCGACCGGCTGCACGCCGAGGCGGAGCGCACCGGCGAGCCGTTCAACCTGTCCATGCTGACCCTGGACACCCACGAGCCGGTGTTCGTCTACGACTACTGCGACGTGGACACCGAGAACGTGGTCACCTCCGTGTACTCCTGCTCCATGACCCAGGTCGCAGGGTTCGTGGACTACATGCGGCAGAAGGGCTACCTCGAGGACACCGCCGTGGTGATCACCGGCGACCACGTCAAGCACATGAGCGCGGGTGACGCGTTCCACGAGCAGCTGGACCACCACGAGAACCGCACCGTCTTCAACCGGGTCTGGGTTCCGGGTGGCACGCCTGCGCTCCGCCCGCGGGTGGACCAGCTGAATCTGTACCCCACCATCCTGGAGGCCGCCGGTCTGACCCTGCAGGACTCCGAGGCAGGGCTGGGCGTATCCGCCTTCGCCCCCGAGGTCCCGGTCGGCTCGGCCCAGGGGGTGGACCCGGCTGCCTACAGCGAACTGCTCAACTCGCTGTCCCCGTTGTTCTACGCCAGGGCCTGGGCCGGCCTGGACTCCGCCCCGTAGCGCCGTCCGTCCCTCCTCGCGAGCCCCGACGAGGCCTCCTCGCGAGCCTCCGACGCGCCTTCCTCCGCGGGCCCGGCAGGTACCGCCTCGTCCTTGCCTCCGGACCCGTTATCAAAGCGTGATGCAGCGCCCTTCTCGCCGCTGGCCTGCGGAAACTCGGGAAGGACTGCCGAAGCTGAAAGCCGGCTGGGAGCCTTCCCCGACAGGATGTTCAGGGAAGCAACAGAACGGGCATAGAATCTTCCGGTGTGAGTTGGCTCTCGCTACCTGCGGGACAACTTTCCGGCCACATCAGCGCCGGAACAACCCAAATAACTAGGAGGCGGAATGCGTTTCACGCGCACTTCCCACATGCTCAGCGTCGCGGCCATCGCCGTCCTGTCGCTGAGTGCATGCGGCGGCGGAAGCACTGAATCCAGCACGGGCGGCGGCACCACGGACGCCGTCATCGTGGTGGACGGATCCGAGCCCCAGAACCCGCTGATCCCCACCAGCACCAACGAGGTGGGCGGCGGAGCGATCCTCGACCTCATCTTCGCGGGCCTGGTCAGCTATGACGCGGACGGCAAGCCCCAGAACGAGATGGCGGAGTCCATCGAGACCGAGGACGCCCAGAACTACACGATCACGCTCAAGGAGGGGAAGACCTTCACCAACGGTGACCCCGTCACCGCGAGCTCCTTCGTGGACGCCTGGAACTACGGCGCCGCCGCGAAGAACGCGCAGCTCTCGAGCTACTTCTTCGAGAGCATCGAAGGCTACGACGAGGCCAGCGCCGAGGGCTCCACCGTGGAGACCATGAGCGGCCTCACCGTCGTCGACGACCGGACGTTCACCGTCAAGCTGGCGCAGCCCGAGTCCGACTGGCCGCTGCGCCTGGGGTACAGCGCGTTCTTCCCGCTGCCCGCCGCAGCACTCGAGGACCCTGCAGCCTTCGGCGAGAACCCGATCGGCAACGGACCCTACAAGTTCGCCTCCGAGGGCGCCTGGCAGCACAACCAGCAGATCGAACTCGTTCCGAACGAGGAGTACGAAGGCCCGCAGGCCGCCCAGAACGGTGGCGTGACGTTCAAGATCTACCAGAACGACACGACGGCGTACCAGGACCTGATCTCGGACAACCTCGACGTCCTGAAGACGATCCCGACGAGCGATATCAAGAACTTCAAGAACGACCTCGGCGAGCGCTCCATCGAGTCGCCCTACGCGGGCAACCAGACCATCGCCGTGCCGTACTACCTCCCGAACTGGGACGGCGAGGCGGGCAAGCTGCGGCGCCAGGCGCTGTCGATGGCGATCAACCGCGACGAGATCACCGAGGTCATCTTCAACGGCGGTCGTGAACCCGCGAAGGACTTCACCGCTCCCGTCCTCGAGGGCTACAGCGCGGACCTGCCGGGCAGCGAGAACCTCGAGTACAACCCGGACGAGGCCAAGAAGCTCTGGGCCGACGCCGAGAAGATCGCGCCCTACGACGAGTCGCAGCCCCTGACCATCGGCTACAACGCCGACAAGGGCGACCACAAGACGTGGGTCGAGGCCGTGGTGAACAACATCAAGAACAACCTCGGGATCGAGGTTGCGGGCAAGCCGTACGCGACCTTCAAGGAAGCGCGCACGGAAGCCACGGAGGAGACCCTCACGGGTGCCCTGCGTGCCGGCTGGCAGGCCGACTACCCGTCGCTGTACAACTTCCTCGGACCCATCTACGCCACCGGCGCCGGGTCCAACGACGCCCGCTACAGCAACCCGGACTTCGACCAGGAGCTGACCGAGGGACTCGCCGCCAGCTCCGTCGAGGAGGGCAACGAGGCCATGAACAAGGCCCAGGAGCAGCTCCTGGAGGACCTCCCGGCCATCCCGCTGTGGTACCAGGTCGCCCAGGGCGGCTGGAGCAACAACGTGGACAATGTCGAGTTCGGCTGGAACGGTGTTCCGCTCTACTACGCCATCACCGGCAAGTAACCCGTAACGGACCCGGGGCCTGCCCGGCGGGCAGGCCCCTTTTCCGTGCTCCAACGAAAAGGTGCAACACCTCATGAGCCTTCCCCACCTGCGTCCCGTCCGGACGCCTGCCGCACCGGGAGGTGTGCGCTGATGGCCTGGTACATCGTCCGACGCTTCCTGCAGCTGATCCCCGTCTTCCTCGGCGCCACGCTGCTGGTGTACTTCCTGGTCTTCAGCCTTCCCGGCGACGCCACGGCCGCCATCTGCGGCGAGCGCGGCTGCACCCCTGCCGTCGTCGCCGGACTGCGTGAGCAGTACAACCTCGACCAGCCCTTCTGGATCCAGTACCTGCTGTACCTGAAGGGTGTGGTGACGTTCGACCTCGGCACCAACTTCTCCGGCCGGCCCATCGCGACCATCATCGCCGAGGTCTTCCCGACCACGGCGAAGCTCGCCGTCATGGCCCTGGTCATCGAGGCCGTCTTCGGCATCCTCTTCGGCCTCATCGCCGGCCTGCGCAAGGGGAAGCTGTTCGACTCCTCGGTCCTCGTCCTGTCCCTGATCGTGATCGCCGTGCCCATCTTCGTGCTCGGCTTCCTCATGCAGTTCCTCATCGGCGTCAAGCTGCAGTGGACCAATCCGACCGTGAGCGGCGACGCGACGTTCGCCGAACTCCTGCTGCCGGCCGTGGTCCTCGGACTGGTGTCCTTCGCCTACGTCCTGCGCCTGACCCGCACCAGCATCATCGAGAACGTGAATGCCGACTACGTGCGGACGGCGACGGCCAAGGGCCTCAGCCGCAATCGGGTCGTCGTCGTGCACGTGCTCCGCAACTCGCTGATCCCTGTCGTGACCTTCCTCGGCGCCGACCTCGGCGCCCTCATGGGCGGCGCGATCGTCACCGAAGGGATCTTCAACGTCAACGGCGTCGGCAACACCCTCTACCGCGCCGTGCTCAACGGTGACGGACCGATGGTCGTCTCGATCGTCACGTTCCTGATCCTCATCTTCTGCCTCGCGAACCTGCTGGTGGATCTCCTGTACGCGTGGCTGGACCCAAGGATTCGATATGCCTGAACCAACAACACCCATCGAGGTCGCCGCGACCGCACCCACGCCGGCGGCACGCACCAAGCGGTCCGCCTATCCGATCGAGCACTTCGTCGCAGACCCCGACGAGACGCCGGTACGGGCTACGGACAGCGCCGTATCCGACGCCGCGCCCCGCAGCCTCTGGGGCGAGGCCTGGCGCAGCCTGCGGAAGCAGCCGCTGTTCATCATCAGCGCGATCCTGATCCTCGCGGTCATCTTCGTGGCGCTGTTCCCCGGGCTCTTCACGCACGAGCCGCCGAACGAGAACTGCCTGCTCGAGAACTCCGACGGCGGTCCCGCACCCGGGCACCCGCTCGGCTTCACCGTCCAGGGCTGTGACATCCTCTCCCGCGTGGTGCATGGCACGCAGTCCTCGCTGACCGTCGGTCTGTTCGCGACGCTCGGCGTGGTCCTGATCGGCGGCCTGATCGGCGCGCTGGCCGGGTTCTTCGGCGGCTGGGTGGATGCCATCCTCGCCCGCGTGGGTGACATCTTCTTCGCCCTGCCGCTCATCCTCGGGGCGATCGTCGTCGTGCAGCTCCCTGTGTTCCAGCAGAACCGCAACGTCTGGACGCTCGTCGTCATCCTCGTGGCGTTCGGCTGGCCGCAGATCGCCCGCATCACGCGGGCGGCCGTCATCGAGGTGCGCAACGCGGACTTCGTCACGGCCGCCCGGTCGCTCGGTGTCTCGCCCCTGGGCGCCCTCGTCAAGCACGTCATCCCGAACGCGCTCGCGCCGGTCATCGTCATCGCGACGATCTCGCTGGGCACGTTCATCGTGGCGGAGTCCACGCTGTCCTTCCTCGGCATCGGACTGCCGCCGGACGTCATGTCCTGGGGCAATGACATCTTCTCGGCGAAGCCGTCGCTGCGCAGCAACCCGATGGCCATCTTCTGGCCGGGCCTCGCACTGTCGATCACCGTTCTGAGCTTCATCATGCTGGGCGATGCCCTGCGTGACGCTCTCGATCCGAAGGCACGCAAACGATGAGCTCCAGCATGGGAACCCACCAGGGCGGCCGCCGCGCCGCCCCCACCGCCGCAGCGGCTCCGACGCCGTCGGGCGGCCCGCAGCCGCTGCTCGAACTCCGGAACCTCGCGATCACGTTCGCGACGTCGAACGGGGACGTCCCGGCGGTGCGCAATGCGCACCTGACCGTGATGCCCGGCGAGACCGTCGCGATCGTGGGGGAGTCGGGCTCGGGGAAGTCGACGACGGCCCTCGCCGCCATCGGCCTCCTGCCCGCCAACGGGCGCGTCTCCGAGGGCAGCATCATCTTCGACGGCGAGGACATCACGCACGCGTCGGAGAAGCGCATCGTCGAACTCCGCGGATCGTCGATCGGCATGGTCCCGCAGGACCCGATGTCCAACCTGAACCCGGTGTGGAAGATTGGGTTCCAGGTCCGGGAGACCCTCCGTGCGAACGGACTGCCCAGTGGTCCCTCGGACGTCGCGAAGGTGCTCTCGGAAGCGGGGCTGCCCGACGCCGCCTCACGCGCCAACCAGTACCCGCACGAGTTCTCGGGCGGCATGCGCCAGCGCGCCCTGATCGCGATCGGCCTGTCCTGCCGGCCCCGCCTGCTCATCGCCGATGAGCCGACGTCGGCCCTGGACGTGACCGTGCAGCGGCAGATCCTGGACCACCTGGACACCATGACCGAGGAGCTCGGCACCGCCGTGCTGCTCATCACGCACGACCTCGGCCTCGCCGCCGAGCGGGCGCACAAGGTGATCGTCATGTACAAGGGGCAGGTCGTCGAGGCCGGTCCCGCGCTCGAGCTGCTGACCAACCCGCGCCACCCGTACACGCAGAAGCTCGTGGCCTCCGCGCCGTCGATCGCGTCCCGCCGCATCGAGTCGGCCAAGAAGGCCGGCATCGAGACCGGCGACCTGCTGGCTCCCGCTGCGGCAAAGAACGCGGTGAGGAACACGGCGCTGGACACGGCGCTGGACAGGGTGATCGAGGTCGAGGACCTGACGAAGGTCTTCAAGATCCGCGGCAGCTGGGGCAAGTCCACCGACTTCACCGCCGTGGACAAGGTCTCCTTCTCGATCGCGCGCGGCACCACCACCGCCGTCGTCGGTGAGTCCGGCTCGGGCAAGTCGACGGTGGCGAAGATGGTCCTGGGGCTGGAGGGGG
Organism: Arthrobacter rhamnosi; assembly: GCF_054510855.1. NCBI lineage: Bacteria > Bacillati > Actinomycetota > Actinomycetes > Micrococcales > Micrococcaceae > Arthrobacter > Arthrobacter rhamnosi. Next base: position 650,948 of record NZ_JBTNDT010000001.1, on the reverse strand, counting down.
CGACGTCGGGCAGCATCCGCTTCGACGGCGTGGACATCACCACGCTCGGCCGGAAGGAGATGTTCGACTTCCGGCGCCGCGTGCAGCCGATCTTCCAGGACCCCTACGGCTCGCTCGACCCGATGTACAACATCTACCGGACCATCGAGGAGCCGCTCCGTGTCCATGGGGTCGGAACCGCGAAGAGCCGCGAGAAGAAGGTGCGCGAGCTGCTCGACCAGGTGGCGCTGCCCTCCGCGATGATGCAGCGCTTTCCCAACGAGCTCTCCGGCGGGCAGCGCCAGCGCGTGGCGATCGCCCGCGCCCTGGCACTCGATCCCGAGGTGGTCATCTGCGACGAGGCCGTCTCGGCCCTCGACGTGCTGGTCCAGGCGCAGATCCTGAACCTGCTCGCCGACCTGCAGTCGGAGCTCGGCCTCAGCTACCTCTTCATCACGCACGACCTCGCCGTGGTCCGGCAGATCGCCGACCATGTCGCCGTCATGCAGAAGGGCACGCTCGTGGAGCAGGGGACCACCGACGAGGTGTTCGACAACCCGCGGACCGCCTACACCCAGGCACTGCTCGCGGCCATCCCGGGCGCCGGACTCGTCCTGCCCCCCGAGGTCGCGTAGCGGGGGTCGCGCAACCGGTAGCTGCATCACGCAGGCGCATCATCCGGCTGCAGTCCGCGGCTGCGGAACACGAACGACGACGGCGGTCCTCCCCCGGGAGGGCCGCCGTCCTTGTGCGCCGAGAGCGGACACGGGCCGCCGTCGGCCCCGCGCATTAGGTCTGTTTTTACCTCTCGCCTAGACTGGTGGGAGGGCGAGCACTGCAGCCGCCGACAATTTCCCCGCAGTAGATACTGAATTGAGTCCTTACGCATGTCTGAAACCACAGGCAACACCGCTGTCCGCAGCGATCTCCGCAACGTAGCCATCGTGGCTCACGTTGACCACGGAAAAACCACCCTGGTCGACGCCATGCTGAAGCAGACCAACTCGTTCGCTGCGCATGGCGACGTCGCCGACCGCGTCATGGACTCGGGCGACCTCGAGCGCGAGAAGGGCATCACCATCCTCGCGAAGAACACCACGGTGTTCTACGACGGCCCGTCCGCCAAGGGCGAGACGATCACCATCAACGTCATCGACACCCCGGGCCACGCCGACTTCGGCGGCGAGGTGGAGCGAGGCCTGTCCATGGTCGACGGCGTCGTCCTCCTCGTCGACGCGTCCGAGGGCCCCCTGCCCCAGACCCGCTTCGTCCTCCGCAAGGCCCTCGCGGCCAAGCTCCCCGTGGTCCTGCTGGTCAACAAGACCGACCGCCCCGACTCCCGCATCGAGGAAGTCGTCAGCGAGTCGATGGACCTCCTCCTCGGCCTCGCCTCCGACCTCGCGGACGAGGTCCCCGACCTCGACCTCGACGCGATCCTCAACGTCCCCGTCGTCTACGCCGCCGCCCGCGCCGGTGCGGCCTCGCTCGAGCAGCCCGCGGACGGGACCGTGCCGTCGAACGACAACCTGGAGCCCCTGTTCCAGACGATCATCGAGCACATCCCCGCACCCCGCTACAACCCCGACGGTGTCCTGCAGGCACACGTGACCAACCTGGACGCGTCGCCGTTCCTCGGCCGCCTCGCCCTGCTGCGCATCTTCAACGGAACGCTCCGCAAGGGCCAGACCGTCGCCTGGGCCCGCCAGAACGGCGAGCTGAAGTCCGTGAAGATCACGGAACTCCTCGCGACCAAGGCGCTGGACCGTGTCCCCACCGAGTCCGCCGGACCCGGCGAGATCGTCGCCGTCGCCGGTATCGAGGGCATCACCATCGGCGAGACGCTCACCGACGTCGACAACCCCCAGCCGCTGCCGCTCATCACGGTCGACGATCCCGCGATCTCGGTGACCATCGGTATCAACACCTCGCCGCTCGCCGGCAAGGTCAAGGGCGCCAAGGTCACCGCCCGCCAGGTCAAGGACCGCCTCGACAAGGAGCTCATCGGCAACGTGTCGCTCCGCGTCCTGCCGACCGCGCGTCCCGACGCGTGGGAGGTCCAGGGCCGTGGCGAGCTCGCGCTGGCCATCCTCGTGGAGCAGATGCGCCGCGAGGGCTTCGAGCTCACGGTCGGCAAGCCCCAGGTGGTCACCAAGACCATCGACGGCAAGATCCACGAGCCGATGGAGCACATGACCATCGACGTGCCCGAGGAGTACCTCGGCGGCGTCACCCAGCTCATGGCCGCCCGCAAGGGCCGTATGACCAACATGGCGAACCACGGCACCGGCTGGGTCCGCATGGAGTTCATCGTCCCTGCGCGAGGCCTGATCGGCTTCCGCACCCGCTTCCTGACCGACACCCGCGGTGCCGGCATCGCGGCGTCGATCTCCGAGGGCTACGAGCCGTGGGCCGGTGACATCGAGTACCGCACCAACGGTTCGATGATCGCCGACCGCGCCGGCGTCGTGACCCCGTTCGCCATGATCAACCTGCAGGAGCGCGGCTCCTTCTTCGTGCAGCCCACCTCCGAGGTGTACGAGGGCATGATCGTCGGCGAGAACTCCCGCGCCGACGACATGGAGGTCAACATCACGAAGGAGAAGAAGCTCACCAACATGCGTGCAGCGTCCTCCGACACCTTCGAGAACCTGACCCCGCCGCGCAACCTCACGCTCGAGGAATCCCTCGAATTCGCCCGCGAGGACGAGTGCGTCGAGGTCACGCCGGAAAGCATCCGCATCCGCAAGGTCATCCTCGACGCCAACGAGCGCATGCGCGCCTCGCGTTCACGCGCCCGCGCATAACGCCGGCACCACCAGCAGAACAGTGGCCCACGACGACGCCGGTACCTCCCCAGCAGGGGAGGGCCGGCGTCCGTCGTTGGCGGACAGGGCCGGAGCAGGCGGGTCCGCGCCCGGGCCCGGGGCTGACCGTTCCCGTACCGCGCCCGCCGCAGCGGATGCACGGGCGAGTGCGCCGGCAGCCCGTCGGGCTCGCGTACGGCCCGCCGCCGTGGCGGGCGCCGGGGGAGCCGGAACCACCGCCGCGGTCTTCGGCACCCTGCTGCACGGGCACCTCGTCTTCGTGGGAGGCGTTCCCCTCCCCGTCGGCGCGCTCGGTGCGCTCGTGCTCGCCGGCAGCCTGTTCCTGCTGTGCGGGCTCTGGGCGAGGAACGTGGTCCTGACGGCGGTGGCGGGGGCGGTCGCCTACGGCGTGGTGGCCCTGCTGTCCACCTCGTCGAAGACGCTGATCCTCACCGGGTCGTCGCCCACCGCTCCGGGCTCGGCCCTCGCGGGCAACCTGTGGCTCTTCGGCGTCCTCGCCGTGACACTCGCCGCGGTGGCGATCGGGGCCGTCGTCCTCGCTCCCTCGCGGCTCCACCGGCGCACAGCGCGCTGACGGGGGCGGCGTCCGTCCGCCGGACAGCCGGCGGACGGATTCCGGATCACAGCGTCCCCGGGGTTCCTGCGCGCCGCGGGGCCCGTCGGGGCGGAGCGGGCGGCACGGCCCGTGCCGCCGTGACATCCGCGAGCAGGACGACGTCGTCGCCCCTGCGGGTCCGTACCGTGCACGTGGTCCCGTCCCGCGCGACGAGGTCGCCCAGGGAGTCGCTGAACCCGTCGGCGACGCGGCGGCGCACCACCACCCTCGTGTCGAGGGGGAGAGCCGCAAGGAAGGCTGAGGGATCCTGCACCCATTCAGGGTAGGCCCCCCGGTCCGGGCAGGGTGGACGGGCGCCTGCCACCGTGGTCCTGTCGCAGCGAAGCATTGCGTTAAGCTGGGAACCGCACCGAGGGTGCGGCAGCCGACCCCGTTCCATAGAAAGGCGTGGGAAGTGACCTACGTAATCGCGCAGCCCTGCGTGGATGTCAAGGACAAGGCCTGTATCGAGGAGTGCCCCGTCGACTGCATCTACGAGGGTGAGCGGTCGCTCTACATCCACCCCGATGAGTGCGTCGACTGTGGCGCCTGCGAACCGGTCTGTCCCGTGGAGGCCATCTACTACGAGGACGACACCCCCGAGCAGTGGGCCGAGTACTACAAGGCCAACGTCGAGTTCTTCGACGACCTCGGCTCGCCCGGCGGAGCGGCGAAGGTCGGCAACACGGGATTCGACCACCCGATCATCGCGGCCCTGCCGCCCCAGAACCAGCCCGCCTAGGTGGCGGCCGGCGAGCCGACCTCCTTCGGCCTGCATCTGCCCGACTACCCGTGGGACGCGATGGCGCCCTACCTGGACACCGCGGCGCAGCACCCCGGGGGAGTGGTGAACCTGTCCATCGGGACTCCCGTGGATCCCACGCCGGAGCTCATCCAGGCCGCCCTCGCCGCGGCCGCCGACGCCCACGGGTACCCGACCACCCACGGCACACCGGCCCTGCGGGAAGCCATCAGCGCGTGGTTCGCGCGCCGCAGGGGAGTGCCCGGGCTCGACCCGAAGGACATCCTGCCCACCGTGGGGTCCAAGGAACTCGTCGCGTGGCTGCCCCTGTTGCTGGGGCTGGGGGAGGGCGACGTCGTCGTCCGCCCCGCGGTGGCGTATCCCACCTACGACGTCGGCGCCCACCTCGCCGGGGCCACGGCGGTCGCGTCCGACTCCCTCGCCGACCTTCCCGAGGAGGTCCGTGCGCGTGTGCGCCTCGTCTGGATCAACTCGCCGGGCAACCCCACGGGCGAGGTGCTCGACGTCGACGGCCTGCGGGCGATCGTCGACGACGCCCGGTCGCTCGGGGCCGTCGTGGCCTCCGACGAGTGCTACGGCGAACTCGGCTGGGGCCCCTGGGACCCCGCGGAGGGCGGCGAGCCCGTGCCCAGCGTCCTCGACCCCCGCGTCTCCGGCGGCTCCCACGAACTCCTGCTGGCCGTCTACTCGCTGAGCAAGCAGTCCAACCTCGCCGGCTACCGGGCTGCGTTCACGGCCGGGGACCCGGCGATCGTGGCCAACCTCGTCAACTCCCGCAAGCACGCAGGCATGATCGTGCCCTACCCCGTGCAGGAAGCGATGCGCGTGGCACTGGGGGACGATGCGCACGTGGCTGCGCAGAAGGACCTGTACCGCCGGCGTCGTGCACTGCTGGTTCCCGCGCTCGAGGCCGCCGGATTCACGATTCGCGGCTCGGCGGCCGGCCTGTACCTCTGGGCGTCGAACGGGAAGCCGACCTGGGACACCATCGGATGGCTCGCCGGGCTCGGGATCATGGCGGGCCCGGGCACCTTCTACGGCGACGCGGGGGAAGGATTCATCCGCGTCGCCCTCACGGGCAGCGACGAGAGGATCGAGGCGGCGGTCGCGCGGCTCGCCGCTACCGCCCCCTGACCGGCCCCCGCCACTACACCGTGAAGGTACGCAGGATTAGTGATCGGGGCCCGCTGACGGTAGCGTTTCAGCTGAATGTGCGATGCCGGTGGGACGTCTGTCCTCCTGCGTAGCGACTGATTTGTGGCGACGACCTCGCTCCAGCTCCTGAAGGAGAATCAATGACCGAGCAGAATGCTGCTTCCCTGCACTACGACGGCGGGAAACTCAGCCTGCCGCTGGTGCCCGCTGTCGAGGGCAACAACGGCTACGACGTGTCGAAACTGCTGAAGCAGACGGGCCAGGTCACCTTCGACCCCGGCTTCATGAACACCGCGGCCACCACGTCCGCGATCACCTACATCGACGGCGACGCCGGGATCCTGCGCTACCGCGGGTACCCCATCGAGGAACTGGCGAAGAGCTCCAGCTTCCTCGAGGTGTCCTACCTCCTCATCTACGGCAACCTGCCGACGCCCGAGGAGCTGAGCACGTTCGACGGCCGCATCCGCCGCCACACCCTGCTGCACGAGGAGCTGAAGGGCTTCTTCGGCGGCTTCCCCCGTGACGCGCACCCCATGCCGGTGCTCTCCTCGGCCGTCTCGGCGCTGTCCACCTTCTACCAGGACTCCCTGGACCCGTTCGACGACGAGCAGGTGGAACTCTCCACGTTCCGGCTCATGGCGAAGCTCCCCGTCATCGCGGCCTATGCGCACAAGAAGTCCATCGGCCAGCCGATGCTGTACCCGGACAACTCCATGAACCTCGTGGAGAACTTCCTGCGGCTCTCCTTCGGCCTGCCCGCCGAGCCGTACGACCTCGACCCGATGATGGTCAAGGCCCTGGACCTGCTGCTCATCCTGCACGCGGACCACGAGCAGAACTGCTCCACCTCCACGGTGCGCCTCGTCGGCAGTTCCAACGCCAACATGTTCGCCTCGGTCTCCGCCGGGATCAACGCGCTCTTCGGCCCGCTGCACGGCGGTGCCAACGAGGCCGTGCTGAACATGCTGCGGGACATCCAGGCCAAGGGCATGCAGCCCGAGGACTTCATGGAGAAGGTCAAGAAGAAGGAAGACGGCGTGAAGCTCATGGGCTTCGGGCACCGCGTCTACAAGAACTACGACCCGCGCGCGAAGATCGTGAAGGCCACCGCCCACGACATCCTCAACAAGCTCGGCGGCAACGACGAACTGCTCGACATCGCCATGCGCCTCGAGGAGAAGGCCCTGGCCGACGACTACTTCATCGAGCGCAAGCTCTACCCGAACGTCGACTTCTACACCGGCCTCATCTACAAGGCCATGGGCTTCCCGGAGAAGATGTTCACGGTCCTCTTCGCGATCGGCCGCCTTCCCGGCTGGATCGCCCAGTGGCGCGAGATGATGCAGGATCCGCAGACGAAGATCGGGCGCCCGCGCCAGCTGTACACGGGCAAGGGAGAGCGGCACTACCCCGCGAGCTGATCCCCGGCGCCCACTGGTCTGCCCAGGATCGGCAGCAACGACGGCGGCCGTCCACCTTCCCAGGTGGGCGGCCGCCGTCGTGTGTGGTCTCAGTCGTCCTGGACCGTCGCGTAGCCCTGTGGGTTGTTCTTCTGCCAGCGCCAGTGGTCCTCGCACATCTCGGCGAGGGTCCGGGTCGCGGACCAGCCGAGGTCGGCGAGGGCCGACGACGGGTCCGCGTAGCTGACGGCCGCGTCGCCGGGCCGGCGGGGAGCGAACTCGTAGGGGATGTCGCGGCCCACCGCGGCGGAGAACGCCGTGAGGACCTCGAGGACGGAGGAGCCGTTGCCTGTGCCGAGGTTCCAGGTGTGCACGCCGCCGCGCGCCACGAGGTAGTCGAGCGCAGCGAGGTGCCCCTGCGCCAGGTCGACCACGTGGATGTAGTCGCGCACGCCCGTGCCGTCGGGCGTCGGATAGTCGTTGCCGAACACCATCACCTTCTCGCGCCGTCCCACCGCGACCTGCGCCACGAACGGCAGCAGGTTGTTGGGGACACCGGTAGGGTCCTCGCCGATGGTGCCCGAGTCGTGGGCGCCCACGGGGTTGAAGTAGCGCAGCAGGGCGATGTTCCACCGCGGGTCGGCCGCGCCGAGGTCGGTCAGGATGTCCTCGATCTGTTCCTTGGTGCGCCCGTACGGGTTCACCGCGTCGAGGGGGAGCTTCTCGGTGAGGGGGACTTCCTCCGACGCCCCGTACACCGTGGCGGAGGAGCTGAAGACGAGGGTGCGCACATCGGCGTCGTCCATCACGCGCAGCAGGCTCAGGGTGCCGCCGACGTTGTTGGAGTAGTAGTACAGGGGCTTCTCGACCGACTCGCCGACCGCCTTCAGGCCTGCGAAGTGGATGACGGCGTCCACCTTCTCCTCGGCGAAGATGGTGCGCAGGCGCGGTTCGTCGAGCAGATCCGCCTGGTGGAACGTCGGCGTGCGGCCCGCGAGTGCGGCCACCCGCTGGAGCGACGTCTCGGTGGAGTTCAGGAGGTTGTCGACGACGACGACGTCATGGCCGTGGTCGAGCAGGGTCAGGACGGTGTGCGAGCCGATGTATCCGCTGCCACCGGTAACGAGGATCTTCATGGTTCCATCCTAGGTCGGCGTGCCGCGGGTGCCGTCCCTGCCCCGCGTCGCAACGTGCCGCGGGCTCTGGAGCGCCGCGGGTCCGGGGTCTACTGTAGGAGCAGCCTGACTGGTGCAAGGGAGGTCCATGTCATACTCCGAAACCGGCTACAGCGCGCACTTCACGGTGGACACGTCCGAAGTGCTCCTCGTAGCGCTCTACCTGCGGGATTGCTCGGGGCTCCAGGGGGTGGGCAGCCCTGCCCTGCCGCCCGTGGTGCCCTCCGTGCGGAGGGCCGAGACTCGACGCCTGACCGAACCCGTCGGAGGACCCGGGACGTTGAGGGTCGAATGGGAGGCGTGGTGGCACAGCCTCCTCCGCCACCGGATCAGCGACGCCGTGCTGCCCGTGCCGCCCCGCCTGGAGGCCCTCGACGGCATGGAGGCGCTCAAGGCGCTGATGAGGGCGCACTTCGGTGCCGCGACGGCGTGGGCCGAGGAGCGGTGCGCCGAGTACGCCCTGCATTCCGGTGCACGGGGCGCCGACACCATGGAGAACCTCCTGGCGCGGATCCTGGAGGAGCGGGAGCTGGAACTCGGCCGTGCCGCACGCCGCTTCTCGCTCCAGATCGTCGAACTGCCGCTGGGCGTGCACCGCGCGTGGTGGGTGGAGCCGGACAAGCTCCTCATGTGCCAGGAACTGTTCGACGACGAGCGTTCCTTCCGCAGCTACGTGGAGCCGGTCGTGAAGATGCTGGCCTGAGCAACCGGGTCCGCAGGGCCGTCAGGGCGTGACCCCGGCGACGGTGACGGTGACGATGCCGGGCTCCGACGTCGTCGCCGTCCACCCGCCGTCCGCCCTGTCCCACTGCAGGCCGGAGTGGGACACGGACGTGATGGACAAGGTGGAGGCGTTCGCCACCGCCCACTGGGCGACGGCCCAGCCGCTGGTGCCCGAGACGTCCAGGGTCAGCGTGGTGGCCTCGACGACGCCTGCCAGCGGTCCGAACACCTCCTCCGCCGCGGCCGAGACCGCCAGGGGGTCGCCCGCGCCGTCCGGCTCGTGCAGGGTGCAGTCGAGGGCCGCGGGGGAGTTGCCCGTCAGCGCGGAGGCGAAGGCTCGCCCCTCCGGCTCGTGGTCCGCGTACGCCTCCGGGTGGGCCGACCGCTGCACGATCTGCGCGGCCTCGGTGATGGGCAGTGTCTCGTACCCGGGGACCCGGACGAGGGCGTCGTAGAAGGCGCCGGTGGCATAGAGGGGCGACATGATCTGCTCCTCCGTGCCCCAGCCCTGCGAGGGCCGCTGCTGGAACAGGCCGCGCGAGTCCGGCCCGGCGTCGTCCCCGTAGTCGATGTTCTCCAGGCGGGACTCCTGGATGGCGGTGGCGATGGCGATGGACGCCGCGCGGGCCGGGAGCCCCCGGGCCACGGCGACGCCGGAGATCAGGGCCGCATTCCCTGCCTGCGTCGGACTGAGCTCGAAGGTGTCCGTCCCCACGGTCGCACTGCAGCGCTCCCGGACCAGGACCTCGCTGGCCTTCAGCTGGTTGACCGCCAGGACACTGCCGCCCGTGACCACCGTGACCAGGGCGACGAGCATCACACCCGTGCGCACCTGGCGACGGCGACGGCGGACAGCAGCGGAGGGGACCCTCGACGGCATGGGCTAGTTGGCGTGCAGGGCCGGGTTGAGGGCTATGCCCTCACCGGTGCGGGGGCGTGCCTCGACGGCTCCTGTGGCGGAGTTGCGCAGGAACAGGATGCCAGGCTCACCCGAGAGGTCCTTCGCCTTGACGAGCGAGCCGTCCTGCAGGGTCACCTTGGTGCCCGCCGTGAGGTAGAGGCCTGCCTCGACGACGCAGTCGTCGCCGAGCGAGATGCCGACACCCGACTCGGCGCCCAGCAGGCAGCGCTCACCGATGGTGATGCGTTCCCTCCCGCCGCCGGACAGCGTGCCCATGATCGAGGCGCCGCCTCCGACGTCGGACCCGTTCCCGACGACGACGCCTGCGGAGATGCGGCCCTCGACCATCGAGGTGCCGAGCGTGCCGGCATTGAAGTTCACGAAGCCCTCGTGCATCACGGTGGTGCCGTCGGCCAGGTGGGCTCCGAGCCGGACACGGTCGGCGTCGGCGATCCGCACGCCGGCCGGGACCACGTAGTCCACCATGCGCGGGAACTTGTCGACGCCATAGACGGCCACGGGCCCCCGGGCGCGCAGGCCCGCGCGGACGGTCTCGAAGCCCTGCACGGCGGCGGGGCCGTGGCTCGTCCACACCACGTTGGCGAGGAGTCCGAAAATCCCGTCGAGATTGACGGTGTTGGGCCGGACGAGCCGGTGGGAGAGGAGGTGGAGCCTCAGGTAGGCGTCCGGGGTGTCTGCCGGGGCGTCATCCGGATCCACCGTGACGTCGACCACGCGCTGGGTGACGCGACGGACGTCGTCGGACCCGGACCCGGCGAGGGACTCCAGGGTGGCGCGGAGGTCCTGCCGCGCGGCGGCATCCATGGTGTCCTCACCGAGCCAGGGGGCGGGGAACCAGGTGTCCAGGACGGTGCCGTCCGAGGCCACCGTGGCAAGGCCGAGACCGCCGGCTGTCCGCTGGGCGGCGTCGGGCAGGGGAGAGCTGGGCGTGGGAGGAGTCATGGGCACCAGTCTACCGAGCGATAGGGTTGCAGCATGATGCAGACTCCCTCGGCGGACCTCGATCCGGCCTCCGACGTCGCCCAGCTGACGGCCCGACTGATCGACCTCGAGAGCGTCTCCGGGAACGAGGCCGTGATCGCGGACGCCGTGGAACGGGCGCTGCGCCGCCTGGAACACCTCGAGGTGGTGCGCGACGGCGACTGCGTGATGGCGCGGACCCGGCTCGGCCGGGCGGAACGGGTCATCCTGGCCGGGCACATCGACACCGTGCCGCTGCCGACCACCCCCGGGTCGAGGGGGACCGTCCCCTCCTCGTGGGAGGGCGACGTGCTGTTCGGACGCGGGGCCACCGACATGAAGGGCGGTGTCGCCGTGCAGCTGGCGCTCGCGGCAGCCCTCGCGGAGCCCACGCGTGACATCACGTTCATCTTCTACGACCACGAGGAGGTCGAAGCCTCCCTCAGCGGTCTCGGCCGGGTGGCCGCCTCCTACCCGGAGTGGCTGGAGGCCGACTTCGCGGTGCTCCTGGAACCCACGGACGGCACCGTGGAGGGCGGGTGCAACGGGACGGCCCGCTTCGACGTGCGGGTCGCCGGCAAGGCCTCCCACTCCGCCCGGGCATGGATGGGGCAGAACGCCATCCATGGCGCCGCCGAGATCCTCGTCCGGCTCCGCGACCACGAGCCCGCCACCGTGCACGTGGACGGCCTCGACTACCGCGAGAGCCTGAATGCGGTGAAGATCTCCGGCGGCACGGCGGGCAACGTGATCCCGGACAGCACCGTGATCGAGGTCAACTACCGCTTCGCCCCGGGCAAGACCCCGGATCAGGCCGAGGACTACGTGCGCGCCCTGCTCGAGGGCTTCACCGTCGAGCGGACGGACGCCGCGGCCGGAGCCCGGCCAGGGCTCCAGCACCCCGCGGCCGCCGCCTTCGTGGCGGCCGTCGGCGCCGAACCCAAGCCCAAGTACGGCTGGACCGACGTCGCGCGGTTCAGCGCCCTCGGTGTGCCGGCGGTGAACTTCGGACCCGGCGACGCGCTCCTCGCCCACACCGATGACGAGCACGTGCACGCCGACGCCGTACGGGCCTGCCTCCGCGCCCTGACCACCTGGCTGTCCTGAGCGGGCGGCCCTCCCCACCCTGACCCGGCTGGTTCGACCGGCCCGAACACGAGGAAGGGCCCGGCACCCGCCGGGCCCTTCCTCGTCGTGCTGCCCGGAACCCGCTCAGGTGGGGGCCGGGGTGGAGGCGTCCAGGGCGATGGACCCCTTGGCTGCCGGCTTGCGCCCCTTCGTCCGGAAGCTCAGGAGGACGGAGAGGCGCGTGGCCAGGGTGGAGAGGGCGAAGTTGATGAGGATGAAGATCGCCGCCGCCACGAACAGGGACGGGATCACGTTGCCCTCGCCCACCCCGAGGCGCCGCGTGAACTGCAGCAGTTCCGGGTAGGTGATGATGAAACCGAGGGCCGAGTCCTTCAGGATCACGACGAACTGGCTGATGAGTGCCGGCAGCATCGCGATGAGGGCCTGCGGTACTTCGATGGTGCGCAGCGACTGGTTCCTCGTCAGGCCGATCGCCATGCCTGCCTCGCGCTGTCCCTTCGGCAGGCCGTGGACGCCCGAGCGCACCAGTTCCGCGATGACGGACCCGTTGTAGAGGGTCAGGGCGATGACCACGGCGATCAGCGGGGCATCCTGCGGATTGACGGAGCCGGAGCTGCCGAGGGCCAGCCAGAAGAAGATCATCATGAGCAGCACGGGCACGGCGCGCAGGAATTCGACGACGATCCCGGCGATCCAGCGGATCGGCGCAGAGTGCGACAGGCGTCCGACGCCGAAGACCAGGCCGAACAGCACCGAGGTGACGATCGAGATGCCGGCCGCCTTCAGCGTGTTGAGCAGTCCGGGCAGGATGAAGAACTGCCACGTCCGGGATTCGAGGAAGGGCGTCCACATGCCCGCCGTGAGCTGGCCCTTGCCGGCGAGCGCGGAGATCACCCAGGCGAGGATGCCGAGGACGATCAGCGCGCCCACGATGTTCCCGATCAGGATATTACGGCGCCCGCGCGGGCCGGGCGCGTCGAAGAGGACCTGCTGCACGCTCATCGTGCCACCGCCAGTTTCCGTGAGGCCCAGGTGGTCAGCAGCCCGATGGGGATCACCAGGATCACGAAGCCGAGGGCGAAGGTGAGGAAGATCGGGATGACGAGGTCCGAGCGGAACTCGATCATGGTCTTCATGAGGCCCGACGATTCGGTGGCGACCGATCCGGCGGCCGCGACGGTGGAGTTCTTGATGAGGGCGATCAGGACGTTGCCGAGGGGAGCGATGGCTCCGCGGAAGGCCTGCGGCAGGATGATGAGCCGTGCTGCCGGCAGGAAGCTCAGGCCGATGGCACGCGCGGCCTCGGCCTGGCCCAGCGGGACCGTGTTGACGCCGCTGCGGATCGCCTCGCAGACGAAGGCCGCGTGGTACAGCGAGAGGCCCACGATGGCGATGCGGAAGAGGCTGGCGTTGAGGTCACTCGCGAGGCTGATCTGCATGACGGAGAACAGTCCGAGGAACCCGAACGCGAGGATGATGGTCAGGGGCGTATTGCGGAAGATGTTCACGTACGCCGCACCGAAGAGCTGCAGGCTCGGGATGGGGGAGATGCGGAACAGGGCCAGCACCGTGCCGATCGCCAGGGCCCAGATAGCCGCCCAGAAGGACAACTGGATATTGACCCAGAACGCGGCCGGCACGTTGTAGGTCTCGAACAGCGACAGGTAGTTCTCCACGGTTCACCTCTTTCCTGATGGGGAACACGGAATTGGTGGGGCGGTCCGCGCGGACCACCCCACCAATGGACGCGATGCTAGGCGCAGGGCGCCGGGGTGGGCGGGTTCAGCTCCGCGTTGTAGGTGTAGTCGGCACCCTCGGTGTTCTTGGTGATCGCCTCTTCCCAGGCACCGTCGTCAATCATCTTGGTGATGGCGGCGTTGATGTCCTCGCACTTGTCGCTGCCCTTGGGGAGCCCGACACCGTAGTTCTCCTCGGAGAACGTGTTGCCGACCACCTTGAACTTGCCGGCGTTCGCGTCCTGCGCGGCGAGGCCGGCGAGGATGATGTCATCGGTGGTGACGGCGTCGATCTGGCCGCCGCCCATCGCGGTGACGCACTCCGCATAGCCCGGCTGCTCGACGAGCTGCACGCCGGGGTACTGGTCCTTGATCTTCTGCGCGGACGTGGAACCGGTCACCGAGCAGAGGTTCTTGCCCTCGAGGTCCTCGGGGCCGGTGATGTCGCTGTCCGTGGGGACGAGGAGGTCCTGGCCGGCCACGAAGTACGGGCCGGCGAAGTCCACCGTCTCCTTGCGGGTGTCGGTGATGGAGTACGTCGCGAAGATCATGTCCACCTGGTTGTTGGACAGCAGGTTCTCGCGGTTGGCGGACGGGGCTTCCACGAACTCGATCTGGTCCTCGGTGAACCCGAGCTCGCCTGCCACGTACTTGGCCACGTCGACGTCGAAACCGGAGTAGGAGCCGCCCTCGTCGAAGCCGAGGCCGGGCTGGTCGAACTTGATGCCGATGCGGACGGTCTCACCGCCGGCATCGCCGCCCTCGCTCTCGCCGCTGTCGCCGCCACCACAGGCGGACAGCGTCAGTGCGGCGAGTGCAGCCACCGCGGCTGCTGCGTATCGGGTTGTGCGCATTGGTTCTCCTTGCATTGCGGCCGATGGCCTCTTCGGATACGGGGGTCAGTGCGAGAGGATCCTGCCGAGGAAGTCCTTGGCGCGGTCACTCTGCGGATTGGTGAAGAACTCCTCGGGCGTCGCCTGCTCCATGATCTGGCCGTCGGCCATGAAGATCACACGGTCGGCGGCCTTGCGGGCGAACCCCATCTCATGGGTCACCACGATCATCGTCATGCCCTCCTTGGCGAGGGCCACCATGGCGTCGAGGACCTCGTTGATCATCTCGGGGTCGAGCGCCGAGGTGGGCTCGTCGAACAGCATCACCTTCGGTCGCATGGCCAGCGCGCGGGCGATCGCGACACGCTGCTGCTGGCCACCGGACAGCTGGGCCGGGAGCTTCTGCGCCTGGTTGTCGACGCCGACGCGCTTGAGGAGGGACATCGCCAGGTCCTTCGCCTCACCGCTCTTCATGCCCCGGACCTTCACCGGGCCGAGCGTGACGTTCTCGAGGATGGACTTGTGGGCGAAGAGGTTGAACGACTGGAAGACCATGCCGACGTCCGCGCGGAGCTTCGCGAGGGCCTTCCCTTCGGCGGGGAGCACCTTGCCATCGATGGAGATCTGGCCGTCGTCGATCGTCTCGAGGCGGTTGATCGCGCGGCACAGCGTCGACTTACCGGAACCGGAGGGGCCGATGACAACGACGACCTCGCCTCGGGCGACCTCGAGATTGATGTCCCGGAGAACGTGCAGCTCCCCGAAATGCTTGTTCACGTTCTTGAGGGAGACGAGGGTGTTTCCCGAGGACGCGGGCACAGTCGGTTGCTGTTCACTTGTCATGGGAGAAATCTAGCGAACTATTCCTCGCGGGCGATACGGCGGAGCGGAAAGGCCCTGATCGTGATTGAAGAGCAATCAAAAGCGCCGGGGGCGCCGGCTGTTGGTTAGCCTAGGTAAATGTCTCCCTCCCAGCACCCCGCGGCCAGCGACGAAGCTCGCCCCCCTGTGTACGACGCCGGCACAGGTTCCCCCCAGCCCTCCGCCGAGGACGGCGGTCCGTTCGGTGCCAGCCCTCCGGGGACGAGCAACGGGGCGGGCAGGGCGACCAGGCGGAAGGGCTCCGTGGAGCTGCGCCGCGCCCAGGCGACGGTGCCGCAGTCGGACAACATGCTCCTCGACACGGACGACACCAAGGGCTTCACCCGCACCGACCCCTGGCGCGTGCTGCGCATCCAGAGCGAGTTCGTGGAGGGCTTCGGGACCCTCGCCGACCTCGGTCCCGCCATCAGCGTCTTCGGATCGGCCCGGACCGCGCGGAGCTCGTCCTACTACGCGATCGGCGAGGAGGTGGGCCGGAGGCTCGTGCAGTCGGGCTTCGCCGTCATCACCGGGGGCGGTCCGGGCGCCATGGAGGCCGCCAACAAGGGAGCCTGCGAGGCAGGCGGGACGTCGGTGGGGCTGGGCATCGAGCTGCCGTTCGAACAGGGCATGAACGAGTGGGTGGACCTCGGCATCAACTTCCGGTACTTCTTCGCCCGCAAGACCATGTTCGTCAAGTACGCGAGCGGTTTCGTGGTCCTGCCGGGTGGGTTCGGAACCCTCGACGAGCTGTTCGAGGCGATGACGCTCGTGCAGACCGGCAAGGTGACCTCCTTCCCCATCGTGCTGATCGGCGTCGATTACTGGCGCCCCCTCATCGACTGGATCAAAGGCACGCTGATCGCGGAAGGAACCGTGTCCGAGAAGGATCTCTCACTGCTGCAGCTCGTCGACACCGCAGAGGAGGCCGTGCGGATCGTGGCGGCATCGGCGGGCCACGACCACCCGTCCTGACCCCGGTCCTGACCCGCCCGGGACCGCTCTGGCACCATTGCGGTGTGACTATCTTCCTGGTGATCCTCGCCATCCTGCTGATGGGAGCAACAGCGGTCCTTGCTTCGGGGCGCCCGGTGCCGGCGGCGTTCCAGCACATCGGGGCGGGCTTCCGGGCCGCCTCCGGCGCCGGTTCCGCCGGGCACGACGACGATTCCCCGGGGAACGGCATGGGTCTGGTGGAGCCGGTGGCCTCGCTACCGCCCGTCCTCCTTCCCGACACCCCCTCGGCCCGCGACGTCGATGCCGTCCGCTTCGGCCTCGGACTGCGCGGGTACCGGATGGACCAGGTGGACGAGGTCCTGGACCGGCTGGCCGCGGCGCTCGAGGAGCGCGACGCGGTCATCCGGGACCTGCGCTCGCAGCTTGCGGCCAGGGACGCCGGATGAGCGGGGCGGTTCCCGGGTCCGACGGCCGGAGGCGCTGCGGCTGGGCGGTGTCGAGCGAGGAGTACGAGCGGTACCACGACGAGGAGTGGGGACGGCCCGTGCTCGGTGAGGCCGGCCTGTTCGAGCGGCTGAGCCTCGAAGCGTTCCAGTCGGGCTTGAGCTGGATCACCATCCTGCGGAAGCGCGAGGCGTTCCGCCGGGCCTTCGCCGGGTTCGATCCCGCCGTCGTCGCGGGCTTCGGCGCGCAGGACATCGAGCGGCTGATGGGTGATGCCGGCATCGTGCGGAACCGGCAGAAGATCGAGGCGACCATCGCGAACGCCCGTGCCCTTCTCGTACTCCCGGACGGGACCACCCTCGGCTCGGTCCTCGAGAGCCACCGGCCGGTCTCCGGGCCCGCGCCCGCCACCCTCGCGGATGTCCCGGCCATCACCCCCGAGAGCACGGCGCTGGCCCGGGAACTCCGCGGACTCGGCTTCCGCTTCGTGGGACCCACGACCGCGTACGCGATGCTCCAGGCCACGGGGTACGTGAACGACCACCTGCGGGACTGCTGGGTCCGGGCCGAGCCGCAGCAGGGCGGGCCTCCATCGGCCGCGTCCGCCCCCTCCGGCCCGTGAGCCGCGTGCTGCCGGCCCGGCAGAACCGGTCCGCGCACCGGTTCGCGCACTGGTCCCTGCAGGTCCTGGTGGTCTTCGTCGCCGGGCGCCTCGTCTCGACGGGGATCCTCCTGCTCGCGGCGGCACGCCAGGGCCCCAGCCCCTGGTCCGGTCCGGCCCCCGCGTACGGCACGTTCATCAACTACTGGGACAGCGGCTGGTACGAGCGCATCTTCACCGAGGGCTACCCGACGGACCTGCCGCGCGACGCGCTGGGCAACGTGAGCCACAACGCGTGGGCGTTCTACCCGCTCTACCCGGGACTCGTCCGGGTCCTCGACGCCGCCACCGGCCTGGGCTGGGGGATCCTCGCGCCTCTCGTGTCCCTGGCCGCCGCAGCGGGTGCTTCGCTGATGATCTACCGGCTCTTCCGTCTCGGGTCGGACCACCGGGCGGCGCTCGCAGGCGTCGCCGTCGTGTCCTTCGCGCCCGTCTCCGCCATCCTCCAAGTGCCGTACGCGGAGTCACTGCACCTGCTGCTCCTCGCGTCCGCGCTGTACCTGGTGTCCACGGGCCGGTACTACGCGGCGATGCCCGTCGTCGTGCTGATGTGCCTGGCACGACCGGCCGGGGTGCCCTTCGCCGTCGCGGTGGGGATCCTGTTCCTTGCCGCCCTCCGCTCCGTCCGGCGCAGCGTCCTCCCCGGGGGGCCGCCGGCCCAGCCGGTGCTGCCCGTGTTCCTGCTGGGGGTGGTCTCGTCGCTCGGCGCCGTCGCCTGGCCGCTGATCGCCTGGACCGTCACGGGGCAGCGGAACGCTTATGTGGCGACCGAGACCGCCTGGCGGGGCGAGGCGCTGGTCCCCTTCGCGCCGTGGTTCGAGGCACCGGCCGCGGTCGTCGGTCCTGCCGCGGCTGTGCTGGTCGTCGCGGGCCTGCTCCTGGTCGTCGTCGCGCTCTTCCTCACGCCCGCCGTGCGCTCGATGGGGTTGGTCGCCGGCGCCTGGTGCGCGGGCTACCTGCTGTACCTCGGGGCGTTCTGGGACCCGCAGTCGAGCACCTGGCGGATACTGTTCCCGCTGTTCCCCCTGGCACTCGCCGTCGCCGGCAGCCGCTTCGGGGCCCGTATCCTCTGGGTGCTGCTGCCGGTATCGGTGCTGCTCCAGTTCTTCTGGGTGGACTGGCTGTGGGGCTGGACCCCGTCGGGACCGGACGGGGATTATCCCCCCTGAGTGTGATCCACGCCGCACCTGAATTAGCAGGTGAAGGGCTTGTGCTGAATAATGAAGGTGATGACGTGCACTGCGGGACACCCCTATGGGCTACCGGCCGGCGCACTGTTTACTGTCGCGCTGCCGCTGATCGCGGTCGCGCCCTGTTGAAAGGGACACCCCTATGGCTGCCATGAAACCGCGTACCGGCGATGGACCGATGGAAGTCACCAAGGAGGGGCGCAGCCTCATCATGCGGGTGCCGATCGACGGCGGTGGACGCCTTGTCGTCGAACTGAACGCCGAGGAAGCGGGCAAGCTCAAGGACTGCCTGCTCACCGTCACCACCTAGGCGATCCGGCCAGGAGTCCCGGCTTCCTGTTCCAGGCGTCGGGGCAGGCGGCAGCCGCCGCCCGCCCGCCGCCGCTAGGCGCGCTGCTTGACCGCGAGCAGGAGCCCGGTGCCCGTCGGCACGAGTGCCGAGACGAGGGCCTCGTTCTCACGGATCATCTTCCCCACCTGGCGGAGCGTATTCGTCGACTGTTCACGCACGGCAGGTTCCGCCACCCGGTCCTGGTCCAGTGCGTCGTTGATGATCATGATGCCGCCGTCCTTGAGCAGGCGCGTTGCCTGCTCGACATAGACCGGCAGGCCCGCCTTGTCGGCGTCGATGAACACCAGGTCGTACGCGGCATCGGTCAGCCGCGGCAGCACGTCGGCCGCGCGCCCCGAGATGGTGCGTGTGCGGTTCGAGGGGATGCCGGCCTCGGAGTAGGCCTCCCGGGCGGCCCGGAGGTGGTCGACGTCGGAATCGATGGTGGTCAGGACCGCATTCCGGCCGAGGCCCCTCAGCAGGCAGACTCCCGACACCCCTGCTCCGGCACCCACCTCGACCGCGGTGCTCGCCTTGGAGGCCGCCGCGAGGACGGTGAGTGCTGCGCCGACGGCAGGAGTGACAGGGGCGACACCGAGTTCATGGGAGCGGTCGCGCGCCCTCAGCAGGATGTCGTCCTCGTCGGGGAGTCCTTCGGTGTAGGACCAGCTGCTGTGTTTGTCGGCGGCCATGGACATCCGTTCTGTGGTTGCGGGAAGTGGCGGGGAGGCAGGCGCCCCGCCCCAACACTACTGTGCGGCGCGTCCCGACTTCCATGCGGGCGGGCGGGTGCGCGCAGGCGAGGAGAGCGGGCCCGGCGTCCCGGATACGCACACACCATGTCCTTGCCAGCCAGTTCCCAGCTTGGTGAGAAAGACTTCCTTCTCGGACATCCAGCATGGGCACGGCCCCGAATCCCCGATACCACCGCAGCCGCGGCCGCGGGGTAGGACCTGTTCGGGATGCGTGGCGAGAAGGGGTAGATGATGTCTAGCGTGAAGGCAGTACAGGCCGCCATGGAGGCCGTTCCCGGAGCGGACGTGCCTCTCCTCGACGAGCACGGCAACCCGTGGGTCGCGCCGTCCTGGGAAGAAGTCGTCACCAACTACTCGCCGAAGGTCTACCGGCTGGCCTACCGCCTCACCGGCAACAAGTTCGACGCCGAGGACCTCACGCAGGAGGTCTTCGTGAGGGTCTTCCGTTCGCTGGCGAACTTCAAGCCCGGCACGCTGGACGGCTGGCTGCACCGGATCACCACCAACCTGTTCCTCGACCAGGCGCGGCGCAAGACTCGCATCCGGTTCGACGGACTGACGGAAGAAGCCGAGAGCAGGTTGCCGAGCAAGCATCCCGGCCCCGAGCGCAGCTTCGAATTCAACAACCTGGACATCGACGTGCAGGCAGCCCTGGAAGAACTCCCGCCGGACTTCCGCGCCGCCGTGGTGCTGTGCGACCTCGAGGGCCTGGCGTACGACGAGGTGGCGCAGGTCCTCGGCGTCAAGCTCGGGACCGTCCGCTCGCGCATCCACCGGGGGAGGACGATGCTGCGGGAGAAGCTCGCCCACCGCGACCCCCGGAAGCCGGGCGGGAACGGCGCCGCCCTGGGCGTCCCACGGATTGCCGGCCTGGGTTAGGAACGATGCTTCATCCCCATCGCTCCCTGCAGGACCTCGTGGACGGTGAGCTGTCCGACCGGCGCCGGATCGCCGTCGAACAGCACGTCTCACGCTGTGCGTCGTGCGCCGCGACGGTCTCGCACCTCCGGAGCCTCAAGAGCGCCCTGCTGGGCCTGCGGAACCCGGCCCCGGATCCGGACCTCCAGCGCAGGCTCCTGTCGCCCGCCTTCGGCGCCACCGCCGGCCCGAATCGCGGCATGAATACCGGCATGCACGGGGCCCGCACGGGTTCCAGCGCGGCCTTCGTGCGCGACCACCAGGAACGGGCCGCCCCCCGGAGCCGGACGGTGCTCACCGCCGTCGGTGCATCGGCCGCCGTCGCCACCGCCATCCTCGGTAGTGCCTATGTCATGGGGTCCGAGGCGCGGCCCGTCACGGCCGAGGGCGCGGCGACGGGAGTCACCGCGCTGCAGGCGCGCTGGGAGTCCGTCGCGTCGCAGACGCCCACCTACCTGGACACCGATCAGCTGGAGACCCTCCGGTCCGGAGGCTGGTACTGCCCGGAGCTCGAATCCCTCGGCTTCACACTGCGGAGTGCCGAGGGCATCACGGTCGCAGGCAGGCCGACGCTGGAGATCGTCCTCGAGAACGACGACGACACCGTCACCATCTACGAACAGCGGAAGGTCAGCGGGGTTCGCGGCGCCGCCGCTCCGCCGCTGAACGCCGTGACCGGCAACATCGTGACGGCGGACGGCTTCGAGCACATCGGCGGCGCCGAGCGCGACGTCTGGGTCCGTCCCGGCGAACCATGGCAGGTGGTGCTCGACTCGCCGTCCGTCACCTATACCGTGGTCTCGAACCTGCCTGCCGCCGCGATGCCGCAGACGCTCAGCCAGCTCGTCACGGCGGAGCACGCCCAGCTGGCCCTGTCGCCGCAGGCCCAGGAGGACTCGATGATGGAGCGGATCCTCCGCGGCCTCTCGATGATCACGCATCCCGGCGCGAACGGGTAGGCGCGGCCCTGCGACGACGCCGACGGCAGCGCGCCACGGCTCCCGCCCCGCGGGGCTCGTCCGGTAGGGGCGAATGTGGTCGGCACCGGCCGGGAAGGTAGTCTTTTCACGTGTTGGGAATCAACGGCCTCGAACTCGTGGTCCTGGCGTTCATCGCCGTCGTGGTGCTCGGCCCGGAACGGCTCCCGGAGTACGCGGCCCAACTCGCCCGGCTCGTGAAGGGCCTGCGGCGCATGGCCACGGGAGCCCGTGAGCAACTCCGGGAAGAGGTCGGTCCGGAACTGGACGAGGTCGATTGGCGCAAGCTGGACCCCCGCCAGTACGACCCCCGCCGCATCATCAAGGAAGCGCTCCTCGACGACATCGAGGACGTCTTCAAGCCTGTCAGCGGTGGCGGCCCCCGGCCCGTACCCGCTGCGCCTGCGACCGGCGTCGCCCGCCCCCCGGCCGTACCGCGCCTCGAAGCCGGGCAGGCCGCGCCCTACGACCTCGAGGCGACCTAGCGGAGGCCATGCCCCCCGTCAGCGGAGGCTGACCGGCAGCCTCAGGCCGTCCAGGCCGCGGGGGCGGCGGGCGAGCGTGGAAGCGATCGCCGTCAGCTCGGCGCGGGCCGTGGAGGTCCCTCCGCCGAGGACGAGGGGAGTGCCGGCATCGCCGCCTTCCCGGAGGGCGACGTCCAGCGGGATGCTGCCCAGCAGGGGGATCTCCGTGCCCAGTGTGGCCGACAGCCGTGCCGCGAGCGTGCTCCCACCCCCGGCGCCGAAGAGCTCCAGCCGCCCGCCGTCGGGCAGCTCGAGCCAGGACATGTTCTCGATGACCCCGGCGACGCGCTGTCCCGTCTGCGCGGCCATGGCACCGGCCCGTTCGGCGACATCGGCGGCGGCACTCTGCGGCGTCGTGACGACGAGGAGCTCGGAGGACGGCAGCAGCTGCGCCACGGAGATGGCGATGTCACCCGTCCCCGGGGGGAGGTCGAGGAACAGGGCGTCCAGGTCGCCGAAGTAGACGTCCGTGAGGAACTGCTCGAGTGCCCGGTGCAGCATGGGGCCCCGCCAGGAGATCGGCTGGTTGCCCTCCACGAACATCCCGATGGAGATCACCTTCACGCCGTGGGCGACCGGCGGCAGGATGAGCTCGTCGACGCGCGTGGGCTGCTGCGTGATGCCCAGGAGGGCGGGGACGGAGAAGCCGTACACATCGGCGTCCACGATGCCCACCCGCAGTCCCTGCGCGGCCATGGCGACCGCCAGGTTCACCGTCACGCTGGATTTTCCGACACCGCCCTTGCCGCTCGCCACCGCATAGACGCGCGTGAGCGACGACGGGTCGTTGAAGGGGATGCCGCGGCGGCCGCCGGCGCCCCTCAGCTGCTCCTTCAGCGCGTCGCGCCGGGCCTGGTCCATCACGCCGAGCTCGACCTCGACGCGCTCCACGCCGTCGACGGCGGACAGGGCGGCTTCGGCGTCCTGCGTGATCGTGTCGCGCAGGGGGCAGCCGGCGATCGTCAGCAGGACCCGGATCCGCACCGTCCGTTCCGTGACGGACACGGACTCGAGCATGCCGAGTTCGGTGATGGGGCGGCGCAGTTCGGGGTCGATCACGGTGGTGAGGGCCGTCCGCACGGCCTCCTCGTCGGGCAGGGGGCTCACCGGACGGGTTTCCTCCCCGCGGGCTGGACCTTCGGCATCGCCACGGTGTTCTCCGACGGCTTCCGGGGCTTCCGTTTCTGCAGGGTCAGCTCCTGGCCGTCGGTCGTCTCGAGGAGCTCCTCGAGGATGGAGCGGAGCTCGGAGCGGACGTAGTCGCGTGTCGCCACCTCGCGCAGGGCGATGCGCAGCTCCGCGATCTCCCGCGTCAGGTACTCGGTGTCGGACAGGTTCCGCTCCGCCCGCTGGCGGTCCTCACGCATGGAGACGCGGTCGCGGTCGTCCTGGCGGTTCTGCGCGAGCAGCAGCAGGGGCGCGGCATAGGAGGCCTGCAGGGAGAGCATCAGGGTCAGTGCGGTGAACCCCAGTGCCGCGCTGTCGAAGCGCAGGTTCGCGGGAGCGACGGTGTTCCAGGTCAGCCAGACCGCGACGAAGACCGTCATGTAGAAGAGGAACTGCGGGGTACCCATGAAACGGGCGATGTTCTCCGTGCCGCTGCCGAAGCGGTCCGGGTTCGGTCGCAGGCGCGGGAGGAGGCGCTTGCGCGCCTCCCGTGGCGTGTCGAGCCCACGTGAATTCGATCGGATCTTCTCAACCACGGCGGTCACCTCGTTTCGCTGCGGAGCTGTCGTCCTGTGCCCGCCAGTCGTCGGGCAGCAGGTGATCCAGCACGTCGTCGACGGTCACCGCCCCCACCAGCCTGCCGTCGGCGTTCACCACCGGCAGGGAGTTCAGGTTGTAGGTGGCGAGGATCCTCGATACCTCGCTCACGTTCGCCTGGTCGCCCACGGCCTCGAGGTCCGTGTCGATGATGTTGCCGAGCGGCTCCGGCGGCGGGTAGCGCAGCAGCTGCTGGATGTGCACCACGCCGAGGTAGCGCCCGGTCGGCGTCTCGAGCGGAGGCCGACACACGAAGATGGACGACGCGAGGGCCGGTGTCAGCTCCTCGCGCCGGACGTGCGCGAGGGCCTCGGCGACCGTCGCCTCGGGCGGGAGGATGACCGGCACGGTGGTCATGAGGGAGCCCGCCGTGTCCTCCTCGTACTCGAGCAGGCGGCGTACGTCCTCGGCGTCGTCGGGCTCCATGAGCTGGAGGAGTTCCTCCTTCTGCGCCTCGGGGAGCTCGTTGAGGAGGTCGGCCGCGTCGTCGGGGTCCATCTCCTCGAGGACGTCCGCCGCGCGCTCGCGCGTCAGGGACTGGAGGATCTGGACCTGGTCGTCGTCGGGCAGTTCCTGGAGGACGTCCGCGAGGCGGTCGTCCTGGAGTTCTCCGGCCACCTCGATGCGCCGCTTGTCGTTCATCTCGTGCAGCGCGTCGGCGAAGTCGGCGGGCTTGAGGTCGTCGTGCTGGGCGACGAACTGGGTGGCGCCCTGCGGTTCGTCCGTCGTCCCGTGGAAGGCGTCGAGCCAACCGATGATGAGGCGCTCGCCGCCGCGCCGGAGACCGCGCAGGGGAGAGGTGGACCCGCCGCGTCGCACGAACAGCTGGGAGACGTGCCAGTCGCCTGCACGGTTGCGCTCCATCGCGATGTCCTCGACGACGGCGCTGCCACTGCCGTCGCGCAGGGTGAGGCGGCGGTCGAAGAGCTCGGCCACGACGAGCATCTCCGCGCCGCGCTGCTCGAAGCGGCGGAGGTTGACGAGACCGGTGCAGATGATCTGGGACGGGTCCATCGAGGTGATGCGGGTCATCGGCACGAAGACGCGTTTCTTGCCGGGGACCTCGACCACGAGGCCTACCACCTGCGGGGCCTTGGTCGGGCCGCGGTCGAGCACGACGGCGTCCCGCAGGCGGCCCAGGCGGTCGCCCAGCGGATCGAAGACATCGAGGCCCAGCAGTCGGGCGACGAAGACGCGGGTCGGGTTGGTAGTCACTGCTCTAGGCTATCCGGCGCGGCGCGCCGGGAGGGTATCGTCCCTGCGGAAGACGCACGACGGCGGCTGGTGGACCCATGCTTCCGGCGTCCTGCGGACGGGCATCCGGCGGCCCGGGAGTTCACCTCCGGCGTACCGCCTCCCATCGGCGGGAGCGGTACGGGAGAATGGACGCATGTCGACACCACCACTTGGAACCACTGCATCCCGCGACCAGGGCCGGGTGTTGCCCTCGGGCGAGACCATCGGCCGGTACACCGGCTACCTCGACGCGCAGAAAGCCGTGGACTACCTCGCCGACAACAAGTTCGCCGTGGAGCGCGTGGCCATCATCGGCAACGACCTGAAGACGGTGGAGCGCGTCACGGGTCGCCTCAGCTACCCGCGGGTGGCGCTCGCCAGTGCCGCGACGGGAGCCTGGTTCGGACTGTTCGTGGGACTGATCCTGAGTCTCTTCGCCGGCAGCGAGGCGGGCAGCACCATCTCCTCCTCGATCGCGCTGGGCGCCATCTTCTGGCTGCTCTTCGGCGTCATCACCTACGCGTTCCAGCGCGGCAAGCGCGACTTCACCTCCACGAGCCAGGTGATCGCGACGAGCTACGACGTCATCGTGGACCCGAGCCTTGCAGCGGACGCCCGTCGCCTGCTCCAGCAGCTCCCCATGAACGGGCAGGCGCAGCACCCCGGGGCAAATTCACAGCCGTGGGGCTCGGCCCCGGGCCGTGCTCCGCAGCAGGCGCCCGAGCGCCCGGCGTCGTGGAACGACCCCTACTCCGGACAGCAGCAGCAGCCGCAGCAGCCGCCGCAGCCGCAGCAGCCCGGGACGGCGGAGGGTGAGACCGCCGGTCCCGGCACCGCTGGGCCCCGCAGGGGACAGTTCCCCGACCTTCCGGACGGACGGCCCCAGTACGGTGTGCGCGTCGAGGACTCTCCAGCCGGGCCGACGCCGGAGCCCGGTACACCGGCACCCGCTGCCCAGGACGCTGCGACCGACGGCCAGGGATCCGGCTCGCATGGCTCCTCGGCCGCCGGCGGACCGCGCTGACCCGCTGAGGATCGGACGGCACCGGCCGGACACCGGGCCGGGAACGGAAAAGGCAGGGACCCTCGGGTCCCTGCCTTTTCCATTCCGAGCCGTATCCAATCCGGGCCGCCTCCGGCCCGGCGGCAGCCTACTCGTTGCCCCAGATACCGGCCATCCAGTCCTCGACGTCGTCCGGAGTGCGGGGAAGGGCCGCGCTGAGGTTGACCGGTCCGTTCGCCGTCATCAGGATGTCGTCCTCGATGCGCACGCCGATCCCGCGGTACTCCTCCGGGACGGCGAGGTCCTCGGCCTTGAAGTAGAGGCCGGGTTCGATGGTGAACACCATGCCCTCCGTCAGGACGCCGTCCAGGTACAGGTCGCGCTTGGCCTGGGCGCAGTCGTGGACGTCCAGGCCGAGGTGGTGGCTCGTGCCGTGCGGCATCCAGCGGCGGTGGTGCTGGCCCTCCGGTGCCAGCGCCTCCTCGAGGGACACGGGCAGGAGGCCCCAGCGGTCCAGGTTCTCCGCCAGCACCGTGACGGCCGCGAGGTGGACCTCGCGGAACCTGCGGCCGGGTTGCGCGGCGGCGAACCCGGCGTCGGCGGCGTCGAGCACGGCCTGGTAGACCTTCCGCTGGACGTCCGAGTAGCGCCCGTTGACGGGCAGGGTCCGGGTGATGTCCGCGGTGTAGAGGCTCTCCGCCTCGACCCCGGCGTCGAGCAGGAGCAGCTCGCCGGCCCTGAGGGAGCCCGTGTTGCGGATCCAGTGCAGCGTGGTGGCGTTGTTCCCCGATGCGGCGATGGTGTCGTAGCCGAGATCGTTGCCCTCCTCGCGGGCCCGTGCGAAGAACGCGCCTTCGACCACGCGTTCGCCGCGCGGGTGGGTGATGGCACGGGGGAGGGTCCGGACGACCTCGTGGAACCCGTTGACGGTGGCCGCGACGGCGGCTTCCATCTGCTCGATCTCCCAGGCGTCCTTGATGAGCCTCAGTTCGGACAGGGCTTCGGCGAGCACCGCGTCGAGGGCGTCGGCCTTCTCGAGGTCCACGCCCGTGTTGATGCGGGAGGTGTCGACGAGCGCATCGGCGTTGAAGTCGACCTCGCGCAGCAGGCGGATGCTCACACCGCCGATCGCGGCGACACCGGCGTCCTTGGTGATGGCGACCTCGAGGTCGGCGAGGTCCGCCGTCTCGAGGGCGAGCTGTGCCCGGATCTGCGCCATCGAGAGGCGATCGCCGATCCAGAACCCGCCGTAGCGCGCGTTGGCGTAGAACTCCGCGCTGTCGCGGCCGGCCAGCTCCCGGAAGTACAGCGTGGCCGTGTGGTTGCCGCCGTCGTCGCCCGTCCCCGGATCGACGGGCTCGAGGACGAGGACGGCGTCGGGCTCGTGGTCGAGTCCGAGGCCGGTCAGGTGCGCGAAGCCGGAGTGCGGGCGGTACCGATAGTCGGTGTCGTTGGACCGGACCTTGAAGGGCCCGGCCGGAATGACGAGGCGCTCGCCCGGGAAGCGGTCGGAGATGGCACGACGACGGCGGGCCGCATGGGCGGCGACCGGCGCCGCGTCGGGGAGCTCGTCCGAGGCGGGCGCCCAGCTGCCGGCCATGAACGCCTTGAAGGCGTCGGAGTCGGGCCGCTGGGAGCGGTTGTCGTTGCGGTCTGACAGCGGCTGGCCCTCCGGCGAGTCGGTGGGATTTCGGGCTGCGGATGCGGTGTCGTCGGTGCTCACCCCGCCATCGTCTCACCGTCGCCGCACAGCAGGAAAGTCCGTACCTCCCGCAGGGCGGGGCGCCGGTGCCGGACGGAGCGGGCGGCGGCGCGTAGATTGGGTCCGGTGAGAATCGATCTGCACACCCACTCCAATGTCTCGGACGGTACCGAGGACCCCGACGTCCTGATCGCGTCCGCGGCGGCCGCAGGCCTCGACGCCGTCGCACTCACCGACCACGACTCCACGGCCGGCTGGGAGCGCGCCGCCGCGGCGGCCGCGGCGCACGGCATCACCTTCGTCCCCGGCATGGAGGTCTCCTGCCGCACCGACACCGGCATCAGCGTGCACGTGCTGTCCTACCTGCACGATCCGGGGCACGCCGGCCTGCGGAAGGAGATCGCGAGATCCCGCACCGCGCGGCTCACGAGGGCCCGCCGCATGGTCGAGCTCATGTCCGCGGACTTCCCCATCACCTGGGACCTGGTCGAGGAGCATGTGACCGAGGGTGCGACCGTGGGGCGCCCGCACATCGCGGACGCGCTGATCGCACTGGGAGTGGTGGCCACCCGTTCGGAAGCGTTCGAGCGCGTCCTGACGGCGCGCTCACCCTACTGGGTCAGCCACTACGCGCCGCACCCCGCGGAGGCGGTGTCCCTCATCCGGGAGGCGGGCGGCGTCCCCGTCTTCGCGCACCCGTCCGCGTTCAACCGCGGAGCCGTGGTGGGCGGCGCGGTCATCGACGAGATGATCGACGCCGGGCTGCTGGGCCTGGAGATCGATCACCGGGACAACCCGGAGGACGCCCGGGTGGAGCTGCGGAGGATCGCGCGCGACAACGGTCTCCTCGTCACGGGCTCCAGCGACTACCACGGCAGCGGGAAGCCGAACCTGCTCGGGGAGAACGTCACGAGCGGGCAGGCCCTCGAGGCCATCGTGTCCCTGGCGACGGGGACCCCGATCAGCTAGCCGTGCTGCCCGGGACCCGGATCCATGGGGCCAGGCGGGCGTGCATGACGTCGACGGCCTGGGGATTGCGGTCCACGCAGACGAAGCGGCGCCCGAGCTTGCCCGCGACCGCTCCGAGCGTCCCCGACCCGGCGAAGAAGTCCAGCACCCAGTCGCCCTCCCGGCTGCTCGCCGCGACGGCCCGCCGCAGCAGGCCCTCGGGCTTCTGCGTCGGATAGCCCGTCTTCTCGCGGCCGGTCGGGGACACGATGGTGTGCCACCAGACGTCGGTCGGCAGCTTGCCGAGCGCAGCCTTCTCGGCGGTCACGAGGCCGGGAGCCATGTAGGGTTCCCGGTCCACCTCGTCGCTGTTGAAGTAGTAGCCCGACGGGTTCTTCACGTACACGAGGATGTTGTCGTGCTTGGCGGGCCACTTGCGCTTGGCCCGTGCACCGTAGTCGTAGGCCCAGATGATCTCGTTGAGGAAGCAGTCGCGCCCGAACAGGGCGTCCAGCATGACCTTGGCGTAGTGCACCTCGCGGTAGTCGAGGTGCAGGTAGAGCGTGCCGTCGTCCGCGAGGAGCCGCCATGCCTCGGCGAGCCGTGGCGCGAGGAAGTCCCAGTAGTCCTCGAACGCGTCGTCGTAGCTCGCCAGCATGCCCTTGACGGTCGAGTAGGAGAGCCCCTTGAAGCCCACACGATCGCCCGTGCCTCCGGCCGCCCGGACCATGGTGGTCTGCTGGCGGCGCTGCACACGGCCGGTGTTGAAGGGCGGGTCCACGTAGATCATCGTGAACGCCGCGTCGGGGAGGGTGGCCAGGTATTCCGCGTTGTCCGCGTGCACCACGAGGTTGGCGCCGTCCGCACTCCAGCTGGGCAGTACGGACGGCGCAGGAAGCTCGGTCACCGAGGGCTAGTCCTCTGCGCCGCCGGCAGGCTTCGCGACGACCTCGCCGTTGCGTCGGCGGGTGCGGCTGCGGCGCTGGCGGTCGCCCGCCGGGGCATCGCCGTCGCCGGCGGAGCGGCGACCCCGGCCACCCTCGACGCCATCGGCCGCAGGCGCTGCAGGGGCCTCGCTGGTGCGGCTGTCGCTGCGTCCACGGCCGCGCGAGCCGCGCGAGCCCTCGCCGGCGGCACCGTCGCGTCGCGGTCCGCGGTCACCGGAACGCCCGCGGCCGCCGTCGTTCCTGCCGGCGTCGCTCCTGGTTCCGTCGGAGTGCCCGCCGCCGCGCTTGCCGGTCTCGCCGAGGTCCTCGAGGACCTCCGCGTCGATGCCGGCGAGCTTGCGGTCCTTCCGGGGGAGGCGTCCCTTGGTGCCCTCGGGGATGTCCAGGTCCGTGTACAGGTGGGGCGACGAGGAGTAGGTCTCCACGGGCTCCGGGGTGTCGAGCCCGAGCGCCTTGTTGATCAGGCCCCAGCGGGGGACGTCGTCCCAGTCGACGAACGTGACCGCGGTACCCTTCTTGCCGGCGCGTCCCGTGCGGCCCACGCGGTGCAGGTAGGCCTTCTCGTCCTCGGGGCACTGGTAGTTGATGACGTGCGTGATGTCCTCGACGTCGATGCCGCGGGCCGCGACCTCCGTCGCCACGAGCACGTCGATCTTGTCACCGCGGAAGGCACGCAGTGCCTGCTCGCGCGCGCCCTGTCCGAGATCCCCATGGATGGCCCCGGCCGCGAAGCCGCGGTCGATGAGTTCCTCGGAGAGCTTCGCGGCGGTGCGCTTCGTCTTGCAGAAGATGATGGCGCGTCCGCGGTTCCGGGACTGCAGGATGCGGGCCACGACCTCGGCCTTGTCCAGGTTGTGGGCCCGGTAGATGACCTGGCGGATGTCCTTCTTGGTGATGCCCTCGTCCTCGGGGTCCGCGGCGCGGATGTGGGTGGGCTGCGTCATGTAGCGGCGCGCCATGGCGATGACGGGGCCGGGCATGGTCGCGGAGAACAGGAGGGTCTGGCGTACCGGCGGTGTCGCGGCGATCAGGGTCTCGACGTCGGGCAGGAAGCCGAGGTCCAGCATCTCGTCGGCCTCGTCCAGCACGACGATCTTCACGTTCTTGAGGACCAGCAGCTTCTGCCGGTACAGGTCGATCAGGCGGCCGGGCGTGCCCACCACGATCTCGACGCCCTTCTTGATGGCCTCGATCTGCGGCTCGTAGGCGCGGCCACCGTAGATGGTGACGATGCGCGCGTTGCGCTTCCTGGCCGCCGTCGTGAGGTCGCTGGCGACCTGGACGGCGAGCTCGCGCGTCGGGACCACGACGAGGGCCTGCGGTGCGCCGGGAACCGGGAGCCGATCGTAGCCTTCGTCGTCGGGGCCGACGACACGCTGGATGGCGGGGATACCGAAGCCGAGGGTCTTGCCCGTTCCCGTCTTCGCCTGGCCGATGATGTCGTGGCCACCGAGGGCGATCGACAGGGTCATCGCCTGGATGGGGAAGGGGTGGGTGATGCCGGCGTCCGCGAGGGACTCGACGATGTCCGGGCGGACATTGAAGTCCGCGAAGGTCTCGGCGACGGCCGCGTGCGGCTCCTCGGTGGTGACCAGGGTCTCCTCGACGTCGATGGCGTCGGAGGAGTTGTCGGCGACGAGGTGGTGCGTGTCCGCCGTGATGTCTGTGTTCGAATTGTGCACGTTCTACCGTTCATTCAGGCTCTGCGGCCGCTGAGGCTCGACGCCGGGATGGGGTGCATCCCGTGCGGAGCGTATCGGCGGGCGCAGGGCGTCCAGTGGAAGCCGATCGCGGGCTTGCAACTGCGTGCGGGCTGCGGAGGGAGACCTGCGCCTGCGGGAAGACTCGGGATCGAGTAGGTACTGCGGGTTATCGACGATAACGACCGGGCATCCATTACTACGCATTAAAGACTACCCTGCCCGCCCGTCTCCCGCGTCATTCCAGGCCCCCGTGGGGCGCGTCCGTCGGTTTGACCTCGAAGCGGAGGCGCCGGCGCACGATGTCGGCCTCCAGCAGCACCACTGTGACGCGCTCACCCGCAACGAGCTCGCCGTAGCACTTCGCCTCGAGCGGCGGTTCGGTGACCTGCACCGTCCCGGACAGGCGCGGCGCCTGCTTGCCGGGTGCGTCCTCGACCGCGGGCGGCGACCCCTGCAGGACGACGGCCGAGAACGCCTCGCCGATCCGGTTGCTCAGCAGCGCGGCCTGCACCGCATCCATGGCCCCGGAGTCCAGCCGGGATGCGATCTGGTTGGAGGACGCCATCAGCGCGTTGAGGTCCGAAAGGGCGGCCCGGACCCAGCCGGGCACCTCCTCGCCGGCGCACAGCGACGCGCAGGTGACGAGCACGAAGCGGTCCACGAGGCGGCGGAGGGGAGCGGTGGCGTGCGCGTAGGGCGCGGCGATGGCCGACTGCACGACGGCGTCCGGCACCTCGCCGTCGAACGCGGTGTAGCCGGCACCCCGGAAGAGCGAGGCCGCGGCGTGCATCAGGGCGAGCTGTCGCGGGTCGGCGACGTCGAGCGTCCGCAGGAAGGCGCCGTAGGGCATGTCCGCCGGCCATGGGTGCTCGAGCGCTTCGGACTGGCGGCGGAACTTGCCGAGCGCCCCCTCGTCGGGCTCGGGCATGGTGCGCAGGATGCCGATGCCGCCGTCGATCATCATGCGAGCCGCGGCCATTCCCGTCATCAGCGAGATCTGCGCGTTCCAGTCCTCGCACGGCAGGGCAGGCTCGGTGAGGATGCCGTAGGTCTCGCCGTCGTGCGTGATCTCCTGGCGCGGCAGGTTGAGGCTCGCTCCGCCGCGGTCGAGTTCCTGCTGGAGGCGCCGGATCCCGATCTCGCGGAGGAGGGTGAGCTGCTCGTCGGCGGTACCGGCATCGATGTCCGCCTGGACCTCCGCATAGGTGAGCTGGCGCCGGCTGCGCACCACGGCCCGGCGCACGGAGGCGGACCGGACGACGGCGTCGGCGTCCAGGTGGAAATGCCACACGAAGGCGGGGCGGTCCCGGCCGGGAAGCAGGCTCGCGGCGTCCTCGGAGATGACCTCGGGGTGGAGCGAGATGCGGCCGTCCGGCGCGTACATGGTCTGCCCCCGGAGTCGGGCCTCGTCGTCGATGGCACCGCCCGGGCGGACGAACAGCGGGACATCGGCGATGGCGTACCAGACCTCGTAGCCCGTATCGCCCTCTCCGCCGGACCCGCCGCTGGACGCGCTGCCGGACGTACTGCCGCGCGCGAGGTGCACGGCCTGGTCCAGGTCCGTGGAGCCCGGCGGGTCGATCGTGAGGAACGGGACGTCCCGCAGGTCGGCAGACGGGAGCTGATGGGCCGCTACTGCGTCCGCCGCCTCCTGCAGGACGGCCTCCGGGAAGCCCTCGCGGATGTCGAGTTCCTCGCGCAGGGCCCGGAGCGACTCGGCGAGGCGCTGGTGGGACTCGCGGTCCCGAAGGTCCATATGCTGTGCTGGCACAGGCCTACGGTAATGCACGTCCCGGACATCGGGCACGCTCCGCCGCGCGGGAGCCCGGACGTGCGGTCAGGGGGCGGATGTGCGGAGGGACTCGACGGCCTTCACGACCCGCCGCTGCCGGGTGTCCGCGCCCTTCGCCTGCAGGATGGGCAGCACGAGAGCCTTCTTGCGGCTGACGGACAGCGCGTCGAACGCACCCGCCAGCGCCGGATCACCGGACAGGGCGACGGCGAGGTCCTCGGGCACGTCCACGGTGCGCTCCTCGGTGTCGGGTTCGAGGCGCACCACCACCGTCTGCCCGGCCTCGATCCCGGCGGCCTCGCGGTGCTCCGCGCTCACCGGGATCATCGGCCGCCCGTTCACGGACCCGATCGTGGTGCGGTACGTATAGCTGCCGACGGTGATCCGCACGGCAGGGCGACGACCTCCGCCGAGCGCAGCCAGGACGTCCTCCGGCACTTCGAGACCGGTGGCCGTGCGGCCGGAGAGTTCGAGGACGGCGGAGAAGTCCATGGGTGCTGCCTTCCTGCTGCGGCCGGAACTGCGATCCGACCTGCGATCCGATCTGCGATCCGAGCGCGGAACCCCCGCCGCCCGGACCGCGAGCATAGACCGCGGACGGCGTCCCGCAACAGACCCGGACGCCGTGCTGCAGGTTGCCCCGGGCCTTCGATTGCGTACTCTTGCAGAATGAACAACGGCTCCTCCGACAGCACGGCCCTCTCCGCCACCGAGCCGTACCGCACCGCGTCCTTCGGCTCGCCGGGAGCGCCTGCGCCGACGGGCGCTGAGCCGGATGCTGCCGCGCCGGGTGCTGCTGGACCTGCTCCTGCTGAACCTGCTGCCGGATCGGCCGCGGCTGACTCGGCTGCCGGCGGATCTGCTCCTGCCGGATCGGCCGGGGTTGCCGGGGACCCCCTCGCCGACCCCCGCTACGCGCGTTTCGTCGCCGATCTGCTCGGCGTCATCGCCTACGGCGAACTGTCGGGCTTCGAGCGGCTCTCGTCGGATGCGCGGTTCTCACCCAGCCTCGCGGACCGGGCCAACCTCGCGCGCCTCGCGGTGCAGGAATTCGAGCACTTCGAACTGGTGGGCCGCTTCCTCGCGCAGCTCGGCGTCGCGGTGGAGGATGCCATGGGGCCGTTCCAGGCGTCCCTCGACGCCTTCCATGAGCGCACCCGCCCGGGAGACTGGTACGAGTCGCTCATGAAGGCCTACGTCCTGGACGCCTTCTCCGGAGATTTCTACCGGGCCCTGGCGGACAGCCTGGACCCGCGCACCCGCGAGCTCATCAGTACGATCAGTTCGGGTGAGGGTGCCGCGCACCTGCAGCGGCGCCTGAAGGAAGCCCTCTCCGAGGACCCGCGGCTGGCCTCGCGGCTGGCGCTCTGGGGGCGCAGGCTCGTGGGCGAGGCGCTCACACAGGCGCAACGGGTGGGCATCGAACGCGAGTACCTCGCAGGCCTGCTGTTCGAGGACGAGGCGCACACCACGCAGCACACGACGGCCCTCTTCTCGCAGCTGACCCGCAACCACTCCCGCCGCATGAGCGCACTGGGGCTCACCGCCTAGGGCGGGCAGGTGCGGGGCGGGCAGGTGTAGGGCAGGCAAGAAAAAACCCGCGGCGGCGGCATACGCCGTCCACCGCGGGTCTCCTCGGGACTAGAGCGCGCCGAAGCCTACGCGCCGGGTCTCCTCCGCACCGATCTCGACGTAGCCGAGGACGGACGTGGGGACGATGACCTGGCGGCCCTTGGCGTCCTTGAGGCGCAGCTCGGAACCGCTGCTCATCGCCTGGGACACCAGCTCGGCAATCGCATCCGCGCTCTCGGAGGACTCGAGGATGATCTCCCGGTTGACGTTCTGGATACCGATCTTGACTTCCACGGCGCATGCCTCCTGTGTAGTGAACCTGTGATTCGTACCGAAACCTACCCTAGATCTCCTTGGGGAAGCGGCTGATTCCGCGCCAAGCTAAACGGTAGATCAGCTCCGCCGCGGCATCGATGTCGAGGCTGCCGTCGGTCTCCAGCCAGTAGCGCGCACTGATCTGTGCCATGCCCGCGAGGCCGCGTCCCAGCAGCGTCGCCTCCACCATGGACAGCTGGGTGTCACCGGCGATCACCCCGGCGATCGCGTTGGCGAAGTGCGCATTGAACTCCTCGAGCCGGCGGCTGACGTCGGGTTCGTTGCTGATGTCCGACTCGAAGACGAGCCGGTGTGCCTTGCTGTCCTGCGCGATGAACTGGAAGTAGGCTCGCATGGTCGCGTGCACGCGCAGCTTGTTGTCGTCCGTCGAGCGGATCGCGTCGACGAGCAGTTGCGTGAGCTCCGCGAGATGACTGTCGAGCAGCGCGAGGTAGAGGTCGCGCTTGCCGGGGAAGTGCTGGTAGAGCACGGGCTTGCTGACCCTGGCCGCCACGGCAATGTCGTCCATGGCCGCACCGTGGTACCCGTTGCCCACGAAGACCTCCTGCGCAGCCGCCAGGAGCTGGCGCCGGCGTTCGTCTCGCGGCAGCCGGGGGGCTTTGCCTGCGGCGGTCGGTTCATCACTCACGGGGGAAAATCCTCGGGTCAAAGGTCAGGGACGTCCGCCCAGTTTACCCACCGACCCCCGGACGGCATCGGCCCTCCGCGTGCCGGACACAGCCGTCGGACGGCGGCTGCGTCGACCGCGACGGCCACTGCGGGCTGCCACCGCCGACGCCGGGCGGCCTCGTGGACGGGCCTGCGCTGGCCCGCCCGCCGTCCTGCGGAATACC
Organism: Arthrobacter rhamnosi; assembly: GCF_054510855.1. Taxonomy (NCBI): domain Bacteria; kingdom Bacillati; phylum Actinomycetota; class Actinomycetes; order Micrococcales; family Micrococcaceae; genus Arthrobacter; species Arthrobacter rhamnosi. The sequence continues at coordinate 615,336 of NZ_JBTNDT010000001.1, read as the reverse complement.
CTTGGGCATGACCGCTTTCCCGTCCTCACCGGCCCTCGCGAATGCCGGCGCCTCCGCCACGGAGAGCCCCGAGGTCCCGCCGTCGCTGTCCGGACCGGGCGGATTGCCGCCGCTCGTGGACGCGAGCGGGACCCTGACCCAGGACGAGACGCTGCGCTACTCGCGGCACCTCATCATCCCCGGCTTCGGCGTCGACGCGCAGCTGCGCCTCCGGAATGCACGCGTGCTCGTGATCGGCGCAGGCGGGCTGGGTTCGCCGGCGCTGCTCTATCTCGCTGCTGCGGGAGTGGGCACGCTCGGCATCGTGGACGACGACGTCGTCGAGCTCTCGAACCTGCAGCGCCAGGTGATCCACGGCATGCCGGACCTCGGTCGGTCGAAGGCGGAGTCCGCGCGGGACAGCATCCTGGACCTCAATCCGCTGGTCGAGGTGATCCTGCACCGGGAACGGCTCGACCGGTCCAACGCGCTGGCGCTGTTCGGCGGGTACGACCTGATCGTGGACGGCACGGACAATTTCGCCACGCGCTACCTCGTGAACGACGCCGCGGCGATCCTCGGCAAGCCCTACGTGTGGGGTTCCATCCTCCGCTTCGACGGGCAGGTGAGCGTCTTCTGGCAGGACCACGGCCCCACCTACCGCGACCTCTACCCGGAAGCGCCGCCGCCCGGGTCCGTGCCGTCCTGTGCGGAGGGCGGGGTGCTCGGCGTCCTGTGCGCTCAGATCGGGTCCGTCATGGTCAACGAGGCGATCAAGCTGATCACCGGAGTGGGGACGACGCTGCTCGGCAGAGTGCTGGTGTTCAACGCCCTGGACATGAGCTGGCGGGAGCTGCGGGTGCGGCCTGATCCGACGGCCACCCGGATCACCGAGCTCATCGACTACGAGCAGTTCTGCGGCATGCCCGCCGCCGGCGCTGCGGACGCGGTTCCGGCCGACGAGCCGGTCCCGACCGTGTCGGTGGACGAGCTCGCCGAACTCCTCGCAGCACGGGCGGCAGGGGACGCCGACTTCGACCTGCTGGATGTCCGCAATCCCGAGGAGTACGCGATCGTGAGCATCGACGGCGCGGTGCTGGTCCCGAAGAACTCCATCCTCGACGGTGACGCGGCGGTCGACAGCAGCCGGACGGTCCTCGTCCACTGCAAGTCGGGTATCCGCTCCGCCGACGTCGTGCGGTTCCTCCGCGCGCAGGGCCACCCGGACGTGCGGTCCGTGGACGGCGGGATCCTCGAGTGGGTCCGCAGGATCGAACCGGAGAAACTGACCTACTAGTCCCGTCGTGGACGGAACTGCAGGGAACGGCAGGGACTGCGGGGCGGGCGGCTAGGCGCTCTCGGCGGACTGTTCGTGGTCCACGGGACAGGCGGCGCCGTCGGCGTGCGAGCCGTGCGCGTGGACGTGCTGGGCGTGGGGCGCGGCCAGGACGACGGCGTCGGACCGGGAGGCCGGCCCCGAGCCGGTTGCTGGTGAACCGGTTGCTGCCGGAGGCTGCTCGGCGGGTGCCTTCCCGGCGGGTGCGACGTCGATCCCGTAGAGGGCCTCGAGGGCTGCGGTGTAGTCGTCCTGGCGTCCCTCGGCGGCGAGCTCGCGTGCGCGGACGGTCGGCACGTGCAGGAGCTGGCGGACCATGCGCCGCAGGGCGAACTCGACTTCCTCGGCAGCGGCGGTGCATCCGTGCTGGGCCCGGACGCGTTCCATCTCGGAGTCGAGGACGGCCTGGGTGTGCCGGCGCAGCGCGACGATCGCCGCGTTCATGGCGCGGGTGTTCTGCTGCTCCTGGAAGGAACGCGCGGCCTCCCGCACCAGATCGCTGGCCTGGGTGAGCGCGTCGGCCTGTTCCTCGGGGGCGGCGGCCCGGACGGATTCGAGGGTGATGAGCTCCACGCCCTCGAGGGTGCCGACGGCGGGGTCGAAGTCGTGGCTGAGGGCGAGGTCGATGATGACGAGCGGGCGGTTGCTGCCGGCGCGGATGCGTTCGATGTCCGCGCCGTCGATGCGTGCGTCACTGCCGCTGCAGCCGATGACCACGTCGGCGCGCGCCATGGCGCCGGGCAGGTCCGCGGCGGCCACCGCTGTCCCGCCGCGGGTCGCGACGAAGGCCTCGGCGCGTCCGGAGGAGGAGAAGACGGAGATGTCCGTGCAGCCCCTCTCCCTGAGGGCGGCCATCGTGGCACCCGCGTAGGCTCCGGTACCGAACACGACGACGGTCTTGGAGGACCAGTCGGCGTCCTCGGAGATGTCCCCGGCCAGTTCCAGGGCCACGGAGACGATCGAGCGGCCCCGGCTGCCGAGCGCCGTCTGGGCTCCGACGTCCTTGGCGGTCTTCGATGCGGCCTGGAAGAGTCGTACGAGGCCGCCGCTGGCAGCACCGGAGCCCTGGGCGTCGATGAGTGCGCGGCGGACCTGGCCGGCGATCTCGCGTTCGCCGATGACGGCCGAGTCGAGTCCGGCGCCGACGGCGAACAGGTGCTCGGCGACGTCCTGGCCGGTGTGGGTCTCGAAGGATGAGGACACGGACTGCTCGGGGATGCCGGAGTACTCGCTGATGGTCGAGACGATCGCGGACCGGGCGGCCTCCACGTCGTCGTCGGAGGGGGCCTCGGCGTAGATCTCGAAGCGGTTGCACGTCGCCAGGACGACGGCGCCGGAGACGGCCCTGTCGTCGGCGAGCACGGCGGAAGGGACCGGGGGTGCCCCGACGCTGAGCCGGGCGACCGTTTCCAGGTCCACGTTCGAGTGTGTCGCTACAAGTGAAAGAAGTACCACAACCCTGCAATCATACCGAGAACAGGGCCTCCGCACCGGACAGGCAATCCTTACCCGGGCTTGCAATCCGCGGATTCCTGCGGGATTCTGCCCCTCCCCGGAAGGAGTGATGTTAGCCACGCCCGCCGTCGCGCACCGACCGCCGGTTAACCATCCGCGGCGATCTTCGGCACAATCGGCGGTATGGACCTTGGAGCATCGCACCCGCTGGTCGACGGACGCACGTCCGACTCGGCACTCATCTCGGCCTACCGGGGACGGACACCGCACCGCCGCCCTGTGTGGTTCATGCGGCAGGCGGGCCGGTCCCTCCCCGAGTACCGCGCGCTCCGCGAGGGCACCAACATGCTCGAGTCGTGCCTGGATCCGGAGCTGGCGTCCGAGATCACCCTCCAGCCCGTGCGCCGGCACGACGTCGACGCGGGCATCTTCTTCTCCGACATCGTGATCCCGCTCAAGCTCGCCGGGGTCGATGTGGACATCGTCCCGGGCGTGGGCCCCGTCCTCGGCGCGCCCATCCGTTCCGCGGCCGACGTCGCCGCCCTTCCAACGCTGACGGACGAGGCGCTCGAACCCATCCGCCAGGCCGTCGCGCTCACCGTCGCCCAGCTCGGCTCCACGCCGCTGATCGGGTTCGCGGGGGCGCCGTTCACCCTGGCCGCCTACATGGTCGAGGGCAGGCCGTCCCGCGACCACCTCGGCCCCCGCACCATGATGCATGCCGACCCCGGGACCTGGCGTGCCCTCACCGACTGGGCGGCGGACGCCTCCGGCATGTTCCTCCGCGCGCAGCTGGAGGCCGGGGCCAGTGCGGCACAGCTGTTCGACTCCTGGGCCGGCTCGCTGGGACTGGCCGACTACCGCCGCCACGTGGCGCCGGCGTCGCGCCGCGCACTGGACCACGTACGAGGGTTCGGCGCACCCCTGATCCACTTCGGCACGGGCACCTCCGAACTGCTCGTGGCCATGCACGAGGTGGGGGTGGACGTGATCGGCGTCGACTACCGCCTGCCCCTCGACGAGGCCAGCCGTCGCCTCGGGGGCGGCGTGCCGCTCCAGGGCAACATCGACCCGGCGCTGCTGACCGCTCCCTGGCCCGTCCTGGAACAGCACGTCCGGGACGTCCTCGCCGCCGGCGCATCGGCTCCGGGACATGTGGTGAACCTGGGCCACGGCGTACCGCCGGACACGGATCCGGCGGTTCTCACGCGCGTCGTCGAGCTCATCCACTCGGTGGAGCCGTAGGCGTGGCCCGCGGCACCGGGAGCGAGGGCCCGCAGGCGGAGCCGCACGGGGACGCCGCGGCTTTGGAGCGGGCGGGGCGCCGCACCGCGGTGGTGGTCGGCGGAGGCATCTCGGGCCTGGTCGCCGCGCGCACGCTCCTGCAGCGGGGAGTCTCCGTCACCCTGCTCGAGCGGTCCGGCCGGTTCGGCGGCACGGTGGACGGACGCGTGCTCGGGGGCCTGCAGCTCGACAGCGGCGCCGAGTCCTTCTCGACGCGGTCCGCCACCGTCCCGGCGCTCGCGGACGAACTGGGGCTGGGCGGCCGCATCGTGTCTCCCGACGCCGGCGGTGCCTGGGTGCAGCTCCCCGGCAAGGACCTCGGGGCATCCGCGCAGCCCCTGCCCACGTCGGGCGTGCTCGGCATCCCCGCGGACCCCTCCGATCCCGCGATCATCGCCGTGATCGGCCGCGCCGGAGCCCTGCGGGCATCCCTCGACCGGGTCCTGCCGGTGGGGCCTCTCGCGACCCGCAGCAGGGTCAGCCTCGGTGAACTCGTGCGGACCCGCATGGGGGACGAGGTCCTCCACCGGCTCGTGGCGCCCGTCGCGGGCGGCGTCTTCTCCGCCGACCCCGACGACCTCGACGTCGATTCCGTGGCGCCCGGCCTGCGTGCCACCATGGCACGCCTCGGGTCGCTGGGGGCGGCAGCCGGGGCGCTCCGGACGGCGGCTCCTGCCGGTGCCGCGGTCGGCGGCCTCGTCGGAGGCATGGCCCAGCTCCGGGACGCCCTCGTGCAGGAGCTCCGCGCGAGCGGCGCCGACCTGCGCGTCGGCGAGCAGGTCAGGGCGATATCCTCCTCCGGCGCGGGCTGGACCGTGACGACGGAGCACTCGACGCTGACGCGGCACATCCGGGCGGACGGCGTCCTCGTCGCCACGGAGGGCCGGGCCGCCGTCGACCTCCTCGCCCCGGTCATCCCCGCCATGGCCACCGAGCGGCCCGACCCGGTACCCGGCGTCGCGCTCGTCACCCTGATCGTCGACGTCCCTGAACTCGACGCCCGCCCCCGCGGCACCGGCGTCCTCGTGGCCCGCGGCGTCCAGGGTGTCGCCGCCAAGGCCCTGACCCACGCCACCGCCAAGTGGGCGTGGCTGCGCGACGAGGCCGGCCCCGGCTCGCACGTCCTGCGCCTGTCGTTCGGCCGGGTGGGGGACACGCCCGCCGACGTCGGACTGGCCACGCCCGACGACGTCCTCTACCGGCACGCGCTCGCCGACGCCTCGACCCTCCTCGGCGTCGCCATCCGGGACGCGGACGTACTCGACTGGGACGTCGTGCGCTGGGCCGGGGCCCTGCCCCACGCCTCCGTCGGCCACCGGGAGCGGGTCGGCCGGATCCGGGCGCTCGTCGCCGGCCGGTCGGCCTCCCTCGCCGTGACCGGCGGATGGCTCGCCGGCACCGGCCTGGTGTCCGTCATCGACGATGCCCGTGCAAGGGCAGAGGCCCTCGCCGATGCCCTCGCCCATGCCCTCGCCGACGCCCCCATCGGGACCCCCACCGACGAAGGATCCCCCGGTCAGGTGTGACGTTCCTCTCTTCTACGCTTTGTAGAACTGGAGGATTTCGGTTCGCCTCCGGGCAGGGGGCAAACTAGTGCCATGACTGAGCTCACCGGTATCAACCCCGCCCACGCTCCACAGCAGACCGGAGAGGGCGCCGAAGCCCCCGGTGAGCTGTTCTACACACTCTGGACCGTCTTCCAGCGGGGAACCGCACCGACGGACTCCGGCACCGCGCTCGACGACGTCGTCGCCTCCTTCGCCGAGGACGGCGTCGTGCTCCGCGGCTTCTACGACGTCTCGGCGATGCGTGCCGACGCCGACGTCCTGGTCTGGCTGCACGGTCCCCGCCCCGAGGACCTCCAGTCCGCGGTCCGCGCACTGCGCCGCACCGGGATGTTCGCCGGCACCACCATGGTGTGGTCGGCGATGGGCGTCCACCGCGACGCCGAGTTCTCGAAGTCCCACAGCCCGGCGTTCTCCCGGGGTGTGGCCCCCGCCGAATGGGTCTGCGTGTACCCGTTCGTCCGGTCCTACGACTGGTACATCCTGCCCACCGACGAGCGCCGCCAGATGCTCACGGACCACGGACTGAAGGGCCGCAAGTACCCCCAGGTCATCTCGAACACGGTCTCGTCCTTCGCACTCAACGACTACGAGTGGATCCTCGCACTCGAGGCTCCCGAGCTCGTGGACCTCGTGGACCTCATGCGCTACCTCCGGGAGACCGAGGCGCGCCGCCACGTCCGTGAGGAAGTCCCCTTCTACACCGGTCGTCGGATCGAGCCCAGCGAGATCGCCGAGGTGCTCCGATGACCGCGCAGGCATTCGACCCCCTCGAGGGCGTGGACGAGTCCGGCAGGATGGCGCCGAAGGCCTACGACGCCATCGTGCTCGCCTCCTTCGGCGGACCCGAGGGGCAGGACGACGTCATCCCCTTCCTGCGCAACGTGACGCGCGGGCGCGGCATCCCCGACGAGCGGCTCGAGGCCGTCTCGCACCACTACCGTGCCTTCGGCGGCGTGAGCCCCATCAACGGGCAGAACCGGGCGCTCCGCGCGGCCATGGAGGCCGAACTGCGCCGCCGCGGCATCGACCTGCCGGTCTACTGGGGCAACCGCAACTGGGAGCCCTTCATCGCCGACACCCTGCAGGAGGCGTACGACGCCGGCCACCGCCGGGTGCTGGCCGTCACTACGAGTGCCTACTCCTGCTATTCGAGCTGCCGCCAGTACCGTGAGGACCTCGGCATGGCGCTCGTGAAGACCGGCCTCGAGGGCCGGCTCGAGGTGGACAAGGTCCGCCAGTACTTCGACCACCCGGGCTTCGTCGAGCCCTTCGTCGAAGGCGTGACCGAGGGCCTCGCCAAGGTCCGCGCCGGCCTCGCCGGGCAGGGCACGCCGGACGCCCCCGTCCACATCATGTTCTCCACCCACTCGATCCCGATGGGCGACGCCGAGGCCGCGGGACCGCGGAACGGCGAGGGCGGCCCCGTCCACGAGGAGGGGGCCTACGTGGCGCAGCACCTCGCGACGGCGCAGGCCGTGCTCGACCGGATCCCGGAGGCCGCAGGCGTCGAGTGGTCCCTCGTGTACCAGTCCCGGTCCGGCGCGCCGCACATCCCGTGGCTCGAGCCGGACATCAGCGACGCACTCCGCGACCGCTACGAGGACGGCACGCGCGGCGTCGTCATCGTCCCGCTCGGTTTCGTCTCCGACCACATGGAGGTGGCCTGGGACCTCGACACGGAGGCGCTGGAGACCTGCGGCGAACTCGGTATCGTCGCCGACCGCGTCCCCACCCCCGGAACCCACCGGAAGTTCGTCGAGGGCCTGATCGACCTCATCCTCGAGCGCACCATCGACCATCACATCGCCGACCGCCCGGCCGCCACGGCCCTCGGCCCCTGGTACGACGTCTGCCGGCCGAACTGCTGCGCCAACCGGCGCGGTGAGAAGCCGACGATCGCGGCCGTCGATTCGACCGTGGGGACGCCGCGTCCCAACCCGGAGATGTGATGGCTGCAGGTATCCGGGTCGGGACGCGGGGCAGTGCCCTCGCGATGACGCAGACGACGACGGTGGCGGAGAAGGTCTCCGGCCTCGCCGGCCTTCCCTACGAACTCGTGCGGGTCCGGACCGAGGGAGACGTCTCGAAGGGATCGCTCTCGCAGATCGGGGGCACCGGCGTCTTCGTCGCAGCCCTCCGCGATGCACTGCTCGAGGAGCGGTGCGACGTCGCCGTGCACTCGCTCAAGGACCTCCCCACCCTTCCGGCACCCGGGCTCACCGTGGCAGCGGTGCCCGAGCGTGAGGACGTCCGTGACGCCCTGTGCGCACGCGACGGGCTCACGCTGGCCACCCTCCCCGACGGTGCCCGCGTGGGCACCGGGTCACCGCGCCGCGCCGCGCAGCTCCGTGCCGCAAGGCCGGGGCTCGACGTCGTCGACATCCGCGGGAACGTGGACACGCGCCTCGGGCGCGTCGCCGGACTCGTCCCCGGGGCGCCGGGCGACCTCGACGCCGTCGTCCTCGCCGCAGCGGGACTGCGGCGGCTGGGACGCCACGACGTCATCACCGAACTGATCGATACCGACGTCATGCTGCCCGCGGCCGGGCAGGGCGCCCTCGCCGTCGAATGCCGCGAGACCGAGGCGACGCCGCGGGTACGCGAAGCCCTCGCCGCCTACGACCACCTGCCGACGCGGCTGGCGGTGACCGCGGAACGCGCGGTCCTGCTGCAGCTCGAGGCCGGATGTGCGGCGCCGATCGGAGCCCTCGCGCACCTGCGGGGGAACGAACTCGCACTCGAGGCCGTGGTCTGCAGCCCGGACGGCCGCTCGATCCTCCGGAGGACCCGCTCCGCGCCCGCCACCGATGCCGTCGCCGCCGCGCAGCTGGGGCTCTACCTCGCCGAGGACCTGCTCGCCGCAGGTGCTGCCGCCATAGCACCGCTGAACAGCTAGGGAGCGCGTGGCGAAGGATCGGGACACGGTGATCGTCCTCCGGCATCCCGCGCGGGCCGTCCGCATCGCCGCCGCACTCTCCGCCGCAGGGATGGCGACCTACGCACTGCCCCTGACGGACACCGAGCTGCCCGCCGACGTGGACGCCGTGGCCACCGAACTGGAGGCCCTCGGCAGGGGCGGGTACCGGTGGCTCGTGGTGACCAGCGGCAACGCCGTCCAGGCACTCGGCATGGTCGCCGCTTCCCGCGGCACGGTGCTCGCCGACCTGGTCCGCTCCGGGGGGGTGCGCGTCGCCGCCGTCGGCTCCACCACCGCGCACCTGCTCGCGGACGCCGGCATCCCGGTGCAGCTGGTGCCCCAGGACGCCTCGGCAGCCGGTCTCCTGCGCGGATTCCCGCACGGGGACGGCGGCGTGCTCGTCCCGCAGGCCGATCTCGCTCCCGACGACCTTCGCGCAGGCCTCGCCGACCGCGGGTGGTCCGTCCGCAGGGTCGAGGCGTACCGCACCGTGCCCTATCCCGCGCATCCCGGACGACGTGTCCCCGGCGTCGAGGAGCCCGGCGCGAGGCCGCCGCTGATGACCTGGGCGGAGTTCGCGGAGCTCGCGGTGGCCGGTGTCCAGCCCGCCGTCGTGTTCACCGCACCGAGCGCCGTCCGGCAGTTTCATGAAAGGCTGGACGCCGGGCCGCTGGCCTTCCTTCCGGTCGCCATCGGGCGCACAACGGCCGCGGCCCTGCGGACGCAGGGCTGGGAGCCGGAAGCGACGGCAGCAGACCCGACACCGCCGGGAATCGCCCTGGCCGTCCGCGAAGCCTTCTCGCGGCACCGGCCCGGGCCCGCACCCGCACCACTGAACGGAGATCAGCCATGAGTTTTCCCCAGCACCGGCCACGGAGGCTGCGTTCGACACCTGCCCTGCGGCGCATGGTGGCCGAGTACCGGGTCCACCCGTCCGAGCTCATCCTGCCGGCGTTCATCCGGGAGGGCCTCAGCGAGCCCTCACCCATCCTGTCCATGCCGGGCGTCGTGCAGCACACGACGGACTCGCTCAAGCGGGCGGCGGCGGAGGCGGTGGAGCGCGGGGTAGGCGGCATCATGCTCTTCGGCATCCCGGAACACCGGGACGCGACCGGCAGCGCCGGCATCGACCCCGACGGCGTCCTCAACAGGGCCATCGCCGACGTCCGTGCCGAGGTGGGGAACGACCTCGTCGTGATGAGCGACGTCTGCCTCGATGAGTTCACCGACCACGGCCACTGCGGGGTGCTGGCCGACGACGGTTCCGTGGACAACGACGCGACGCTGGCGCTCTACGCGCAGATGGCCGTCGAGCAGGCGAGGGCCGGCGCCCACGTCCTGGGACCGTCGGGCATGATGGACGGCCAGGTCGCCGTCATCCGGCAGGCGCTGGACGGAGCCGGACACCAGGACACCGTGGTGCTGGCCTACGCCGCGAAGTACGCCTCGGCCTTCTACGGACCGTTCCGGGAGGCCGTCGACTCCCAGCTCACCGGCGACCGCCGGACCTACCAGATGGACGCGGCGAACCGCCGGGAAGCGATCCTCGAGGTGGAGCTGGATATCGAGGAGGGCGCCGACATGGTGATGGTCAAGCCCGCGATGAGCTACCTCGACATCCTGGCCGACGTCGCTGCCATGTCGCCCGTTCCCGTCGCGGCGTACCAGATCTCGGGGGAGTACGCGATGATCGAGGCCGCTGCCGCGAACGGGTGGATCGACCGGCGGCGTGCCATCGAGGAGTCGGTCCTCGGCATCAAGCGCGCCGGCGCACAGATGATCCTCACCTACTGGGCCTCGGAGCTTGCGCTCTGGCTCGGCGAGACCAACCACTAGAACCAGAACCGCAGCCAAGGGACCCACCATGACGACCTCTGAGAACCTGTACGAACGCGCCCGCGCCCTCATGCCCGGCGGCGTCAACTCGCCGGTGCGTGCCTTCGGCTCGGTCGGCGGCACCCCCCGCTTCCTCGTCGACGCGCACGGAGCGTACGTCACCGACGCCGACGGCCAGGAGTACGTCGACCTCGTCTGCTCGTGGGGGCCCGCCCTGCTCGGCCACTCCCACCCCGACGTGATCGCCGCGGTCCACCGCGCCGTCGACCACGGGCTCACCTTCGGTGCCTCGACCCCCGCCGAGGCGGACCTGGCCCAGCTCGTGAAGGAGCGTGTGCCCGCCGTCGAACTCCTCCGCATGGTCTCCACCGGCACCGAGGCCACCATGACCGCGGTGCGCCTGGCCCGCGGCTTCACGTCGCGCAACCTCATCGTGAAGTTCGCCGGGTGCTACCACGGGCACGTGGACAGCCTCCTGGCGTCGGCCGGCTCGGGCGTCGCGACCCTTGCTCTGCCCGGATCCGCAGGGGTCACGGAGGCCACGACGGCGGAGACGCTCGTGCTGCCGTACAACGACGTCGAGGCCGTCGAGGAGGCCTTCCGTACGCACGGCGAGCACATCGCCGCCGTCATCACGGAGGCCGCCCCCGCGAACATGGGCGTGGTGACGCCGGCGCCCGGGTTCAACGCCTTCCTGAGCCGCATCACCTCCGAGCACGGCGCACTGTTCATCGTGGACGAGGTCATGACCGGCTTCCGGACGCACGCGGGCGGGTACTGGAAGCTCACCGGCGGCGCCGACGACGCGGAGCACCCCTGGACGCCGGACCTGCTGACCTTCGGCAAGGTCATCGGCGGAGGCATCCCGGCGGCCGCGCTCGGTGGCCGCGCCGACGTCATGAACTACCTCGCACCGATCGGACCCGTGTACCAGGCGGGCACCCTGTCGGGCAACCCGCTCGCCATGGCCGCAGGCGTCGCCACCCTCACCGCAGCCACGGAGGACGTCTACCGCCACGTCGATGCACGCTCGCTCGAGGTCAGCGAGGCGTTGTCCGCGGAGCTCTCCAGGGCCGGCGTCGACCATTCCATCCAGCGGGCCGGTAACCTCTTCAGCGTCGCGTTCGGCACGGCCGAGCACGGTGTCCGGAACTACGCCGACGCGCAGGGCCAGGAGGCCTTCCGCTACGGGCCGTTCTTCCACTCCATGCTCGACTCCGGCGTCTACCTGCCGCCGTCGGTGTACGAGGCGTGGTTCCTCTCGGCAGCGCACGACGACGCCGCGATGGAGCGCGTCCACGCGGCGCTTCCTGCAGCGGCCCGGGCGGCAGCGGCAGCGGTACCGGTCGACTAGGCAGGTCGGGCAGCGGGTCCGGCGGCCGTCGCGGCGGCCGGGGCCGACTCGCCCTGCGGCATGCCAGGGGGTCCGGTGACCGGCTCGCAGCCGGACCCGCTGGCGGGTACGCCGGCCGGCTGGGGCGCGGGTTCGATGACAGGCCAGGCGCGCTCGATCACGGCGTCGGGTTCCGTCCTCCGGAGGTACTCCTCGAAGCTCGCCGCCTGACGGTCCGCCCAGACGACCAGCGACGCGTGCAGGTCCGCGGCGGGCCGCCGCAGGAACGCGTACTGCTCCGCGAGGACCCGCCCCACCTGCAGCGTCGCGAGCACGTCGGCGGCGGAGGTGTGTGCATGCTCGAAGCGGATGCCGTAGTGCTCACAGAGCGCGGTCAGCGTCCGCTTGCCGCGCCGGTAGCGGTCCGCCTGCTTGTCCATGATGAACGGGTCGACGACGGGCGACGGCCGGGGCGTCTCCACGCCGTGGCGCCGGCCCTCCTGCGCGAGCACCGTGAAGTCGTACCGCGCGTTGTAGGCGAGCACGGGTACGCCGGACGTGAAGAGCCTCGCGAGGACCGCCGAGATGCCGCGGACCACGTCGACGGCGGGCAGCCCGTGGGATCGCGCATGCTCCGTCGTGATGCCGTGGATGGCGGCGGCACCGTCCGGGATGTCGATACCCGGATCGGCCAGCCATTCGTGGTGTTCCAGTACCCTGCCGTCGCCGTCGACGAGGATGACGGTCGCGGTGACGATGCGCGCGGCCAGCGGATCCCGTCCGGTCGTCTCCAGGTCGAAGGCGGCGTGTGGACCCTCGTGCCAGCTCGTCATGGCATCACGGTATCGGCAGGGTCCGACCAATTGATGCTGCCCCTCCGGCGCGTGCCGGCGGGCTAGGGTTGGCCCATGCATCCACGAGCCGGCGGTCAGGGGTTCCTCCGGGGCGCTGTCGACGCCGGCCCTGCGGGCGCCGCTCCTCTCAATCCGCACCCCGGCGCCCTGCGCCCCGTGCGTGCCGCCCGCATCGATTCCGAGGCCTATGCCGAGGCCGTCCTGGCCGTCGCGGAGCTGGTTCCCGGGGGCAGGGTCCTGACCTACGGTGACGTGGCGGAACTCCTCGAATGCGGCGGACCGCGCCAGGTCGGACGGGCCCTGTCCCGGAGCACACGGGACGTCCCCTGGTGGCGCATCCTGCGGGCCGGGGGTCATCCTCCCCGGGGGCTGGCACTGCCCGCCCGGCACCGCTACGACGAGGAGGGGACCCCGTTGTCCCTCCCGTCGGGCCCGGCGGACCCGGAGGATTACCGGGTCGACCTGTCGAGTGCCCGGTGGTGGCCCGCGCCCGAGGAGCAGGGACGGATCGCCGACCTCGGCGCGTCCCTCCGGCGCGCCGGACTGTAGCGCGCGACACCCGTTGCGTGTCCTTCGTTTGTCCGTGGGATGTGATGGGCTGGATACATGACCAGCACTCTCCACGACGCTCCGCCGCCGCTCTCCGGCGACGTTCCGGGCGGGCCCCCCGATCCCTCGACGGGCTATCGGGCCGTCCTCGAATCGCTGGTGCACGTCCCTGGCCAGGTGCTGGTCCTCGGTGCTCCCGGGAGCGGGAAGTCCTCCCTGCTCACGGACCTCGCGGTGCGCCGGATCGGGGCGGGGACCGTCGAGCCCGAAGGGCTGCTGGTCCTCGGTCCCACGCGGGCGGCGGCGACGCGGCTGCGCGACGAACTCACCGCGAAGCTCGACCGCAGCATCAGTACCGCCCCTGCCCGCACCTGGGCCTCCTATGCCTTCGACCTCATCCGGCGGGCCAAGGCCGAGGGGCGGACCCCCGGCATCCTGCGTGCACCGCGCCTGCTCTCGGGGGCGGAGCAGGACCTCATCATCAAGGAACTCCTGTCCGGACACGGTCGTAACGGTGCTCCCGGACTCGAGTGGCCGGCGAGCCTGGCCCTCGCCCTGCCGACGCGGGGCTTCCGGCAGGAGATCCGTGACCTGTTCGACCGCGTGAGCGAGTACGGTGTACCCGCCGATGACCTGGCGGCCTGGGGCGAGCGTTTCGACCGGCCGGACTGGGTGGCGGCCGCGGCCCTCTACCGCGAGTACCGCGACGTCCTCGATCTCCGCATGCCCGAGGCCTTCGATCCCGCCGGGATCCTCACGGCCGCGCGGGAGATACTCGAGACCGACCGCGATTTCCTCGACCAGGAGCGGACACGCCTGCAGCTCATCCTCGTGGACGACTACCAGGAGGCGAACCCCGCCGTCCACGCACTGCTGGGACTGATCGGAACAGGCAAGGACGTCGTCGTCACCTCCTGCCCCGATACGGTGGCGCAGGGCTTCCGTGGTGCCCGTCCGGAACTCACGGGGCGCCTGGACACCCTGTTCCGGCGGCGCGCCCTGACGACCGTGACCCTGCCCGCATCACTGACGCTGCAGGGCCGCCTGGCCGCGGCGTGGGGCAACGTCGCCGCCCGTATCGCGACCACAGGCGTGAGCACCGCCTACCGGTCGCAGCCGGGCGGCCCCCTCGAGGACACGGAGGGGGATCCGGCGCGGGAGGAGGCAACGGTGTCCGCGCACGTGCTCGACAGCGCCTTCCACGAGCAGCGTTTCATCACGCAGCGGGTGCTCGAGGCGCATCTGTTCGGCGGGCGCAGCCTGGATGACATCGCCGTGATCGTGCGGAACGGTGCGCAGGTGTCCGCGGTCCAGCGCTTCCTGACCGCGCAGGGCATCGCCGTCAATGTGCCGGCCGCCGAGACCGCGATCCGCGAGGAACCGGCCGTCCGTCCGCTGCTGGACCTGTACGCGGTGGTCGTGGGACGAGCGGACCTGGACACCGAACTGTGCATCTCCCTGCTCACGTCGCGGATCGGCGGCGCCGGCAGCCTCGAGCTCCGCCGGCTGCGCCAGATCCTGCGCCGGCACGAACTGCAGCAGGGCGGGGGCCGCACGAGCGACGAACTGCTGACCGCCCTGTTCGCCGCGCCCGAGGAGATCGCCGCCCTGCCCTCCGAGGGGGCACCGGTCCGGCGGCTCCACCGGATGCTCGAGGCCGGGAAGGCGGCCGTCGACGATCCCGGGGGCGACCCGGAGACCGTCCTGTGGGCGCTCTGGTCCGCGTCCGGCCTGGCGCAGCAGTGGTCCGGGGCCGCCCTGTCCGAGGGGCCCTCATCTGCCCGTGCGGATCGCGACCTCGACGCCATGATGGCCCTGTTCCACACGGCGGAGCGCTTCGTCGAGCAGATGCCGGGAGCGGACCCGGAGCTGTTCCTCGACTACATCCTCAGCCAGGACATCCCGATGGACACCCTCACGCAGCGCACCACCCGCCAGGCGTCGGTGTCGGTGCTCACGCCCGCGAGCGCCGCGGGCCGGCACTGGCCGCTGGTGATCGTCGCGGGAGTTCAGGACGGCGTCTGGCCGAACCTGAGACTGCGCGGTGAGCTCCTCGGGTCGGGGGAGCTGCGGGCACTGCTCGACTTCGGTGAATCGTTCCGCAGCACCCGTGATCCCGTGTCGCTGCTGCAGGACATCCGTTTCGACGAGCTGCGCACGTTCTCCCTGGCGGTCTCCCGCGCCACCCAGGAGCTGGTGTGCTGCGCCGTCTCCTCCCAGGACGAGCAGCCCTCCCAGTTCCTCGATGTGCTCGACCCGCTCCCAACCGGTACCGCCGAGAGGGCGCGTACCGAGGTACTGCGCCCTGTGACGCTGCGCGCTCTGGTCGCCGAGCTGCGCAAGTTCGCCCAGGACCCCTCCGCCGCCGCTGCGCTGTCCGGCGAGGCCGTGCGCCACCTCGGACACATGGCCTCGCTGCAGCCGCCGGTGCCGGGAGCCCATCCCGCACAGTGGTGGGGGGTCCTGGGGATGAGCAGCGACGAGCCCGTCGTCCCTCAGGACCAGCCCATCCCGGTGTCCCCCTCGAAGGTCGAGTCGGTGCTCACCTCGCCCCTGAGCTGGTTCGTCTCCGCGGCAGGGGGAGAACGGACCACCGACTTCGCCCGGTCGCTCGGCACCCTCGTCCACCAGATCGCACAGGACATGCCGGAGGCCACCGGCAACGAGTACGTCCGGGAACTGGAACGGCGCTGGCCGCAGCTGGGCATCCGGGACACCTGGGAAGGCCGGGCCGACTTCCGACGCGCGGAGGGCATGGTGCGCAAGCTGGCCGCGTACGTGCTGTGGATGCGGCAGGCCGGACGGATCCTGAAGGCCACGGAGGTCGACTTCTCCGTGGACCTCGACGTGCGCATCGACGGCGCGGAGAGGATCGCCCGGCTGCGCGGCCAGATCGACCGGCTCGAGCTCGATGCGGACGGCCGCTTCGTCGTCGTCGACCTGAAGACGGGGAAGAGCTCGCCTGTGGCAGCCGAGATCGCGCGGCACCCGCAGCTGGCAGCCTACCAGACTGCCGTCGCCTCCGGCGCGCTCCTCGACGGGGCGGAGCCGGGCGGCGGCGAGGCCGCAGCGGATGCTGCGGAGGACGGCGCGCCGGCGGTGCCGGGAGGAGCGTCGCTGGTCCAGCTGGGTACCACGTCCAAGGGCATCGCCGTGCAGGAGCAGCAGCCCGTGGGCCCGGAGGACACCTGGGCGAGGACCATGATCGAGGACGCCGCATCCCTCATGGCGGCCGCGACGTTCGACACGATCCATGACCCGAGGCGCTCAGGATTCGGTGGAAGCGGCTGCCGGCTGCCCGAGATCTGTCCGCTGTGCGAAGAAGGCAAGCAGGTGACCCAGTAGTGGGCAGTGTCCACCAGACCCCGACGTACTCCGCCCGACAGCTGGCGGAACTGCTGCACACCGATCCGGATGCTCCGGTGCAGTACCCCACGGAGGACCAGGCCCGCGTCATCGAGGCGCCCCTGGAACCCCTCCTGGTCATTGCCGGAGCGGGGTCGGGCAAGACCAAGACCATGGCGGACAGGGTCGTCTGGCTCGTCGCCAACGGCCTCGTGCGCCCCGAGCAGATCCTGGGGGTCACGTTCACCCGCAAGGCCGCCGGCGAGCTCGCATCGCGCGTCCGGCAGCGGCTGGCGCAGCTCTACGCCGCGCTGGGGGAGGAGGACGCCGCGTCGGGCGTCGACGCACTCGACCGCCTCGACCCGGCCATCTCCACGTACCACTCCTTCGCGAACGGCATCGTCCAGGACTACGGCCTGCGCATCGGGGTCGAACGCGACTCCGTGATGCTCGGCACCGCCCAGTCCTGGCAGCTGGCCTCGTCCGTCGTGGAAGCCTACGACGGCGAGTGGGAGCACTTCACCGCCGCGAAGAGCACCCTGGTGAAGGCGGTGCTCGACATGGCGGGCGAGTGCGCCGAGCACCTCGTCAGCCCGTCCACCGTGCGGGACGAACTCCGCCGCCATATCGAGTACGTCCTCGCGCGGCCCTACGTCGCGGGTTCCACCCGGGCCGCGGCCCAGAAGGTGCACGACCTGATCAACAAGCTGCGCACGCGCATCACCGTCACCGAACTGGCGGAACGCTACGCCGCCGCCAAGCTCGCGCGCCGGCAGCTCGATTTCGGTGACCTGGTGTCCCTGGCGGCGCGGATCGCCCGCGACATCCCCGAGGCGGGGGAGATGGAACGCGAGAAGTACAGGGTGGTGCTGCTCGACGAGTTCCAGGACACGTCGCACGCCCAGATGGTGCTGTTCTCCAGGCTGTTCGCCGACGGGCGGTCCGTCACCGCGGTGGGCGATCCGCACCAGTCGATCTACGGGTTCCGGGGAGCCTCGGCGGGACAGCTCGCCACGTTCCGGACGGCCTTCCCGCGGGTGGCCGCGGATGAGCGGACACCGTCCGACGTGGCGCACCTCTCGGTCGCCTGGCGGAACTCGACCTCGATCCTCGAGGCGGCGAACACCGTCTCGGCGCCCCTCAACGTGCCGGCGCCCTGGCTCAGGAACACGGCGGTCCAGCAGGTCCCCGGGCTGGTGGCGCGCCCGAAGGCCCCCCTCGGCGAGGTCCTGCTCGGGCGCTTCCTCACCGACGCCCCTGTGGCCGGAGGTCTCCGCGAGGAAGGCGCTCCGGCAGGGCCCGCTCCCTCCCTGAGTGAAGCCGAGGCCGTGGCGCGGGAGGTGCTGCGCCAGCGCAGGCGCAGCTTCGAGACCGATGACGACGGCACGCCCCTCCGGCCGACCATGGCCGTCCTCTGCAGGGGGCGCAAGCAGTTCGACCCGATCCGGCGGGAACTGGAACGTGCGGGGGTCCCCGTGCAGGTGGTGGGTCTCGGCGGGCTGCTGCGCACACCGGAGATCGTCGACCTGCTGGCGACCCTGCGGGTGCTCGGCGATCCCGACAGGTCGGACTCGATGCTGAGGCTCCTCTCGGGGGCGCGCTGGCGGCTGGGACCGGCCGACCTGATGGCGCTGGGTGACTGGTCGAGGCAGCTCGCCCGCACGCGGGAGGCCATGTTCCGGCACGGCAGCGGAGCGGAGGAGGAGTTCGACGACGACCAGAGCCGCGACGCCGTCGTGGTTCCCGACCTGGCCGAGGCGGGCAGCCTGGTCGAAGCCGTGGATTACCTGCCCCCGGTGGGCTGGGTGTCGTCCGCGGGCCGGACCCTCAGCGATACGGCGCGTCAGCGCCTCGATGTCCTCCGGCACGAGCTGCGGAGCCTCCGGGGATTCGTCGGTGACGACCTCGGCAGCATGATCGGGGAAGTGGAGCGGACCATCCTGCTGGACATCGAGGTGGCGGCGAAACCGGGCGTGGGGATCCACGAGGCACGCCGGAACCTGGATGCCTTCACGGAGGCCGTCGCGGGCTTCGTGTCCACGGCGGAGCGGGTGGATCTTCCGGCGTTCCTCGCCTGGCTCGAGGCGGCGGACCAGGAGGAGGACGGCCTGCCCGTGACGCAGCTCGAAGCGAGCCGGGACGCGGTGCAGCTCCTGACCGTCCACGCCTCGAAGGGCCTGGAATGGGACGTGGTCTTCGTGCCGGGGCTCAACGACGGCTCGTTCCCGAGCGGCAAGGATTCCCGCTGGAGCAGCGGGGATTCGTCCATCCCCTGGCCGCTGCGGGGCGATGCTCCCGAGCTGCCGCAGTGGGACTGGGAACAGCAGGACCAGAAGGAGTGGCTCGCCAGCGAGAAGGACTTCACCGGCGAAGCCCGGGCGCACGCGGAGCGGGAGGAGCGCAGGCTGGCCTACGTCGCGTTCACGCGGGCCAAGCACGCGCTGGTCTGCACGTCGTCGGCGTGGGGCGGCGGGCGGTCGCGGCCGTCGGGGCCCTCGTCCTACCTGGTGGAGCTCCTTGCCCTCGCGGAGTCGGGAACCGCCGGTTACACCGCGCCGTACTGGCTTCCGGAGAGCCACGAGGGCGACGCGAACCCGGCGAACGCCAGCCCCGAGAGGGCGACCTGGCCGTTCGATCCGCTCGGCACCCGGCGGGGTCCGATGGAGCGCGCCGCACAGGCCGTCCTCGAGCAGGCCGCCGCGTCGACCCCGCAGGGCGGTGTCGAGGCTGACGACGACGGGCGCTGGGGGCGGGAGGTCCGCCTCGCGCTGGCCCGGCAGGCACGCGAACGCGAACGGATGCCGCTCACGCTGCCCTCACACATCTCCGCGTCGACGCTCGTGGAACTGCGCGAGGACCCGGACGCGGTCATGCAGCAGCTGCGGCGGCCGCTTCCGCGCAGGCCGGGATCGGCGGCGCGCAAGGGCACGGCGTTCCACGCCTGGATCGAGGAGTTCTACGGGGCCGGAGGGATGCTCGACCTCGGCGAGTACCCGGGCGGCGCCGATGCCTACGTCGACGAGACGCTCGGGCTCAACGACATGGCCGCGATCTTCGAGCAGTCCGAGTGGGCGCTGCGGGAACCGGCGGCGATCGAGGCCCCGATCGAGACGAAGATCGGCGGCATCGTGGTGCGTGGGCGGATCGACGCGGTCTTCCGGGATGCCGATGGCGGCTGGGACCTGATCGACTGGAAGACGGGCCGTCCTCCCGCCCCGGACCGGCGCGCTGCCAAGGCCGTGCAGCTGGCCGTGTACCGCCTGGCCTGGTCCCGGCTGAAGGACGTCCCCCTCGAGAAGGTGCGCGCAGCATTCTTCTACGTGGCGGACAACCTGGTGGTGCGGCCTCACGACCTCGCCGACGCGGCGGAACTGGAGGGGATCATCACCGCCGCGGATGCCGCGGCGACGTCCTGATCAGCTGCCGGACGTCCTGATCAGCTGCCGGACGTCCTGATCAGCTGCCGAAGGACACGATGGGGAGGGCCGTGGTCGCGGTGTCGTCGGGAGAGCCCGCGCTGGGGTCGCTGCTCCTCAGCAGCGTGACCTTGGCGGAGGTGCCGAGGGTCCGCTGGCGTCCGGCCGTGAGGCGCGCATAGGCGAGGGACGATCCCGACGGCGTCCCGTGGTCATCGCCCCCGCGGCCGGAACGGTCGGAGCGGTCGTCCGGGTGGGCATCCGGGTGGCTGTCGGCGTACGTGTCCGAATGGGCCTTCGTGTGCAGCGACGAGTGGTCCGCCGTGTGGCCGGCCGTGCGGTGCGGCGCACGGCCTGCAGCCGGATCGTAGGCCGAGCTGCCGGTCCTTCCGGGCTGGTCTCCGACGCGGCCGTCGCTGTCCTCGTGCCCGGCGATGTCGACCTCCGACCCGTCGTCGGCCGCACCCGTGAGTCCTCCGCGCGCGTGCGCATCACGGACCTCGCCACCGTCGATGGAATGGTGCCCGGAGTCGCCGTCGATGGCGGCCCCGAGTGCGGGGGAGGGGTGCACCGACACCTCGTGGGCTCCGGACAGCTCCTCCCGCCCTGCGGGGTAGTGGTCGTCGGTTCCCAGTTCGTTGCCCCACTCGAGGCGCTCCTCGTGGGCCTGCCGTGCGCGCTCGGCGGCTTCGCGCTGTTCGTGCTCGATCGACTCGACGTCCTCCTCGAGGGTGGCGAGCATGTCCTCCGCCTCATGGATCATCGCGGCGTCCTCGAGGGCGACCCCGCGCACGAGCCACTGCGCCAGGGCGAACTCGGCGGCGAGTGCGGCACGGCGGGACAGATGGGGGTCCACGGCGGTCGCCCGTGCCTCGGTGTACGCCGCGTAGACCGCGTCGACGAAGGCGGTGTCCTCGGCAGCGGCGAGCCACGCGAAGTCCTCGGCCGGATCACCGATGCACAGGTCGGTCCAACCGGTCACGGCGGATACCCGGCCTGCAGCGATGAGGAGGTGGTCCTCGTGCAGGTCGCCGTGCACCACCGTGGGGCTGAACCGCCACAGGGCCACGTCCTCGAGGGCGTGCTCCCACCGGCGCAGCAGGATGGAGGGGATCTTCCCGGTCGTGGCCGCCTGGTCGAGTTCGTTCAGCTTGCGCTGGCGGTACTCGTTCGCTTCGTAGCTGGGCAGGTCCGCGCGCTGCACCATGTCCTTCGGCAGCTCATGGATCGCGGCGATGACGCGC
This sequence comes from Arthrobacter rhamnosi, assembly GCF_054510855.1. NCBI lineage: Bacteria > Bacillati > Actinomycetota > Actinomycetes > Micrococcales > Micrococcaceae > Arthrobacter > Arthrobacter rhamnosi. Next base: position 594,220 of record NZ_JBTNDT010000001.1, on the reverse strand, counting down.
CCGAGTTCCTGAGCCATCCGGCGTCCGCCGGCGGTGAGCGCCTCCAGCGGACGCGTGGTCCCGGTGAGATGGGAGTAGACGAAGGTGCTGAGCTCGCCCTGGCGCACGCTTCCAGCCATGTGGGGGATCAGGAAGGGCAGTTCCGCTTTGACCGCGGGTGTGAAGGCACGGAGGGCCTGCAGTTCGGTCTCGAGGCGCATGCTGGCCTCGGGATGCCTGGGAGAACGGACCCTCCACTGTTTCCCTGAGTCGTCGACCAGCAGGGCGGAGTCGAAGTCGGCTGCATCGTCGGGAGCACCGGCGACGCCGGTCGGAGCCAGGCCAGGTACCGCGGCGCTGGCGATGGCAGCAAGTTCCATGGGTGTCCGTTTCACAAACTCCACCGTAGGCCGTCTGCGCCCGGGCCACACAGTTCCGGTGCGGCGAGTCGCCAGATGCACTACTCGTCTTCAGGGCCGCACTACTCCTCCACGCCCGCCCCCCGAAATGGGTTTTGGGAGAGCAAGAACGTACCGTATAACCATGACCGATCCGCTCCGGACCCTTGTGCTGCCACCCCTCGGATCGCTTCCGCTGTCACGGGCGGACTCCGACCGCGACGGCGACTCGAGGACCACCGAGGACTTCCTCGATACCCTGTGGGCCTCGCCCGACACCCTGGTCCTCCCGCTCGCCCGCGGGAAGGCGCCGGTGGAGGGGAGCGCGCTCCGGCTCGTCCCGCCCAGCGCCGTCCAGCGTCCCGAGGTGGTCGTCTATCTCGGCCGCATCAACGAGGGTGCAGCGGATGCCGGACGGAGGGTCCTGCTCGCGGTCGTCGCCGAAGAGGACCCCGCTCTCGCCCCCGTCGACCAGTGGCTGGGGCTGCGGGAGATCGCCGCGTCTCTGGACGCCCGCGACACGGGGCTGTTCGTCGCAGCCGCCGCCATCGCCAACTGGCACTCCACGCACACCCACTGCCCCCGGTGCGGCACGGGAACGGTGCTGCGCGCCGCCGGGTGGGTGCGCCTGTGTCCCGAGGACGATTCCGAGCACTACCCGCGCACCGACCCGGCGATCATCGTGTCCGTGATCGACGACGACGACAGGCTGCTGCTCGGATCCGCCGTCGCCTGGCCCGAGGACCGGTTCTCGACGCTCGCCGGTTTCGTGGAGCCGGGCGAGTCGCTCGAAGCCGCGGTCATCCGCGAGGTCGGGGAGGAGTCCGGGATCGAGGTCCAGTCCCCGCAGTACCTCGGGTCCCAGCCGTGGCCCTTCCCCGCATCGCTCATGCTGGGCTTCACCGCGCGGGCGGTCACGACCGATGCCGTCCCCGACCGTGAGGAGATGCGCTCGCTGCGGTGGTTCACGCGGGAGCAGCTGTTCGCCGAGGTGCGCGACGGGAAGATCGCGGTCGCCGGTGGTGTGTCCATCGCCCGCGCCCTGATCGAGCGCTGGTACGGCGGGCCCCTCGACGAGGAGCCGTCGGAGGGTCGTCCCTAGTGTCCGGACTACTGCTCGAGGACAGCATCCTCGAGGGGCTCGACGACGAACAGCGGACGGTGGCGAGCACGCTCGCGGGACCGCTCTGCGTGCTCGCCGGAGCAGGCACGGGCAAGACCCGTGCCATCACGCACCGCATCGCCTATGGCGTCCACACCGGCGTCTACAAACCGCAGCAGGTGCTCGCCGTGACGTTCACGGCGCGTGCGGCGGCCGAGATGCGCACCCGGCTCCGCGACCTCGGAGCGGGCGGAGTGCAGGCTCGGACCTTCCACGCCGCGGCCCTCCGCCAGCTGCAGTACTTCTGGCCCCAGGCCGTCGGGGGGCCCCTGCCGGCGCTGGTCGACCACAAGGCACAACTGATCGCCGAGTCGGCGCGGCGACTGCGGCTGTCGACCGACCGCGCCGCCATCCGGGACGTCGCGGCGGAGATCGAATGGGCGAAGGTCTCCATGCTGACGCCGGATGCGTACTCGGCTGCAGCTGCGGGCCGGGCGGAACCGGCGGGGATGGACCTCACCACGGTCTCCCGGATCTTCTCGGCCTACGAGGACCTCAAGATCGACCGCAACCTCATCGACTTCGAGGACGTCCTGCTGACCACGGTCGCCATCCTCGAGGAGGATGAGAAGGTCGCGGCGACCGTCCGGGCGCAGTACCGGCATTTCGTGGTGGACGAGTACCAGGACGTCTCGCCGCTCCAGCAGCGCCTGCTCGACCTCTGGCTGGGGGAACGGCGTGAGCTGTGCGTGGTCGGTGACGCCAGCCAGACCATCTACTCGTTCACGGGAGCGACGTCCCGGCATCTGCTCGACTTCACCAAGCGCTACGAGGGGGCGCAGGTGGTGAGACTGGTCCGCGACTACCGTTCGACTCCCCAGGTGGTGCGCGCTGCCAACACCCTGCTGGCGGCGCGGAGCAGCGAGGCCGACCGGAGTGCGGTCGGGACCACGTGGTCCGCGCCCCTGGAGCTGGTCGCGCAGCGCCCGTCGGGACCCGAACCGGCCTTCACCGAGTGCAGCGACGACGAGGCCGAGGCCGCGGAGTGCGCGCGGCGCATCGGCGTCCTGCTCGACCAGGGCGTGAAGGCCAGCGAGATCGCGATCCTGTACCGCACCAACGGCCAGTCGGAGGCGTACGAGCAGGCCCTGGCAAGCGCGGGCATCGGCTACCAGCTGCGCGGCGGCGAGAGGTTCTTCCAGCGGCGCGAGGTCCGCGACGCCCTGCTGCAGCTCCGCGCCGCGGCACGTACCCAGGGCGACGACGACGTCCCCCAGCAGGTGCGCGACGTCCTCGCCTCGCTCGGCTACACCTCCGTCGCACCCCAGAACTCAGGGGCCGTGCGGGAGAAGTGGGAGTCACTCGCCGCCCTCGTCGGGCTGGCCGACGAACTCAACAGGGTCCGCGGGCCGGAGGCCTTCACCCTGCAGCTGTTCGTCGCAGAGCTCGAAGAGCGGGCCGCGGCCCAGCACGCGCCGACGGTGCAGGGAGTCACCCTGGCATCGCTGCACTCCGCCAAGGGGCTCGAGTGGGACGCGGTCTTCCTCGTCGGGCTGAGCGAAGGGCTCATGCCCATCTCGTTCGCCGACACGCAGGAGGCCATCGACGAGGAACGCCGGCTCCTGTATGTCGGCATCACCCGTGCCCGCATCCACCTCTTCCTCTCCTGGTCGACCTCGCGCTCGCCGGGCGGACGAACCAGCAGGAAGCCCTCACGGTTCCTCGATGCGCTGCGCCCGGCGACCGCCGGTCAGGCATCCTTCCGCCAGCCGCGGGCGAAGAGCAATCGCAAGGCGTCGTCGCCCGCCGTCTGCCGGGTGTGCAAGCGGCCCCTCCTCACCGGGTCGGAGCGGAAGATCGGCCGCTGCAACGACTGCCCTGCGAGCTACGAGGAACAGACGTTCGAAGCGCTCCGCGCCTGGCGGCTCGTCGAGGCCCGCGAGAAGGACGTGCCCGCCTTCGTCGTCTTCACCGACGCCACGCTGGTCGCCATCGCGGAGGCGAAACCGCAGACGCTGGACGAGCTCGGAGAACTGGCAGGAGTGGGATCCGCGAAGCTCGAGCGGTACGGCGAGGCCGTGCTCGAGATCATCAGTGACAACGCCTGAGGCCGCCGGACCGCGGGGCGCGGCGCGGCTGCCGGTCGAAGTCCGACGGTCGGCGCGGCGCAAGCGGACCGTGAGCGCCGACATCCGGGACGGCGTCCTCCGCGTCTCCATCCCGGGCTCCTTCTCCGCGAGCCAGGAGCGCCACTGGGTCGAGCGCATGGTGGAGCGGATGTCGGCCAAGTACTTCGACACCCCCGCGATCGACGACGACCGGCCCGTGCCTGCGCTTCTCCAGCGGGCGGAGCGGCTCGCGGAGCAGTACCTGGGCGGCAGGGGAGTGCCGGCGACCATCGGGTGGGTGACCAACCAGAATTCGCGGTGGGCGTCCGCCACCCCTGCCCACCGTTCCATCCGCCTGTCCCACAAGCTCCAGGGGATGCCCGACTGGGTCGTGGACTACGTGATCCTGCACGAGATGGCTCACCTGATCGAGCCCTCGCACAACGCCGACTTCTGGGACCTGCTCACGGCCTACCCGCGGACCGAGACGGCCAAGGCCTTCTTGGACGGGGCGGCCTTCGCGGCGCAGCGCAGCCTGACGGGTGGGCAGGAGGACTTCTGACCGGACGCGACGCGCCGACCCGCGTCCGGCCCAGTCCCGGGACGGACGCGGGTCGGACGGACGCGGGTTGGACGGACGCGGGTTGGACCGACGCCTGCGTCAGCGGTCGCCGGTGCCGCCCGCGGGTCCGTCCTCGGGTCCGTCCTCGGGGTCCGATCCCTCGTCGGAGACGCTCGACGGCCCGGTGCCGCTGTCGGTATCCGCCGCGGGCGTTCCCCGGGTGGCCTCGCCGGAGCCCTCGCCCACAGCGGCGTCCTCGTCCTTCGGCTCGAAGCCGCCGGACAGGAGGCGCTCCAGTGCTGCATCGACGTCGGCGTCGGAGGATTCGATCAGCCGGCGGCGCTCCGAGAAGCCGGCGGGGTCATCGAGGTCCTCGGCGGTGGGAAGCAGGTCGGGGTGCTGCCACAGGGCGTCGCGCCCTGCGATGCCGCGCTCCTCCGTCAGGAGCGACCAGAGCGCCGAGGCATCGCGCAGGCGGCGCGGCCTCAGTTCCAGCCCGACGAGCGACGCGAACGCGTGCTCGGCCGGTCCGCCGGTCGCCCGGCGGCGCCGGACCATCTCCCGCAGCGCGCCGGCGGAGGGGAGGTTGGCCGCAGCGGCCGCCGTGAGCTGGTCGACCCAGCCCTCGACGAGGGCGAGCGTGGTCTCGAGCCGCACCAGTGCGGCGTCCTGCTCGGGGGTCCGCTCCGGCATGAACACGCCCTGCGAGAGGGCGCCCTGCAGGCTCTCGGGGTTGGTCGGGTCGATGTCCCGCGCGGCTTCCTCGATCTTGCCCATGTCGATGTGGATGCCCCTCGCGTACCGCTCGATGCTGCCGAGGAGGTGACCTGTGAGCCACGGAATGTGCGTGAACAGCCGGACGTGGGCCGCCTCGCGGACGGCGAGGAACAGCTGGACCTCCTGCTCGGGGATGTCGAGGCCCGCACCGAAGGCCGCGACGTTGGCGGGCAGCAGAGCCATCCGTCCCTCGGCGAGGGAGATGCCGATGTCCGTCGATCCGACGACGTCCTTGGAGAGCGCGCCCACGGCCTGCCCGAGCTGCATGCCGAACATCGCGCCGCCCACGTTCTGGAGCATCGAGGCGGGGCCGCCCATCATGCCCATCATCGACTTCATCTCCTCCGGAAGCTGCTCGGAGATGACGTCGGACAGGGCCTTGGCGATGCTCGTGGCAACGGGCTCGGTCAGACGGCGCCACGTGGACATGGTGGCCTCGACCCATTCCGCGCGCGACCAGGCCCGTCCGAGCTGGCCCGTGCTCGGGAAGTCGGTCACCGGGTCCAACCACAGCTCGGCGAGTTTCAGGGCCTCATCCACGCTCCGGCGCTGCAGCGACGTGACCGAGGGGTCGTTGTCCGACGCGGCCACACGGCGCGCCTGGTCGTGGGCCATCTGCCAGTTCACCGGGCCCTCGCTGGGCGTGGAGAACATCGCCTGGACCTGCTGCATCATCATGGCCATGGCGGCCGGGTCGGAGGGCAGGCCTGCCGCCTTCGCGATCTCCTGGGGGTCGAAGCCCCCGGCCCCGCCGCCGAACATCTTCGCGATCTCCTGGGGGTCGAAGCCGCCGGCCCCGCCGCCGAACATCTTCGACAGCATCTCGGACAGGGGGTCCTGGGGCGTGTCGTCATCGTCGTTCGAGGGGTTGGATGGGTTGGTCACTGATACCACCGGTCCTGGGAGTAGCTTGGCGGGTCCGGGCGGGAGGGCATCACCACTCCTGCCCGGCTGTGGAAGACACGCTACCGGCCGGGCCGTGCCGCTGTCCCTCGTGCCGGAGGCCGTTCGCTGAGGGCAAAGCCGTGCGGAGCCGTACGGAGCGGTGCCGGCTGATGGACGGTGTCCCGGGCAGCCGGGGTCGGTGCAGGGCTACTCTGGTTGTGCCGGTATGGTGCTGATCGCCCAGCGCACGGCAGGCGACCTCCGCGCCCTCCAGAGACCCGCGCCCTACAGAGAGAAGCACAGTGACGCAGCCTGTCCACTTCGAGACCTACACCCCCGAGGAGCCCTCCCGGCCCAGGGACCCGCGCTTCCGCGCGATGGCGGTGTCCGGGGGCCTCGCCGTCGTCCTGTGCGCAGCCGCGGTGCTCCTGCCGTCGCCCTATGTCATCGAGTCGCCCGGGCCGACGTTCAACACCATCGGCGAGATCGACGGACAGCCCCTCATCCACGTCGAGGGCAGGGAGAGCTTCCCGCCGCAGGGCGAACTGGACCTCACGACGGTGTACGTGAGCGGCGGACCGAACGGCCGGGTGAACGTCCTCGACACGTTCCGGGCCTGGGCGGATCCCGACGAGAACGTCCGGCCCGAGCAGCTGGTCTATCCGGAGGGAACGACGTCGTCCGACGTGCAGGAGCAGAATGCGGTGGCGATGACGTCGTCGCAGGAATCAGCGATCGCTGCCGCGCTGTCCCACGAGGACATCGCCTACACCGAGGAGCTGTCGGTCGCCGGACTCGCCGCGGGCTCCGCGTCCGACGGGGTCCTGAAGGAAGGGGACGTCCTGCGCACGATCGACGGGGAGGAGATCGAGACCATCGAGACCCTGCGATCCGTACTGCGTAACGCCGGAGGAAAGCCGGCCACCCTGTCGATCGTCCGGGACGGGGTCGAGGACGAGGTCTCCGTGACGCCCCGGCGGTCGGAGGAAGGGAACTACCAGCTGGGCATCCTGCTGGCGTCCACCTTCGACTTCCCGTTCGACGTGACCATCCAGCTCGACAATGTCGGGGGTCCGTCCGCCGGCCTGATGTTCGCGCTCGGCATCATCGACACCCTGACGGAAGGGGACCTCACCGGCGACCGCCACTTCGCGGGGACCGGGACGATCGATTCCACCGGCGCCGTCGGCCGCATCGGCGGGATCGCCCAGAAGCTCGTGGCGGCACGCGCCGGTGGCGCGGACTTCTTCCTGGCTCCCGAGGGGAACTGCGACGACGTCGTCGGTCACATCCCGGACGGACTGACCGTGGTGAAGGTGGCGACGCTCGACGAGGCCTTCGACGCCGTCGAATCACTGGGCTCAGGCGGCGACCCGGCGGGACTGCCCGCCTGCTGAACCGGCAGGACGGGCGCATCGCAGCGGGCCGGCCCCTCGGCTGACACGGTTGGATGACACGGTTGGATGACGATCCCGGCAGGTCGGCCGCCCGCGGGAACCTAATTGGTCCGCCTGAGCGTGAACAGGGCAGAATGAAAACACGAAGGGCGGACCTGCGCGCTGTCTTCTGCCCGTCCCGGGCTGGGGAGCGAAGGGGAACACCGGTCATCGTGACCCGCAGCAGCAGCTAACGATGAGGTAGATGTGACATCCGGACCAGACCGTCCGTTCGGCAGTAGGCCGAGCCCAGCAAGTGCTTCACCAGGCCGGCGCCGCAGCCCGCTGATCCCGACGATCATCGTCGTGGCGGTGATCGTCATCGCCTTCGTCTATCTGTCCCAGGTCTACGCGGACGTTCTCTGGTACCAGCAGCTCGGGTTCCTCGAGGTCTTCGTCACCGAGAACCTGTCCCGGATCGTGCTGTTCGTCGTCGCGTTCCTCATCATGGCCGGTGCCGTGTACTTCAGCCTGCGCATCGCGTTCCACAGCAGGCCCATCTACGCACCCGACAGCGCCATCCAGGACAACCTGAACCGCTACCAGGCGCAGCTCGAGCCGATCCGGCGCCTGCTGATGCTCGGTATCCCCGTGGTCCTCGGCGCCTTCGCGGGCACCGCCGCCTCCTCGCAGTGGCAGGAGGTGCTGCTCTTCCTGAACCGGGTGCCGTTCGGCAAGTCCGACCCCGAGTTCGGGATGGACTACGGGTTCTACATGTTCACGCTGCCGTTCCTCAGCTTCGTGACGGGCTTCCTCATCAGCGTGGTCATCATCAGCGCGATCGCCACCGTCCTCACCCACTACCTGTACGGCGGGATCCGGCTCGAGGAGAAGGGCCTGTTCACCACGAAGGCCGCCCGCGTGCACATCGCCGTCGTCGCGGCCCTCTTCCTGGTCCTGCAGGGCGTCAACTACTGGCTGGACCGCTACGACACGCTGCTGAACCAGGGCACCTGGGCCGGCGCGCTCTACACCGACGTCAACGCGGTCATCCCCACCAAGGCGATCCTCGCTGTCGCCGCCGTCATCGTGGCGGTCCTGTTCGTCGCATCGGCCTTCATCGGCCGCTGGCGCCTGCCGCTGATCGGCACGGCGATGCTCATCATCACGGCCCTGCTCGCAGGCGGCGTCTACCCAGCCATCGTGCAGCGCTTCCAGGTGCGCCCGTCCGAGCTCAGTCTCGAGGGCGAGTACATCGACCGGAACATCAACCTGACCCGGGAGGCATACGGCCTCGACCAGGTCGAGGTCGAGGCGTACAACCCCGAGGCGGTCCCGCAGGCCGGCGCACTGGGCGACGACGGGGAGACCACGGCGAACATCCGCCTGCTCGACCCGAACCTCGTGTCCGACGCCTTCAGCCAGCTCCAGCAGTTCCGCCAGTACTACCAGTTCCCCGAGACGCTCAACGTTGACCGCTACGAGATCGACGGCGAAGTCCAGGACACCGTCATCGCCGTGCGGGAACTGGACACCAACGGTGTACCGGAAGGGTGGGTCAACGAGCATGCCTTCTACACCCACGGCTACGGCGTGGTCGCCGCGGCCGGTTCGACCGTGGAGCCGGACGGCCGGCCGTCCTTCCTGCAGTCCGGGATCCCCTCGACCGGTGTCCTCGGTGACGAGTCCACCTATGAGCCCCGCATCTACTTCGGTGAGGACTCTCCCGAGTACTCGGTCGTCGGAGCGCCGGAAGGACAGGCTCCCGCCGAGATCGACCGCCCGCAGAACGAGAACTCCGAGGACGAGTCCCGCACCACGTTCGACGGCGACGGCGGGCCGGATGTGGGCAACGCCTTCAACCGCCTCGTGTATGCGCTGAAGTTCCAGTCCACCGACCTCCTGCTCTCCAACCAGGTGAACAGCGCGTCGCAGATCCTCTACGACCGCGACCCCGTGGAGCGCGTCCGCAAGCTGGCTCCCTACCTGACGCTCGACGGCAACAGCTACCCGGCGATCGTCGACGGCAGGGTGAAGTGGATCATCGACGGGTACACCACCAGCGCCAACTTCCCCTACTCCACGCAGCAGGAGCTGGAGTCCGCGACGCAGGATTCGCAGACGGCCGAGGGCCTCGCGACGGCTCTTCCGGCCGAGCAGGTCAACTACATCCGCAATGCCGTGAAGGCCACGGTCGACGCCTACGACGGCTCGGTGGACCTGTACGCCTGGGACGACCAGGACCCCATCCTGAAGTCCTGGCAGAAGGTGTACCCGTCCTCTCTGAAGCCCTACAGCGAGATGTCGGCGGACCTCATGGCGCACGTGCGCTACCCCGAGGACCTCTTCAAGGTGCAGCGCGAACTCCTCGCCCGCTACCACGTCACCTCCACGGACGAGTTCTACAACAACAGCGAGGCGTGGAACGTGCCGGCCGACCCGGAGGAGAGCGCGGACGGTGCGGCGACGACCGCGACGACGGACCGCCAGCCGCCGTTCTACCTGACACTGCAGATGCCCAATCAGGACGAGGCCGCGTTCTCGCTGACCACGCCGTACATCCCCTTCGTGCCGACGGGCCAGACCCCGAGGAACGTGCTGTACGGCTTCCTCGCGGCCAACGGGGATGCCGGCACCGGCGAGGACGGCGTCAAGAGCGAGAACTACGGGCGCCTCACGCTCCTCGACAGCTCGGGCCAGGACTCCGTGGTCGGTCCCGGCCAGGCGCAGAACCTCTTCAACTCGGACACCACGGTGTCGCAGGAGCTCAACCTGCTGCGCCAGGGCGCGTCGGAGGTCATCAACGGCAACCTGCTGACCCTGCCGATCGGTGGCGGGATCGCCTACGTCCAGCCCGTATACGTGCAGTCCTCGGGCAGTTCGTCCTTCCCCGTCCTGCGGAGGGTCCTCGTGAGCTTCGGTGACAACGTCGGGTTCGCACCGACGCTCGCCGAGGCACTCGACCAGGTCTTCGGCGGAGACTCCGGAGCGACGACGGGCGACAGCGAGAATGTCGGCGAGACCCCCGAGGACCCGGCAGCGCCCCCTGCCGAGGACGGCGGCGAAGGTGCGACGCCGACGCCGACCCCCACCCCGTCCGCAGGGGGAGGCGCCGGGACGGACGATCCGGCGGCGGACCTCCGGATCGCGCTCAACGATGCCAACACGGCGATCAAGGAGGGGAACGCTGCGCTCGCGGCCGGCGACTTCGCTGCCTACGGTGAAGCGCAGGACCGCCTGCAGGACGCGCTCCAGCGGGCGCTCGACGCCGAGGAACGCGTCTCGGCGGGCACCGGGCAGTAGCCCCGGAGGGGCGGGCAGCCGCCCGATTTGCCTTCACGCCCCGCGGCCGGTAACGTTGGTTACACGCCGCGGGGTGGAGCAGTTCGGTAGCTCGCTGGGCTCATAACCCAGAGGTCACAGGTTCAAATCCTGTCCCCGCAACGAAGAAAAGTCCGGCCCACCACTGGTGGGCCGGACTTTTTGCTGTGTCCACGTCTTCTGTGCCCTGCGCCGGCGCTTCCTCCGGCGCAGGGCACCGGAGGAAGCGCCGGGCTTCAGCTCTCCGACAGGGCCTTGTACGCGCTCAGAGCGCGCTCCCGGCTCTCCTTGAGGTCGACGACGGGTTCCGGGTAACCGGGTGCCGCGCCCTTCCATGGTTCGTGGACGTTGTCCGCGTCCGCCAGTTCGGGTACGAACCGCACGAGGTACTTCCCTTGGGGGTCGAATTTCTTGCTCTGCAGCACCGGGTTGAAGATGCGGAAATAGGGGCTGGCATCGGCACCGGAGCCGGCGACCCACTGCCAGCTCGCGGCGTTCGACGCGGCGTCCGCATCCACCAGGCAGTCCCAGAACCACTTCTCCCCGACGCGCCAATCGATCATGAGGTTCTTGATGAGGAAGGACGCCGTCGCCATGCGGACGCGGTTGTGCATCCAGCCGATCTCCCACATCTGGCGCATCCCCGCGTCGATCAGCGGGTATCCGGTCTGTCCACGCTGCCACGCGTCGAGCTCGGACCTCGTCGAGCTCTCCCATGCGAAGGCGTTGAACTCGGGACGGTAGTTCACGGTCGGCAGCTCGGGGTGGAAGTACAGCAGCTGCCAGCTGAACTCCCGCCAGCCGAGCTCGGAGCCGAAGACGCGGATGTCCTCGGCCGTCGAAGGGTCCTTGGAGTCCTGGGCGGCATGCCAGACCTCGAACGGGCTGATCTCCCCGAACCGCAGGTGGGGCGAGAGCATGCTGGTGCCCTGGACCGCGGGCAGGTTGCGGTTGTCCTTGTAGCCGCGGGCCCCCTCGAGGAAGTCGTCCAGCCGCGCGTGTGCCCCCGCCTCGCCGGGTGTCCACGTGTCGCGGAGTCCCTGCGCCCAGTCGGGGGACGGGAGGAGCCCCAGGGCGTCGAGGTCGTCGGAAGGCAACTGCGGCCCGCGCAGGGACTCCGGGGCCGGGAGGGGCTTCCGGGGGGTCCGCGAGGCCAGGCAGGCCCGCCAGAACGGTGTGAAGACCTTGTAGGCCCCTCCCGTCCCCGAGGTGACCTCCCACGGTTCGTACATCAGGTTGGCCTGGTAGCTCGTCGCCTCGACCCCGTGATCCGCCAGGGCGGCCTTCAGCGCGGCGTCCGTGGTGCGCTCTGCCAGCCCGTAGCGCCGGTTCCAGGCGACGGCGTGCGCCGAGGACTCGGCCACGACCCCGGGGAGCACCTCCGCTGCCGCTCCCCGGCGCAGGACGAGGGGTATGCCGAGGTCGGCGAGCGACGCCGCCAGCGCCGCGAGCGAGTGGTGCAGCCACCACTTCGAGGCGCCGCCCAACGGGCGGATGCCCTCTGTGTCCTCGTCGAGGACGTAGCAGGCGACGACGTCGTCCCCGCTGTCCGCGGCCGCGGCGAGCGCGGGGTTGTCGGAAATACGGAGATCATCGCGGAACCACACCAGTGTCACGGCCATGCCCTCAATCTACCCGGGCGCCCTCAGCCGTGATCCGCGTTGACAAGAAGGGAACCACGGCCGAAAAGCCGTGGTTCCCTTCCTCGATCCGCTGATGGAATCCGCGCGGCGGATCCGCGGGTCAGTAGGTGGTTTCGCCCGTGGTCGAGGGAGCGCCGGCCGTCGCGTCGGTGGTGGCACCCTGACCGATCGCCGACTGCGTGCCGGAGCCGGACTTGAGTGCGGCGAGGCGCGCTTCGATCTCGGTCTGCTCGCCCAGGTCCTCCAGGCTCTCGAACTGCGCGTCCAGGCTCGACGACGCGAGCTCCTGCTGTCCTCGGACCCGAGCCTCCTCGCGCCGGATCTTCTCCTCGAAGCGGCCCACCTCGCTCGTCGGGTCCATGAAGTCGATGCTCTTCACGGCGTCGTGCACCTGCTGCTGCGCCTGGGCGGTGCGCGCGCGGGCGATGAGCTGGTCACGCTTGGTGGTCAGTTCGCCGAGCTTGCCCTTCATCTGGTTGAGGCCGTCCTTGAGCTTGTCGACGATCTCGGTCTGCGACGCGATGGTCGGCTCGGCGCCCTTCGCCTCGTTCTCCGCGGCCATCTGCCGCTGGATGGCCACCTTGGCCAGGTTGTCGAACTTCTGGGCATCCGCCGTGTCGCCGGATGCACGGTACTCGTCGGCCTTGCGGGAGGCCGCAAGCGCCTTGTTGCCCCAGCTGCGGGCGTTCTCGACGTCCTCGTTGTAGTCGTCCTGCATCATGCGGAGGTTGCCGATGGTCTGCGCGACGGCGCTCTCGGCCTCGGCGATGCTGTTCGTGAAGTCGCGGACCATCTGGTCGAGCATCTTCTGCGGATCCTCCGCCTGGTCGATCAACGCGTTGATGTTGGCTCGCGTGAGCTGGGCGATCCTGCCGAAAATTGACTGCTTTACCATTGATTTCCCTTTCGATTCTTCCGAATAGTGCGTCCTGCTGGTGGAACCGGCGAAGCGGCCTAGAAGTCGCCGCCGCCGCCCCCAAAGTCACCGAAGCCGCCGCCGCCGCCGTCGAACCCGCCGAAGCCGCCGCCGCCGAAGCTCCCGCCGTCGCCGCCGAATCCACCGCCCCCGTCGTCGCCGCCGTAGCTTCCGCCGAACCCGCCGCCGAAGCCTCCGCCACCGTTGAGGATGGACCCGAGCAGGATGCCGCCGAGCAGCGCCCCGCCCATGCCGTCGCCCCGGCCGCCGTACATACCGCCCATGCCCATACGGCCCCGGCCGAAGCCCTCCACGTCCTGCTCGGCCAGCTGGGCTGCCTGATCGGCCAGCACTGCCGCCTGCTGGGCGTGGGACAGTGCCGTCACGGGGTCGGAGCGCTGGAGGTCCACGGCGTAGTCGAGGTTGCGCTCGGCTTCAGCCAGCCGCGTCCGTGCTTCGCTGCCCACTCCGCCGCGCCGCGCCCGGATGTAGTCGGCTGTACCCGAGATGCCGGACTGCGCGGCGATGATCGCGTGCTGGAGGGAGTCCTGGGCTCGCCGGACGTTCTCGGCCTGGTCGCGGACGCCACCGAGGGCTGCGTCGAGCTGGGAATGGGCGGCTTCGAGCCGCTGCAGGAGCGCCACGGGGTTGCTGCGCCCGCGCTGCAGCTCCTGCCGCACGGTCGTCACCGCGGACTGCACGGCCGCGACCGGTCCCGCCAGGTCGCGGTACTGTCCCGTCCGGTCCATGGCCTGGGCCTGGGCGAGATCCTGCTCCGTCTCGGGGAGGGCATGCTCGAGCTCGCGCTCGGCCGCCGCCAGCTCCTCGGCACGCTTGTCGATCGCGTCCAGCAGGACCGTGCTCTGGTGGACCGCTTCCTCCGCGGCCCGGACTGCCACGACGGCCCGTCCCGTGTCGCCGGCGGCCATGCGCGACTGGGCTTCGGAAGCGGCGCTGTCGACGAAGGAGAGCCGTTCGCGCGCCTGCTCGATGTTGTCGGCCACCTGGGAGGTCGCGGTCTCGAGGTAGCGGCCCTGCAGAGCGCGGAGCGACTGCTCGGCCGCGGCGAACCGTCGGCCTGCCTCGCCGGCGGCGGCCTGCGCCCGTCGCAGGGCGTCCGGAGCGTTCCGCTCGAGCTCGCGCAGCGAGTCGAAGTCCGCCTTGTGTGCCTGCAGGGACGAGTTGACGTCCTCGCACCGGCGGATGATCTCGCCGAGCCATTGGCGCTGCTGCTGCTCGGTGTCGGGGATGTGGTCGTCGAGCTGCTGCTGCAGCTTGAACGACTCACTCATGTGCTGCCGTGCCGCGGCGATGTCCTGCGAGAACGTCGTGATGGCTTCCCTGCCGTACTGGGCTTCGGCGAAGCCCAGTTCCTGCTCGCTGGACTTGATGGCGTCGTCGGCGGCGACGAGCAGGCTCCCGGCGCGCTTGCGCAGGTCCTCGACGCTCACCGAGGCAAGCGGATCGACCACCTCGCCACTGGCGGAGGGTACCGGCCCGTAGCCGTACTCCTCGCGCTTCCTCTGTGCGCCGCTGCCGCCGCGGTTCTTGAGCAGCATGTACCCGCCGGCGCCGGCCACGGCGACGAGTCCGCCCACAAGGGCGAGGCCACCGAGGGCGCTGCCGCCGGTCGAACCGGTGCTTCCCGTCGGCTTCCCTCCGGCGGAACCGCCGGCGGAGCTGCCCGCGAGTGCTTCCTCGGTGCCCTGCACCGCGGCCAGTCCGGCCCCTGCGAAGTCCCTGCCCTGCTGCAGTTCGGGCCCGATGAACTGGCTGTAGATGTCCTGGCCCTGTCCGCCGATGGCCGAACCGCTCCCCACGACGTAGGAGGCGGCTCCCTGCTCGACGGCGATCGCCAGAAGTCCCTCGTTCGAGGTCTGGTCGTTGAGCTGGGCCGTCGTCGTGGCCCACTGGTTGCGATCCGTCGGGTTCTCGAAGGTATCGACGTAGGCGACCCGGACCGTGAAGCCCTCCTGCGACCGCAGCTCCTCGATGGCCGCCTCGAGCTCGCTCTCCTCGCCCGGACTGAGGACTCCCGCAGTGTCGGTGACGTAGTCCCCGGAGGGGAAGGTGATCGGCTCGTCGGCGAAGGCCGCCGCGCTCGAGACAAAAGGGACCGCCACGACGGCACCCAGGACAGCAGAGACGCGGATGCGCCTGCTCATCATTCGCATTTTCGACCCTTCAGCACGTCCCCCGGACCCTACCGGTCCCAGGACTGGGGTCGGCGGACGCCGGAGGCTCCCTGTCTTCCCGATTCTATGGTTGGGCTCCGGGAGCGTCCACCACCGCACCTATGCCCCTAGCGAAAGCGCGACGACGCTACGCTCTGCTTCCCGTCGGCATTCTCCGCACCCCCCAGCACGACGGCGGCCGGCGGATCGCCCGCCCGGCCCCGCCGCCCCAGCGGTGGGCAGGGGATACTGGGGGAGTCGCGATCCTTCTGCAGCTGGTCTGCACCGGGTCCAGTGACAGCAACTTCTCAGAAACCGCACAGCAAACGCATGCTTGAGGCTCAGCGAAGGTTGCCATGATGTGGTCAACAGCAACGAAAGGACCTCCCATGAACGAGCAGCCGGGCACTCCGGGCGCCGCAGATCGCCCCCTTCCTCCGCAGCCTTCCAACCCGCCGTCATGGGGGACGGGCCGGAACGATCAGCACGCGGCGACCGGCCGGCCGGGTCCCGAAGGGCAGCACGACGCGGGACGGGCGTCCGGGGACTCCCCGGACACGACGGTCCAGCCGGCCGCAGCTACGCCGACCGCGCAGCATCCCGCCGTCTCCGGTCCTGCGCAGGGGGGCCAGCACCAGGACTTCGCGCAGGACGCTCCCCATCCCGCCTACGCGGGGCACCAGCCCTTCTACGGCGGCCAGAGCGGCAGCTACCCGTCCGCCCCGCAGCACGGACGAGCGGGGACGAGGGAGCGCAAGCGCGTGGGGCTCGCGACCTTCGCCGCAGGAGTCCTCGCTGCCGGGCTCATCGGCGGCGGCGCGGCGACGGCCGCCTACACCGTGCTCGATGACAGCTCGCCCGTCAGTGCATCGCAGACCGCCCCCGAGTCGATCGTGGTGAACAACACCGAGGACGTCAACACCATCACGGGGGCTGCGGTGACGGCCTCGCCGAGCGTCGTCACGATCGCCGTCAGCGGCGGTAACGCCGGCGGCTCCGGATCGGGCATCATCCTCGACACGGACGGCCACATCCTCACGAACACCCACGTGGTCACCCTGGGCGGGCAGGTCTCCGACCCGACCGTCGAGGTCAAGCTCAACGACGGACGCGTCTTCCCGGCCACGGTGGTCGGAACCGATCCCCTGAGTGATCTCGCGGTGGTCAAGATCGACGCCCCCGACCTGACCGCGGCGAACCTCGGGAACTCCGACGAGCTGAACGTCGGTGACACCGCGATTGCCATCGGTGCTCCGCTCGGCCTGAGCGGAACGGTCACCGACGGCATCGTCTCCACCCTGAACAGGACCATCAGCGTGGCGTCCTCGGCCGTGCCCGAGGATTCGTCGGACAGCACCGAGTCCCCGGACGGTGAAGGCTTCAACTTCCTGCCGCCGGGCGGATCCGGGTCGCAGCAGACGCAGGCACAGGGCTCGATCTACCTCAACGTCATCCAGACCGACGCCGCGATCAACCAGGGCAACTCGGGCGGCGCGCTCGTGGACACGGACGGGAAGATCATCGGCGTGAACGTCGCCATCGCATCGGCCGGCTCCGGCGAGTCCACCGGCAACATCGGAGTGGGTTTCTCGATCCCGATCAACTATGCGGACCGCATCGCGAAGGAGATCATCGCGAACGGTGAGGCGACCCACGGGTTCCTGGGGGTCAGCGTCACGCCGGCCTCCGACGACGGGTCCCAGAGCACGTCCACCTTCTCGTCCGGCGCGCTCGTCGAGTCGGTCGAACCGGATTCACCTGCGGAGGACGCCGCGCTGCAGGTGGGCGACGTCATCACCAAGGTGGGGAACTTCACCGTCAGCGACCCGCAGTCCCTGACGGCCGCGGTGCGGATCCAGACGGTGGGACAGCAGGTACCGGTGGAGATCACGCGGGGAGGAGAGTCCCGCACCGTGGAGGTCACGCTCGCTCAGGCGCCGACCCCATAGGTTTACCCGGCGGGCCTGCCTGCAGGTGAACAGTGCACTCGAGGCGGTCCCGGATCCGGGACCGCCTCGAGTGCGTCACGCGTCGGGAGCAGGACGGCGGCGGCGGATCCGGGCGGACGCCGACGTCACCTATGGTTAGCTAGTCGATGGGAAGATCCCCGAACGAGGAAGGTCAGCAATGGACGAGGCTCCAGCTCCAGGACTGCGCATCGCGGTACTCGTGAAGCATGTTCCCGATGCTCAGTTCGACCGCCACATCAGCAGCGATGACCTGACGACGGTACGCACCGAGAGCATCCTCTCCGAACTGGACGAGTACGCGCTCGAAGCGGCCCTCCAGCTCGTCGAGGCCCAGGGGGGAGCGGCGGCCGGCCACCGGGTCACGGCCATCACGATGGGCCCCGCGGCCGCGGTCGGCGCAGTCAAGAAGTCCCTCCAGATCGGCGCCGATGACGGAGTGCACCTCACGGACGAGGCGCTGCGCGGATCCGACGCCTCGGCCACCTCCAGGGCGCTCGCCGCCCTCCTGCAGCACGCCGGACCGTTCGACCTCATCCTCACGGGCATGGCGTCCACGGACGGCGAGACCTCCCTCGTCCCTGCGCAGCTCGCCGAGCGGCTCGCCCTGCCCCAGGTCACCTTCGCGGCGTCGCTCGACCTGACGCGTGAGGACAGCGGCTGGAAGCTCGCCGCGCGCCGTGACAACGACACCTTCGCCGAAACCGTCGAAGCGCCCCTGCCGGCGCTGGTATCCGTCACGGACCAGATCAACGAGCCCCGGTACCCGAACTTCAAGGGCATCATGGCGGCCAAGAAGAAGCAGATCCAGGTCCTCTCACTCGCCGATGTGGGGCTCCAGCCCGATGAGGTGGGCTTCGCCGGTTCCTGGACGAGGATCGAGGCGGCGGCCCCGAGGCCGCCGCGCACTCAGGGGATCATCATCACCGACGAGGGCGACGCCGGTATCAGGCTCGTCGACTTCCTCGCGGGACAGAAGCTCCTCTAGTCCGTCCTTCGCCGCACCAACCGTTGCAGGAGACTCTTCGCATGACTACCGTCCTCGTATTCCTGGACCATCCCGGAGCAAGCCTCGCCAAGAGCGAGCGGGAGCTCCTCTCCCTGGGGGCTTCCCTCGGCGATGTCGTCGTCGCCCTTGCCGACGACGCGGACCCGGCGTACCTCGACGGCGTCGGGTCCTACGGTGTGCAGGAGGTCTACCGGCCCGAGGGCGCCGTGTCGGAGGTGCTCGTGGCAGGCAAGGCCGCGTTCCTTGCGGCCGCCGTGCGCGCGACCGGTGCGGACGTCGTGCTGCTGGGCAACTCCTACGAGGCGAAGGAGATCGCGGCGCGGGCAGGCATCCGGCTCGAGTCCGGCGTGATCACTGACGTCGTCGGTCTCAGCAGGAACCTGACGGCCACGAAGTCGGATTTCGCCGGCTCCTACACGGTCGACTGCCGCGTGACGACCGGCGTCCCGATCCTCACGATCAAACCCAACAGCGTGGAGGCGGCCGAAGCGGGCCTTCCGTCGTCGCCGCGCGAGGTAAGGATCCCTGTCGAGCTGCCGACGGCGGCAGCACGCGTCACCGGCCGTGTCGAGAAGCCGGTCAGCGGCAGGCCTGAACTGGCCGAGGCGCGAGTCATCGTCGCCGGCGGCCGCGGCGTCGATGGGAACTTCGGGCCGCTGGAGGACCTGGCCGATGCACTCGGCGGTGCGGTCGGAGCCTCGAGGGCTGCGACCGACGCGGGCTGGATCGAGCACTCGGCACAGATCGGGCAGACGGGCAAGACCGTGTCGCCGCAGCTGTACATCTCGGCCGGGATCTCGGGGGCCATCCAGCAGAGAGCAGGGATGCAGACGTCCAGGGTGATCGTCGCGATCAACAAGGATGCCGACTCTCCCGTCTTCGAGATCGCAGATTTCGGCATCGTCGGGGACCTCTTCACGGTGCTGCCCCAGGCCACCGAGGAAATCCGGAAGCGCGGCCTGTAGGACGTGGTCGATGGAACGGGATCCGCTCCCGAACGCGTACTGGTCTTCGCCGCGCACCCCGACGACATCGACTTCGGGGCGGCTGCCACCATTGCTGGATGGACCGCCGCCGGTGCGTCCGTCAGCTACTGCATACTGACCGACGGCGACGCCGGCGGGTTCTCCGACGAGGACCGGCCGGGCATCGCGTCCCTCCGCCGCGCGGAGCAGCGTGCCGCGGCGGAGATCGTCGGCGTCAGCGACGTCACGTTCCTCGGGGAGCCGGACGGCTACCTCGAGCCGACGGACGACGTGATCCGCCAGATCGTGCGCCGGATGCGGGAGGTCCGTCCGGACATCGTGGTGTCGATGCACCCGGAACGGAGCTGGGACCGGATCCAGAAGAGCCACCCCGACCACCTCGCCTGCGGGGAGGCGGTCACGAGGGCCATCTACCCGGCCGTGGAGAACCCCTTCGCCTATCCCGAACTCGAGGCCGCCGGGCTCAGGAGTTTCCGGGTCCCCTGGCTGTGGTTCTACGGGGGACCGGCCCACCTCGAGAATCGCTACGTCGACGTGACGGGGTCGGAGGACCGGAAGATCGCGGCCATCACCGCGCACCGCAGCCAGCATCCCGACGTCGAGCGGATGCAGTCGAGGGTCCGGGCCATCCTGCAGGACAACGCCCGGCGCGGCGGACTGCCCGACGGACGCAGTGCCGAGTCCTTCCACGTTGTCGGTATCAACACCGACGAAACGATCGCGGGCTTCTAGCGGTACCGAGACGCACATCAGTACCGGTGGGGTCGGGCCGGACTGGTGTCCGACCGGATCAGGGCGTGAGCGGGATCAGGCCCCGAGCGGGATCTGGGCGACGATCGGCAGGGTCGGTGCCGCCGAACCGCCCTCGGGCTCGACCGTGATGGCGATCGCGGTGTATCCGCTGATGTCCGTGAGTTCGGTGACCTTGGTTCCCGCGACGTCCTCTCCGGACATCGTGCCCACGGAGACCGGCGCCGTTCCATCGGCAGGGATGCGCCACATCTGGTACACGTGTCCCTCGGCCGGGGCAGGAACACCGCTCAGGGTCACGACGGCTGCGTTCTTCTCGCCGGACACTGCCAGGTCCGCGACACCGCCGGCCGCTAGGTTCAGCTGCTGCGTTCGGACGTCGGATGCCTGCAGGACCTCCTGCTCGACGGTGGTCTGCTGGAGGTTCTGGGCGATGGTGACTCCGCCCACGGCGAGGACGGCTGCCGCTGCTGCGGCGACGATCCAGCGTCCGGCACGCGAGGACAGGGAGGCTTTGGCCGAGCGGCGCTGCGCCAGCTCGTCCTGACCCGCCGCCTCCGCCGGACCGGAAGGGGAGGCTGTCCCGGGGGACTGCGGACGAAGCGGTAGGCTCTGACCCGCGTCGCTGTCCGCGATCGCCGGGAGCTGCGCGACGATACGCTCGAACAGGTCCGCCGGCGGCTCGATCTGGTCGACGGCAAAGGCCGAGGTGATCGCTTCGCGGTCGGTACGGACGCGATCGGCGAATGTGGCACTGATCGCCGGGTCCGCGTCCTCCAGGAACGCCTCGAGAACCCGGCGCTCGTCGGCGCTGATGGCATCCAGCGCGTAGAGCTCGGCCCACTCGAGGACGTGGCCGCGTGCCAGGTCCGTCCCGAGGTCATCGGCGAATTGTCTCTTCATGTCCTTGTCCTGCATCTCAGCTCACCCCCAAACAGGTCTTGAGTCGGAGCAATCCGTCACGGATCCTCGATTTGATGGTCGGCACCGCGACGCCGAGTTTCTCGGCCACCTCGCGGTAGGTGAGCCCACCGTAGTAGGCCAGTCTCACCGATTCCTGCTGGGTCTCGGTGAGTGTGTCCAGGCACCGGACCACGCTCTCCGCTTCGAGGCGCTGGGTGACCGTGTCGACGACGTCGTCGTGATCGATGGTCTGCGTGGCGGCTCCGTAGCGGGCTTCCCGGTCCGTGGCGCTCTGCTCCGAGCGCACCTTGTCGACGGCGCGGCGGTGGGCGAGCGTCATGAGCCAGGCCATGGGGCTGCCCAGCGCCGGATTGAAGCGCTCGGCGGTGTTCCACACCTGGAGGTACACCTCCTGCGTGGCGTCCTCGCTCAGGTCGGGGTCGATGAGCACCCGCCGGGCCAGCCCGTAGACGCGCTTCGACGTCTGCTCGTAGAAGAGGGCGAACGCGGTACGGTCCTGCCGTGCGATCCGCAGCAGCAGATCGGTCAGGGTGGGACCGACGCCGGGATCGACGGCCATCTCGTCCGCTGGGGCCGCTGGAGGGCTGACCCGGCTTGCTCGTGGCGTTTCCATAGGGCTCCAGCATAAAGCGCCGTGAGGCCCAGACCGAACGATGGAGGGAGTGTCCTGCCGCGGGATCCGCGCTCGTCCCTGCTGCACAATCACTATCCCACCACCCCTCCCGGGTTCCGCTCGTCCGCTGACATCTATCATTCGCAGCGGGACGGCCTCCGGATGGTTCGACGCGGGCCTAGCCCTCCGGCAGGTAGGAACCGACGGCGATGAGCGAGTCCGCGTTGAGGACGAAATCCCCACCGAGGCGCTCCACGAAGGCACGCCGGACCTCCTCGAGGGCCTCGGGTGCCTCCGGCAGCAATCCGCGGTAGCCGCTGCCGAGCGCCAGCGACCACGCGTACTCCGGCTCGAGGGGCGCGGCCAGCCCCAGCTTCTCGATGGTGATCTCCGTCAGGCCCCGGGCGCCGAGCCATTCCTCGAGACGGTCGACGGAGGCAAGCCTCCTGCAGTTGTCCACGAAGACCGGCGCAGGGGAGTCGGCGGGGACATGGCCGTGCGAGGTGGTCCGGATGGTGTCGAGGAGGATCTCGCCGAACGGCTCGAGGGCGCCGTCGTCCCACGCGCTCACCGCGATCCTTCCGCCGGGGCGCAGCAGGCGGACGATGCGGTCCATCCCCGCGTCCATGTCGTCCAGGAGGAAGATGCCATAGCAGCTGATGACGGCGTCGAAGGGTGCTTCCGGCTCCCAATGCGCGGGGTCCGCGCGGTGGAAGGACACGTTGTCCAGCCCGAGTGCCTGGGTCTTCGCTTCCGCGAGGTCGAGCATCGCCGACGAGCGGTCGACGGCGTCGACGTGCCCGTCCGGTCCCGCGAGCTGCGCGGCGGGAACGGTTCCCGAGCCGGTCCCGGCGAAGACATCGAGAACGCGCTCGCCCACGAGGACGTCGGCAGCGGCGACGACGGCGTTGCTCACCGGGTTCCATACGGCAGGAGCAAGGCGGTCGTAGTCCTCCGCTCCACCGTCGGGCAGGGTTGCGGCATGGCGAGCGGGCATGGGGGCTCCTAGGAGTGGATCATCGCTGGGCGCCCGCGAAGCCCTGTTGGCGCCAGGCTTCGTAGAGGACGATGGATGCTGTGTTGGCGAGGTTGAGCGAGCGGCGCGAGGGGAGCATCGGAACGCGGACCCGCGACGTGATGTGGCTGTCGTGCTTGACGTCGTACGGAAGGCCGTCGGATTCGCGGCCGAAGAGCAGGACGTCGGTCGGCTGGTAGGCGATGTCCGTGTACGAGACGTCCCCGTCCGAGGTATAGGCGAAGACCCGCTCGGGCTGCAGGGCGGTCCATGCCTCGTCGAGGCTTGCATGGACGTGCAGCACCGTGAGGTCGTGGTAGTCGAGCCCGGCCCGCTTCAGCTTGGAGTCCTCGAGGCTGAACCCCAGTGGCTCCACGAGGTGGAGTTCCGCACCCGCCACGGCAGCGAGGCGGATGGCTGCGCCGGTGTTGCCCGGTATTTCTGGAGTATGGAAGAGGATGCGGAACACCGCTCCATCCTAGCTTCCGGCCGGCCTAGCTCTCCGCGGACGCCAGCAGGCGCGCGAGCACCGGGAGCTGCACCACGTTCGGTGCGGGACCGGAGGACAGGAAGGACCGGATGGTGCGCACGGCGGTGCCTGCGTTCACGACCTGCACCACGGCGGTCGAGGACCGGTCGAATCCCGGTGGGACGTCGATCACCGGCGCGAAGGGATTGTCGGGCGCCCCATGGATCACCACCCACCCGGCGACGTTGCATTCGGGAAACAGGTCCTGCACCGCGCGGACGGTCCGGGGTAGCTGCAGGTCGACGGAGCGGCCCTGATGGCGCAACGACCGGCCGTCCCAGGCGAAATTCCCCGGTGCCGCCGTGAACGAGTCGATCACGGCCATTCTGTATCCGGCGAGCAGGACATGCCCGGCCGCCGTCCTTTCGCGGTCATCGAACTCGACGCCGTTGACCAGGCGGGCCGCGGGGTAGGTGGGCAGCAGCGCCCGGTCGAGCAGGGCCGCAGTGCGCAGCTCACCATCGATGCGCGCACGGACACCCGACGACCTGCGCGCGAACAAGCCGGGCTGCCGTGGGGATCCGTGGACCTGGCGTCCGGCGAGGATCAGGGGAACGGCCGGCGGAGCCGACGGCGAGAACGGCGGCAGGTAGTCCGGTGGGGACTTCGCGGCGTCCTCGTCCTCGACCCGCGTCCCGGCCGAAGGACGAGGGCCCGACGGCATACGGCTGTTTCCTGCCGCCGAGGCAGTGCCTGCCGATGCGGGACGGGCGCGTCCGGTGTCGGCATCGTAGCGCTCCCGTCGCTGGGGATCGCTCAGTGTCTCGTAGGCGACGGCGACGTCGTGGAACTGCTCGGCACTGCCGCCGAGGTCGGGGTGCGCGGCGCGCGCTGCCCGGCGGTAGGCATCCTTGATGACCTTGATGTCGGCTTCCGGAGGCACGCCGAGGACGTCGTAGTACGACTTCCGTGGTGCCTCTGCCATCGATCCGGCCTTTCCTGGGGGTCGTCCTGGGGTTCCGACCGCGACCGCTCACTGTGGTGCTGCAGCGTCCCGGTACCACCTGAGACTAAGGGCGCCGGACTGTCCGCACCAAAGCCAGGGCCTCGGTGAGCCCCTCAACGCGCACGCGGAATCCTCGAATGACGTACAGGTGATCGCGGGACCTCAGGTACAACGCCGCACGCACGCAAAGAGTTCACCCTGGGGTCGAGGGCCAGGGCGGCGGGAGTTCGCGCAGGCAAGCCCGGAGCTCGGAGCAGGAGGAACCCGGGGCGCGGGATCAGGCTGCTCGACGGTACAGCGTCGCGCGTCGGTACAGCGTCGGGCGCCGGTACAGCGCGTAGAGGGCGCTGTCCTCCGTCAGCAGGGAGGACAGCGTCAGCGCGACGGGAACCGCCGGGCTCGCGCCGACGGAGATCCGGGGACCGTCTCCGCCGGCGAGCAGGGGACTGATCGAGAGGCACAGTTCGTCGACGGCGTCCGCACGGGTGAAGCCCCCCAGGACGGACGGGCCTCCTTCACAGAGGACCTTCGTGAGTCCTCGCCGCCCGAGGTCGGCGAGGATCGCGGGAACCTGCACCGTGTCCGGTCCGCACGGAACGATGTCGGCGACAGCCGCGAGCGCCGCCCGCTTCTCCGCCGGCGCATCCCTGCTGGTGAGGATGATCGGACGCACCGGAGCGCTGCGGAAGAAGCCCGCGCCCGGATCGAGGTCGAGGCTGCCGGAGATGACCGCGATCGCCGGGTGCGGCGCGAGTCCGCTCGCGGAGCGCCAGGCACGTGCGGCGTCATCGACGAGGTCGCCCTCGTAGCCCTCCGCGCGGACGGTCCCGGCTCCCACCAGGACCACGTCCGCGAGCCGTCGCAGGACGGTGAAGATCCGCTGGTCGCCGTCGTTCCCCAGCCCGGCGGAGAGGCCTCCGCTCGTCGCGGCGCCGTCGGCTGCCGCGATGAAGTTGAAGCGGACGTACGGCCGGCCGGCGGGGGGATCGGCGGGATAGGCGTAGATCCGATGGAGCGCGTCGTCGTCGATAGGGTCCGACGAGGTCGGGACCAGGGCGGTGATCACGGTTCGGCCGGCGCGTTGACGTCGCCCATGTTGTGGCGGAGGTAGGCCGGTTGCCGCCAGCCGAGGACTGCCTCGGTGAGATCGATGGCCGCCCGTGACGCCGGGACGTTGTGCATCCGGACCACGCGGGCTCCGCCGAGTATGCAGATCACTGCCGCCGCGAGGGATCCCTCCACGCGTTCACGCTTGGGCCGGTCCAGGGTCTCACCGATGAAATCCTTGTTCGACACCGCTGCCACGGTGGGGAAGCCGAGTCCGGCGATCTCGGCGAACCGGCGGGTGATCTCCAGTGAGTGCAGCGTGTTCTTGTTGAGGTCGTGTCCCGGATCCAGCAGGATCCGGTCCTCCGGGATCCCCAGCCGGATCGCCTCCTCCACCTTGCGGAGGAGGAACTCCACGATCTCGCGGACCACGTCGTCGTAGGAGGGCCTCGGATACACCGTGCGCGGTTCCGCCAGGCTGTGGGTGATGATCAGGTGCGCGCCGGCGTCGGCCACCACGGCCGCCATGTCCGGATCCCGCAGCCCGGTGGTGTCGTTGACCACGTTGGCCCCTGCCGCGAGCGCCTGCCGAGCCACGTCGGGCAGGAAAGTGTCGGCGGAGATGATGACGTCCGACGCCGCCCGCACGGCGCTGATGACGGGGACGATCCGCTCGGCCTCCTCGGCTGCCGGGATCGGGTCGCCGGGCGAGAAGGGCGCTCCGCCGATGTCCACCCAGTCGGCGCCGTCGTCGACCGCCTTCAGGGACGCGTCCACGGCTGCCTGGAGCGCGAAGGTCGCCCCGCCGTCGTAGAAGGAGTCCGGAGTCCGGTTGATGACCGCAATGAGTGCGACCCGGCGGTCGAAATCGATGGTGCGGGAACCGAACGCGTGCACTCCGTGCCGGAACACGGGAACGGAGGCGATGGGGGAAGGAGCCGTTGCTTGACTGTCCACCCTGCAGTTCTACCACCGCTCCGCCACCACGGGCCGGACGCGGCGCCCTGCCCGTGACGGGCGCCACGGGAATCGGCGGGACGGCGTGGCGCCCGTAGAATCGATACGTGCCCGTGTATGTCGATCACGCGGCGACCACGCCGATCTCGGCGCCGGCGCTCGCCGCACTCACCCGCGAACTCAGCCGGAGCGGAAATCCCTCCTCCCTCCACGGCTCGGGCCGCCGCGCCCGGCGTTCGGTGGAGGAAGCCCGGGAGACGATCGCCGCGGCCGCGGGCGCTCACGCCTCGGAGGTCATCTTCACCTCCGGCGGCACCGAAGCGGACAACCTCGCCATCAAGGGCCTCTACTGGGCGCGGCGTGCAGCGGATCCTGCCCGCACCAGGGTTCTCTGCAGCTCGGTGGAGCACCATGCCGTCCAGGACACCGTCGAGTGGCTGGAGCGGCACGAGGGTGCGGAGGTGGTGTGGCTGCCCGTGGACCCGACCGGCGTGGTCTCCCTCGACGCGCTGCGGGACGCGCTGGCCGAGGCGCCCGAGCGCACCGCGCTCGTGACCGTCATGTGGGCCAACAACGAGGTGGGGACCGTCCAGCCGATCCACGCCGTCGTGGCCGAGGCCTCCCGGTACGGCGTCCCCGTGCACAGCGACGCAGTGCAGGCCTTCGGCTCCGTCCCGTTGTCCTTCGCGGAGTCCGGGCTCGCCACCATGGCCGTCAGCGCGCACAAGATCGGCGGACCCGTGGGGGTCGGCGCCCTCCTCGTGGGCCGCGCCGTCACCCTCACACCGGTCCAGCACGGCGGGGGGCAGGAGCGGGACATCCGGTCGGGAACGCTCGACGGCGCCGGCATCGCCGCGTTCGCCGCTGCGGCCGAGGACGCCACCACCCACCTGCGCGAGGAGGGTCCCCGCCTGGCCGCGCTGAGGGACCGCCTGATCGACGGCATCCGGCGGGAGGTCCCGGACGCAGTGCTCCGCGGTGTCGGGCATCCTGCCCCGGAGGGGGCACGGCTTCCCGGCAACGTCCACTTCACCTTCCCCGGGTGCGAGGGGGATTCGCTCCTGTTCCTGCTCGACCTCGCGGGGATCGAGTCCTCCACGGGCTCCGCCTGCACGGCGGGCGTCCCGCGGCCCTCCCACGTCCTGCTGGCCATGGGACTGACGGAGGACGAGGCGCGTGGCGCCCAGCGGTTCAGCCTCGGGCATACATCCACGGTCGACGACGTTGACGCCGTGGTGGCCGCCATCGGAGGCGCGTATGCCCGTGCCCGGAAGGCGGGCATGGCAGGACACGCATCAACCATTCGAACTGCAGGAACGGGTTTTTCATCATGAGGGTACTGGCAGCGATGAGCGGCGGCGTCGACTCCGCGGTGGCGGCGGCGCGTGCAGTGGAGGCAGGGCACGACGTCGTCGGCGTCCACCTCGCGCTCTCCCGGATGCCGGGGACGCTCCGCACGGGCAGCCGGGGCTGCTGCACCATCGAGGACTCGCGGGACGCCTGGCGCGCCTGCGACATCCTCGGCATCCCGTACTACGTCTGGGACTTCTCCGAGCGCTTCAAGGAGGATGTCGTCGATGACTTCATCGCGGAGTACGCCGCGGGGCGCACGCCCAATCCCTGCATGCGGTGCAACGAGCGCATCAAGTTCGCGGCCCTGCTCGAGAAGGCGCTCGCCCTCGGCTTCGATGCCGTGTGCACCGGGCATTACGCGAAGGTCATCGAGGACGCGGACGGGAACCCCGAGCTGCACCGCGCGGCCGACTGGGCCAAGGACCAGTCCTACGTGCTCGGCGTCCTGACCCACGAGCAGCTCCGGCACTCCATGTTCCCGCTCGCCGAGACGCCGTCGAAGGCGGAGGTCCGGGCCGAGGCCGAGCGCCGTGGACTGTCCGTCGCGAACAAGCCCGACAGCCACGACATCTGCTTCATCCCCGACGGGGACACGCGCGGCTGGCTCGAGGAGCGCATCGACCTCACGGAGGGCGACATCGTGGACGTCGACGGGCAGAGGATCGGCAGCCACCCCGGCGCCAACGCCTTCACCGTCGGCCAGCGGCGTGGACTCAAGCTGGGCACACCTGCCGCGGACGGGAAGCCGCGCTTCGTGCTCGAGATCCGCCCGAAACAGAACGAGGTCGTCGTGGGGCCCGAGCACCTGCTCGCCATCGACGAGATGCGGGGCATCAAGGTGTCCTGGGCCGGGCTGCCCATCGACGAGGTGCATACGGGCAGGGAGTTCGACTGCATGGCACAGGTCCGTGCGCACGGCGATCCCGTGGCCGCACGTGCCGGCGTCGAGGTGGCCGAGGACGGGACGCAGCAGCTCCTGGTGCGCCTGGTCGAGCCGATGCGCGGCGTCGCGCCCGGCCAGACCGTGGTGCTGTATCAGGGGACGCGCGTGCTGGGGCAGGCGACCATCGACTCGGCACGCTCCGTCCTCCGCCCGGAACTGGCGACGGTGCAGGGCTAGTCGCAGTTTCCGGACGCCCGCCGGGTTCTGCTTGACTGGAGTCATGACGCACCCACGCAGTGGCTTCGACCCGGCAGCCAGTTCCCTCACCGGAGGTGTGGCCCCCGAGGTGATGGCCGAGCTCCTGTCGGTGAGGAGCTCGATCGACAACATCGACGCGACCCTCGTCTACCTCCTGGCGGAACGCTTCAAGGCGACGCAGCGGGTGGGACACCTGAAGGCCGAGCACGACCTGCCCGCGGGCGACCCGCAGCGCGAAGCCGCCCAGATCGCACGTCTCCGCATGCTGGCCGAGGAGGCGCAGCTCGATCCGGCCTTCGCGGAGAAATTCCTCAACTTCATCATCTCCGAGGTGATCCGCCACCACCAGGCGATCTCCGAGAACCGCAAGCCCGCAGCAGACCCGACCCAGGCTCCTGCGGCCTCCTCGGCGTCCTCCTCGGCGGCCGGACTTCCCCGTGCGGACGCCTCCGGTGCCGAGCGATCCGGTGCACAGGGAACCGGCGCCGACCAGCGCGGTGCCGGGGAGACCGGTGCCTGACGTCGCCACCACGGACGACGACCGCCGCGCCGTCGGCGCCACAGCTGCCGGCGACTGGCCGGGAAGCGACCCTCTGGAGGCGAACCGCGCCGTGCGCGGCGAGCTCGGGGGAGCGGCGAACCTCCCCTTCCTCCCGTCGCTGCCCGGGCGTGGACCGGGGAGCGACGCCGTCGGCCGGACCCTCGGCGTCCTCGTCGAGCTGCCCTTCGATCTGCAGCCGCACGGGTGGCGCCTCGTCCAGCGGCCGGGCAGGGACCAGCGGCGAGCCGAGTCCGCGCTGTCCTCCGACATCAACGCGCTCGGTGACATCGCCGGCGCTGAGGAGAGTCCCGCGCTCCGCCTGAAACTGCACCTCCACGGACCTCTGTCGCTCGCTGCCGGTGTCCACCTGCACAGCGGTGAACGCGTCCTGATCGACTCCGGCGCCCGGCGCGAGCTCTACGAGTCGCTCGCGGCGGGGGCAGCGGACCTGGTGCGCCGGGTGGCTTCCGTGGCCAGGGGAGCCCAGCTGCTGCTGCAGCTCGACGAGCCCGACGCCGACGCCGTCCTGGCGGGGCGGGTTCCCACCGCGAGCGGCTACCGTACCCTCCGCGCGGTCGACCGGCGTGAGGCGACCGAAGCCTGGGACCTGGTGACGGCGTCGGCCGTGGCGGCCGGAGCCGCCGGCACCGTCCTGGTCGCGGGAAACGGCGACACCGCCCTCGATGCGGCGCGGTCCAGTGCGGCCTCCGCGCTGTCCCTGCCCCTGCACGGCATCTCCGACCGGCGCTGGGAAGCGCTCGCGGAGGACGTCGAGTCCGGCAGGCAGCTGGAGCTCGCGATCCTGCAGCCCG
Source organism: Arthrobacter rhamnosi (assembly GCF_054510855.1). Classification (NCBI taxonomy): domain Bacteria; kingdom Bacillati; phylum Actinomycetota; class Actinomycetes; order Micrococcales; family Micrococcaceae; genus Arthrobacter; species Arthrobacter rhamnosi. The sequence goes on along the minus strand of NZ_JBTNDT010000001.1, from coordinate 564,389 downwards.
AGGCGAACCTTCCGCAGGTTCGTGCCCTCGTGGAGTCGGTGCTGGCCGCGTGGCGACGGGTCGGGCTGCCCGTGTCGGCGCTCGCCGCGGTGAGGCTGACAACGCTTCCCGGACTGGCCGCACTGTCACCGTCCGACGCCGTGCGGGCCCTCACCCGCCTGGCACAGGTCGCGGACGCCCTGGATCAGGTCCGCGCCGAAGGCTGATCCGGTGAGCGGGCCGGCCTGCGGATCCGTCCGGTCAGACGCGTCGCTCCCAACGCCGCGGGGTCGCCTCGGCGGGAAGGACGCCGTCGAACTCCTCGAGGACGTAGCCGAAGCGTCCGGCATAGACGAGCAGTGTCCCGAGCTGGCGGTGCACCACCCGGGTGCTGATCCGGAACTCCCCGGAGGCCCCGTCCCACCACTGCTCCACGTACGCGAGCGCGCCGAGCGCGTCGGGCAGGGGCAGCCGCAGGCCCGCGAAGACGCGCGTCCGCGAGGAGACCATGCGGATGTGCCCGTCGTCCGTGGCGGAGCACGTCAGGAGTGTCGCCATCCGCCGGTGCCTGCCGACGTAGTCCGTGAGGACGCCGTCCTGTAGGGAGGTGGTGTCCTCGAAGACCCGCCGCGCGGTGCCGAAGTCGAGCTCGCGCCGGGCCGTGAGGGCCGGGCGCCCGAACGGGTCGACGTGGGGGTAGTTGCTGATGGTGAACGGTACGTTGCTGTTGTACTCGGGGAAGAAGGCGTTCTCGAGGGCCGTGAGCCGGAACGCCGGCCGCGCGAACCAGGCGGGGCAGCCGGCGACGTCGAAGGTCCCGCGGCCGTGACCGGAGAGGCCGCTCTCCGCGGAGAGCCCGAAGTACTCGCGCAGTTCGGGCTGCAGGCGGCCGAAGTCGCTGCCCATCGCATCCTGGTAGATCGAGGCCATCGGGTCGCCTTCCGTCGCTCGGACCACCAGTCAACCACGCGGCGGGCCACCGCAGGTCGTCACAGGCGCCCGGCGGCCTTGAGGCGGATGTAGGTATCGGCGAGCTGCGGCGGGAGGTCCGCGGGCACGGCGTCCACGACCTCGGCGCCGAGGAGGCCGATCTGGTGGGCCACGGCGGCGCGGTCCAGCAGGGCACGTTCCGCGGCCGCGGCGCGGAAGGTCGCCGCCGCCGTCGACCGGTCGGCGCTCATCTCCTCCAGCCTCGGGTCCCGTACCGACGCGACCACGACGACGTGGCGTCGGGTGAGTCCCGGCAGCGCCGGCAGCAGGCCCTCCTCCACGGTGCCCGAGTCCAGCGTCGTCAGCAGGACCACGAGTGACCGGTGGGCGGACGCCGCGCCCACCTGGGCCGGCACACGGGACCAGTCCGCCTCGATGAGTTCGGGTTCGAGGGGTGCCATGGCGTTCACGAGGGAACCCAGGAGGTTCCCCTTGGCGGTCGAGTCGACCCGTGCACGGAGCCTGCGGTCGAAGGCCAGGAAGTGCACCTTGTCGCCGCCGCGCTCGGCGAGGACGGAGAGCAGGAGGGCGGCTTCGATGCCCGTGTCCAGCCGCGGTTCGTCGAGGATCCGCGCCGCGGAGGTACGTGAGGTGTCGAGGACGACGACCACGCGCCGGTCGCGCTCCGGGCGCCACGTCCGCACCACCGTGTCGCGCCGTCGGGCGGTGGCCCGCCAGTCGATGGAGCGCACGTCGTCCCCGCGGACGTAGTCCCGCAAGGAATCGAATTCGGTGCCCGCACCGCGGATCTGGACCGCGGACTGGCCGTCGAGTTCGCGCAGGCGGCGGAGTTTGGACGGGAGGTGCCGCTTCGAGTGGAACGGCGGGAGCACCCGGAGCACTCCCGGTGCCGGGACGGTGACCTGGCGGGCCGCGACGCCGAGCGGGCCGGTGCTCCGCAGGGCGACGGTCTCCACCCGGAGGATGCCGCGCCGCGCGGGGAGCAGGGTGACCGACATGCGCCGCGCCTCGCCCGGAGGCACGGATACGGATTGCTCGGGGTCCGCCGCTCCCGCCGATGGCTGCCACGCCTCGCGCACCGTCGCCCGCAGCCGGCGCGAGGTGTCGTTGCGCAGGACCAGGGTGCTGCGGCACTGCTCACCCAGTCGGACGCTGTCGGGCAGCGTGCGCACGAGTCCGATGCGGCGCGGCGAGGCGGCGAGGGCCAGGTCGAGTCCGGTCAGGGCGGCGAGGATGCCGGCCCACAGCAGGATCGACGTCGCGCCGGGGTTCAGGACCACGGGGAGGACGCCGAGCAGCGCCAGGAGGACGAGGCGGCCGGTGATGACCAAGGGGATTCCTCTCCGATCGGGCAGGGCTGGCGGAGCGCGGGGCGGGGCCCTAGCGCGGGACGGGGACGGTGCCGAGGATGCCGCGGAGGACGTCGTCGACCTCGACGCCGTCCATCTCGGCCTCGGGCCTGAGCGCGACGCGGTGCCGGAGCGCGGGAAGGGTGAGTGCCTTCACGTCGTCGGGCGTCACGAAGGACCGGCCGGAGAGCCACGCCCACGCACGCGCGGTGTTGAGCAGGGCGGTGGCACCACGCGGGGAGACGCCGAGCTGGAACGACGGCGACGACCTCGTCGCGCGGACGAGGTCCACGATGTAGGCGAGCACCTCGGGAGCGATGGCCACCCGGGCCACTGCCGCGCGGGCGCGTTCGACGTCCCCGGCTCCTGCGACGGGCCGGACGCCGGCCGCCTCGAGGTTGCGGGGGTCGAAGCCGACGCTGTGCCGGCGGATCACCTCGATCTCGTCGTCGCGTGCGGGAAGCGGGACGGTGAGCTTGAGGAGGAAGCGGTCCAGTTGCGCCTCGGGCAGGGGATAGGTCCCCTCGTACTCCACCGGGTTCTGGGTCGCCGCGACGAGGAACGGCGCCGGCAGCCGGCGCGAGACGCCGTCGACCGATACCTGGCGCTCCTCCATGGCCTCCAGGAGGGATGCCTGCGTCTTGGGCGGAGTGCGGTTGATCTCGTCCGCCAGCAGGATGTTCGTGAAGACCGGTCCCTCCCGGAACGCGAACTCCGAGGTGCTGGAGTCGTAGATGAGCGAGCCCGTGATGTCGCCGGGCATGAGGTCCGGTGTGAACTGGACACGCTTGGTGTCGAGGTCCAGGGCAGTGGCGAGGGTCCTCACGAGCAGCGTCTTGGCGACGCCCGGGACACCCTCCAGCAGGACGTGTCCGTCCGCCAGGAGCCCGATCAGCAGTCCCGTGACGGCCGGGTCCTGGCCGACGATCGACTTGCCGACCTCCGCCTGCACCCGCAGGAGCGCTGCCCGGGCGGACTCGCCGTCGGACGCTGCCCGCGGGGACGTCTCCGGTACCCGTTCCTCGACGCGGGTCGCCTGGTGTGCTCCGCCTGTCGGGGCTCCCGATGCCGCCTGCGGCGTCCCGTTCTGCCGGCCTTCGGATGGGTTCATCATGGAATCTCCTTCTCGAGGTCGAGGATCTCCTGTGCCCACAGCACAAGCTCGCGATTCGTGGTCGGTGTGTAGTGGAGCAGCCGCTGTTCCAGTTCGGTCCGGGGCCGTCCGCCGTGGCGGGCGGCCGCCTCGAGGACCTCTCCCGGGGACGCCGAGCGGTCCACCCGCAGGCGTCGGGCCATGCGGGTGAGCGTCGCCGCGCGCAGGGTCGCCGCGGCATGCGCCACGGAGCGGGAGTCCTGGTAGAGGCGCGCACGGCCCTCCGCGGTCTCGGCGGCGCGGACGACGACGGGCAGCGGCTCGGTCGCCAGCGGGCCCAGCCGGCGCCCGCGCCAGACCATGGCGAGGACCGAGCAGGCGAGGAGCCACACGAGCAGGTAGTCGAGCCAGTCCGGCAGGAGGGTGAAGGGGTCGACGCCCTCGCCGCTGGAGGTCACGTCCGCTCCCGTCGGCTCGAACCACACGAGCGTCGGGGAGGAACCCAGCGCCCGCAGGGCGAGCGCGGCGTTTCCCTCGTCAGTGATGGATCCGTTGGAGAGGATGGCCGGTGCGCCCAGGACGGCCACCGAGCCGTCGGTGCCCGTGACGTACAGGCCGCCCGTCTCGCCGTCGATCGTCGTCGGGAAGCATTCGGTGCCGCCCGAGTAGGCCACGCCCGTCGCGGAGACGGTACCGGCGGCCGAGGCAGCGGCGTCGGGGCAGTCGGCGGCCAGGGCGGGCGAGTCGTCGCCGAGGTCGAAGGGCAGCGGACCGACCAGCGTGAAGTCGTCATCGAGAGCGGTCAGCTGGCGGTCCCCGGGGGCAGCGAGGACTGTGCGCTCCGCCGCTGCGGCGAGGTCCGCCACCTGCCCGGCGCTGAGATATCCGAGCGCGTCGTTGAGGAACAGCGTCGCCGGGCCGGTCCCGATTAATTCCAATGCGTCGTCGTACGAATCCGGCCGGACCACGTCGACGCCCTGCGCCGCGAGGACCTCCGCCACGGCCCGCGCGCCCTCCGGCGCGGGATTGCCGGGGGACAGCGGGCGGTCGTCCTTCTCCGACCCGGGCAGGAGGTTGATCAGGAGGATCACCGCGAGGACGACGGCGCCGACCAGGAGGGGGAGGGCGCGCCGCAGCCGCGAGCGGGCGGTGGCCAGGGCACTCCCGCCGTCACCCATCACCTCGCGGCCGGTCCCCTCGCCACCGGTTGCGGTGCGCGGCGGCGCTGACGCGCCTCCCGCGACCGGAGGCAGCTCGGCCGACGGCTCCCCGTGCACCGCCCGGGGTGTCGCTCCGGAGGTCACTGCGGGGCCACCAGCGGAGTCGTGCCGCCGGCGCGCAGGGGCCGCTCGGAGGATAGCCGCGTGTCGAGGCCGGCGGCACGCCGGTAGTCCTCGTCCGTGGCCGTGCCGCTTCCGTACCGGGTCTCGTTGAACAGGTCGGCGAGCCAGGCGACGTCGGAGGACAGGGACGGGAACACGCCCCCGAGGTGGACGCCCGCTTCCGTCGCCGTCCTGCCCGGCTGCTCCTCGATGACGAGGCGTTCCTCCGCCGAGCGGATGATCGCGCGCAGCAGCTCCGCGACGGCGGCGTTCCAGTCCCCGTTCCGGGCGAGCCCTGCCGCCCTGTTCCTGTGGTGGGCGCCGGAGCGCTTCCCACCGTCGTCGAAGACGCCGGCCTCCGATGTCCTGCCGCGTGCGTTGAGGCGCGGCTTGATGAGCACGACGGCCAGGAGAATGAGGAGCGCGGCACCGATCGCGACGACGAGCGTCCCCGGCCCCGCCCCGAGGCCGCCGAGGCCGTCGAGGAGCCGCACGATGCTCCGGAGGATGTCACCGAGGATGCGTTCGACGAGATTGGGCTGCGCCTCGACGTAGGCGGCCTTCGCCAGTTCCTCCTCGAGGAGTCGGCGGGCTTCGTCGGAGTCCGGTACGAGGAACGGGAGCGTCCCGGTGGTCACGGGCAGCCCGTGCCGGGGCTTCCGGGCGCTGCCGCAGCGCACCAGGGCATCACGCAGGACCGCCGGGCCGGTGGCCGAAGGACGTGGTGCCGCCCGGGAGCACGTCCGTCCGTCCTGCCCCCGCCTGCTTGTGCTCGCGGAGCAGCACGACGTCGAACCCTTCCCGCCGCATGCGGAGGTCGACGTACAGCAGTGACGTGACGGCCGACTGGAAGGCGTACCCGATGGCCGTGAAGAGGGCGGTGATGCCCTGGGTCGCGGCCACGAGCGGCAGCGACGACATCGCGTCGGGGGTGGACGACGCCGCGGAACTGAAGCCGACGAGGAGGGACACGGCGAAGCTGAGCGGCATGGAGATGACGGACGCGATGATCGAGACGATGATGCTCGTGAGCAGCACGATCCCGAAGGTCCGCCACCAGTTCCCGCGGGTCAGCTGCCACGACCGCTTGACGGACGTCCAGGGGCCGGTGCCCTCGAGCATGAGGGCCGCCGGGGCGACGACGAGTTTCGTGCTGGCCCAGACCAGCACCACGCCCACGCCGAGCACGAGCGGCACGATGACCAGTGCGGAGTATTCCTCGAGGCCCGCGACGGCCAGTACAGCGATCCCGCCGAGGAGGAGGAAACCCACGAGCCCGACGGCGAAGGACAGGAGGCCGAACCCGAGGAGTGGAAGGAGGCGGCCGCGGGCGAGGCGCCAGGCCTGTCCGAAGGACGTCCGCTGGTTGATCACGGCCCGGGCGACCGGGATCACGAGGATGCCCTGGAGGATCAGCAGGGCCACCCCCGAAACGACCCCCGCGACCGCGGCGGCGACACCGAAGCCGGCAAAGGCGCCGATGAGGTCCTCCGACGTCGGGCTCTGCGCCTCGAACACCTCGAGGGACGAGAGGATGTTGCCGAACAGGAGGACGGTGGCCAGGGCGACGACGGCCTGGAGCAGCAAGGCGCTGCCGAAGGTGGCCACCGGGTTCCTGCGGCAGGCCTGGAAGGCACCGTCGAGGATCTCGCCGAGACCGAGCGGCCGCAACGGGATGACGCCGGGCTTCGGGGGCGCCTGGTACCCGGATGCCCGGTAGCCGGATCCCTGGAAGCCGGATGCCGGATACGTGGGGGGAGGGTAGGCCGAGCCACCGGAGGGACCGGGCTGCTGCGTCCCCGGAGCGGAGTAGCCGCCCCATCCCTGGTTCGGCGCGGGGGTGCCGTACGAAGTGCCGCCGGTCGAGGGACCCGGGGGCGGCCAGGTCGACGACGCAGGCCGGCCGGACGCGACGGGTGTCGGACTGCCGGGTGCCGGATTCCTCGGCGTACCCGGCGTGCGGTCATTCGGCCGGTCACCCGGTTGGTCGCCGGGCGCCTGCCACGGCGCTGCCGGCCGGTGTGCTTCCGGCTGGTTCTCCGCCGGAACCGGAAATCCGCCGTCGCCCGGCCCGCGGTGCCCGCCCTTAGGTTCCCCGTCGTTCGGTCGATCACTCACCTGGCGCCCCCTCGGTCGTTACTCCCGCGAGGCATACAGCAGGCATCCCCCTCCAGCATCATAGTGACGGAAGCCACCATTCGGACCAGCCGAGCCCGGCGGGGTGTCGTGCCGCTCCGGACTTCCGCCGGTGGGGCTGGTAGGACTTTGTGCGCCCGATGGGACAGTATGGGGGTATGAAGGCTCGCATACTAGTCATCGATGACGACGAAGCCCTGTCCGAAATGATCGGCATCGTCCTGCGCAACGACGGATTCGACCCTGTGTTCTGCGCCGATGGTGCAGCCGCGCTCGGTGTCTTCCGCTCCACCCACCCGGATCTCGTGCTGCTGGACCTGATGCTGCCGGGGATGGACGGTATCGAGGTGTGCCGCCAGATCCGCAGCGAATCCGATCTCCCCATCGTGATGCTGACCGCGAAGTCGGATACGTCCGACGTCGTGCGCGGACTCGAATCGGGGGCCGACGACTACGTGCCCAAGCCCTTCAAGCCGGCCGAACTCGTGGCCCGTGTGCGGGCGAGGCTCCGGCCTGCCGAATCGAAGGCTCCCGAGACCCTGCGGATCGGCGAGGTGAGCATCGACGTCGCCGGCCACGAGGTCACGCGCGCCGGGGAGCGTGTGTCGCTGACCCCGCTGGAATTCGACCTGCTGGTGGCCCTCGCCCGGAAGCCCTGGCAGGTGTTCACACGCGAGCTCCTCCTCGAGCAGGTGTGGGGGTACCGCCACGCCGCCGACACCCGGCTCGTCAACGTCCACGTGCAGCGGCTGCGTTCGAAGATCGAGCGCGATCCCGAGGCACCCGAGATCGTCCTGACGGTGCGTGGTGTCGGATACAAGGCCGGACAGGGCTGATCCGGAGGGCGCGGCCGGCCGCGCTCCCCAGGGTATTCCGCTGCGTCCCCTGACGGAGACCGATCGCGGATCCGGACCGTCGGGCCCGGCGGCCGGTTCCAGTGCGGCGGCCTCGGCTGTGCCTGCGATGATGGCTGCCGTCCCGGACGCGGACCGTCCGGACGACGCGTCGACGGCATCGCATCCCGGGGCGACTCCGGTGGCACCGGCCGGTAGTGCTCCGGCCGGTATCGACCTGGCCCGGGCCCAGGCGCTGCTGCGGTCGGTGGCGAGCCATTGGCGCAGATCGCTCCAGTTCCGCACCGTCGTCGCGACGATGCTCCTCACCTCCGTCTCCTTCGTGGCGGTCGGCGGCTTCCTGTCCAACCAGATCGCCAGCGCGCTCTACGACGAGCGCTTCGACCAGTTCAGTGCCGAGGCCACCTCGGCGCTGACCTCCACCAAGGCGGTCTTCCGGGACTCCTCGGCCACGGACCGCGACACGACGAGCCGGCTGGTGCTCGATTCGGTCAATGCCCTGGTGGGCAACGAGACGGACGCGCCGCGCCAGTCGATCCTGGTCCCGATCTCGGGGGGCGAGGGACTCTTCATCCCGACGACGGTGAGCCAGGACGGTGCGACCGCAGGCATGCTTCCGCCCGACCTCCAGGCGGCGGTCGGCAGCGGCCAGGACGTGTACTGGGCGCCCATGACCATCCCGGTCACGCAGGACGGCGAGCAGGACGCGCCGGGTATCGCCTTCGGGACGCAGGTCCAACTGCCACCCGAGCGCAGCCCCTACGCCCTGTACGTCTACTACGACCTGTCCTCGATGCAGTCCACGCTCGACTACATCCACGGCGTCCTGTGGCTGGCGGGCCTCGTGCTGCTGCTCGTCATCGGCGCCATCACCTGGTACGTGACCCGCAGCGTGGTCCAGCCGGTCAGTCACGCGGCCTCCGTATCGGAGAAGCTGGCCTCGGGCCAGTTGCAGGAACGCATGGAGGTCAGCGGGGAGGACGAGGTAGCCCGCCTCGGGGCCTCGTTCAACCACATGGCGGGCAGCCTGCAGGACCAGATCACCCAGCTGGCGCAGCTGTCGCAGATGCAGCAGCGCTTCGTGTCGGACGTCTCGCACGAACTCCGGACCCCGCTGACCACGGTGCGGATGGCGGCGGAAGTGCTGTTCGACGCGCGCGACGAGTTCAATCCGGTGAACAAGCGGTCCGCGGAGATCCTGTTCGATCAGGTGGAGCGGTTCCAGGCCCTCCTCGCGGACCTGCTCGAGATCTCCAGGTTCGACGCCGGTGCCGCCGTGCTGGAGGCGGAATCGGTGGACATCGTCCAGCTCGTCGAGCACGCCGTCGAGGGGGCGCACCCGCTCGCCGAACGGCTCGGGTCGGAGCTCCGGATCGTGTCGGACGAGACGAGCTGCATCGCGGACGCCGACGCGCGCCGCATCGACCGCATCCTCCGGAACCTGATCGTGAATGCCCTCGAGCACGGGGAGGCGAGGCCGGTGGAGATCCACATAGCGTGCAACCCGGAAGCCGTCGCCGTCGCCGTGCGCGACTACGGGATCGGGATGACCCCGCTCGAGGCGTCACGCGTCTTCGACAGGTTCTGGCGGGCCGACCCCGCGCGGGCGCGCACCACGGGAGGCAGTGGGCTGGGTCTGTCCATCGCGACGGAGGACGCCCGGCTCCACAGTGCCTGGCTCGAGGCATGGGGCATGCCCGGCGAGGGAGCCTGCTTCCGGCTCACGCTGCCGCGTCGCCAGGGCATCGCCCTGGCGTCGTCGCCCCTGGCGCTGCCACCGGTTTCGGGCTCGCAGCGGACCGGGGTCGGGCAGCACCCGCCGAAGGACGAACGGGCGGACGAACGAGCCGACGGACGAACGGATGCACGGACGGATGCACGGGCGGATGCACGGGCGGACGAACGGACGGACGCCGGCAGCGGAGCGAGGGAGAGCAGTGCGACGCAGTAGCAGCATGCCGTATGGTCTGCCGGATGGTCGGCCGGTTGGTCGATCCGGTGGTCCCGGCCCCGCACGCCGGGTGGCGGCGTCTGTCCTTGCCGCCCTGGTCACTGTCTGTCTGCTGGTGCTCGGAGGCTGTTCGGCCATTCCCACGAAGGGACCGGTGGGCGTGATCGCGGCCACCGAGGCAGAAGCCGACGCCGTCGCCCCCGCCTTCGATCCCGGGGGCCCGGCGCCCGGCGCCACGCCCGAGCGGATCCTCCGCGACTTCATCACGGCCGGCACCGGTGCAGGCGACGGCTACAGCGTGGCACGCCAGTTCCTCACGCCGGAACTGGCACAGTCCTGGGAGCCCGAGGAACGGATCGTCCTGTTCCGGTCCGATCCACGCGTGGAGAAGCGCGAGGCCGAGGGTGTGTACCAGATCCAGCTGGAGACGACGGGGACGATCGACGCCAGGGGAGTGCGGACCAACAGCCCCGTCCCGGCGACGGAGACCCTCGGCGTACGGATGGCCCAGGTCAACGGCGAGTGGCGGATCGGAGAGATTCCGGACGGCATCATGCTCGCCCAGAGCAGTGCCCGGGACCTCCTGCTCTCCCACAGCCTCTATTTCTACAGCAGCAACTACCGGTACTGGGTCCCCGATGCCCGCTGGTTCGTCCGGAGGACAGGGGTGACGGCGAGGATCGTCGGTGCGATGCTGGCCGGTCCGGCACCGTACCTGCAGGGCTCGGTGACCAGCGCCTTCCCCGAAGGGGTGACCCTCGCCCGGGATTCCGTGCCGATCACCTCGGGCACGGCGTCGGTCGAGCTCTCCTCGGAGGTCCTGGAGAACGCCACCAGCCTCGGCCTGCAGCAGATGGACCAGCAACTCCAGGTCAACCTGCTCGGCCTCAACGACGTCACGTCCGTGGAGATGACCAGCGGCCAGCCGATCGAGCTCGGCGCCCCTTCCCCCGACCTCGTCGTTCCCGAGCTGGCTCCCGACGTCGGGGGCGAGCAGGTCGCGATCGCCGGGAACGAGCTCGTGCGGGTGCGCAACGGCGCCGTCGTGCCGATCGAGGGGCTGCCCTCGGTGGCCGGGTCCCAGCCGCGTGACCCGGCCACCTCGGTCTCCGGCAGCGCCTACGCGTTCGTGAACGCCGCCAGGACATCCCTCTTCGTCACGGCCCCGGGCAGTTCCGCCCGGGCGGTCGCCAAGGGCAGCGGCCTCACCCAGCCCTCGTTCGATCCGGACAACTGGGTGTGGACCACCCGGGCGGTCGGAGAACGCAGCGAGGTCCTTGCGATCCCCCCGGGCGGAACCGAAGCGAATGCCTCGATCCTTGCGGCGGGATGGCTCGGGGACAGGAAGGTCAAGGAGCTGCGGATCTCGCGTGACGGCTCGCGCGCCCTGATGGTGACGGACCGCGACGGCGCCGGCGAGGTGCTGGTGGCGGGCATCACCCGCTCCACCGAAGGAGTGCCACAGTCGCTCACCACCCCCCTTTCGTTGCCGACCGACGGGACCATCGACACGGCCAAGTGGGCGGGCCAGAGCGCGATCGTGGCGTCCTCCACGGGTGCGAACGAGGAGGCCACTCCGGTCATCCTGCAGCTGAACGGCGAGAAAGACACGATGGCGGCGCTCGACGGCGTCCTCGGTATCAGCGCAGGGTCCGACGCGGAGGACACGTTCTACGCGCAGGCCGGCGGCACGCTGTACCGGCGCATCGGCAACAGCTGGGTGGACGAGCAGCTCGCCGTCGTCGATCCGGCCTTCCCGGGGTAGTGCCGTCCACATAGCGGCTGTCGGGCCACGGCCCGCCCCGCAGACGTGATGGCCTTGGCCCATGCGGTCCACCGGTTTCGCGTCGCTCCTCGACCGCGTCGTCTTCGGACGGGCCTACCAGCGGACAGCGGGCGCCCTTGCCGACTTCGGCGCCCTCGTCCTGCCCTCGTCGTGCGTGCTCTGCGGCCAGTGGGACACCTCACTCTGCCCGGCATGCCTCGGGCTTTTCCGCAGCGCCACGGCGCGGCCCTTCTTCGCCGAGACCGGGGCCGAGTCCCTTCCCGACGTCGAGCGGGTTCCGGCACGGGCCGGCGCGGAGACCACGGCCGGCAGGCCGGACCGGCACGGGCCGTCCTACGGCCCGCTGCCCGTCCTCGCGGCGGGGCGGTACGGCCGGGCCGTGTCTGCGGTGCTGCTGGCCTACAAGAACCACGGCCACGTGGACCTGGCCGCTCCCGTTGCCGCTGCCATGGCCGGCGCCCTCCACCAGGGAGTCTCGGGAGCCCTGGGAGCCCGGCGAGCCCCGGGAGTCCCGGCAGGGCGGCGTGCCTCCGGGCCGGTCCTGATCGTGCCCGTTCCGGCCCGGGCGTCATCCCGGCAGCGGCGCGGGTACGACCCGCTGATGCTCCTCCTGTCCCGGCTGGACAGAGACGGCCACCTGCCTGCGGGCACCGTCCTCGCACCGGTCGTCCGGCAGCGTTCGGCGCTGGTTCGGCTTCCTGCCGCCCTGCTCCACGGCGGAGTGCCGGCGCTCGCGGCACGCCCAGGGGGCGGCGGGCAGAAAGGACTCGGGCGTCGCCGTCGGCGCACGAACGTCCTCGGTTCGATGGCCCCGGCCAGGCGCATCCGGACCCCCCTCGCCGGACGGGAGTGCATCATCGTCGACGACGTCCTCACCACGGGAGCCACCATCGGCGAGGTGCATCGCGTGCTCGTGCAGGAGGGAGCCCACGTGCTCGGAGCTGTGGTGATCGCCGCGACGTCGTCACCCGCCGGACGCTCCACGGGCGCGGTTCCCGGCCCGACGTCCTGACCCGGCCACGCTCTCCGGACCTGCCTCGCGCCGCCCCTAGTGCCTCACCCGGCGTCCGGCAAGCTACCGGAAGATTCGGGGCTGCGAAGGATGAATAAAGGACAGTCGTGATCTAACGTGAAGTACGGGTACGACACAGCGATGACACGTACCCGTCGGCGGCGGCTCTATTGAACGCCTCGGCCGCCGTCGTGTCAGCTAGCGATGTGGAGGGCACCATGGAGTTTGTGATCAATGGTCGAAACCTGGCGGTATCGGACCGTTTCCGTGAGTACGCGACGGAGAAGATCGACAAGATAGAGCAGCTCGGCGACAAGGTACAGCGCATCGATGCGAAGATCACCAAGGAAACCAGCGCACGCATGGCGGATACCTCGCTCACGGTCGAACTGACGGTGCTCTGCAGGGGTCCGGTGGTTCGGGCAGAAGCCACGGCGGCCGACAAGTTCGCCGCGTTCGACCTCGCCTACGGCAAACTCCTCGAGCGTCTCCGGCGGGCCCGTGACCGGCGGAAGGTCCACCACGGCCGGCACACCCCGGTGGCCGTCGGCGCCGCGACAGCCGGTCTGGAGCCGGCGGACCCGGCGCAGCCCCTCTATCTCGAGACCCCGGCCATCGAACCGACGTCGCACGAGCCGGATACCCAGCCCGAGGACCTCGACGCCTATTCCTCCCCCGATGACGTCCCTGCCGGGGACTCGCCGGTCCTGATCCGCCGCAAGGTCTTCTCGGGCACCCCGATGACCCTGGACGATGCCGTCGACAACATGGAGCTCGTCGGGCACGATTTCTACCTCTTCATCGATTCGGCCACCGGCGCCCCCTCGGTGGTCTACCGGAGGCAGGCCTGGACCTACGGCGTGATCACGCTCGACGCGAAGTGCGCGGAAGGAACCGAGGAGCCCCACGAGGAACTCCTGGCCTACCGCGCCAAGGAAGCCGCTTCCGCCTGATGCCCTGCGCGCCGGCAACCCCGGTCGCGTATCACAACCCCGGTCGCGCATCAGGAATCTGCACTTCGATAACCTACCGACCGCATACCTGGAACTGCCTCCACGCCCCGCGCGGAGGCAGTTCCATGCCGGAGCCCATGCCGAACCTCACGACCGCCCAGGCCCGACGCATCCTCCTTGCCGCCCAGGGGCTGCACCGCCCGCGCGTCGAGGCGCCGTCGTCGCGCCGGGCCGTCGCCATCGCAGTCCGACGGCTGCAGGTCCTCCAGATCGATTCGGTGAACGTCCTCGCCCGGTCGCACTACCTGCCCCTGTTCTCCCGCCTCGGGTCCTACGACCCCGCACACCTCGACGCGCTGTACTCCCGGGCGCCCCGACGGCTGGTGGAGTACTGGGCCCATGAGGCGAGCCTCGTCCCGCCCGAGTTGTTCCCGCACCTGCGGGTCTGGCAGCGCCGGACCTGGATGGGAGCGGCCAGCGTGCCGGCCGCCCTGCGGCAGGACCTCGAGTCGTCCATCCTCGACCTCCTCGATCGCGGCGCGCCGCTCACCGCATCGAGCATCCAGCGACTGCTCGGTGCCGATACCGGGCGGCCCGCCGAAGGGTGGGGGTGGCGGTGGACGGCGGCCAAACGGGTGCTGGAAGACCTCTTCGCCAGGGGGACGGTGGGGTCGGCGGGCCGGACGGCCCAGTTCGAGCGGCTCTACGCACCCATCGCCGACGTGCTTCCGGATCCGGGCCTCGCCGTCGAGGAGCCCGACAGGACGCAGGCCCTCACCGTGCTGGCCGAGCGGGCGGCAGGAGCCCTGGGCGTCGCCCCCGCCCGCTCGGTGGCGGACTACTTCCGCACCCCGGTGCGCGAGACACGCGCCGTCCTCGACGGCCTCGTGGCCGCGGGTTCCCTGCACACCGCATCCGTGGACGGCCGATCCGAGCCGTGGTACCTCCACCCGGCGGCGATCCTCCCGCGCCAGGCACGGGGAAGGGCCCTCCTGAGTCCCTTCGACTCCCTCGTCTTCGAACGCGACCGGCTGCACAGGCTCTTCGACTTCCACTACCGCATCGAGATCTACACCCCCGCCGAGCGGCGCGTCCACGGCTACTACGTCCTGCCCTTCCTCCTCCGCGATGGCATCGCCGCCCGGGTGGACCTTAAGGCCGACCGGCCGGCGGGCCGCCTGATGGTGCGTGCCAGCCACGCCGAGCCGGGCGCTCCCTCCGACACGTCCGCGGAACTCGCCGAGGAACTGTGCCTGCTCGCCCGGTGGCTGGGGCTCGACGCCGTCGTCGTCGAGGACCGCGGGAACCTCGCGTCCTCGCTCTCCACGCAGGTCGGCAGGTTACTCTGAGCGGACACGCGGTTCCAGGTCGTCGCATCGTGGCGCGGGGGAACCAAAACGGGGCACCGAACGTCGCTCACGTAGACTAGACACGCCATCTTTGGGCAGCATCAGATTGGGAGCAAATACCAGTGCCATCACTTCTTGAACGAGTACTCCGCACCGGCGATAAGAAGACACTGAAGCGACTCCGCAACTACGCTGACGCGATCAATGTCCTCGAGGACGAATTCCGGGAGATGTCCGACGCAGAGCTGCGTGGCGAGACCGACCGGCTGAAGAAGCGCTACGCCGACGGCGCGACCCTCGACGACCTGCTGCCGGAAGCCTTCGCCGCCGTGCGTGAGGCGTCGAGCCGGACGCTCGGGCTCCGCCACTTCGATGTCCAGCTGATGGGCGGCGCCGCCCTCCACCTGGGCAACATCGCGGAGATGAAGACCGGTGAGGGCAAGACCCTCGTGGCGACCGCGCCCGCCTACCTCAATGCCCTGACCGGCAAGGGCGTCCACGTCGTCACGGTCAACGACTACCTCGCCGAGTACCAGTCGGACCTCATGGGCCGCGTCTACCGCTTCCTGGGACTGACGAGCGGATGCATCCTCTCCAAGCAGGATCCCGCGACCCGCCGCGAACAGTACGCCGCCGACATCACCTACGGCACGAACAACGAGTTCGGGTTCGACTACCTCCGCGACAACATGGCCTGGAGCGCCGCCGAACTCGTGCAGCGCGGTCACAACTTCGCGATCGTCGACGAGGTCGATTCGATCCTCATCGACGAGGCCCGTACGCCGCTCATCATCAGCGGCCAGGCATCCGGTGACGTCAACCGCTGGTACAACGAGTTCGCGAAGGTCGTCCAGAAGCTCTCCGTCGGGGTGGACTACGACGTGGACGAGAAGAAGCGCACGGTCGGTGTGCTCGAGGACGGCATCGAGAAGGTCGAGGACTACCTCGGCATCTCCAACCTGTACGAGTCCGCGAACACACCGCTGATCGGCTTCCTGAACAACGCCATCAAGGCGAAGGAGCTGTTCAAGCGCGACAAGGACTACGTCGTCCTCAACGGCGAGGTCATGATCGTCGATGAGCACACCGGCCGGATCCTCGCCGGCCGGCGCTACAACGAGGGCATGCACCAGGCCATCGAGGCGAAGGAGGGCGTGGAGATCAAGGCCGAGAACCAGACCCTCGCCACAGTGACGCTGCAGAACTACTTCCGCCTCTACGACAAGCTCTCGGGCATGACCGGCACCGCCGAGACCGAGGCCGCCGAATTCATGTCCACCTACAAGCTCGGCGTGGTGCCCATCCCGACGAACAAGGAGATGGCCCGCAAGGACCTCTCGGACCTCATCTACAAGAACGAGGTCGCCAAGTTCGACGCCGTCGTCAAGGACATCGTCGAGCGGCACGAGACCGGCCAGCCGGTCCTCGTCGGAACCACGAGCGTTGAGAAGAGCGAATACCTGTCGAAGCAGCTCGCGAAGGCGGGTGTCCGCCACGAGGTGCTGAACGCGAAGAACCACGCACGCGAAGCGGCGATTATCGCGCAGGCCGGTCGCAAGGGTGCGGTCACCGTCGCCACCAACATGGCCGGGCGTGGCACCGACATCATGCTCGGGGGCAACGCCGAGTTCAACGCGGTCGCAGCGCTGGAGAAGGCGGGGCTCGATCCGGCGGACAATCCCGAGGAGTACGAGGCCCGGTGGCCCGAGGCCCTCGAAGCGGCGAAGGAAGCGGTCAAGGCCGAGCAGGAGGAGGTCCGCGAACTCGGCGGCCTGTACGTGCTGGGTACGGAGCGGCACGAGTCACGCCGCATCGACAACCAGTTGCGAGGACGCTCGGGCCGCCAGGGCGACCCCGGCCGGTCCCGCTTCTACCTGTCGCTCACGGACGACCTCATGCGGCTGTTCAACTCCGGCGGAGCCGAGCGCATCATGAACAGCGCCACGATGCCGGACGACGTCGCCCTCGAGTCGAAGCTGGTCTCCAAGGCGATCGAGAACGCCCAGGGCCAGGTCGAGGGGCGCAACGCCGAGCAGCGCAAGAACGTCCTGAAGTACGACGATGTCCTGAACCGCCAGCGCGAAGCCATCTACGGCGACCGCCGCAGGATCCTCGAAGGCGGCGACCTCAAGGAGAAGGTGCAGTTCTTCCTCGAGGACGTCATCACCGCGATGGTCGACGAGGCGACGGAACAGGGCCACGGCGACGACTGGGACTACGACCTCCTGTGGACGAACCTCAGGACGCTCTACCCGATTACGCTGACCGCCGACGAGGTCATCGAGGAGGCGGGCGGCAAGTCCAAGCTGACCCGCGATTTCCTGCACGACGAGATCCTCTCCGACGCCAAGCTCGCATACCAGGCGCGTGAAGAGGCACTCGGCGAGCAGACGATGCGTGAGCTGGAACGACGCGTGGTCCTGTCCGTCATCGGCAGGAAGTGGCAGGAGCACCTCTACGAGATGGATTACCTCAAGGAAGGCATCGGCCTGCGCGCCATGGCCCAGAGGGATCCGCTGGTCGAGTACCAGCGCGAGGGCTTCATCCTCTTCCAGGCGATGATGGAGTCGATCCGCGAGGAGAGCATCGGGTACCTCTTCAACCTCGATGTCGAGGTCTCCGCCCCGGCGCAGACCGGGCTCCCGGGAGTGACGGACGGGCGGGGCGTGGTGCAGGCCCCCACCATCAAGGCCGCAGGACTCGACGCCCCGGCGAAGCCGGCCACCCTCAACTTCACGGCGCCGAACGCGCAGGGCGACGCCGAGATGCACGTGGAGCGGAACAAGGTGCAGGCCGAGGCCGCGGGGGGCAAGAAGTCCCGCAAGAAGTAGTCAGCCGATCTCGAGGGCGGTGACCCGCCACGCTCCGCGCCGTTGCTCTATCCGAAGAGCGACGGCGCGGACCCGTTTCTGGTCGAAGGTGACGACGGACGCCTCGTAGACGCCGGGGCTGATCGGGCACACCCGGGCCGAGCGCACCACGACGTGCCGGTCGGCGCTCGGGCGTGGCTCTCCGTGACCCGTGCTCCGGGCCGCGTCGATGCACCGCACGAGGTTCGCGCGGAGCTGGAGCCGTTCGTAGTTCTCGGGATCGAGCCAGCGCGCCATCTGTTGCAGGGGGCGTGATCCTCCGAGCACCTCCAGGGCACCCTGCGCAACCGACCGGGCGATCCCCGAGATGCGCTGTAACAGGTCCGGGTCGGCTTCCCACGGAGAAGTCCCTGCCCCGGTCCTGTCCGGCAGGGTCCCGGTCCGCGCGGGAGAGGCCGACGGCTCCGCCGGTGCTGGAAAACCGTGTGCTGCTGACGGTCCGGCCGGGGGCCTCAGCTGGATGATCGTGGCTGGGCCGGCCGCAGCAGGCCGGTCGGGGGACGGCGGGGCCGGGCGGGATGCCCCGCCGGCCTCGGCGAGCAGGGCGGCTGGGCGGGAACGGGTTGCGGCAGTCACGGGATGTCCTCTCCTTGCTGGTGCGGCAGGCGACGTCCTGCCTGGGTCCTCCTAGGGGCAGGGTGCACGGGAAGCATCGGTGTGCTTGCCGTGCTCGATGCGGCGATGCGCGACCTGCTGCGCGACGTGGTGCTCAACAGAGTTCCTCGCGGCTGCGCCCGACGGCGCCGGTTCACGGCGAGGGCGCCTGCAGGACCTGACCCGGCAGGAGGAGTGAGGGATCGTCGCCGATGACGGACCGGTTCGCGTCGAACCAGGCGGGCCAGGTTTCCGCTATGTCGGCTGCAGTAGCAAGTGGCCCGAGTCGACGCGCGGCGATGGACCAGAGTGAGTCACCGGGTACCACGACGACCTCCGCCGTGGCGGTCCTCCTGGTGTCCGGGCGGACCAGAAGCCCTCCCTCGAGAGGCATCGGCGCCGGTTCCCATGCGGGCGACACGGGCGACACGGGCGACACGGGTGCCGGTTTCGGCGCGGGCGCCGCGGGCGCTGGTTCCGGCGCGGGCGACACAGGTGCTGGTTCCGCCGTGGGCGCTGGTTCCGGCGCGGGCGACACAGGTGCTGGTTCCGGCGCGGGCGCCGCGGGCGCTGGTTCCGGCGCGGGCGACACAGGTGCTGGTTCCGGCGCGGGTGCGGAGGACGCCGCGGGAATCGGCGGTGCGGGCGGTCGTTGCTCCGCGTCCAGTCCGTCCGCAAGCGTGTAGGCAGCAGAAGGCGACCAATAGGGCGATCCCGCGCTCCCGGACGGATCGGCACCAGTTCCGGCGTCGGCCGTTGACCGTGCAGGGAGAATCGAGCACCCGGTGACGGCGGATCCCGGACCGGCATCGGGGCCGCCGGGTGCTGCCTGCGCCACCGCGGGCATCGCCAGGAGCTGGACTCCCAGGAGGGCAGCGGCGAGCCGCCGCATGAATGCGGGAGCGCATCGCCCGGCGAACGCCCCCGCCGCCACCAGACCCTGTCGCTCGAGGATTTCGGCGATGACCGCGACCGCCAGCGTGAGGACCCACCAGCCGACGATCACCACACCCAGCAGCGACAGACACACGCCGAGGACGTCTTCCAGCCCTTGCCCCGGCGCCTGCCCGGAACGGGACAAGACTCCTCCGGCAGCAGCCGATACGACGCCGCATGCCAGGATGATGACGGCTTGTACTGCGTCCGAGCTCCTCATAGGACACCTCCTTTTGCTTCAGTTTGATGTAGTTTGGTGCAGTTTGTCTACGCCCACTCGTTCTTGGTGCATTGTGAGGCTGTTGACCGTAGCCTGAACGGGCCCTACGTTGTGGGCATGCGGTGGGATGCTCTTTTCCATGATCTGGAGTCACAGTTGCAGGCCGCGACGGACGCCCGGCAGGAGAGTGAGATCAGGGAGCGCACGCGCTCCGAGCAAGCGCGCGTGACGCTGCTGCAGCGGTTGGCCGGCCAGACGGGACGACCGGTCGGCGTGTCGACCACGGGAGGCCGCTCGCTCACGGGTGTCCTGACGAATGTCGGCTCGCAATGGATCGCCCTGGCGGTGGAGGAACGGTCGGTCATCGTGCCGCTGTCGTCGGTGCAGGTTCTTCGGAGCCTGGGGCGCAGCGTAGGCCAGCCGCTCTCGGGGATCGAGGCGAAGCTCGGACTGGGATCGGCACTGCGGGCGCTGTCCCGGGACAGGTCACAGGTAGCGCTCTGGGTGGCGTCGCCGTCATCGCGCTACGCCGGTGTCATCGACCGGGTCGGCGCCGACTTCCTGGAGCTGGGACTCGTCGCGCCCGGGGACGAGAGGCGTGCGCCGAATATCCGGGAGGTCCTCACGGTGCCCTTCGCATCCATCGACACGCTCGACTCAGTGGCACGGACGCAGTAGGCGCGATCCCGGGCGCCACGAACAGCAGCAGAATGCGGCGGGGCAGCAGGGACGGTCAGACGAGTGGATTGTCGGCTTCGGTCCTCAGCGCGGAGGCGGTCTTCTCGTACGCCTTGGCAATGTACTCCTCGAGGACCCGTGTCTCGACGCGCCACTGGCCGCGCCCGCCCACCTGGATGGCAGGCAACTCGCCGGACCGGACGAGGGCGTACGTCTGCGACGAGCTGATGTTGAGCACTTCACCGACATCGGCGAGGGTGAGAAAACGCCGCTCGGCCACGGGTCCGCCTTTCCTGGTTCTTCCGGTACGGCTCCAGTCTGCCACCGGCAGTGTCGTTTGACGGGGATATCCACACTTCGGTCCGATTTGCTGCCGGTCGGTTCCTTTTGTGCCCGTCGTCCACAAGAATTGCGGTCGGGACCGCTCATCAGGGGCGGCACAGGTCCTTTGGGGGCGACAGTGACGACCGATACGCGGATCACGGACACGCAGGGCGCGGCCCGCCTGAGGAAACCGTCCTGGAAGGACCCCCGTCTCCTCATCGGAGTGCTCCTGGTACTCGCCTCCACCGTCGGCGTCATCGCCCTCCTCGCCAGCCAGGACAGGACCACGGACGTGTACTCGGCTCGGCAGGACATCGCTGTCGGGACCGCACTGTCGCCCGAAGACCTCGTCGCCGTGCCCGTCCGCCTCGGCGCTTCGACAGGTGCCTACCTGCGGGTGTCGGAGGGGATACCCGAGAACGCGGTTCTCACGAGGCTCGTCACCGAAGGGGAACTCGTTCCCGCGGCCGCCGTCGGTACAGCCGATGACCTGGACCGGAAACCTGTCGGGCTGAGCGTCGAGGATCCGTTGCCCACCGGGACCGCTGCCGGCGACCGCGTCGATGTCTGGGTCTCCCTCCGGACCGACACGAACTCCTACGACGAGCCCCGGTTGCTCCTCGAGGCCGCCGAAGTCTCCGAACTGACGGTGGGGGAGTCGGCCCTCGGGGCGAGCGCCTCCACCCTCGTGCAAGTGCTCGTCGATGACGAGGCCATGCCCGAACTGCTCGACGCCCTGTCCAACGACGCCCGCATCGCCGTCGTCCTGAATCCGGGCGCCGGTTCGTGAACATCCCCGTCATCACGCTCGGGTCGCTGGCGAACGCCTACGTCCCGGGCCTCGAGCAGCTTCGCGGACCGGTCACCGTCGTGCGCCGGTGCGAGGAGCTCGCCGAGCTCATGGCCGCGTGCCAGACAGGTTTCGCGCGAGCGGCGATCATCGCACCCGGCGCCGTCGAACTCACCGCGTCCCTGGCCGACAGGCTGCGCTTCGCGGGGGTCGTGATCGTCGCCCTGACCGACGGCCCGAGCGCCCCCGCCATCGAGGGGGTCGAGTACGTCGCGTCCACCGCCGGTCCCGCCACGCTCGCCGACGCGGTCTCGCGGGCGGTCGAGAGGTTCGACGCGTCGGTTCGTCCCCGGGGCTCCCTCACCTATGCGGATCCGCTCGACGTCCCGGAGGCGACGCCCTCGCCCGTCGATACCGGGGACGAGTCGGCGAACGGCTCCGCGGACGGCCGCATCGTGGCCGTCTGGGGGCCGGCCGGCGGTCCGGGACGCACGACCGTGGCCATCAACATGGCAGCGGAACTCGCCGCGGCGGGAACGTCGGTCCTGCTGGTCGACGCCGACACCTACGGGGCGAGCATCGGCGCGTCGCTCGGGTTGCTCGACGAATCGGCGGGTCTCGCCCAGGCCTGCCGGATCGCGGACCAGGGCGGGTTCGGCGGCGCGGCACTCGGCCGGACCGCCGTGAGTGTGGCCATCAAGGGCGGACGCCTCCGGGTGCTGACGGGCATCACCCGCCCGGACCGCTGGCCCGAACTGCGTCCCGCCGCCCTCGGCCGGGTCCTGGAGGCCGCCCGGTCCCTCGCGGAGGTCACCATCGTCGACTGCGGATTCTGCATCGAGGCCGACGAGGAACTGAGCTTTGACACCCTCACGCCGCGCCGCAACGGTGCAGCCCTCCGGTGCCTGGAGATGGCCGATTCCGTCATCGCCGTGGGCGGAGCGGACGCGATCGGTGTTCCGCGCCTGGTGAAGGCGCTCGCCGAACTCGCCGACATCGTCCCGACGGCCGCCCCCCGGGTGGTGTTCAACAAGGTGCGGGCCGCCGCCGTCGGACGTGCCCCGGAGACCCAGTTGCGGGAGGCGTGGGAGCGCTTCGGGCCGGCCGCCGGGATCTCCGCTTTCCTGCCCGCCGACGGCACGGCCGCCGACCAGGCCCTCCTCGCGGGCACCGCGCTGCTCGAAACGGCGCCCGGCTCGGCGCTGCGCCATGCGATCGCGGCACTCGCCGGGGTGCCGACCGCGGAGAGGTCCCGGCGCCGGCCCGGGCGGCTCCTGCCCAACGTGAAGTTTTCGGGCAACACGGATAGGCTTCCACGGTAAGAGGTCGCAATGGCGCGGCCTTTAATTTCGTTACGGAGGCCCTTCCCATGTCGTCTGGATCCAGGACAACGGATCAGTCAAGCTCGGACACTGCGCGGGAGGGTTTCGTAGAGCACTACTTCGAGCATCTCGCGCGCGAGGATGCCGCCGGATACCTCCTGACGGACCTCCGCCAGCGTGCCTTCGCGCACCGCGACCTCGCCGAATCCCGGACACCGGGAACCGCCGCCATCGGCGTGATGGACCAGGGCAACGCCAGCGTGGTCATGATCGTCACGGATGACATGCCGTTCCTGGTGGACTCCGTCACCGCCGAGCTGGTCCGCCAGAATGCGGCGATCCAGCTCGTCGTCCACCCGACGTTCCTCGCGGTGCGGGAGGACGGAGCGTCGACGCTCGCGGCGCTCGAGCGAGTCCCCTCGACGGCGGGAGCCTCGAGCGGCGACACGGCCGCGCTCCCCGACATGGGCGAGCTGGCCGGGCTGGCGGGTCACTCCGCGCACATCGAGTCCTGGATCTCTGTGGAGGTCGCGCGTCTTCCCGACTCCGCTGCCAAGGAGTCGGTCATCGACGGACTCCACCGCGTGCTGGGGGATGTCCGGTCGGCGGTGGAGGACTGGCCTGCCATGCGCGACCAGGTCCGTTCCGTCGAAGCGTCCCTCGGCTCGATCGCGGGCGCGGAGGACATCCCCGACCTGCGGCAGGCGCAGGAACTCCTGCAGTGGCTCGACAGCGGCAACTTCACCTTCCTCGGCTACAAGGAATACGACCTCGTGATCGACGAGGCAGGCGATGACGCCCTCCGCGTCCGGGAAGGCAGCGGCCTCGGTCTGCTCCGGCACGGGATCGGGGGCGGGCACCTCCAGCGACTCACGGGAGCAGGCAGGGCCAAGGCGCGGGAGCGCCGCGTCCTCGTCATCACGAAGGCCAACTCACGGTCGACGGTGCACCGGGCCGCGTACCTGGACTACATCGGTATCAAGAGCTTCGATGCCCAGGGGAACGTGAACGGCGAGCGCCGCTTCATCGGCCTGTTCGCGACCAGCGCCTACACGGGCTCGGTGCGGAACGTGCCGCTCGTCCGCGACAAGGTCACCGAAGTCCTGCGGCGCTGCGGATTCCCGTCCGACTCCCACTCGGGGAAGGACCTGCTGTCCATCCTCGAGACGTACCCCCGCGACGAGCTGTTCCAGATCGAGGTCCCCGACCTGGTCTCCACCGCTCTCGGGATCCTCCGGCTGCAGGAGCGCAGGCGCACCCGGCTGTTCCTGCGCCCGGACGTCTACGGGCGCTTCATGTCCGCCCTCGTCTACCTGCCCCGCGACCGCTACACCACGAGCGTGCGGTTGCGCATCGAGGAGGAACTGCGGACGGCGCTCGACGCCGACACGATCGACTACGAGGCGCGGATGAGCGAATCCGCCCTCGCGCGGCTGTTCTTCCGAATCCGGCTGCAGAAGGGGGCGGAGGTCCCCGACATCGACGCCGCGCAGCTCGAGCGGCGCCTCGTACGGGCCGCCCGTTCGTGGCCCGAGGGCGTCGTCGAGGTCGCCCAGGAGCGCTTCGAGCAGGACACGGCGCATCGCCTCGCCTCCCTCTGGGCGGAATCCTTCCCGCCCAGCTACCGCGTGGACTACGAGGTCGAGGACGCGCTGGAGGACATCGCCCGGTTCGAGCAGCTCGCCGACGCGGGAGCGGGAGTGCCCCGGCTCCACGTGTACGTGCCCGAGCGCCGGGAGCCCGGCAGCGCCGAGGACGCGCGGCTCAAGCTCTACCTCACCGAGGCGAAGAGCCTGACGCAGATCCTTCCCTACTTCCACAACCTGGGCCTCGAGGTGCTCGACGAGCGGCCGTTCGGCATCACGCGGTCGGACGGGCGATCGTTCTTCCTCTACGACCTCGGCCTGAAGTACCCCGCCGAGATCTCGCCCCTCGGGACGGCGAGCCTGCTGCAGGAGGCGTTCGGCGCCGCGGTCACCGGAGACAGCGAGTCCGACGCGTTCGACCGGCTCGTCCTGAGCGAGCAGCTCGGCTGGCGCCAGGTGCTGATCCTCCGCGCCTACGCCAAGTACATGCGCCAGATGGGCAACACGAACTCCTACGGCTTCGTCGCCGATACCCTGCGGCGGAACGCGGTCGTCAGCCGCGCCCTCGTGGCCCTGTTCACGGCCCGCTTCGATCCCGACCTCGAGGGCGACCGGGCGGCGGCCACCGATGCCGCACGGGCAGCACTGGACGCGGGACTCGAGGCCGTCCCGACGCTCGACGCCGATCGCGTCCTGCGCACGTTCGCGAACCTCATCGACGCGACCCTCCGGACGAACTACTTCCAGGACAAGCGCCACGTCAGTTTCAAGTTCGACACCGCCCGGATCGACGGTGCGCCGTTCCCGAGGCCCAAGTTCGAGATCTGGGTGTACTCGCCGCAGGTCGAGGGCGTGCACCTCCGCTTCGGCAAGGTCGCCCGCGGTGGCCTGCGCTGGTCCGACCGACGCGAGGACTTCCGGACCGAGGTGCTCGGCCTCGTGAAGGCCCAGACCGTGAAGAACGCGGTCATCGTGCCGACCGGCGCGAAGGGCGGTTTCTTCGCGAAGCAGCTCCCCGACCCGACGGTCGACCGCCAGGCCTGGCTCGCGGAGGGCCAGGCGAGCTACCGCACGTTCATCCGCGGCCTGCTCGACATCACCGACAACGTCATCACGAACGGCACGACCGAGTCGGT
The DNA here is from genome assembly GCF_054510855.1 of Arthrobacter rhamnosi. Taxonomy (NCBI): domain Bacteria; kingdom Bacillati; phylum Actinomycetota; class Actinomycetes; order Micrococcales; family Micrococcaceae; genus Arthrobacter; species Arthrobacter rhamnosi. The sequence goes on along the minus strand of NZ_JBTNDT010000001.1, from coordinate 539,198 downwards.
CCTGCCGCCGGCGCGCGTCGTACGGCACGACGACGACGACACCTACCTCGTCGTCGCGGCCGACAAGGGAACCGCGTCGTTCTCCGACATTGCCAACGAGCTGTCGGCCGAGTACGACTTCTGGCTCGGTGACGCGTTCGCGTCCGGAGGATCCGTCGGCTACGACCACAAGGCGATGGGCATCACGGCGAGGGGCGCCTGGGAGTCCGTGAAGCGGCACTTCAGCGAGTTCGACGTCGACACGCAGACCGACGACTTCACCGTGGTGGGCGTCGGCGACATGAGCGGGGACGTCTTCGGCAACGGCATGCTCCTGTCCGAACACATCCGGCTGCTCGCCGCCTTCGACCACCGCCATATCTTCCTCGACCCCAACCCCGATGCCGCGACGTCCTTCGCCGAGCGCCGTCGCCTGTTCGACCTTCCCCGGTCGAGCTGGGAGGACTACGACAGCACGCTGATCAGCTCCGGCGGCGGCGTGTACCCGCGGCAGGCCAAATCCATCCCCATCTCCCCGGAGGTGGGCGAGGCCCTCGGACTCGACGCCGGAGTGACCAAGCTCAGCCCGCCGGAACTGCTCCGGGCGATCCTCCGGGCGCCCGCGGACCTGCTCTACAACGGCGGCATCGGCACCTACGTGAAGGCCACGGACGAGACGAACGGCGACGTCGGTGACCGGGCGAACGATGCCATCCGCGTCAACGGCAGCGAGCTGCGCGCCCGCGTCGTCGGTGAGGGCGGCAACCTGGGCATGACCCAGCGGGGCCGCATCGAGGCAGCGCTGTCCGGGGTCCTCCTCAACACCGACGCCATCGACAACAGCGCCGGCGTCGACTGCTCGGACCACGAGGTCAACATCAAGATCTTCGTCGACCGGATGGTGCGCGCCGGGCGCCTGCAGCCGGAGGAGCGGGCGGAGTTCCTGCACTCGATGACCGACGAGGTGGCGCACCTCGTGCTGCAGGACAACATCGACCAGAACGTCCTCCTGCTGAACGACCGCCAGAGGGTCGTCGAGTGGAGCCCGAGCTACGAACGGATGATGGACTGGCTCGAGAAGAAGGCGGACCTCGACCGGAACCTCGAAGCGCTGCCGACGACGGCCGAACTCCGCAGGCGGGCCGACGCCGGGCGCGGGCTCACCTCGCCGGAACTCTCGGTGCTCGCCGCCTACGCGAAGATCGAGCTGACGAGAGTCCTCTCGGCCAGCACCCTCGCCGACGATCCCTACTTCAAGGGCACTCTCCGCCGGTACTTCCCGCGGCAGCTGGTGGAGCGGTTCGATGACCTGCTCGACACGCACCCCCTGCGCCGCGAGATCATCTCGACCGTCATCGCCAACGACGTCATCAACCTCGGCGGGATCACCTTCGCCTTCCGCGTGATCGAGGAGACCTCCGTACCCGAGCCGGTGGTGGCACGGGCCTTCGTGGCACTGCGGGAGATCTACTCGCTGGACGAGACCGTCGATGCGCTCGCGGTCCTGCCTGCGGGCTTCCCGACCGATCACTGGACCACGGTCCACCTGGACCTGCGCCGTCTGCTGGACCGGGCGGTGCGCTGGTTCGTGAACCACGTGGAGCCGGGCTCGTCGGTGACCGAGGACATCAACGCCTTCAAGCCGCTCGTGGCTCCCTTCAGGGCGCGGCTCTCGGAGTACCTGCGCGGCTGCGACCTCGAGCGGGCACGTGACGGCATGGCGACGGCGAGGGCGTGGAACCTGCCGCAGGAACTCGGCCGCCACTGGGCCGAGCAGTTCGAGTCCTTCCCGCTGCTGGACATCGCGTACAGCACACGGCGGGTCGACGAACCGGTGGAGAACATCGCCAAGGTGTACTACTCGGTCTACGACCGTTTCGAGGTCGACGACCTGCTCGAACGGATCACGAAGCTGCCGAGGACCGACCGCTGGCAGGCCCTCGCCCGGGCGGCCCTGCGCGACGACCTCTACTCCACGGTCGCCGACATCTGCGTGGCGGTCATGCGGGCCACCAGCACCATGCAGGACCGCGACGCCGGCGAGCGGCTGCTCGCGTGGCAGGAGCAGAACGCCGACCAGTTGCAGCGTGCGAGCAACATGTTCGCCGAAGTGAACATGCTGGAGAAGGACGACATCTCGTCCCTCTCGGTGGCTCTCCGGCTCCTGCGCTCCATCGTGCGGTAGCCCGGTAGTCCCTCCGGTCAGCGCCAGGGGATCGGGAGTGACAGACTGGACCTGCGGCACCCGTCCCGCAGGTCCGGTCCGTCGTCGGCCGCCGGACGTGGAGCCCGTCGCTGGATCGGCCCGAGCACCCGAGCAATAGAGAGATTCCATGGCTATCTTCACTGACCCCATCCGCGAGTACACAGGGTTCGAGCCCGGCGATGCCGAGTGGCTCCACCTCCTGGTGGGGGACTGGCAGATGGTGGCCGACCTGGCGTTCGCGGACCTCGCGCTCTGGTTTCCGCTCGACGGAGGAGGCTATGTGGCGCTCGCCCACGCCCGGCCGTCCACCTCGCACACCGTGTTCCACAGCGACTTCGTGGGGGAGCGCATCCGCGCGGATCTGCAGCCGCTCGTCGATCTCGCCTGGGAGTCGCAGAAGATCGAGCGCTCCGGCGAGACGAACTGGACCACGGAGATGGCGATGCGCGTCGAGGCCGTCCCGATGGTGCGCAACGGCCGGACGCTCGCCGTCGTCACGACCCACATGGACCTGTCCAGCTCGAGGATGCCGTCCCGCCTGGAGCTGACGTACCGGCAGTGCGCCTACGACCTGCTGCGGATGGGGACCCTGGGACTGTGGCCCGATTTCGCAACGCCCACGGGGTCACGGCGCGGCGCCCCCCGCGTGGGTGACGGGCTGATCCGGCTCGACGTCGACGGCATCGTCCAGTACGCCAGTCCGAACGGCGTGTCCGCCTTCCGCCGGCTGGGCGACGTCGAGACCCTCGAGGGCCGGCCGCTCGCGGAGATCACCACGGGCCTCCTGAAGGATCGGCGGATGGTGGACGAGACCCTTCCCCTGGTCGTGACGGGACGCATGCCCTGGCGCACCGAGATCGGCTCCCGCGGCGTCAGCCTGTCGCTGCGCGCCATCCCGCTGCGGGACGAGAAGGAGCGCTTCGGAGCACTCGTGCTGTGCCGGGACGTCTCAGAGCTGCGGCGCCGTGAGATGGAGCTCGTGTCCAAGGACGCGACCATCCGTGAGATCCACCACCGGGTGAAGAACAACCTGCAGACCGTGGCGGCGCTGCTGCGGATGCAGTCCCGCAGGATGGTCAGCGAAGAGGGCAAGCTCGGCCTCGAACAGGCCATGCGCCGCGTGTCGACGATCGCCCTGGTGCACGAGACGCTGTCGCAGGGTCTTGCGCAGAGCGTGGACTTCGATGAGCTCATCTCCCGCCAGTTCCGCCTGTCTGCGGAAGTCGCGTCGCCGTCCCAGGCGGTGCGCACCGAACGGAGCGGTGATTTCGGGGAACTCCCCAGCGATCTCGCGACGCCGCTGGCCCTCGTGATCAACGAACTCGTCACGAATGCGGTCGAACACGGTCTGTCCGGGCGGGCAGGAACGGTCTGGCTCAGGGCCAACCGCAGGACCGAGGCCGACGGCGAGGAGATCCTCCGCGTGACGATCGAGGACGACGGCGTGGGCCTGCCCGCCGGCGGGCACGCGGAGGGACTGGGCCTGCAGATCGTCCGGACCCTCGTCACCAGTGAGCTGGGCGGGACGATCGAATGGAGCACCCGCCCCGGCGGCGGTACCTCCGTCACTCTCGAGACGGACCTGCGCCTCAACCAGGGGAGCTGACCGCGGGCGTTCATCCCGGGAACGACGAAGGGCCGCCCGGAGGGCGGCCCTTCGTCATCCATTCAACTGCCTGGCTGCGCCGGGTGCGTCCCGGCGCCGATCATGAGGCGCGGCGCGCCCTTGCGGCCCGACGCTTGAGCGCACGGCGCTCGTCCTCGCTCAGTCCACCCCACACTCCGGCATCCTGCCCGGATTCGATGGCCCACTGCAGGCAGGTGTCCTGTACCTGACAGCGGCGGCAGACGCTCTTCGCCTCCTCGATCTGAAGAAGCGCCGGTCCGGTGTTACCGACCGGGAAGAACAGTTCCGGGTCCTTGTCCAGACAGGCTGCGCGACTACGCCAATCCATGGTGATCACATTCTCCTCTAGCCTCGCTTCTCGGATGTTTGTGAAAACATTCACGAGGGGGCTCATAGTAAAGGGGCCGACTTCGGCCCCCGGGTTTGCACTGCATTTAAGGCTGTCACGTTACCAACTCGTAAACAAGGGTTTTACCGTTCTAATTGGCTCGACGCGTGAGGGGTATGTCACAGCGGCCTCGTCCCTTACACTGCGCCGACCCTCCCGAAGCCGTCGGGTAGGGTTCGAGGGTGGCCACAGACCCAGCCTTGGATCCCTCGAACCGACCACGCGGCGTCCTCCTGATCGCCGCGGTCCTGACGCTCGAGGCGGTCGCACTCGTCGTACTCGCCGCAGGTTCCGTCGTGGCGGTCTTCGGAGCCGACCCCGTCTCGGTCGGACGCTCGGCCTTCCTGGTGGTCCTGCTGCTGCTGGTCGCGGCGTTCCTGGGTGCCCTTGCTCGGAAACTGGCGGCCGGCTTCCGGTGGGCGCGATCGCCGTCCCTCGTCGTCCAGCTCTTCCTGATCATCCTGGCCTTCCCCTACTTCTCGTCCGGCAACCCGGTCATCGGGCTCCTGCTGCTGGTCCCCGCCGCCGCGGTCATCGTGGCCCTGTTCACGAAACCCGTCGTCGATTTCACAGCGCGGACGATCGGGAACGATAGAACGCTGTAGGTCCGGCGGGTCCGGCGGGTCCGTCCGGCCGCGCCGCGTCGGCGCCCGGAGCAAGCGCCACCTGGACCTCGACGACGTGCGCCGGATCGCAGGCGAAGCCCCGGCCCGGGATCGAGGGCCCGTCGACATCGAGCCGTACCCCGAAGAAGTCGCCGTCCCCGGGCGATCTCGGTGACAGGACGAACCCGCGGCCCGTCCCGCGGGCCACGAGCGAGAGCGGCACCCGGGCCAGCAGCGCATGGTTCGGTGGAGCGGACAGCACCGCGGCGGCACCGGCGGCGACGAACCCCGAGAGTGCCTGCTGGACGTCGCCGGGCAGGTGGTCGGCGTCGTCGACCACCAGGATGCAGCGCTCCGGCGGTGTGGGGCCGGCGCGGCGCGCGGTGAGGTCCCGCCAGAACGCCGCCACCGCCTCCCGCCCGGCGCCCTCCGGTGGCGCCAGGACTGTACGCCGTGGAGGAAGCGCGGCCGCGGCCGCAAGGACCCGGAGGGCGTTGGTGCGACCCGACGACGCGTGTCCGAGCACCAGGTAGACCTCGCCGGGCCGCACGCTGACGGAGTAGGGGCTCAGGTCGTCGCCGGCCACTCCCAGCAGCAGCTCGCCGCGTTCCTCCCCGTCCCCCCTGCGCGCAGCGAGCCGTCCGAAGGGGACGGAGAGTGGAAGGGGGTGTACCGGAAACGGAGGCCTGGCGGGAGGGCGGGCCGGGAGCAGGACGGTCTCGGACTGCAGGACCAGTTGGCAGGCGCCGTCACCCCAGCTGCCCGTGATCCTTCCCCGCGCGAAACCCCGCCCTGCCACGGCGTCGACCGGCGGCATCTTCGGCCAGGTCATGGTCATCTCCGCATGTGCACCGAGGGGCAAATAGACGCGGTTCGGCAGCAGGGCGAAGAACCGCGACGAGGTGAGGTCGCGGTCGCCGTCGACGAGTACCGCCACTCCGCTCTGGGCGCCGTCCCGGACGACGGCGTGCAGGTCGTCCTCCGCGCGGGCGAACCTGCCGGTGCGGAACTGGCTGCTCCACCGTCCCCACCCGGTGATCACGAGGACGATGGAGGGTGCGTCGTCCTGTCGGAGCACGGGCAGGGCCGACAGCCGCTCGAGCACCCGGCCGGCCCGCTTCGTCTCGGAGGGCTGCACGTGCGCGCCGACCTGGAGGCTGAGGGCGTGGCCCGCCAGGCTGCCGTCCCCGTCGAGCAGGTACAGGTGTACGTGCGGGTCGGCCACCAGGGACGCTACGGCCGACCCGAGGGCCGTGTCCGCTCCACTGCCGGGGAGTCCGACGAGCGCCAGGTGCGAATGGTCTCCGGGCCGCCACTGCAGGAGACGCTGCTCCTGGCGGTCGGGGAAGTCGGCGACGCCGAGCGCGATGGCGGGACGCGGAGAGGTCGCCGGTGACGGCGGGTCGGCAGGCAGGAACGCGGAACACCCGGCGGGGGAGAGCGTGGCGGGCAGGGGCGGCAACACGGGGGAACGGGGACCTGGCGGACCCGATCGGGCATGCGTCCCGGCATGCTCGAGTGCTGCAGCGGCGAGATTCCCGGCTGCCCGGTGAAGGATGCTGTGGTCCGCGGCGTCACGGTTGCCGATCCCGGCCGTGCCGTCGCCGGTGCCGTCGACCGGGGGAGCGGGATCGTCGGCCGCGGGTCGAGGACCGATCCGATGGCTTCCGGCGCCTCCGAGATAGGCAGCAAGGTCCTGCCATCCCGGTGAACCCGACGGTGCAGGCAGGACCGAGCACGACGCCACCTGGAAGGCGATCGGGGGCTCGGCTCCACGGCGCAGGAACGCCCTGCCCGGAAGATCGACGGAGATGTCTGCTGCCGCCGCGGAGCCGAGCAGATCCTGCGACTCACCAGCCGTCTGGACCCTCAGGAGCACGGACGAGGTGACGTTGGCCCGAATGTCCGGCGTGACCGCACCCTGCGCCCTCTGGGTGGCGAGCACCAGATGGACCCCGAGCGACCTGCCGAGCGCGGCGATCTTCATGAGGTCCGGGACCGCGGTCGGGACCTCGTCGCTCAGCATCCGGAATTCGTCGATCACGACGACCAGCCGTGGCGGACACGAGGACGGGGACACCCGGCGCAGCTCCGCCAGTCCGTCGGCGCCATGCTCGGCGCACAGCTGCTCGCGGCGCCGGAGCTCCGCGCGGAGCGAGATCAGGGCACGTCCTGTCGACTCGGACGACAGATCGGTCAGGCAGCCGACGCAGTGCGGCAGCGCCGCGAGGGTGCCGAGGCCTGACCCGCCCTTGTAGTCGATCAGGAGCAGTGCCAAGTGCTCGGGAGCCTGGTCGAGGGCGAGTCCGAGCACCAACGTCCTCAGGAACTCCGACTTCCCGGAACCGGTCGTGCCGGCGACCAGGAGGTGTGGACCGTCCCGGACGAGGTCGATGGACACCGGGCCGGAGCCCGATTCGCCGAGGTACGCCCTCGGGCGCCGGACGTCAGCCGAGGACCACCGGCCGGCAGCGGTCGTCGCCAGCTCATCAGGGCTTCCCTCGCGGGACCACAGGGAGGCGGACCGCGGTGGGACGGCGACCTCCCCCGCCGCGGCGCCGGGCGCAGTGGGCCGCACGGCGCCCGCGGCTGCTCGGGCAAGGGTGCGCGCTACCCGTTCGAACGTCCGGGCGGACACGCCATCGGGAAGGACGTCGTACTCCCGCCCGTCGATCCGGGCGCGGGCACGGCCCCCGGTGAGGGTCATGCCCGCTCCCGCCATGTCCGCTCCGGCTGCCGGGCGGCTTCCCGACGCGGTCGGGGGACTGCTCCGCCCGCCGGCGAAACGGAGGACGAACAGGCCCTGCGCCTGCGGAAGGCGGGGGAGGTCGCCGGAGAACTGGAGCACCAGGCGCACGCCTGCCTGCCCGATGAACTGGGCCAGCATGCCGGCGTCCCGGGTGAGGCGCACGTTCGGAAGGAACCGGGCGGAGTGGGGAAGGTCCGCTGCAGATCCCCAGCAGAGAACGGGTGGGGCACCGGATTCGGGGTGGGCCAGCTGGAGCAGGACGCCGCGGGCCAGCGCCTGCACCGCCCCGGTGTCCCCGGTGATGGTGAAATCCTGCCTGCCGGTGTCCTGTGCGCGGCATGTGCAGGGCAGGACGAACGGCAGCTCGGGGAGGATCGGCGGGAGAAAGGATGCCTCGTCCCTGCCGACCGAGAGGTGCGCCGGCTGGTGAGCCGCCCCGAGCCGCAGCAGGAACACGTCCGGGGCTGCTCCGGCCGGTCGTCGGGGTCCTGACCGGCAGGCCCGGAGCGCGTCGAGGGCTGTCTGCCCGGGATCGGGAACCGCCCGTGAGCGCCGTACCGCGTCCTGCTCCGCGGCACGCTGCACGGCGGCCCCGAAGGTCCGGGCGGACCGGCGATACGTCAGCAGGGGCACCAGGCCCGTGACTGCGGACAGGGCGCTGAAGGCGAGGAAGAACCACATGCCGGTGGTCAGTGCCAGGACGACACCGAGGACGAGCGGCAACAGTGCCGTCAGGACCAGGAGGGGGGACGGCTGCCGGGGCGGGTCCGCACCGACGGGCAGCGGGTCGAGGAGATCCGGGGTGGACACGGCCGTCCATCCCTCGTCGTCGATCAGTTCGATCCGGCACCGGCTCGCTCCGAGACGAAGGTGCGCCGCCACCGTGATGGGGGCACGGGTGATGCCCGCCCCGTCGACGGATGTCCCGTTCACCGAGCCCAGGTCCTCGAGGACGATCGAGTCCTCCGTCACCGTGAGGAGGGCATGGTTCCTGGACACCGCAGGGTCGGAGACCACGATGTCACTTCCACTACGGCCGATGGTGTAGCTGCCCCGCGTGAGCGGAATCACCTGGCCGGCGTCGGGGCCCGAATGGACGACGAAGACCAGAGGAGGAACGTGTGCAGGAGGGCCCGCCTCGGGGCGGCTGCCGGCGACGATGACGGCGCCGTCCACCAGTGCACCGACGTGCGGGACCAGCGAGGTGAGCAGGACGCCGTCGACGGCGAACGGGCCGGGGTAGCCGGCGGCTTCGAGGCGGCCGGCGAGGGCGGCGCCCGTGGGAAGGGCGTCCGTGTCGACGACGATCTCCCGGGGAGGAAACGCCGCCGGGGGACCGCTCGCGAGGGTGACGTGCAACTCCACGGAGACCTCCTGGACGATGGCTGCATCCGAGGCTAGAGGGCCCGGGGACGGCGCCGCGGCGACGGGTGGGCTGTGTGGACAACAGGGACCTCCCCGACTTCTGTGTCGCCGGCCGGCGCCCGCCGGGCCGTTCCCCTGCTTGCCGGGTTTACCCGGATGCCGCCGGTACAATCGGTCCTCGTGTCTACTCTGAAAGCCTGCAATGGCAATCCTTGAAGCGAGCCGTCCTGCCGCCCCGCGTGGCGGCGGGACGAGTGCCGACCGCGGCTTCCGCCCCGAGGTCCAGGGACTGCGAGCCCTGGCCGTCCTGATGGTGGTGTCCTACCACGTCTGGTTCGGACGGGTATCCGGAGGCGTGGATGTCTTCCTGCTGATCTCGGCTTTCCTGCTGGCTCTCTCGTTCCTCCGCAAGGTGGAGTCGGGGCGGCCGCTGGATCTGGGGCGGCACTGGCTGCACCAGTTCAAGCGCCTCCTGCCGGCCGTCGTCGTCGTGATCCTGGGGATACTCGGGGCCAGCTACGTGCTGGTTCCGCAGACGCGCTGGTCCGACGTCATCGAGCAGTCCTGGGCCTCCCTCTTCTACGTCCAGAACTGGGTCCTCGCCTCCAACGCCGTCGACTACTACGCCAGTGACCACAGCCAGGCCAGCCCGCTGCAGCACTTCTGGTCGCTGTCCGTCCAGGGCCAGGTGTTCATCCTCTGGCCTCTCCTGTTCCTCACGAGTGCGGTGGTGGCGCGGCGATTCCGGTTGAAGTTCCGGGGCGTCGTCCTCCTCGTCTTCGGCGTGCTCTTCGCGGGGTCGCTGGCATTCTCGGTCTGGGAGACCTACACCAACCAGGCCTTCGCGTATTTCGACACGCGGGCGCGTCTGTGGGAGTTCGCCTTCGGAACGCTGCTGGCGCTTGCCCTGCCGTTTCTCCGGCTGCCGCGCTTCGTGCGTGTCGTCGCGGGCTGGGTTGGCGTCGCGGCGATGCTCAGCGGCGGGTTCGTCCTCGACGTGCAGGGCCAGTTCCCGGGCTACGTCGCGCTGTGGCCGCTGGGCGCGGCCGCACTGGTGATCGTCGCCGGGCAGACGGACAGCGCCGTGGGAGTGGACCGCCTCCTGTCGTCCAGACCGCTGGTCAAGGTGGGAGACCTGTCCTACGCCCTCTACCTGTGGCACTGGCCCGTCCTGGTGCTGGCCCTGATCTGGCAGGACAGGGCGGCGCCGGGTGTGCTGGGCGGCTTCCTGGTAATCGGTGTGTCCCTGGTCCTGGCATACCTGACGATGCGTCTCGTCGAGCGTCCGATGCGCGCACTGGCATGGGCCGACCGGCGTCGTCGTCGTGCCGTCATCGTCCTGATGGTGTGTCTCGGGCTGGTCGCCGCACCGCTGGCCGGGTGGCAGCAGGTCATCCGCCAGCAGGCGGAGCAGGCCGAATCACAGACGAGCGCCGACAATCCCGGCGCCGTGTCCCTGCTGCCCGGGTACACCGACGAGGTCTCCGAGGACGCCGTGATCCTGCCGGAACTGAGCACCATCCGCGGTGACTTCCCCCGGCTCGACCCGTGCAGCGTCGAGTCGACCTCCATCCCCACCGACCTGGCGGCTTCCTGCACCCAGCGGCTCGCCGACGGGGAGGCGAGCAGGACCGTGGTCGTGGTGGGGAACAGCCACGCACAGCACATGTCCACGGCGGTCGTCGCGCTCGCGGAGAAATACAACTGGACCGTGATCGACCTGATCTCGCTCGGGTGCCCCTTCGGTCCGGCGGGAGAAGGGACGACCCCCGAATGTGCGGAGTTCTACGAACGGTCCACGGCCTACATCGAGGACCTGGCTCCTGATGCGGTGTTCACCATCGCGACGAGGACCCAGTTCGGCTCGAACGCGGAGACCCTGATGCCCGACTTCGGACGCACCGTGCAGCGGTTCACCGACAGCGGCATCGAAGTGATCGGGGTCCGCGACAATCCGCGCTTCGACTTCAACATGCCCGAGTGCACCGAGGAGAACGCGGACGCCCTGGAGCTGTGCACCCCGGCGAGGGACAAGGTGCTTCCGGCCGTCTCTCCGCTGGAGTCCTTCGACCCCGGCACAGCCCTGTACACCTCCGTCGACATGAACGACCTGGTATGCCCGGGGAACGTCTGCCCGCCGATCATCGGCAACGTGTACGTCTACATCGACAACAACCACATCAGTGCCACCTACTGGCGCACGATGGTGTCCCGGTTCGAGGAGCGCATCGCCGATACCGCGGTGCTGAAAGCGGCGTAGGCCACCCTCCCGGCCACCCTGCGCAGGTGCGGGGGCGCCTCATCGGCATGCTCGGTCCTCCGCCGGAGGCGGCGGCCGGTGGAAAGCCTCCGCGCCGTGTCGGGTAGCCTTGAGCGGGCATGTCTGTAGTTCAAATCAATCAGGAGTATCTGTGAACGTTGATCTCGTCGTCGTTGGATCGGGCTTTTTCGGCCTGACCATAGCGGAACGGGCGGCCACCCAACTCGGCCTCAAAGTAGCCGTCCTCGACCGCCGCCACCACATCGGGGGCAACGCGTACAGCGAGAACGAGGCGCGGACCGGCATCGAGGTGCACCGCTACGGTGCTCACCTCTTCCACACCTCGAACGAGCGCGTGTGGGACTACGTCCACAACTTCACCGAGTTCACGAACTACGTGCACAAGGTCTACACCCGCCACAAGGGCGAGGTGTACCCGATGCCGATCAACCTCGGCACCATCAACCAGTTCTTCCGTTCCGCCCTCGGCCCGGCGGAGGCCCGCGCCCTCATCCAGGAGCAGGCGGGCGAACTCGCCGGCACGGACCCCCAGAACCTGAACGACAAGGGCATCCAGCTCATCGGGCGGCCCCTGTACGAGGCTTTCATCAAGTACTACACGGGCAAGCAGTGGCAGACCGACCCCAAGGACCTGCCGGCCGAGATCATCTCCCGCCTCCCCGTGCGCTACACCTACGACAACCGGTACTTCAACGACAAGTACGAGGGCCTGCCGGTCAACGGCTACACGGCGTGGATCGAGCGGATGGCGGACCATCCGAACATCGACGTCCAGCTGAACACGGACTTCTTCGACGAGGGCCACGAGTACTCACGGTCCACGACGCTCGGGCAGGTCCCCGTCGTCTACACCGGACCTGTGGACCGCTACTTCGACTTCGCCGAGGGTGACCTCTCCTGGCGCACCATCGACCTCGAGGAGGAGGTCCTGCCCATCGAGGACTTCCAGGGCTGCTCGGTCATGAACTACCCCGATGAGGACGCGGCGTTCACCCGTGTCCATGAATTCCGTCACTTCCACCCGGAACGGGACTACACGAAGGACGCGACGGTCATCATGCGGGAGTACTCGCGCTTCGCCGAGAAGGGCGACGAGCCGTACTACCCGATCAACACCTCGGACGACCGGGCGAAGCTGCTGGCGTACCGCGACCTTGCCAAGGGCGAGAAGTCGGTGCTCTTCGGCGGACGCCTGGGAACCTACAAGTACCTCGACATGCACATGGCCATCGGCTCGGCCCTCTCCATGTTCGACAACAAGATCACCCCCCATTTCACGAGCGGGCAGACGTTCGAGAGCGGCGGAGTGGACGCATGAGCGCCACTTCAGAGGTCAAGGAGACCGTCATGGAACAGGACAGCGCAACGGTTTGGAAGACGGTGCACCGGGTCGTGTTCCCCACGGACGGCGACACCGACACACTGCCCCTCTACGTGGACTTCAATGCCGCACAAAGGGTCGTCGATGAGCAGCACCGTACCGAGCGGACCGGGGCGGGTACGACGGCCGTCGTGGCACAGCACCGCGCCCAGCGGTCCGATTTCATCGTCGACAGGCGTCAGCTGCAGCTTCCGGCTTACCGCCGGGTCTCGTTCGGCACATACTTCAACGCGTTCCCCGCGAGCTACTGGCGTGCACACACGGACGTGGCGCAGGTGCGCCTGGTGGTGGAGGTCGATGGAGACGCGACGGTCGTCATCTACCGCTCCAACGCGCGCGGCACCTCGAACCGTGTGGAGAGCATCCAGGTCGGCGCGGAGGAACCTGCCAGCATCGACCTGCCCATCACGGCCTTCGGGGACGGCGGCTGGTACTGGTTCGACCTCGTGGCCCTCGACACCGACGTCACGCTGCAGCGGGCCGAGTGGGCTGTCCCGCAGTCCGAGTACTTCGAACCCGGAACCATCTCCATCGCGGTGACGACCTTCAACCGCCCCGACTACTGCGTCCGCCACCTGTCGACTTTCGCCGAGTCCGACGAATTGCTCGACGTGCTCGATCGCCTCATCATCACCGACCAGGGCACCCAGAAGGTGCGGGACCAGGACGGATTCGACGAGGCCGCTGCCCGCCTCGGGGACAAGTTCACGCTCCTCGAACAGGGCAACCTCGGCGGCTCGGGCGGCTTCGCCCGCGGGATGCACGAGACGGTCAACGACGGCCGCAGCAAGTACGTGATCCTGCTGGACGACGACGTGCTGGTCGAGACCGAGGGAATCCTGAGGGCCGCCAACTTCGCGGACTTCACCCGCAAGCCCACCATCGTCGGTGGCCACATGTTCAACCTCTACGAGCGCTCCGTGCTCCACAGCTTCGGTGAGGAGATCAACGAGTACCGCTACTTCTGGGGACCCGTCACCAACACGCGCGAGGCCCACGACTTCTCGGCGAGCAACCTCCGCACCACGCCCTGGATGCACCGCCGGATCGACGTCGACTTCAACGGCTGGTGGATGTGCCTGATCCCCACCAGCATCATCCGCGAGATCGGCCTTGCGCTGCCCGTGTTCATCAAGTGGGACGACGCCGAGTACGGCATCCGTGCCAAGGCCCACGGTTTCCGCACCGTCTCGCTGCCCGGTGCTGCCGTCTGGCACATGCCCTGGACCGAGAAGGACGACACGATCGACTGGCAGGCCTACTACCACCAGCGCAACCGGTGGCTGGCCGCCATGCTCTACTCGCCCTACAAGCACGGTGGCCGGATGCCGCGGGAGAGCTTCATGGTCGACGTCCGCCACCTGCTGTCCATGCAGTACTCGGCGGTGGAACTCCGCCTCAACGCGCTGGAGGACCTCCTCGACGGACCCTCGCACCTCCACAGCACCATCGGTGCGAAGCTGCCCGAGATCCGCAGGCGCAGGGCCGAGTTCGACGACGCCCGCGTCAGCAAGAACATCGCCGAGTTCCCCGAGGTCAAGAGGGTCAAGCCGCCGAAACGGGGCATCAAACCCGCACCGCCGCGTACCCTCAGGGGCGCCCTGATCAAGGCCGGTACGGGTGCACTGCGGCAGATGCGGCCTGCGCGCCCTGAGGCCGGCGTCCAGCCCGAAGCGAACGTACCCGCCATGGATGCACGGTGGTGGCGGCTGTCGCAGCTCGATTCCGCCCTCGTATCGTCGGCCGACGGGTCGGGTGCGTCCTGGTACAAGCGGGACTCGGGCCAGTTCCAGTCCATGCTGAAGCGCAGCATGATCCTGCACCAGCGTCTCCTGGCCCGCTGGGACACCCTCGCGGAGGAGTACCAGAAGGCGCTGCCGGAGTTCACGTCGCAGCAGGCCTGGGCACAGACCTTCGAGAACGCACACCCGGCCGAAGGAGTAGGGAAGTCGGTCCTGTGACTGGTGTGTCGGACAGGGCCGGATCGGGAGGCGCATCGCGGGCGGACCTCGTGGTGCCGGGCTACGGCCATGGCCTGCGCGACGTCGTCCGCTCCCGCTACCTGCTGAAGCTGCTCGTCCAGAAGGAGCTCCGGGTGCGATACCGGGGGTCGGTGCTGGGGCTGCTGTGGTCGTACGTGAAGCCGGGTGTGCAGTTCGTGGTGTTCTACATCGCACTGGGCGTGTTCCTCGGCCTGGAGCAGAGCGAGCGGAATCCGGCCGGACTGCCCAACTACGCCATCTACCTGTTCTCAGGAATCGTCCTCATCAACTACTTCAACGAGGCGCTCGGCAACGCATCGCGGGCGATCGTGTCGAACGGTGGGCTCATCAAGAAGATCTATCTTCCGCGTGAGCTGTTCCCGATCGCGTCTACCTGGGTGTCAGCGGTGCACTTCCTGCCCCAGATCATCATCCTCGTCGTGGCGTGCCTCTTCTCCGGCTGGTCGCCGACCATCCTCCAGCTGGCCGCGGCATGCGCCGGCTTCCTCATCGTGACGATGTTCGCGATCGGGCTCGGGCTTCTCTTCGGCGCGGTGAACGTGTACTTCAGGGACGCGGAGAACCTCGTGGACATGCTGCTGATGGTGGCCACCTGGGCCTCGCCGGTCCTGTACCCGTGGCTGCTGGTCCGGGACAAGCTGGGCGAGACCTTCTTTCTGATCTACCAGCTCAATCCGATCACCGTGGCGGTGGAGACGTTCCACTTCGCGTTCTGGCTACCGACCACCGAACGGGCCGAAGCGATTCCGCCGAATCTCCTCTCGCTGTGGATCCCGGTCGCGCTCGTCACGTCGGGGCTGATGCTGATCATCGGCCAGCTCGTCTTCCGTCGGCTCGAGGGCCGTTTCGCCCAGGAGTTGTGATGACCACCGCCATCGAGATACGCAACGTCAACAAGCAGTTCGTCCTCCGCCACACGCGTTCCATGAAGGAGGCGTTCGTCTGGCTCATGAAGGGCCGCAAGGGGGACCTGTCCGAGCGTTTCCACGCGCTGTCGGACGTGTCCCTGACGGTCGAACAGGGGGAGTCCGTCGCGCTCCTGGGGTTCAACGGGTCGGGCAAGTCGACGCTGCTCAAGCACATGTCCGGAGTGATGCGGCCGGACTCGGGGTCCGTGCGGACCCGGGGCAGGGTGGCCGGCCTCATCGAAGTCGGGGCAGGATTCCACCCGGATCTCAGTGGGAGGGACAACGTCTACCTCAACGGGGCCATCCTCGGGATGGACCGGGACGAGATCGAGGCCAAGTTCGACTCGATCGTCGAGTTCTCGGAGATCGGCCAGTTCATCGATACCGAGGTCAAGTTCTATTCGTCCGGCATGTACCTCCGGCTGGCGTTCGCGGTGGCGGTCCACACCGATCCGGAAGTGTTCCTGATCGACGAGATCCTCGCCGTCGGCGACGAACCGTTCCAGAAGAAGTGCATCGCCAGGATCCGTGAGCTGGCGGCGGAGGGCAAGACGCTCGTCGTCGTGAGTCACGACCTCGACATGGTCGCCAAGATCTGCGAGCGGGGTGTCCTGCTGGACCACGGCAATGTGCTGATGGACGGCCCGGTGCGCGACGTCATCGCGCGGCTCCGGTCCAACTAGTCCCTGGCGGCAGGAGCGAGAGCGCGGTGCGCCCGTGGAGCCGCCCGGTTGAAACAATGTGGCCCTCGTGCTGCCTATGGAGGAAATGTGTCTTGGTGGTCGATCGCGCCGATTCTGGCGGTGACCGTCCTGGTGACGGTGCTGCCGGGACTGCTTCTCGCGCTCTCGCTCGGGTTCCGCCGGCTGGCCGCGGTCGGTGTGGCGCCGCTCCTGACCGTGGCCACGGCGGGCGTGGCAGCGGTGCTCGGCTCACTGGCCGGAATCCCCTGGTCGATCTGGCTCGTGGCCGGGGCAGCGCTGGTCTTCTCCGCTGCGGGCTACTTCCTGACGCGACGCTCGCGGGTCGCGGCTGAGGCTGGGGCTCCGGCTCCCGACGGCTGGGGAGTCCTTGGAGCGGCAGGTGCGGGGTTCCTCGTCGGCGCCGGCCTCATCGCCTGGCGGACGGTCACGCTGATCGGGAACCCCGAGAACATCGCCCAGCGCTTCGACAACGTGTTCCACCTCAACGCCGTGGAGTACATCGTCGCCACGGGTGACGGCTCGTCACTCACCCTGGGCGAGATGACGGGGAACTCGGGCGCGGCGGCGGTATACCCTGCTGCCTGGCACTCCCTGGCCGCCCTGGTCGTGCAGCTGACGGGCACATCCGTCCCGGTGGCCGTCAACGCGCTGAACATCGTCGTCGCGGCGGTCGTGTGGCCCCTGTCCGTCGTCTTCCTGACGAGGGTGGTCGCAGGCCGGAGCCCGGCCGTCCTCCTCTCCGCCGGGGTCCTCTCCGCCGCCTTCATCGGCTTCCCCTACCTGATGATGGTGTGGGGGCCCCTCTTCCCCTACATGCTGTCCGTCGCCCTCCTGCCGGCCGCTTTCGGGGCGGTCCTCCTCTTCCTCGGAATGGGCCGGCAGCTGGCCGTCCCCACGCTCACGGCGGTCCTGGTGGTCCTCGTCGCGGTCGCCGCGCTGGCGCTGTCGCACATGAGCTCGGTCAACAGCCTCGTGCTGTTCAGCTTCCCCGCACTCGTCGTCGCCCTCGTCAGGGGCAGGAGAGTCGGCAGCAGGATCCGCTCGGCGAGGGCGAGTGCCGCCCTCAGGGCAGCCCTCGGCCTGGTCGCGCTGGGCGTGTCCGTCCTCCTGTGGCTCAAGCTCCGTCCGGTGCCCTACGACGTGTGGGGGCCGCATCAGACCCCGGGAGGCGCCGTCGGAGAGGTGCTGGCCTACTCGCCGATGGGCTTCCCCCTGGTGTCGCTCACCGTGTCCCTGCTGGCCGGTGCCGGGATGATCCACCTCCTGCGGCGCGGGGACCAGCGGTGGCTGCTGGTGAGCTTCGCGCTGGTCGGCTACCTCTACGTCGTCGACGCAGGGCTGGAGCGGGGGCCCTGGCGCGCCGTGCTCACCGGGATCTGGTATGCGGACACCAACCGCCTCGCGGCATTGCTGCCGATGTTCGGTGTCGTGTTCGGTGCGATCGGGACGGGTGCCGTGCTGGCCTGGCTGGGCGACGTCGTGCGGCGAACCTCGGTCGCCACGCCGCTCGCGCGCGGAGTCCGTTCCCGGCCCGCACTGGTGCACGGGGCCGCGTCACTGGCGGGACTGGGAGTGGTGGCCGTCCTGGTGGCCTCGGCGACCCAGACGAAGCCGCTCGAGACGTATCTGGAAGGGGGAGAGCTCTACTACCTCCGGGACACCCCCACGTCCATCGTCTCCTCCGACGAGTACACCCTTCTCGAACGCGCCGAGGAGACCCTGCCGGAGGATGCGGTCATCGCGGGCAACCCGTGGAACGGCAGCACCCTCGCCTTCGCGTTCACCGGGCGCAAGGTGCTCTCCTACCATCTCTTCGAGACCCAGTCGCCGGCGGTGAAGGAGGTCGCGGAGTCCCTGAACGACGCCGCCACGGACGAGGAGGCCTGTGCCGCCGTCCGCGAGACGGGCGTGTCCTATGTCCTCGACTTCGGCACCCAGTACCTCGTCGAGAACGGGGCGTCCCGGTTGTTCCCAGGCTTCGACGACCTCGAGGACTCCGACGCGGTCCGGCTCATCGACGAGCAGGGCGCAGCGAAGCTCTACGAGGTCACTGTCTGCCAGGACTAGGCCTGCCGGGAAGCCTGTCGGGGTCGGGGCCTAACCGGGTCGGGGGCTACCAGGACCGAGGGCGGCGGGCGCAGCGGACGGTCACTTGGACGACGTCGCGAGCAGGGACAGCAGATAGGATCCGTAGCCGCTCTTGACGAGGGGCGTGGCGATCGCCTCGAGTTCGGCGTCGTCCAGGAATCCCTGCCGCCAGGCGATCTCCTCGGGGGCTCCGATCTTCAGCCCCTGCCGATGCTCCACCGTCCGGATGAAGTTCGAGGCGTCACTCAGGGAATCGAACGTACCGGTGTCGAGCCAGGCGGTCCCGCGGGGGAGGATGTCCACCTGCAGTTTCCCGGCTTCCAGGTACACCCGGTTGATGTCCGTGATCTCGAGTTCCCCGCGGGGTGAGGGCTTGAGCGCGCGGGCGATCTCCACCACGTGGTTGTCGTAGAAATACAGGCCGGGCACCGCGTAATTGCTTTTCGGGTTGGCCGGCTTCTCCTCGAGGGAGAGGGCCTTCCCCGTCTTGTCGAACTCGACGACCCCGTAGGCCGTGGGATCGGCCACCCAGTAGCCGAACACGGCGCCACCGTCCACCTGCGCGAAACGGCGCAGCTGCGTTCCCATGCCCTGCCCGTAGAAGATGTTGTCCCCCAGGACGAGGGCCACGGAATCGTCCCCGATGTGGTCCGCGCCGAGGATGAACGCCTGGGCGAGACCGTCCGGAGAGGGCTGCTGGACATACGTGAGGGAGACACCGAACCTGCTCCCATCGCCCAGCAGGCGTCGGAACTGGTCCGCATCCTGCGGCGTCGTGATGATGAGGATGTCCCTGATGCCCGCAAGGATGAGCGTGGACAGCGGATAATAGATCATCGGCTTGTCGTACACGGGTACAAGCTGCTTGCTGATTCCCAGGGTGATCGGGTGCAGTCTGGAGCCGGTACCCCCGGCAAGGATGATTCCGCGCATACTGCGAATTATTGCCCGGCGGCACGGCGACGCCAAATCGCTCCAGCGGCCGCGCGAGGGCTCCGGGGTAGGATGACTGAGTTGCCCTAGTGTCGGTCGTGCTGATGGAGAAATTGTGCCACGGAGGAAAAATTCGTCTGGACTCTGGTTCGGCCGACCGTTCGATACGCGGAACAACAGCCTGAACCTGATCCGCCTGGTGCTCGCGCTGGCGGTGCTCGTGCACCACAGCTGGCCCCTGTCCGGACGCCCCGAGGAACCGGCCTTCGCCGGGGACACCCTCGGAGGGTGGGCCGTGGCGGGGTTCTTCGTCATCAGCGGGTACCTCATCGCGGCAAGCCGGTTCAGCCACTCGCTGGGGGAGTACCTGGTGCACCGGGTGGCCCGCATCATGCCGGCCTTCATCGTCTGCCTCGTCGTCGTCGCCGGCTTCTTCGCCCCGCTCGGGTATGTCGCCGCCAAAGGCAGCCTCGACGGCTTCTTCACGACAGGCACGACGCCCTTCAACTACGTCTTCTCGAACCTCGGGCTGAAGATGCTGCGATACGACGTGGCAGGAACGCCTGCGGGCGTCCCCTACCCGGGCGCGTGGAACGGCTCACTGTGGAGCCTCTACTACGAGTTCTACTGCTACGCGATCCTCGCCTTTTTGGGGATCTTCGCCATCATCCGCAAGTCCCCCTGGCCCCTGACCATCCTCTTCGTCGCCAGCGTGGTCGCCCATGCGTCGATCGAGGACGTGGCTCCCTACACCCAGGGGAACTTCGACTTCGACCTGCTGTTCCGCCTGCTGCCCTTCTTCCTCGGCGGAGCCGTCGTCCTGGCATGGAAGGACCGGATCGGCATCCACTGGCTCCCGGGAGCCGCCTCCGCCGTGGCGGCCGTGGTGATCACGGCCCTGGTGCCCGGCTGGGGCGGCGCGGCGTCGGCTGTCTTCATCGCCTACGCCACCCTCTGGATTTCGACGCTGCTGCCCTCACCGATGCTGATCCGGAAGAACGACGTCTCCTACGGCGTCTACATCTACGCCTTCCCGATCCAGCAGCTGCTCGCGGTGCGCGGGGTCCATGAGCGAGGGCTCGTCGTGTACATGCTCGTGGCCGCGGTCCTCACGATCGCGGCGGGCATCGCCAGCTGGCTGCTGGTCGAGCGGCCCGTGATGCGCGCCGTCCGGCGGCACGGGAAGAAACCGACTCCCGAACCCGTGGCCGCTGCTGCGCCGCCTTCGGCAACCGGGCCGGCTGAGGGAACCGCGCAGCCCTCGGGATCCGCGCAGCCCTCGGGATCCGCGCCGGCTGAGGAGAACGCTCCGGCTGATGAGAACGCTCCGGCTGATGAGAACGCTCCGGCTGATGAGAACGCTCCGGTCGAAGGCGGGCCGGCCGGGGGGACGACGTCGGTCGGACGGCAGGGGGATCCGCTCGTTCCGCGGCGGTCCTTGATCGTCGGGACCCGCGCGACCGGCAGGTGAGCCGTCCGGCGGAGGTCCGGCTGCCTGCAGATGGGTCCCGTCGCGGACGTCGAAAAGGCGCGGAACAGCCGAAAGCCCCCGCGCCCTACGACGCGGAGGCTTTCCCCGAGGGCTGACCCTCCGTTGCTGTGCGGGTCAGGCGGGCTGGACGTCGGCCTGGGAATCGATCCACCGGGCGAGCCGGGAGATGCCCTGCTCCAGGTTGTACCGGGGGGTCCAGCCGAGTACCTCGTTGGCCGCGCTGACATCGGCCCAGGCGTGCCGCACGTCGCCCTGCCGGTACTGGCCGGTGACGTGGGGTTCCGGGGCGCCGTAGTACCCGGCGATGATCGCTGCCGCGGTTCCGATCGTCTGGAACTCACCGGAGCCGATATCGAGGGGCGTGTCGCTGACGGTCGGGGAGGTGGCTGCGGCCACGAGGGCCGAGGCGACGTCGTCGATCAGGATGAAGTCACGGCGGACCTCGCCATCCTCGTACAGGGGGATGGAGGTGCCGGACTTCGCCATCCTGCAGAACAGCGACATGATGCCGGTGTAGGGATTGATGAGCGACTGGCCCGGCCCGTAGACGTTCTGGAGCCGGAGGACGGCCGTCTCGACGCCGTAGGACTTGCCCCACGCCACGAGGATGTTCTCCTGGGCCAGCTTGGTGGCGCCGTACACGCTCACCGGGGCAGGGAAGACGTCCGACGCCTTCATCGCTGTCGGCTCGGCGTCGGGGAAGTCCCACTGGGCCTGGTCGAGCGTCGCGCTGGTGCGCTGGCCCGGGTAGAAGAGCGCGTCCCCTCCCGTGGGGCGCCAGGCGCCCTCCCCGTACACGGCGCGGCTGCTCGAGAGCACGATGCGGCGCGGCAGCTTCTTGTGGCGGTTGAGCGCATCGAGCATCTGCGAGGTGCCGACGACGTTGGTCATCGTGTGCCGCGTCGATTCTTCGAGCGACTGCCCCGTGCCGGTCTCGGCGGCCAGGTGGATGATCACGTCGGGAGTCACCGTCGCGAGGACGCTGTCCCAGACGTCGGCGTCGGTGATGTCGCCGCGGATCAGCTCCGCCGATGCGTGGAGTTCCGCAGGTCGCTCGCCCGTGGCGTGGATCTGCGGGTGGAGGTTGTCGACGACGACGACGCGGCCGAAGGAGGCCGCCAGGCCGCTGGAGATGGCGGTCCCGATGAAGCCGGCTCCGCCGGTGACGAGGACTGTCTGTTCCTGCTCGCCGGAACGTGGGTCGTGGGTCATGTGAGCCTTCCTGAAGGGGCCGTTAGTGGCCGAAAATGTGGCGCGCGAGCGCCTTCGCTGCGGTGCGGTTGCGGCTGAGGAGGGCGCCGGGCAGCAGGGTCGCAGCGTGGGCCCGGGAGGTGAGGCGGAGCCGGGCCGCGCGTTCGGCGCGCCTCCAGTCGAGTTCCTTCGCCTGACGTGCAGCGAGGCTGAAGTACTCGCGTTCCCCGGCGAACCGGGAGCCGTCGACGAGCTTGGAGGACGATGCGCTGGCGGAGTGGCGCCGGTAGGAGAAGCAGACCGTGGGCTCGATGAGCAGCTGGTCCCCCTTGTAGACCATGTCCATCACCAGGGCGAGGTCCTGGATGATGGGGAAGCCCTCGCGGAAGTCGACCTCGCGGATCTTGGCGGTGCGGAAAGCGAGGGAGGGCCAGTACAGCCAGTCGCCGTGCATCAGGTTCGTCGCGATGGCCTCGCCCGAGACGAGCTGGAGTCCGGTACCGCGCGGGCGGACCAGCTTCTGCTTGGCCGTGTCGGCGAGGGTCGTCACGACGGCGCCCGACTCATCGATGATCTGGACTCCCGGCTGGATGATCGCCGCTTCGGGGAACCGCCGGTGAGCGGCGAGGATCGTGTCGACGTAGTTCGGCAGGAGGACGTCGTCGCAGCCGAGGATCGTCATCAGATCCTGCGTCGCCAGCGAGACGCAGGTCCGGTAGTTCGCGGTGATGCCCTCGTTCTGCTCCTTGCGGATGTAGGTGATCCGCTCGTCATCGATCCCGTCGAAGTATTCCTTCACCGTGAGGTCGGGATAGGCGTCGTCGACGACGGTCAGCCGCCAGTCGCCGGAGTCCTGCGCCAGGACACTCCGGACGGTCTCCTTGAGATAGCCGGGATCTCCCCAGTAGGGGATGAAGATGTCCAGTGGCATGGGTAGGCAGGCCTTCCGTGGTGGGTGGGCGGAGGGTTCCGCCGGTCATCGTGATGTCAGGGGTGTTTTTGCTTCTGCGGAGGATGCGCGACGGACGCGCCCTTCCCTCCTGAGGATCCGTGGTCCGGGACGTGGTTCTTTGCCGGTGCCGGGAGGATCCCGGTGGCTCCCTTGTCGGACGGGAGGGCGCGCTGAGGGGCAAGGGCCTCGAGCTGGGCCCGCAGGATGGCGACTTCCTCGGCGAGGGCCCGTGTCTCGTCCTCGACCGAGGAGATCTCGACGGAGAGGTGCAGCAGCACGCCGAGCACGAAGAGGATTCCGAGGGCGAACAGCAGGTTCGACGGGATCTCGACGCCCACGGTTTCCGCGGCGATGGCCAGCAGCTGGGGGAAGGCGCCGAGCACCACGGTCGCTGCGCCCACGATCAGCCACAGGGCGGCGTACTTCTCCCGGATCTTCTTCCGCCGCAGGAGGTCGAGGACGACCGCGACGATGATGATGGCCAGCACGAAGGCGGCGATGGTTTCCAAGAGTCAGGCTCCCACGAGGTGAACTGGGCCGGATTTCCTGCGTGTCAGGGCGAACAGCAGGGCGAAGACGGAGCGGCCGAGGTAGATGGCCGCCTTGGTCGGATTGTGGCTCGGAGTGCCGCCCTGGCGGACGCGCATCTCCACGGGGACCTGGACCACCCGGCAGCCCGACTTGATGGCGACGACCAGCGAATCGATGGTGTCGCCGAGGTACTCGGCCGGGTAGTGGTCGAGATACTGGGCGATCGCCCGGGCGTTGGCCGCCCGGAAGCCGCTGGTCACGTCCGTCAGGCGCGTCCTGGCCAGGGCCGAGATGACCGCCGCGAGGAACTGCATGGCCCATTTGCGGGGCCCGGAGACCCGGTATTCGCCGCGTTCGGCGAAGCGCGCACCGATGGAGATGTCGGCGTTCTCCAGCCCGCGGAGTACCCGCTCGATATCCCGGGGGTCGTGCTGGCCGTCGGCGTCCACCTGGACGACGGCGTCGTAACCGGTGCGGGCTGCGTACTTGAAGCCGGCGCGCATGGCTCCGCCGACACCCAGGTTGAAGGGCAGCCGCAGGACGGTGGCGCCGGCGGCCTCCGCCTCGGCCGCGGTCCCGTCGGAGGACCCGTCGTCGACGACGAGCACGTCGTAATGCTGCTCCATGGCGAGCGTTTCACGGACCGTGTTGCCTACGGTCTGAGCCTCGTTCCACGCGGGCATGATGACGAGGGCGCGGGAGTAGGGCGCTTTGGGCATGACCTCTAATCTACCCCACTGGGACGGGCGTACCCGGCTGGCCGGGTGTGCGCTCCGTCTACTCCGCGCCGTAGGAACGCCGCGCGTAGCGCCGGTACACCGCCCCGAACAGCGCGGGCGCCACCTTGAGGAGTGCCCCCGCCGCGGCGAGGTCGGGACGCGCCCGGGCGCAGCCGGCGAGGCGCCCGAGCGTCAGGTCCGTGCCGTACTGCCGGAGGTCGGGTCCTCCCGTCGCCGGAGAGCCGGACGTCGCGGCGCTCTGTGCCGTGAGGAGTGTCAGGAGCGTCAGGGTCGCCTGGTACGGCGCCCGGAACCGGCCGTGACGGAAGTCGGCGTCGAGATGGAGATCGAGGTACGAGAGGGCCTGCCCTACGTCCTCCCGGGACGGGACCCGGCCCCAGGTGAGGGAGCCTGCGGAGATCCGGTAGCGGTACAGGGGGCGCTGCAGAACGACGACGTGCCGGGCCCTGGGGTAGAGGGCGAGGTTCACCACCATGTCCTCGAACCGCTTGAGGCCTTCCGGGTAGCGAAGGCCGTCGAACAGGCTCCGGCGGTACAGCTTGTCCCAGGGGAACGGCGTGATGCGATCCGCCAGCGCCGAGCGAAGTGCCGTGTGACCATCCATCCGTCCGGCGTCGCGGCTCGATCGCGGGCGCTCCTCGTAACCCTCCACGGAGACGACGTGACCGCACACCACGATGTCGGTCTCCGCGTCGCAGGCGCTCGTCAGCGCTTCGAGGTAGTCGGGTAGCAACTCGTCGTCAGCGTCGAGGAAGGCGACGAACTCGCCGGCCGCAGCGTCGAGGCCGGTGTTCCTGGCAGCGGAGCTGCCGCGGTTCTCCGGAGAATCGATGATGCGCACGGCCCTGTCCGGCACGCTCGCCGCGATGGCCCGGGCACGCCGGGCGGAGTCGTCGGTCGAGGCATCGTCGACGACCAGCAGTTCCCAGTTCTCGTAGCCCTGGGCGATCACGCTGGCAAGCGCGCGGTCGATCGTCGCGGCACTGTTGTAGACGGGCACGATCACGCTGACGAGGGGTCCGGCTGTCATCGTCCGATACCTTCTTCCGCTGAGGTCTCGGCTGCCCGACGCCCGCTGGAGGTCAGGAGCGCCGTGAGGTGGACGAGGGCTCCTACGACGGGGCCCAGCACCAGGCTGAGGATCGCCCGCGACTCCAGGGAGCCGGGCAGCAGGAGCAGGAGGAAGGTGGACGCGGTCGCCGTCAGCCAGCCCACCGAGTAGGCGGTGTGCGCGCCTCGCGCCAGGCACGCGGTTCCCGTCACGGTCAGCACCGCCATCAGGCACCCGGCGAAGGTCAGGGCTGCCATGGTCAGGGGTGCGACGACGTAGGCGGGTCCGAAGACCAGCATGATCCAGGGCCCGAGCAGGCCGGCCGCGATCGCGCCGACGCCGCCGAGCACCAGCAGTGCCGCGGCGGGAAGGGCGATGGCCCGGACGAGAGCTGTGCCCGTCACGCCGACGAAGCGCGAGATGAGCACCGACTGGAAGGCCTGGAGGGGGATCATGATCGGCGCGCGGGTGAGGGAGATCGCGAGGATGAGGGGCGCCGCGCCGGCGTACTGCTCGAGGGGTGTCGTCAGGCGCAGCAGGATGGGGAACCCGGTGACGAGCGCGGCCGTGGCCGCGGCCGACACCATGGCGTGCCCGGTGTTGGCGAGGAGGGCCGCCGTACCCACGTCTGCCCGGGCGCGGACCGCCGACCGTGACGACCGTGCGAACAGGAGGATCAGCAGCCAGGTCAGCGCACCGGCGGCACTGGCGGCTTCCAGCCCCACCCGCGTGGACACGGTGAGCACGACGACGACCACGAGGAGCAGGCGCAGCAACGCTTCGGAGGCGGCGAGTCCCGCGAACAGCGACCACCGCTGCGACCCTCCGGCCGCCCCCGCCAGGGAACAGTGGCCGGCATAGGCGATAGAGGTCACCGCGAGGACGGCCACCAGCAGGATCGTGTCGTCGGGCAGGATCGACGGCGCCCAGAGCGGTGAGGACGCAGTGATCACCACTGCTCCGCCACATCCGATCAGCAATCCGAGGGGGAAGACGGCCGCACCGTGTGCTGACCGCCCGGTGTCTGTCGCTGCCGTCCGGACGGCACGGGTGAACTCATTGATGATGCCCGCGATGATGCCGAGGATGAGGAACAGGACGGCCCAGAAGGTGAGGAACTGGGCATTCTCTTCGGGGCTGAGGGCACGCGCCGCGAGGAAGAGGATCAGGTAGCTCGCACCCGCGGCGATGACCGACGCTCCGCCTACCGCCGGCAGTCCTTTGCCCCGGGTTCGCCCGCCCTCCTCCTGCGCGGGTTCAGCCGCGGACTCGGGCGGATCACTTCGGGACATAAGCCCCGATCATAGCGATGCGGTCAGCCCCGGGCACAATCTGATGGATGCCCGGGACTGCGCCTGGGTGGGGGTTAGGAGCGGGTGACGCCGCGGGTGGGGGTCCAGGTGAGTTGGCCTTTCTGGAATTTCTGGGTGCAGGTCCTGGTGGTGGTGCAGGTTTCGTTGGTGGTGGGGTAGCCGAGGGTGCCTTTTTCCCAGCCGGTGGCGCGCCAGGCGGCTCCGATGGCGCCGCTGGTGGGGTGGGCTCCGGTGGTGGGGGACCAGTGGATCTGGCCGCCCTGGAAGTTCTGGTAGCAGCCGCCGTTGACGAGCCCGCAGGCCTGGTTGCTGGTGGGGTAGCCGAGGGTTCCGGCTTCCCAGCGGGTCCTGCCCCAGGCGGTGTTGATCACGCCGCGGGTGGCGTAGGCGCCGGTGGTGGGGGACCAGTGGATCTGG
Organism: Arthrobacter rhamnosi; assembly: GCF_054510855.1. Classification (NCBI taxonomy): domain Bacteria; kingdom Bacillati; phylum Actinomycetota; class Actinomycetes; order Micrococcales; family Micrococcaceae; genus Arthrobacter; species Arthrobacter rhamnosi. The sequence continues at coordinate 512,294 of NZ_JBTNDT010000001.1, read as the reverse complement.
CCCTTCTGGAAGTTTTGGTAGCAGCCGCCGTTGGTGAGTGCGCAGATCTCGCCGCTGGTGGGGTAGCCCAGGGTTCCGGTTTCCCAGCCGGTGGCGCGCCAGGCGGCTCCGATGGTGCCGTAGGTGGGGTTCGCCCCGGTGGTGGGGGACCAGTGGATCTGGCCGCCCTGGAAGTTCTGGTAGCAGCCGCCGTTGGTGAGTCCGCAGACCTCGTTCGTGGTGGGGTAGCCGAGTTTGCCCTTTTCGCGGCTCAGTGCGCTCCAGGTGCTGTCGATCGCGCCGGCGGTGATGGCTGTTCCCGAGGCCGGCGAGGTGTAGATGTTGCCCTTCTGGAAGGTCTGGAGGCAGCCGTCGTTGACGAGTCCGCAGATGGGGTTGCTGGTGGGGTAGCCGAGCCTGCCCTGTTCCCAGCCGCTGGCGGCCCACACGGTGCTGATGGCGCCCCTGGTGATGTAGGCGCCGGTGGTCGAGGACCGGTGCATCTTGCCGCCCTGGAAGTTCTGGTAGCAGCCGCCGTTGATGAGGCCGCAGACCTCGTTGCCGGTGGGGTAGCCCAGGGAGCCCTTCTCCCAGCCGGTGGCGCCCCAGGCCCGGCCGAACGCGCCCCAGGTCGCCGCGGCGCCCGATGCTGCGCTCCAGTGGATCTGGCCGCCCTGGAAGTTCTGGTAGCAGCCGCCGTTGATGAGGCCGCAGGCCTCGTTGCCGGTGGGGTAGCCGAGTTTGCTGTTCTCACGGCCGAGGGAACTCCAGGTGCCGTCGATCGCTCCGAGGGTCAGCACCGCTCCGATGGCCGGGGTCCAGTAGATGTTGCCCTTCTGGAAGGACTGCACGCATCCGCCGTCCTTGAGACCGCAGGTCAGGTCGGTGACCGGATAGCCGAGGGTTCCCTTCTCCCACCCGGACCTGCCCCAGGCGCTGTTGACCGCTCCCTGGGTGGCATGGGCTCCGGTGGCCTTGGTCCAGTGCACCTGTCCGTACTGGTAGTTCTGGTAGCAGCCGCCCTCGCTGATCCCGCAGACCAGGGACGAGATCGGGTTGCCGATCGCCGGGGTCCGCGCAGCAGAAGCCGTCACCAACGGCCCCGCCACACCCGCCACCGACTGGACCTGCGAGTTGACGGCGAAGGCGGACAGCTCGGCTGCCGTTCCGCGCCAGACGTTGGAGTCACCGACGAAGGGGCCGGTGCTGCTGTACTGCCACACCGCATAGGACGACCACCCGTTGGGCAGCGGGCCGGCCGATGTCTGCCCGTAAGCGGCGATGTGCAGGGGGTGATCCGCGAACGCTCCCGAATTTCCGGTGCACGTGGCCCACCAGTCCGTCGTCGTGTAGATCATGGGTACACGGCCCGTCAGGGCGCGCACCGTCGAGGAGAAGTCCCGAAGCCACGCGACCATCTGCGCCGCTGACATGTTGTAGCAGGAATTGCCGAGCGAAGGGTACGGGTTGTATTCGATGTCCAGGAGCGGGGGAAGCGTCCGTCCGTCTGCCGACCAGCCTCCGCCGTTACGCACAAAGTAGGTGGCCTGCTCGGCTCCGGAGGATCCCGTCGTCGGGATGGCGAAGTGGTATGCCCCGCGGATCATCCCCGCGGCTGCCGCTCCGTCGTACTGATCGGAGTAGAACGGGTTGACGTACCCGGTGCCTTCCGTCGCCTTCACATAGGCGAACACCGATCCCTGGGCCCGGGCAGTGGCCCAGTCGACGTCGCCCTGGTGACTGCTGACATCCATCCCCTGGATGCCCGCCGGACGCCACGTGGCCGCCAGGCCACCGGACTGGTCCGTCGATGACTGCTGCGACAGCAGGGGCGCTGCGACCTGCGCGTTGCCCGTCGCCGAGATCCGCTCCAGCCCCTGGCCCATGTGCGCATTGCCCCGACCGCGGAGTGCGTCGGCCGCCGAGGGGGATGCGACGGCCGCCGCACCGTCCTTGGGCAGGACGGCATCGGCAGTCGCCGGTGCCGTCGTCTCTGTTTCCGGCGTCACTGTTTCCGGCTTCACCGCTTCCGATGACGTGGACGGTGCCGGCTCTGCCGCCGGAACGGGGTCAGCGGTAGGTGCGTTGTCAGCCGTTCCCGCTTCCCCGCCATCGGTCTGCGCCTCGGCAGAAGACGCTGACGGATCGGCCGTCGGGCCGGGCTGGGTGAGCGGAGACGGAAGAGTCGGCTCCGAGGCGACCGCCGGCAACGGCGAGAGCGTCAGGGCCCCGAGAAAGGCCGCAGTCGCCAGCTTGGCTGTCAGGGAAAACGGATGCATGTCGGAAGTCCTCATTGTCAACGCGGTTGAACGCCTGGGTGGGGGTTAGGAGCGGGTGACGCCGCGGGTGGGGGTCCAGGTGAGTTGGCCTTTCTGGAATTTCTGGGTGCAGGTCCTGGTGGTGGTGCAGGTTTCGTTGGTGGTGGGGTAGCCGAGGGTGCCTTTTTCCCAGCCGGTGGCGCGCCAGGCGGCTCCGATGGCGCCGCTGGTGGGGTGGGCTCCGGTGGTGGGGGACCAGTGGATCTGGCCGCCCTGGAAGTTCTGGTAGCAGCCGCCGTTGACGAGCCCGCAGGCCTGGTTGCTGGTGGGGTAGCCGAGGGTTCCGGCTTCCCAGCGGGTCCTGCCCCAGGCGGTGTTGATCACGCCGCGGGTGGCGTAGGCGCCGGTGGTGGGGGACCAGTGGATCTGGCCCTTCTGGAAGTTTTGGTAGCAGCCGCCGTTGGTGAGTGCGCAGATCTCGCCGCTGGTGGGGTAGCCCAGGGTTCCGGTTTCCCAGCCGGTGGCGCGCCAGGCGGCTCCGATGGTGCCGTAGGTGGGGTTCGCCCCGGTGGTGGGGGACCAGTGGATCTGGCCGCCCTGGAAGTTCTGGTAGCAGCCGCCGTTGGTGAGTCCGCAGACCTCGTTCGTGGTGGGGTAGCCGAGTTTGCCCTTTTCGCGGCTCAGTGCGCTCCAGGTGCTGTCGATCGCGCCGGCGGTGATGGCTGTTCCCGAGGCCGGCGAGGTGTAGATGTTGCCCTTCTGGAAGGTCTGGAGGCAGCCGTCGTTGACGAGTCCGCAGATGGGGTTGCTGGTGGGGTAGCCGAGCCTGCCCTGTTCCCAGCCGCTGGCGGCCCACACGGTGCTGATGGCGCCCCTGGTGATGTAGGCGCCGGTGGTCGAGGACCGGTGCATCTTGCCGCCCTGGAAGTTCTGGTAGCAGCCGCCGTTGATGAGGCCGCAGACCTCGTTGCCGGTGGGGTAGCCCAGGGAGCCCTTCTCCCAGCCGGTGGCGCCCCAGGCCCGGCCGAACGCGCCCCAGGTCGCCGCGGCGCCCGATGCTGCGCTCCAGTGGATCTGGCCGCCCTGGAAGTTCTGGTAGCAGCCGCCGTTGATGAGGCCGCAGGCCTCGTTGCCGGTGGGGTAGCCGAGTTTGCTGTTCTCACGGCCGAGGGAACTCCAGGTGCCGTCGATCGCTCCGAGGGTCAGCACCGCTCCGATGGCCGGGGTCCAGTAGATGTTGCCCTTCTGGAAGGACTGCACGCATCCGCCGTCCTTGAGACCGCAGGTCAGGTCGGTGACCGGATAGCCGAGGGTTCCCTTCTCCCACCCGGACCTGCCCCAGGCGCTGTTGACCGCTCCCTGGGTGGCATGGGCTCCGGTGGCCTTGGTCCAGTGCACCTGTCCGTACTGGTAGTTCTGGTAGCAGCCGCCCTCGCTGATCCCGCAGACCAGGGACGAGATCGGGTTGCCGATCGCCGGGGTCCGCGCAGCAGAAGCCGTCACCAACGGCCCCGCCACACCCGCCACCGACTGGACGGGTTCGATCGTGACGCGGGCGTCCGTGTTGTTGACGTAGTCGATGCGGATCTTCGTGCCGGAGTGCGCGGTGAAGGTCTGGCCCGCCTGCCAGGCAAGCGACGTGTTGCCCCATCCCGAGATGCCGCTGTTGGGCGTGAGCACGATGGAGGCATTGCCGGACCAGCCGAGGATGTCCTGCTTGGTGATCTTGACTCCGCGGTTGCCGTTGACGGCTGTCTGCGTGTCGTCGCCCACAGGGGTCCGCAGTTCGAGGTAGTAGATTTCGCCGGTCACGGGGTCCGTGAACTTCGCCGCACGGTTGCTGGCTGTTCCTGCCCAGGGACGGAGGGTCACCTGGCGGGAGTCGGTCAGCTTCCCGAGGTTCTGGATGTCGCCGGCCGTTCCGAAGCCGCCGTACTCCCAGAGGAAGGCGTTGATGCGGGGCGAGCTCACCTGGGCATATCCCATGAGGTCCGAGGTGTCGCCGTATTCGGCGGACCAGCAGGACGGGTCGGTCCAGGATCCACCGGCGCGCGGGACGTCGAAGCGTCCGTTGGTGCAGGCGAGCGAGTTCGCGTGGTGTAGCCCGAGGACGTGGCCGAACTCGTGCGTCACGACGTTGTTGGTGAGTGCCGAGGGGTACGGCATGATGATGCGGCCGCTGGTGTCGCTGTCCGTGAAGCCACCGCCGAGGATGCCCCAGGATCCGTTGTAGTTGAGGTCCGCGTGCGGGACGAAGATCACGAGGGCCTCGTACGGCCGGTACTGCCAGTTCAGTTCCTTCGTCACGGTCGCCATGATCGTGCCGTAGGAGTCGGTGATCCGTGCGGCGGAGACGTGACGGAACTCGTTCACCTTGGTCACGGACAGGCGACCGGCAGAAGCGGAGTTCCAGTACGCGCTTGTTTTCGTGATCGAGTTGCGCGCCGCGGTCATGTTGATCGCGTCGGTGTCGGCCTTCGTCTTTCCCGCGAGCTGCACGGTCACGAGGGTGACCTTGAAGTCTCCCGAGCGCGGACCGATGGCCGCGGTCCCGGTACTGCCGTCGATGTTCAGGGGCGATGCGGTCTTCAGCGGGGTGACGGGTTTCGCGAAGTGTTCGCCGTAGCGGGCGTTCGAGTCCGGGTCGTCGAGGGGGTTCCAGTTGAGGTCCGGAACGAAGGACGTGACCTTGTCCTGTGCCGGCGTCTGGTCGACGGTCGCGGCTGCGCCCTCGGTCGGCTGTGCGGTGGGCTTCGTGGCGGCCGGAGCCGGCGCGGCAGGAGCCGGAGTCACAACCGGAGCGGAGGTCGCAACCGGAGCAGGGGAGGCACTCGGAGCAGGGGAGGCACTCGGAGCGGTGGCCGGAGCCGGGGCAGTCGAGGGGACGGCCGGAGCGGCCGTCGTGGGGGTCGGCGCCGGCACGGCGTCGTTGGCGACTGCAGGAACCGCGCTGCCCAGGAGACCGAAGGACAGTAGAGCGGCGCACAGAAGCCGAGCGGGGGAGGGCAAGGTCACGGGTTTCTCCAGCAGAATCCGGGCGTCAGCCAGCTGAGTGAATCTCGAGAAGACTACATATCTGTTACGAATGGGACTCACGTTTCGGATGTGAAAGCGGAATCTTAGGTAAAACCTGCGGCTGCCCCGGCATTCCGCACGGCGTGTTGATGCGTCTGGACCGTGATACGCGGCACGTTCCTGCGGGGCGCGTACTTATGCACATCGCCTCCGGCGTCTAGTCGCGCCGGTCGGCGTTCAGTAGGGTGTGGAGCGGCGGGAGCCATCAGGCTTCGGCCGTCACGCCAGCGTCGGCGTGCGGATGCGGAGGTATCCATGGATGCTGTGCGCCTGGTCGAGGGCGAGGTACGCGAACTCATCCGCAGGCGCGGCCTGGACCCCTCCCTGCAGATCTCCGAAGTGCAGCTCCTCGTGAACGACGCGATCGCCGACTACGAGGAGCGGTCCCTCCGGGGCGTCCTTCCGCCACTGGGAAGGATCGACGTGGCGCGTCGGCAGATCTACGACGCCGTCGCCGGATTCGGGGTCCTGCAGCCCTAATGCCGTCATCTACCACCGCGCTCGCATCCATGGCTTCCTTCAAGGCCGTTAACCGCCGCGAGGTTAATTCCGCCGCCGGGACCTACCTGCGGCAGACCCAGCGCTTGAATAACGCCGCTCCGGTGGTGCCTGGTGAGCTGAAGCCGATCTCGCAGTACGGCCTGGAACCAGCGACCTGGCAGATCGCGGCCATAGCGCACCTGTCCGAGCCGATCAAGCTTCAGTGGCTGAAGGACTACTCGGCGCTGGAGCAGTTCCTGAGCCAAGAGCTGTCCTATGGGGTTGACGAGGTCATCGCGGACCTCATCCTCAATGGCGGCACTACCGAGGACGGCTCGACGGTGTTCGGCATCCGGAACACGACCCGGTAGTGCAGACCCGGTTTACCACGAACAGTCCCCTGACCCTCCGCCGGGCCATCGGGGAGCTGGACCGGGAGTCCATCGGAACGCCGACCACCATGAACGGAGTATGCCTGCTGCCGCTGGCGCCCCAGAACTCGGTTGAGTGCCGCCTTTGGAACATCCCGTCACCCCGACAGCTGGTATGTCCGCCGGGAAGACCATCGTCGGTGACCTGTCTGCGGTGTCCCTGCTGTACCGGAAATCCCAGCGGGTCGAATGGAACCCTATATGACCGAGATCGGGTCAAGTGGTGCGCTGGAGCCGCGCGATCTGTTCCGCCGGAACGAAGCCGACTTCCGCGCCGAAATCCGCGTCGGCCTGAAGATCCTCTCCACGAAGAGACTCCGCATCGCCGGCCTCACCGCGCAGGGCGCGACTGATCGCTTCTTTGGCCACGAAGTTCTGGTCCTCGCTTCCCGGCCAGGGAAGTGATTTTGGACATGCCCTCTGGTCTCACCAGCCCGCGGTGTTCAGGAGTTCTGTAGGTCATGGAGCGACACCCGGAGCTCGCTTGGCAAGGAACGTCGCGGCTCTCGAATAAGCTGATCAGCGTGACTGAAACGTTTATGGACCTCTTCGCGGGCGCCGGTGGATTATCCTGGGGCCTCGAAGAAGCTGGGATGAAGTGCCTCCTGGCAACCGATTACTGGTCTGACGCAGTCACGACCTATCGGCACAACATGCCTGAGCACGATGTCGTTCAAAGCGATATCGGCGATCTGACCATCTCCCAGCTCGGACGATTGTTGCCGGAAAAGCCGGACTGGGTGGTCGGCGGGCCGCCCTGCCAGGGGTACAGCACGGTCGGAAAGCGCGACCGGACTGATCCTCGCAACGTTCTGTTCCTGGAGTTTTTGAGGATCGTGAAGGGCTTGCGTCCAAAGGGCTTCGTGATTGAGAACGTACTCGGGCTCAAGGATATGAGCTTCCAGCAGGAAGTTTCCGAGGCCTTCGGCGAACTGGGCTACCGCGTTAATTTCATGGTGCTCACCGCCGCTGAACACGGCGTCCCGCAGCTCCGGCGCCGTGTCGTCTTCGTCGGACATCTCGATAACGGTCTCTTCCAAGGGCCGCGTGTTACCCATGACATTGAAACTTTTGTGACGGTCGCGGATGCCATCGACGATCTGCCGCCGCTCCTTGCCGGCCAGTCAACCGACGAGTACAAGATGGCCCCCAGGACCGTGTACCAAAAGGAAATGCGGATTGACAGCGAGAAGCTGCAAGGGCACCTCGTAAGCAATCACCCGGACCGACTCGTCGACGCGATTGCCCACATCCCAGACGGCGGTAACCGGACTTCCATCCCGGAGGCGCTCCAGCCGAAGGGGGGTTTCCACAACTCGTACAGTCGGCTCGCTTCGTGGAGGCCTGCCGTGGCAGTGACCCAAAACCTCGGCAAGCCGTCGGGCACTAGGTGCATTCATCCCACGCAGCACCGCGGTCTGACCACACGTGAGGGTGCCAGGTTGCAGTCGTTCCCTGACCGCTTCCAGTTCCTCGGTGGGATTGTCAGCCAGCGACAGCAGGTCGCCAACGCTGTGCCGCCCCGGTTGGCAGCAAGCCTGGGCACGGCGCTTCAAAACCCCCTTCGGTGGTTCTAGGGCATGTCGGTCTCACCCCGTGGCGGCGACCAGCCGCTTGCAACCTTCTGCTCTCTTCTGGGTTTCCCTGACGCGTTTGTAGAACGAGAAGTACTTCAAGGCGAGCTATTCGAGGCCGCCAAGCACTGGCTGCAAGTGCGGCGACCCCAAAAACAAAACCACTGGCCCGCGCTAGCGCTAGCCCTGACGGCACAAGCGGAAAACCTGCTCAGAGCGGTGGGGGAAGCAAGCGTCAGCGACGTTTTCGCCGCCTACCCGCCGGAGGAGGATTCCGAGACTAAGACGGTGAACACTCTCAACTTCACTTGGGGCGATGGCCAGTCCGTGAAGCTTCGCCCTCTTTACAACAAAGCCCTCGCAGTTATCCATAACAGGATGCTGAGGAGTCACCCGAGTAACCCGGGCCACGCCACGCAGTCGTGGCGGGCCTATCAAGACCTGATCGCTCTCATCTATCAGATGAGCCCGGGGCAGCGGCGGGGGTTTGCTGAATTCGTCTGGAACGAGGGTGTAATTGCCCTACCGGAGATGACGATCGCTTCCGTAAAGAGCCGCGTAATTCGTCCCTTTGAATTTGTACTCAGCGAGATGCCCACCGCAGTCGGCGGAAAGGTTCCAGGTGGATCCCTACTTCAAGCAATAGCTTACGGTTACCTGCTGGCGGATTCTCCGAACCTTATTCTGGAATCCCACAAGGTGAATACTGGATCATCTCGTACTGGAATGCTAGGCGATGTTGATGGCTTTCGCGGGAGCGAGCCGGAACTTGCGGCGGAGGTCAAGGATCTTGATCTCGACGAGTCAAACGTGGACACCCAACTCGGTGCTTTCTTGGAGGACATCGCTACTGCGCCAAACGCCACGGCTGTCGTGATCTGCAGATCGATAGCTCCGACGGCCAGAGAGCTGGTCGAGACGCGCAATGTTACTGTCCTCACCGTGGAAGACCTGGCACGAACAGTCGCGGTCTGGGATTTGCCCAAGCAGCAAGAAGCGTTGCGCGGTATCGATTACTACCTGGGCCGCATCCAAAGGTCACCAGAGGCGAAACAATTTTTCCGCAGTTGGTTACTACAAAATGACCTGGAATCGGACATCGTACGCAGCGCGGAGCCTGTTAGCGACGACGTGGTTAGGTACCAGGACCCGGAAGTCATCCCTCCTGGGCACCGCGAGACCTAATGGCTATCCGGCCCCCGTCGACTTAGATTGGCTGGATGGACGACTCTTGGGCAACCAGCCCCGCAGTCAGGAAAGCCATGCAGGGCAACAGATCGCGGGACACCAAGCCGGAACTGGCAGTCCGGCGACTCGTCCATGCCCAAGGCATGCGATACCGGGTGAACTACCGGCCCATTCCTGACCTACGCCGCACTGCTGACGTGGTGTTTTCACGCCTAAAAATTGCGGTGTTCATAGACGGATGCTTCTGGCATGGATGTCCAGAGCATCACACTGCTCCCAAAGCAAACGCCGCCTACTGGTCAGCCAAAGTGGAGGCCAACAGGAGCCGCGACATGGACACAACCGCTCGCTTGACCGCTGCAGGTTGGTCTGTGCTCCGGTTCTGGAGTCATGAGGATCCCTCGTACGCAGTCAAGGAGATTCAGCAAGCCGTTCAGCGGGCAAAGCAGCGGCCTTGAACGACGCATTCCCTCCAGTGGCGCGTTGGCGAAGCGAGTAGTCACGAACTGTCAGACTTAGACGGTGAATAAACTGAACAAAGAGAAACTGAAGCACAACAAACCCAAGACACCAAGACAATTATGGATCGCGGCGGTCCTAAGCCTCGTACTGTCGGGAGTAGTGATTTACTTTGGGTTTCTCGCTCTCCCTTCATTAGCCGACGAGCACCAAGCCTTCTGGTCGGGCCTCATTGGAAGCTTCGTTGGCAGCGCTGTCGCATTCGGAGGTGCGGCCTGGCTCTGGCGGCTGGAACGGCACATCCTAATTGATGAAAGGGTAGATGACCGCGCAGAGCTACGACGCGAGGAACAACGGCGTGGCGACCAGCGCAGCCTGCGCGACTGTCTCGCGGTGGTGGGCAACCTGCAGGCTTTGAACTATCACATGGCCGATGAAGGGAATTATGCGACAGCCCGCGACAAGTTCCTGATGCGGATCCGGTTCAGTGAAGCGGCAACAATGATCCAAGCTGAGTCACTTAGAAGCGAACTGGAGTTCATGTCGCGCCTCATGCAAGACAGCCATGCCGCTTTGGACTTCATGGTGTTGCCGGAGCACAGCAGGCTGCGGGTGGTTCATCAATGGTTGCTACGCCTCGTCGCCCTGAACGATGACCAGAAACCCGAGGATGCCCGACCCGAGAACTACGAAAAACTCGCTTCGAAACTTGATGACTATGACGAGTACAGGGAGGAACAGTCTGCCCTGATCGCTGAGTATGAAGAGGAGCAGCAGGTCAAGGCCAAAGCCCAGGAGCAGCATGAAGCCGAGCAGGAGTCCTAACACGAGGGCCAAAGCAAGGCTTGTCGCAAATTTTCCCCGTTGGAGGTTTAAGTGATGTCAAAAAGGGGCGCCTCAACCTCGTCGTCCTGCAAGGCTACACACCCATAGTGTCGAGAGTACAAGTATTCAGCCCACACAACGCGCGCCTGCGCCTCGCAACGTGAGTTGGTGAGGCCGACAGCGTACTCGTAGACACTTTGGATTGATGTCCCGCTGCTTGAAGCCACAACCAGACTCGGCCGCGCGTTCTCGTGCACCGATCGTGAACCGCCCGGCGACAACGGTGGTGCTCGGGGCATGAACTCGAAGGGCCAAGCTCTAGTACCCCGCCGCCAGGTGCTCAGTTCTCCAAGACCTCCTTCAACCAATACTGAGCATGTCTGGCCGTCGGGCTGATTGAGCAGCTGGGGCTCAACACCTCGCTGACACACGGTGTCGACCGGTTCCATCCGAGCGAGTTGGTCGCCGATGCTGGTGTATGGCACGCGTCCCAGCGAAAGGAACGCGGAGTTTGCCCACCGATACACGGAGCGACGCCGACGGCGCTCTTAGGGCGAAATGCGGAACACGATTCTGCTGGGCAAGACAACTAACTTATGCAGTCGAACCCGCAACGCCCGCGACTACGTCCCGCTCAAGCACCGCCCGGGAACGGTAGCGCGTAGGACGTGCTGGTTACTGAAGCGAGTCGCTTCCGCACCGAGCTGGCTCTATTCCAAAGTTGGCAGCCAACTCAGGTCCTCTTCTACAGCACAATCTAGAGAGTTGCGCCTTCCTCGTCATCAGCTTCAAGTAGCCGGCTGTTTAGGAATGAGGGATCCCCCCAGTGCTCGGGGGCATCCTTCGCAGCTACCCAGCGTAGGAACTCCTGCTCCAGCAAACGAACTTCCTCGGCATGTATTGTTTGGCCGATACGACCGAGACTATATGCGTCTCGGATCTGCAGCACGATATCCTTTTCTAGATCGTCCAGCACGGTAGTACCATTTGGACGATCAGACCTCAGGTATCGAAGGTAGGCGTCCATTGAACGCTTGAGCCCGAGAATTGCTGGCAGCGCGTTAGTTTGCGAGAGGTTGAGCGCGTCTCTCAAGCCCTCGTGCCCTGCTTCATATAGATCCCAGAAATCCCCTGACCCTATCGGGAAATCTTGGTAAGCCCTGATCAAGCAGATGTCGCCGTATGTGGTCAGTCGCCAACTATCCTTCGGTGCCAACTCAGCAGCCTTAGCCGCATAGGACATGGCTTGCATATAGTTGCCCACGGTAACCTGCGCCCTCGCACGCTGTTCCCAAAATCTAGCGTCGTCAGAGTAGTAAGGCTTGAGGCGCTCGTAGAACTCGGTAAGATGTCCCTTTCCGAGAGCACTCCGGACTGTACGGTTCCGCATCAGAGTTTTTATTACGAGGTAGGCCTCCGTCCGTTGCTGGCGCGAATTCCTGCCTCCATAGACCGATATGGAGGCGAGGAACTCGATCCAGGTATTCAGAAATTCATCTTGCTCGTGGGATGGGTACAAGTCGCGTGGCGTCAATGCGCGGAATCTAGTTCGAAGGAAGGTGCCGCGTACTTGCAATACGGAACCCAACGATCCATCAGTGAGTTCTCGATTCAAAGTTCGGGAATCGACTCCAGCTGCAGACGCATAGCTGAGGGGAAAGCCCCGATTTTGAGAACTCAGTGTCGCAATGAGTCCGACTAGGCCCCGCACTGATCCGTTCGGAACCTTCTGGAGCACACCATAAACTCTCTGACGAAACCCGGCACCATATTCTGCTTGGCTAAGTCCATCGAAAATCTCGCGTTTGGCAAATAACCCTACCCGCTGGTCAGGTTCGAGGTTGCGGATAACTCCGAAACGTCCAACATCCATGATTTTAGTCACGACCGCCTCGGCGTCACTGCGCGTGAGCATCCAAGAATCATTCTTAGACTGAGGTACTCGAAACTCTCTCCCGAGCGTCATGTCGAACTGATTCTGCACTGCCTTTCTCTTAAAACTTAGATCGGCTGCAAGAATTACGCAACCAACGTTTCTGCGTTTGCAGGATTGCATAAGCTCGGAGACATCGTCCGCGAAATCAGCGATTCCATCAAAGACGAGCAGTGCACGAGTTCGAGTGGCTAGGAAGTCCGATATTATTTTCACATCGGGGCGGTGAGAAGATCTGAACCAAAAAACGTCATATCCTTGATCCGCCAGCAGCTTCGATACCTGAAGCAACGCGACGGTGCGGCCGCCGAGCTTCTTAGAGTACAGGAAGGTAGCAATCTGCGAATTCGCGTCGATACTGCTCCGAACCAGGTTCGTCAGGGTCTTATACCAAGAAAGGTGCGCAGCCTTGTCTTGGACTATGTCGACCCATTCAGGGTCATCGCCTGCATAAAAATCTCGATCATGATCCTTGTTCAGGAAACTTCCTTCAATGCCCAAGAGCTCAAATTGCTCCGCCATCGCTGCAGCGATCTCGGTCGGCGCTCCCTGCTGATACCAGTGAAAGCGCAAACTTTTCCGGGCTTCGCGCGTGAACTCCTCCACGTCGGCGAAGAAATCCTCGGCCGTCGATTCTATCGGTATCAGATTGGCGAATTCGAGAAGCTCGCGAGTCTCGGGGTCTATAGTTTTGGATACATAAAGAGAATAAACGTTGGGAGAGGCTGGTCGAGTCTGGAGTGCTTCTGTTAGGTCGAACTCCTGAAACAACCCAGCGCCAATTGTGACAAAAGGACTTTGTCCCCACTCGTCAAAAAATCTACGATGCCAGCCATGTTCTTTCTTGGTGGCCTCTGCATACTGCGATATACTGAAGATCATTTTGTGGCTTTTGTCGACACGTGACCAGCCGTGCAAATGCACGATCTGGAGACCGTCAAACTCCTGCAAAGGGTTGTGCCAGGTGTATGACTTACTACGGTGCGCATTCCATTCGGGATGCTCCTCAAGGGCTTGCTCAACGACATCGTCAATGTTCAGCGACCAGATTCGTTTCCAGGCGCAGTCCAGGGCCGTTCTCCACCATCTAGCGGGCTCACATTGATCAAAGCGGTTCTTGAGATACTTGTCCAACTCGACCGGGTCCCGATTGACCGCTACGTCGAAGGCGGAGGGGAGACGGGTTTGAACCGATGAAGAAAGACTATTGAGTTCCTTGGTCATGTCCGGAGCGAGAGGGAGGGCTGGTCCGCCCGCGCTACTTGAATCCCGGCTCGCGCCGGCTCCTAGAAGTAGCTGGTATCTCCCAGTTCTTAGGAGTTCTTCAACTGCTGGGCGCTGTGCCGCTGGAACTTGATCCAAAAAGCTCACAAACTACTCCTCATTAACCGCTTCGCGTTCTGCACCTAAAATTATTGGTTACGCTGCAATCTTCTTGCGTGGCATGGTGTGCACTCTACGATGCAGAAGCTCGTGCGGCTAGGGTCTGCCTACCCGTAGCGCCTATAAACCCTGCTTGCGTCGCACGTTGGTTCACCAGCCCGTGGCGTGCTTCAACTGCTATGGACGCTCCGGGCTCGGGCTTCTATAGAACGTCCGTTGCTTCCTTTATCTATCACAAGTGGTGGTGGAGGAGAGGGCCCGCAACCTGTGAATTGGAGGTTGTCTCGATCGGCGTCATCCCCTTTCTGCCAGAGCCGTATCATGCACGCGCTTGTAAGAACGGGCCGATCGATACTCTAGTTGAAGGCTTGTCAAATCTCCGTCCGGAGAGTTTCAGAAGGACTACCCAGACGGCTATGCGGAGGTCGCACCAGGTCTCGTAGCGGGGGTTGTCAAGGAAGGGCGCTGGGTAGGCGATTTAGCGCGGCACGATCAAAGACCTCGTCCGTAACTTCCACCACGCGGGGCAAGTCTTGGTATTGGTCATCCCCAACCGAGGAAGCTGCTTCACATCCTGCCCTGAGCAAGCGGGGGATCATTTTTCTTCCTCCTGGAACACATCGAGCTCTGTAACTTGGAAGAGTTGAGGGGCATGTATTTCTTCGCGCTCACGCAACCTGATGATTCTTTAACCCCGCGGAAGGCGGTGCGCGTAGCCCTCTCCGATCTCGGGTTCGGCGAGGACCAGGCGGCCGTGGACATCGCCTGCAGCGGGGAATGCCTGGCGCCGGGCTCGACCGTGACCGTCGTCGTGCGCCTCGAGGTACCCCTGCCACTGGTCCCCGGGATCGCCGGATCCCACGCCTCCGCCGCGACAGTGGATGCAACCTCGACCCAGATCGTCGAACGGTTCGGCTGATGTCGCGACTCCGGGCCCAGCGGAACGACAGGGCAGAGGACGGGCAGGTCGGGGTCCTGGTCATCGGGTACCTCCTCATCTAACTGCTCGTCGTCACCGTCGTGCTCGCCGTCTCGGCCGTCTATATACAGCACAAGAAGCTGTTGTCGGCAGCCGACGGTGCTGCCCTCGCGGCCGCCGACAACTACAGCATTCCGGCCGGGGCCGGCGGGGCCGGCTCGACGGTGCCGCTGCCCGTGCTGCGGGACTCCGGGGTCGCGGAGTCGACCGCCGGCTACCTGGCGGCAACCGGTGCCGATGCCCGTTTCGAGCAGCTGGTCATCGACCCTGCCACGGGTGCGCCCGACGGACGCACCGCCCGGGTCGTCCTCACCGCCGTCGTGCGTCCGCCGATCGTCAATTTCCTCGTGCCCGCCGGGATCCCGATCGTCGCGCAGGCCGACGCGCGCGGAACTGACCCGCTGACGCGCCCGCTGCCACCCGATCGGGCCCGGTGCCGCCCGATGCCGCCCGCTGCCGATGACGTAGGCTGGAAGCACCATGGCAACCACTGATTTTCCCGCAGAGATCCGCGCCCTGCGCGCCAAGTACACCTCCATCGAGCAGGTCTCCGATGTCGAGGGAATCCGCAAGGACATCGAGGAACTGAGCGAGGAAGCCGGGGCGCCCGACCTCTGGGACGATCCCACTGCCGCACAGAAGGTGACCTCCAAGCTGTCCTACCGGCAGTCGGCCCTCGAGCGACTCGAGACCCTTCAGGGCCGCATCGACGACCTCGAGGTCCTCGTGGAGCTCGCGCAGGACGAAGGCGACGAGGACTCCCTCGCAGAGGCCGAGAAGGAACTCGTCTCGCTGAGCAGGTCCCTCGACGACCTGGAGATCGTCACCCTGCTGGCCGGGGAGTGGGACGAGCGGGAAGCTGTGGTCACGATCCGCTCGGGAGCCGGAGGAGTGGACGCCGCCGACTTCGCCGAGATGCTCCTGCGCATGTACCTCCGCTGGGCCGAACGCCACGGCTACCCCACGCAGGTCCTCGACACCTCCTACGCGGAGGAGGCGGGCCTGAAGTCCGCGACGTTCGAGGTCAAGGCGCCGTACGCCTTCGGCACCCTGTCGGTCGAGGCCGGGACGCACCGCCTCGTCCGCATCAGCCCCTTCGACAACCAGGGCCGCCGGCAGACGTCCTTCGCCGCCGTCGAGGTCATCCCGCTCATCGAGCAGACGGACGTCATCGAGGTCCCGGACAACGAGATCCGCGTCGACGTCTTCCGCTCCTCCGGCCCCGGCGGGCAGTCGGTCAACACCACCGACTCCGCCGTCCGCCTGACACACCTCCCCACGGGACTCGTGGTGTCGATGCAGAACGAGAAGTCGCAGATCCAGAACCGCGCCGCGGCGATGCGCGTGCTCCAGTCCCGCCTCCTGCTCCTCAAGAAGGAACAGGAGGACGCGGAGAAGAAGGCGTTCGCCGGCGACGTGAAGGCGTCCTGGGGCGACCAGATGCGCTCCTACGTCCTCAACCCATACCAGATGGTCAAGGACCTCCGCACCAACCACGAGGTGGGCAACACCTCGGCGGTCTTCGACGGCGAGATCGACGACTTCATCGATGCCGGCATCCGCTGGCGCACCAACAACCGCAACGACGCCGCCTAGCCGCTACCCGATTCCGGCGCTCCACCACCTGTCGGAGGGATCGGGCTCTTGCGCGCGACACACCGCCGGGGTAATGGGCGCCTCGTGATGCCGTCGTTATAGTCGAGGAGCCGGCGCTTCCTTCCCCCAGCAAATGCCCGTGCCCGGCGGACACCATGGGCGCAGAGTGATCATGATCCGATTCGACAACGTCACGAAGACCTACGACTCCACGTCGCAGCCCGCCCTCGATGCCGTCTCCCTCGACGTGGACCGCGGCGAGTTCGTCTTCCTCGTCGGCGCCTCGGGCTCCGGCAAGTCGACCTTCATCCGCCTCGTGCTCAAGGAGGACCGGGCGACGAGGGGTGCCGTGTACGTGGCGGGCCAGAACGTCGCCAACATCCCCAGCTGGCGCGTACCCCGCCTCCGCCGCGGGATCGGCGTCGTGTTCCAGGACTTTCGCCTGCTGCCCAACAAGACCGTCTTCGCCAACGTCGCGTTCGCCATGCAGGTCATCGGGAAGAGCCGCGCCGTCATCCGGGAGACCGTGCCCGACGTCCTCGCGACCGTCGGCCTCGAAGGCAAGAACAACCGCATGCCGCACGAACTCTCCGGCGGCGAGCAGCAGCGCGTCGCGATCGCGCGCGCCATCGTGAACCGGCCCGGCATCCTCCTCGCCGACGAGCCCACCGGGAACCTCGACCCGACGACCTCCATGGGCATCATGAAGGTGCTCGACAAGATCAACCAGAACGGCACCACCGTGGTCATGGCCACGCACGACGACGACATCGTGAACACGATGCGCAAGCGCGTCGTCGAACTGCGCGGCGGATCCGTGGTGCGCGACGACGCCCAGGGCATCTACATCGGCGAGGCCGAAGCGATGGCCGGATGAGGCTCGCGTTCATCCTGTCCGAGATCGGCTCGGGCATCCGCCGCAACCTGTCGATGGTCACCTCGGTGATCCTCGTGACCTTCATCTCGCTGACCTTCGTCGGCGCGGCCGGGCTGTTCCAGCTGCAGATCAACCAGATGAAGGGCTACTGGTACGACCGCGTCCAGGTCACCCTCTACCTCTGCGTCGACAACTCCTCGGAGGCCAGCTGCGCCACCGGAGCCGTGACCGAGGACCAGCGGGCAGCCATCCAGGCGAAACTCGAATCCGAGCAGTTCGCCCCGTACGTCGACACCGTGACCTACGAGTCGCAGGACGAGGCGCTCGCCCACTTCCGCGACCAGTTCGCCAACTCGCCGATCGTCGATTCCGTCACCGCGGACCAGCTCCCCGAGTCCTTCCGCGTGAGCCTGGTCGACGCCGAGAAGTACGAGGTCATCGACGAGGCCTTCTCGTCGGAGCCGGGCGTGGACGCGGTGAGCGACCAGCGGGACTTCCTCGAGGCGATCTTCCGGTACATGAACTGGGCATCCGTGGTCGCGCTGGCGATCGCCGGCGTCATGACGTTCTGCGCCATCCTGCTGATCGCGACGACCATCCGGCTCTCGGCCTTCAGCCGCCGCCGGGAGACCGGCATCATGCGCCTCGTCGGGGCGTCCAAGGCCGTCATCCAGCTGCCCTTCATCCTGGAGGGCGTGATCGCCGCCGTCATCGGCGCCGTGCTCGCCTCCGCCGCGCTGTGGGGGGCGTCGAGGTTCGTGATCGACGGCTGGCTCGCGAACACCTTCCCCCAGACGGCGTTCATCTCGTCCCAGCAGGTGCTGATCCTGGTCCCGGTCCTGATACTTCTCGGAGCCGTCCTCGCGGGGCTCTCATCCCTGCTCACCCTTCGACGATACGTAAAGGTCTGACAGCATGCCGCTCAGCGCCAGAGACCACGCGCGCCCACCAGCAACCTGGTGGGCCCGGCAGGACAAGCGGGCCTTCGTCGTCCGTGGCACCGCGGGCAGTTCGATCGCACTCGTCGTCGCACTCGCCCTCGGGTTCACCACGCCGGTCGTCGCGGACGAACTCGACGACCGCAAGAGTGCCCTCGAGAACGAGGTCGCGGAGGTGCAGCAGTCCATGGAGTACCTGGACTCGGACATCGCGGAGACCATCGGTGCACTGAAGACCTACCAGGCGGAGCTTCCCGCGGCGCAGCAGTCCCTCGCCGACGCGCAGGGCAAGGTGGAGGCCGCCACCGGCGAGGTCGGGGCACTGGCCGTCCGCGTCGAGCTGGCGCAGGAGACCCGGAACAAGATCACCGAGGAACTCCGCGCCGACCGGCAGGAGATGGACGAGACGCGCGAGGTCATCGGACAGATCGCCACGGAGGCCTACAAGAACGGCGGGATCCCCACGAACGTCTCGCTGCTCCTCGGCGCGGAGGGCGTGGAGGACTTCACCGAGTCGATGGACATGGTGGACCAGGCACTGCGCAGCCAGAACGCGGCAATGCAGCGCCTCTCAGAGCAGAACGCCACGAACGCCAACAGCCAGGCCCGCCTCGAGGCCGTCGAGGCCGAGATCACCGAGCTCAAGGAGAAGGCCGACGCCGCCCTCGCCGCCGAGCAGGCGGCACGCGACCAGGCAGCGGACCAGAAAGCCAAGGTGGACAAGCTCGTGGCCGACACGTCCGCGCTGTCCGCCACTCTGCAGAAACAGAAACCCGTCATCGAGGCGAAGCTTGCGGGCGTCGAGCGGGCCCAGCAGCAGGTCAATTCGGACATCGCCGAGCGCCAGCGCCGCATGATCGAGGAAGCCCGCAAGGCGGAGGAGGCCCGGCAGAAAGCGGAGGAGGCCCGGCAGAAAGCGGAGCAGGCCCGGCAGAAAGCGGAGCAGGAACGTGTCCGCGCCGAGGCCGAGGCAGCTGCCGCTGCCGAGCAGGCGCGGCGCCAGGCCGAAGCCGATGCTGCCGCCGCCGCGGAAACCGCGCGCCGGAAAGCGGAGGCCGCAGCCGCGAACCGGCCCGCTCCTGCTCCCGTCCAGCCGCAGCCCGTCGAGCCGGTGGCGCCCGTCATCCCGGCACCGCCCGTCGTCCCGGCACCGCCCGTCTCCGTGCCGTCGCCTCCCGCCGCCTTCGGCCTGAGACCGCCGGTTGACGCGCCCATCAGCTCCGGCTTCGGCTGGCGCCCGACGCCGGTCGGCACCATCGACTTCAACGGCACCGGCGGCTACATGCACACCGGCATCGACTACGGCGTGGGTTGCGGAACGCCGCTCTACGCGCCCGCTGCCGGCGAGGTCTGGTACGCGGACTCGAACGTCCTGCCCGGAGCGGGAAACCGGATCGTCCTCAACCACGGAGTGGTGGGAGTCAATGTGCTCGCGACGAACTACTACCACCTCACGAGCTATGTCGTCGCGGCCGGGCAGCGCGTCAGCGCGGGCCAGCTGATCGGCTACACGGGTACCACCGGTAATTCGCAGGGGTGCCACCTGCACTTCGAGACGATGCTGAACGGCACCCTCGTGGACCCGATGGGCCTGCTCTAGGTCGTAGGATGGAAGGCACTGTCCTCCCGCGGACCGCCGTCCGCAGCAGCGCCGAAGGAGTATCGCCGTGCCGAAGGAAAGTGGCCGGAAAGTGGTGGCCACCAATCGGAAGGCCTTCCACGACTACGCCGTGCTCGACACGTACGAGGCCGGCCTCGCCCTGATGGGCACCGAGGTCAAGTCCCTGCGCGCGGGCCGCGCCTCCCTCGTGGACGGTTACGCGGTCTTCTACGGCGACGAACTCTGGCTCGAGGGCATCCACATCTCCGAGTATTCGCAGGGCAGCTGGACGAACCACGCGGCCCGCCGGAGGAGGAAGCTGCTCCTGCACCGCGAGGAACTCACGAAGATCTCGCAGAAGATCCGTGAGTCCGGCTTCACCCTCGTCCCGCTGCAGCTCTACTTCCTCAACGGCCGGGCCAAGGTGGAGATCGCGGTGGCACGGGGCAAGCGCGACTACGACAAGCGCCAGACCCTGCGCGAGAAGCAGGACAACCGCGAGGCGCTGCGTGCGATGCGCGAGAAGAACCTCGGCGCGTGAGCGATGTCTTCTGGCAAGCCCAGGAGCACGACGACGAGCCCGACCCGTCCGAGCTGACCTACAGGCGCCCGTGGTGGGTGACCCTCGGTGCGCTCATCGACCTGGTCCTCCTGATGGTCGTGGTGCCGGTCGGCATCCTCTCGCTGATCCCGTTCGTCTTCCTCGTCTACGTCTTCTTCGCGCAGGCCCTCGTCTGGATCTCCCCGGTGCTTCTCCTGCTGAATGCGGCGATCTTCTGGTGGAGCTTCCGGCGCAAGCAGGCCGGCACCACGGCCCTCGCAGCCCTCGGCATCGCGTTCGTCACGCTCGCCTTCGTCGTCGTCCGCCTCTGGCAGTCGCCGGTCGTCATCCTGGGCATCCAGCTGGGACGCTAGTGTTCTCTGCTGGCGAAGCTCCGGATCAGCGGGACCACCGTGCTGTAGACTCGAGGAATCGCACGGCCGGTATGCCGAGCGGTACAGGAATCACTTGATAACTGAACATGGGGATGACAGGTTTCGACGATGTTAGTCGCGACAGGGGAAGCGGGCCGAGGATACAGGGTTATCTCGTAAACGCTCCTTGTAAAACAATAAGTGCCGAACAAAAGCGCACTGACTTCGCTCTCGCTGCCTAAGCAGCCTAGCTAGTCCGTCAGCCCGGGTTTGCTCTCGCCCCGGATACTGGCGTCATTTAGAGGGCCACTGCTCCCGGTCCTCGTTGTAGGGACCGGGGGGACTTTCATACAACTGGGCTTGGCAGCCACTTGTTTGCACGATGACTGAAGCCGAGAAAAACCGACGCAAACTGCGCCCGGAGAAGCCCTGACTACACTGCATCGGACGCGGGTTCAATTCCCGCCATCTCCACCACCACGAAGCGCTCCGCCGATACCCGGCGGGGCGCTTCGTCGTCTCCGGCTCCTGCTGCCGAAGCCTTGTCGCCGCTGTCCCCGACGCCTACCCTGTGAGCAGGATCGTTCGAGTTCCAGGGGTCATCATGAGGCGCATCGCCGCGTACCTGCTCGCCCTACTGACCTGTGCGCTGCTCCTGGCGGGCACCGTCGTCGTGGCGCCGGTGGCCCAGGCGGTGACGGCGATCGACGCGAAATACGCTCAACTCGGCGGTGCGTCCGGACGCCTCGGCGCCCCGACGTCCCCGGAGACCTGCGGGCTGCGCGGCGGCGGCTGCTATCGGAGCTTCCAGGCCGGCTCGATCCACTGGTCCCCGCCCACCGGTGCCCAGCCGACCTGGGGCGGCATCCGCACAGCCTGGGCCCGGACGGGGTGGGAGAACGGCAAGCTCGGCTACCCCACAGGCTCCGAGGTGTGCGGGCTGAGGAACGGCGGGTGCTACCAGAGCTTCCAGGGCGGCTCGATCCACTGGTCCCCGGCCACCGGCGGACGGGCGACGTGGGGCGCGATCCGCACAGCCTGGGCGCGCTCCGGATTCGAGAACGGCCAGCTGGGCTACCCGACCACGAACGAGGTCTGCGGGCTGCGCGGCGGCGGGTGCTACCAGAACTACCAGGGCGGGTCGATCATCTGGTCGCCGGCAACCGGTGCGCGGATCTCCGTCGGCGCGATTCGCGCGGCCTGGGCCTCCACCCGCTACGAGAACGGCGCCCTCGGCTACCCCGTGACCAACGAGTCGTGCGCCGCGGGTACGTGCAGTCAGCGGTATCAGCGCGGGGTCATCTCGTGGTCCCCTGGAGGCGGAGCGCGGATCGCCCGCGATATCGATGTCGCCGCGTCGGTCTTCGTCGTCGTCAACAAGCGCCGGCAGCTGAACCCGGCACGCCATGTCCCCGGACCGCTCGTGGGGGTCGAGGGGCCCCTGCTCCGCAGCGATGCCGCCCAGCAGTTCGCGCGGCTGCTCGCGGACGCGCGCGCCAGCGGCATCGGGATGGTCCCGGTCAGCGGCTACCGGTCCTACGACACGCAGGCCTCCCTGTATGCCTCGTACGTGAACCAGTACGGCCAGGCGACGGCCGACCTCATCTCCGCCCGCCCGGGCTTCAGCGAACACCAGACCGGGCTCGCCGTCGACATCGGCACCCCGAACGGGGACTGCGGGCTGCAGGAGTGCTTCGCGACAACGCCGGCAGGAGACTGGGCGGCCCGGAACGCCTGGCGCTACGGATTCATCATCCGCTATCCGCGGGGGTTCACCTCGGTCACCGGATACTCCTACGAACCCTGGCACCTGCGGTACGTCGGCACGACGATCTCCTCGGAGATGCGCATCCACGGACTACCCACCCTCGAGCACTACATGAGCCTTCCGGCCGCGCCCTCCTACTGACCGCAGCCCGGGTCATGCCGGGGGAGCGGCCACTACACTTGGGCAATGAGCTGGACCGACCGGCCGCCCTCGTGGCTCCCGCCGCTGCCTCCGCCCCACCGGGGCCGGGCCCTGATCGTGCTCGGCTGGATCCTCGTCGGCGGGACGTTCGTCTACATCTTCGTGATGAGCTACCTGGGCGGGACGCACACCCTCTTCACCCTCGTGCCCCTCCTCCTCGGACTCCTGTGCCTGATCGTCGGCCTGCTGCGGCGTGACACCCGGGAGCGCTGACGGCTCTCGTACGTGCCCGGCGGCCCTAGGGCTCGAAGGTGAGGGTCCGCCCGTACAGGGACAGCAGGCCCTCCAGTCCGCCCTCGCGCATCGCCCGGCGCTGGCGGGTGGCGCCGGTGCCGCGGTCGTCCACCGTCGCGAGGCCCGCCTTCACCCAGGCGGTGTCGCCCTCGGCGTCCAGAGCCGGGCCGACGTGCTCGAGGAAGGCTGCGAGATGCTCTCCGGCGGGAACCCGTTCCGCCGTTGCACAGTCCACGAGGTGGTGTTCCAGCCCGTCGCGCGCAGCCTGCCACAGAGCGGCATCGAGTAGTTCGGGGTCGGGGACGACGGGCGGTGTGTCCGCCTCGGCTTCGCCGAGGGCGGTGACCACCAGCGCCCGGGTCAGGGCGCCGAGGAACACGGAGTCCTGCGCCTCGAGCTGCACGTCGCAGGCCCTGAGCTCGAGCGTGGGGTAGTGGTCCGAGAGGCGTGCCACCCAGGTCAGGACCCCGCGGTCGAGGATGGCGCCGGTGGTGCCGAGCCGCGTGATGCGCCGCTCGTAGTCGGCCGCATCGGCGAAGTAGGGAGCGATGCCCTGGACGGCCCAGCGGCGGTAGTGGACCACCCGCCAGCTGTCGAAGCCGCTGTCCCGGCCGAGCCAGTACGGCGAATTGACGCTGAGCGCGGTCAGCAGCGGTATCCAGGGGCGGATGCGGTTGAGGGCCTGGATGCCGCGCTCCTGGTCGGGGACGCCCACGTGCACGTGCAGGCCGTTGACGAACTGGTCGCCCACAATACCCGGCGCGCTGGCCCGCAGATCCTCGTAGCGCTGCTTGTCGGTCAGTTCCGGGTACGCTTGCCGGATCCAGGGCGCCGTCCCGGTCGGGGCCCCGATGGTCCCGACGCCCTCCGCGGCGTCCGCGAACTTCCGGCGGAAGTTGAGCAGGGACTCCTCCGCCTGGGTCAGGGTCTCGCAGACGGGAGTCGCCGTCTCGATCTGGCAGGAGAGCAGCTCGCGCTGGATCTCGTCGCGGCTGATCTCCGGCGTGGACTCGAGCAGCCCCTGCACCTCGGTTGCGCGGTGTGCGGGCAGTCCTGACACGGGGTCGAGGAGCAGGTACTCCTCCTCAAGTCCGAGGGTGGTCATCGGGAACTCCCTTCCGGGGTATCAGGGACATCGGGGCACGGCATTCCGACCAGTCTAGGAGCGGGACCCCGGCGAGGGCGATTTGCCGCCGGTGCAGTGGCTCCCGCCGGTGCAGTGGGTCCCGCGGTACGGCAGGTGCGTCAGCAGGG
The DNA here is from genome assembly GCF_054510855.1 of Arthrobacter rhamnosi. NCBI lineage: Bacteria > Bacillati > Actinomycetota > Actinomycetes > Micrococcales > Micrococcaceae > Arthrobacter > Arthrobacter rhamnosi. Next base: position 488,347 of record NZ_JBTNDT010000001.1, on the reverse strand, counting down.
GGCACCGATCGTGCACCCCTCGTGGGGTGCGGTGCTCTCGATCCACAGGGACCGGGCGAGGGCCGCGTCCACCGCGAGGTGCGGTGCGGAGGCGTCGGCGCCGAGGCGCAGGTCCAGGCGGGACCCGGTGGCGCGCTGCGCCAGCAGCAGGTCGTCGTCGAGCGCTATGCCGTTCCGGTCGAGGAACCTCAGGACGTCCGGGTCGTCGTCGCTCACCCGCACGAGCCGGCCCGCATGGCCGTCGTCCAGGCCGTCGAGCCGATGCGCGGACGGATACCGGACCGAGCCGTCCGCGCCCGGGATCGGGTCCCCGTGCGGATCGCGGCGGGGGTGGCCGAGCTTCACGTCCAGACGCTCGATGAAGGCGTCGGAGACGGTGTGTTCGAGCAGCTCGGCCTCGTCGTGCACCTCGTCCCAGCCGTAGCCCAGCTCGGTCACGAGGAACGTCTCGATGAGCCGGTGCCTGCGGACCATGGCGAGGGCGAGGGCCTGCCCGGACGGGGTGAGGCTGATGGGCCCGTACTTGCGGTGATGTGCCAGCCCGAGGTCCACGAGCTTGACGACCATCCCGGTGACGGACGAATTGGCGACCGAGAGCCGCGTCGCCAGGTGCGTCGCGGTGATGGCGTCCCCCTGCCACTCGGTGAAGGCGTAGATCGCCTTGACGTAGTCCTGGACGCTCGTGGACTCGATGCTGAGCACGGCACCCCTGCGGCCCGCCATCAGGCGTCCCCGGGCAGTGCCGCTTCGGACGTCCGGGACGCGGGGGGAGCTGCCGGCACGCCGGCGGGAGGGATACCGGCGGCAGGTATAGCGGTGGGCGGCGTGTCGGAGGGCTGTGTATCGGTGCCGGGTCGGGCGACGGTGCGCCCGATCGCGGAGCCGGACCCGCTCCGCGAGGCCGCACGCCGCCGGCGGGCCTGCCACAGCACCCCGTCGGGCCGGGCGAAGAGGTAGACGATGGCGAAGACCAGCGCCTGGCACAGCACCACGGCGGCGCCCGTGGAGATGTCGAGGTAGTAGCTCGCGTAGATCCCTGCGACGGACGCGGCCACGGTGAGCACGACGGCGATCACCAGCATCCGGTCGAAACTGCGGGACAGGAGGAACGCGGTGGCCCCCGGCGTGATGAGCATGGCCACGACGAGGATGATCCCGACGGCCTGGAGCCCGACCACGACGGTGAGGGCGAGCAGTCCGAGCAACAGGGCCGACAGCATCCTGGTGTTGAGTCCGATCACGTGGGCGTGCGTGCGGTCGAAGGCCAGCAGGGTCAGGTCGCGCCGCTTGTACAGCAGGACGGCGAGGGTTCCCGCGCCGAGGACGAGCACCTGCCAGACCTCGCCTGTGGAGACACCGAGGACGTTGCCGAACAGGATGTGCATCAGGTCGATCTGCGAGGGGGTGACCGAGACGATCGCCAGCCCGCTGGCGAACAGGGCGGTGAACACGACGCCGATCACCGTGTCCGCCTTCAGCTTGGTGGTGGACCGGACGATCCCGATGAGCGCGACGGCACCGGCACCGAAGACGAAGGCGCCGATGGAGAACGGGATGCCGAGGATGTACGCGAGGGCGACTCCGGGCAGGACGGCGTGCGACACGGCATCGCCCATGAGTGACCAGCCCATGAGGATGAGCCAGCAGGAGAGCACGGCCGCCACCACGGCGGCGGCGACGGTGACGGCGAGGGCCCGGGTGAGGAAACCGTACTGCAGCGGTTCGAGCAGGAAGGCGAGGACATCCATGTCAGGATTCTCCGTTCGGGGCGGCGGCAGCCGGGGCGGAAGGCGCGGCGGAAGGCGCGGCCGGACCCGCGGGGGTGCCGGAGGGCGTGGAGGGTGCGGGCGGCACGGGGCCGAAGGCGAGTGCGAGATTGCCGTGGGTCAGCACCCGGACCGGATCACCCTGGGCCAGCACACGCCGGTGCAGGAGGACCGCCTCGTCGCAGAGTTCGGGCACGCCCGCGAGGTCGTGGGTGGACACCAGCACGGAGCGGCCCTCGTCCCGCAGCGCCTTGAGGAGGGCCGTCATCGTGCGCTCGCTGGCCCGATCCACGCCCGCGAAGGGCTCGTCGAGCAGGAGCAGCCGCGCGTCCTGGGCGATGCTGCGGGCGATGAAGACCCGTTTGCGCTGGCCGCCGGACAACTGGCCGATCTGACGTTTTCGAAGTTCCGTGAGACCCACCCGCTCGAGGGCGTCGTCGACGGCGGCCCGGTCGGTCGCGCGCAGGCGGCGGCCGGCACCGAGGCGTCCGTACAGCCCCATGGCGACGACGTCGGACACGGACACCGGGAACGTCCAGTCGACCTCCTCGGCCTGCGGCATGTAGGCCACCAGGCCCTGCTTCCGGGCACCCGCCGTGGACATGCCGAAGAGCTCGATGCTGCCGTCGCTGGGGACCACGAGTCCCATGAGCGCCTTGAAGAGCGTCGATTTCCCCGAGCCGTTGACGCCGATGAGCCCGCAGATCGTCCCGGCGCCGAGGCTCACGGTGACGGCGTCGAGTGCATGGACCTCGTTGTAGCTCACGCTGAGGTTCCGGACCCCGAGCACGGGCGCTGCTGGAGCGGAGTGGAGTGCGGTCATCGGGCGAGTCCTTCCGCGATGGTGTGGAGGTCGTAGCGGATGAGGTCGAGGAACGTCGGTACGGGGCCGTCGGCCTCGGAGAGGGAGTCCACGTAGAGCGTCCCGCCGAGTTCGGCTCCGGTCGCGAGGGCCACCTGTTCCTGCGCCGAGGGGTTCACGGTGGATTCGCAGAAGACGGTGGGCACGCGGTGTTCCTCCACGAAGCCGACGACGTCCCGGATCTGGCGCGGCGTCCCCTCCGTGTCGGCGTTGACCGGCCAGATGAACGCCTCCTGCAGGCCCGCGTCCCGTGCCAGGTACGAGAAGGCTCCCTCGCAGGTCACGAGTGCCGCCGTGCCGGTGCCCTCCACGTCCTCGCGGAAGCCCGCCAGCAGGTCCGCGAGCTCGTCCTTCAGCTGCCGGCCGTTGGCTTCGAAGTCGGCGGCATGGTCCGGAGCGAGGCCCGAGAGCGCCTCGACGGTGTTGTCCACGTAAGTCTGGGCCGCCAGGGGGGACATCCAGGCGTGCGGGTTCGCCCGTCCGTTGTAGTCGCCGGAGCGGATGTCCACGGGCTCGACGCCGTCGGACAGGACGGCGTGGGGTGCATCGACCGACTGCAGGAAGCGCTCGAACCACCGCTCGAGGCCCAGCCCGTTGTCGAGGATGAGGTCCGCGTCCTGCGCCCTCACCAGGTCCGACGGCGTCGGTTCGTAGCCATGGATCTCCGCGCCCACCTTCGTGATCGACTCGACCCGGACGTGGCCTCCGCCGACGGTGTCGGCGAGGTCGGCGAGGACCGAGAACGTGGTGAGGACCAGCGGCCGGTCGTCCACCGGTGTGCCCGGCGCCGCCGTGGCCGCGCATCCGGGGAGGAGCACCACGGCGAGGCACCATGCGGCGGTCCTGCCCACCCGCCTCCGGAGCTGATTTTGAGGCATACCTAAAAATAGCGTTTAGGCATGCCGAAAACTAGACGCGGAGCAGGGAGGCGCGCCAGGTATGGGTGTAGTACGGGATGCGTAGGAGGGCATCGGGCTCGAAGGCGAGGTAATCGGTCAGGTACCACCGCAGGTTCGACTCCACACGCTGCTGCATGGCCGGTGAGGCCCGCTGGTAGTAGCTGCGGGACCGCGCGAGGTCGACGACGTCGGGCACGCGCAGCTCCTGGGTCCAGTGCACGAGCAGGTCCTCGGGCGGGGCGAAGGCCGGTCCGAAGTCCGGCCGGTACGCCGGGGAGAAGACGTCCCCGGCGTGCATGATGCGGGACAGACGATGCACCCAGGGGAGCGAGACGTCGAGCTGGTTCCAGACGAGGGCGATCCGGCCTCCGGGCACCAGGACGCGTGCGGCCTCCTGCACCGTCGCCGCGTGGTCGCACCAGTGCCAGGCCTGCGCGAGGGTGAGCAGGTCCACCGAGCCGCCGGGCAGGTGCGAGTGTTCCGCGGTGCCCTGCACGACGGGGACCTCCGGCAGTCGGGTCGAGAGGACGGCGAGCATGTCCTCCGACGGGTCCACCGCCGTCACCCCGAGTCCGCGCTCCACCAGCAGGCCGGTGAAGAGCCCCGTGCCGGCGCCGATGTCCGCGGCGCGGCGGGCACCGTCGGGGACGATCCAGTCGCCGACCTGTGCCGGATACCCGGGACGCACGCGGTCGTACCGCCCTGCTCCCGAGAGATAGGCGCGGGCCATGTCGCGGCGCCGCTCCTCGTCCAGCCTCGGCCCTCCCCTCACCACGAGGGGCTCCCGGTGCCGGCGGTGCTGCTAGAGCAGGTCATCCACATCGGGGTTGAGGGTGCGCAGGACCTCGCTGTGCAGGGTTCCGTTGGTGGCCAGGGCGTTGCCGCCGAAGGGGCCGTCCTCGCCGTCGAGGGAGGTGAAGCGGCCTCCTGCCTCGGTCACGATCGGCACCAGTGCCGCCATGTCGTACAGGTTCAGTTCCGGTTCGCACGCGATGTCCACCGCGCCCTCCGCCACCAGGCAGTAGGACCAGAAGTCGCCGTAGGCGCGGGTGCGCCAGACGCGGTCGGTCAGGTTCACGAACTCGGCCAGGGATCCCCGCTGGCGCCAGCCGGACAGGCTCGAGTAGGACAGGGATGCATCCCCGAGCCGGGAGACGTTCGACACCCGCAGGCGTTGCGCCGCCGCGAGGGACTTGCCGGTGTAGGCGCCGGTGCCGTCCGCCGCCCACCACCGTTTGCCGAGCGCCGGTGCGCTCACGACGCCGACCACGGGCTTCCCGTCGTCGATCAGGGAGATCAGGGTGGCCCAGACAGGCACGCCCCGGACGAAGTTCTTGGTGCCGTCGATGGGATCGATGACCCAGCGGCGCGAACCGGAGCCCGAACTCCCGAACTCCTCGCCGAGCACCGCATCGCGCGGCCGGGCCCGGGAGAGCTGGCCGCGGATCGCTTCCTCGGCGCTCTTGTCGGCGTCGGTCACGGGAGTGAGGTCCGGCTTGGTCTCGACCCGGAGGTCGAGCGCCTTGAAGCGCGCCATCGTCTGGTCGTCCACCGAGTCGGCCATGATGTGGGCGAGGCGGAGGTCGTCGTTGTAGCCCTGCGTGAAACTCATACCGTTCAACCTATCGTCTTCGCAGGCACTTCCCGCCCGGCGGCGCGGGGTGCGCGGGCGGGCCCGGACAGCAGAAAGCCACCGCGGGCTCGCGCCGCGCGGTGGCTTTCGGATCCGGGCTGCAGGAGCAACCGGGAAAGAATTTAGAGAACGGTGATGTTCTCGGCCTGGGGTCCCTTGGGGCCCTGGGTGGTCTCGAAGTTGACCTTCTGGTTCTCTTCGAGGGAACGGTAGCCGTTCGAGTTGATCGCGGAGAAGTGGGCGAACACGTCAGCGCCGCCGTCCTCGGGAGCGATGAAGCCGAAGCCCTTTTCGGCGTTGAACCATTTCACTGTGCCAGTAGCCATGTCGTATTTCCTTACCTGGGAGAGCGTCCCGACGTTCGGGGCTCATCGTGGTGTTCGTTACCCGCTTTTCGTCAAAAGCTGTCGAACTCCAGGTGGAGGGTCAAGGCTTGAAATTTAATGCGCAAACAACAACAGCCTTCAGCCTAACAGTCTTTCCGGTTGCCTCTGACCACTCACTGCTGGCCGAGCTCCTTGGCGTCGGAGGCGCTGCCCCGCGGGTCGGCGGTCCCGGCGGTGAGCAGCCGGCGCAGGCTGGCGAGCCGCACCGGGCCCGACTCCCCGGCGAGCCCCTCGTTCACGTAGCTGTCCAGCCCGCAATCGACGGCGTTGTCGTCGTGCCGGCACCCGCGTTCGCAGCGCTCCGTCCCCGGCTCGAGATCGGGGAACGCCTTCAGGATCCGGTCGGCGTCCACGTGCGCCAGCCCGAAGGACCGGATACCCGGGGTGTCGATGATCCACGTCCCGGGCGCGGCGTCGGCGGCTTTGAGTGCGAGGGCCGACGAGGACGTGTGGCGTCCGCGGCCCGTCACCGCGTTCACCCCGCCCGTGGCCCGGGAGGAGCCGGTGAGGGCATTGACCATGGTGGACTTGCCGACACCGGAGTGGCCGAGCAGCACGCTCACCTGTCCGTCGAGCTCCTCGCGGAGCGCGTCGACCGCCCCGTGCGAGAGCCGGGCGGACTCGCCGTCGTCGGATGTGGCCTCGATCCCCACGCTCTCGTCGGTCCGGCTGATGATGACGCGGAGGTCGAGGTGCTCGTAGTTGGCGAGCAGGGCTGCGGGATCGCGGAGATCGGCCTTCGTGATGCACAGCAGCGGTTCGATGCCTGCGTCATAGGCGGCGACGAGCGCCCGGTCGATGAAGCCGGTCCTCGGTTCCGGGTTGGCCGCCGCGACGACGATCACGAGCTGGTCCGCATTCGCGACCACCACGCGTTCCACCGGGTCCGTGTCGTCCGCGCTGCGGCGGAGGACGGTCCGGCGGTCCTCGATGCGCACGAGGCGTGCGAGGGAGTCGGGTCCTCCGGAGAGGTCGCCGACGAGGGAGACGATGTCACCGGCGACGACGGCGCTGCGGCGCAGTTCCCGTGCGCGCGCGGCGATGACGGTGCGCTCGTCCGGGGTGTCCTCGTCGACCACGGTGGTGTAGCGCCCGCGGTCCACGGTCACCACACGGCCCAGCACGGCGTCCTCGTAGGCGGGACGGTTCTTGGTGCGTGGGCGGGAACCCTTCTTGTTGGGGCGGATCCGGACGTCGGACTCGTCCCAGGACCGCGAGCCGCGGCGGTTGCCGGCCTCGCTCATGCGCGTGCCGCCGCGGGTCCCCGGGCGTCGGAGTTCCCGTTCGCCCCGGCGGTTCCGGTGACCGCCGCCCAGAGCTCAGGGAATTCCGGCATCGTCTTGGCCGTGGTGCCGATGTTCTCCACCTCCACGCCGTCGACGGCCAAGCCGATGATGGCGCCGGCGGTCGCCATGCGGTGGTCGTCGTAGGTGCGGAACACCCCTCCATGGAGGGGTGCGGGCCGGATCACGAGGCCGTCGGCCGTCTCCTCGGCGTTCCCGCCGAGCCCGTTGATCTCCGCGACGAGTGCCGCGAGGCGGTCCGTCTCGTGGCCGCGGAGGTGGGCGATGCCGGTGAGGACCGACGGCGTCTCCGCCAGCGCGCAGAGCGCCGCGACCGTGGGGGCGAGCTCGGAGGTGTCGGCGAAGGTTCCTCCGGTGATCGAGGCCCCACCGGTGACGGTGAGCACGTCGCCGTCGAGGACCGCGGTCGCACCCATGAGGGGGAGGATGCGCCGCCACTCGTTGCCCACCTGCGTGGTGTCCTCGGGCCAGTTCCGCACGCGGACGGTACCGCCGGTGACGACCGCCGCGGCGAGGAAGGGCCCGGCGTTGGAGAGGTCGGGTTCGACGGCGACGTCGAAGGCCGCGATCGGCCCCGGCGAGACGCGCCAGTGGTTCGGGACGGAATCGTCGACCGCCACCCCGAGGGAGCGCAGCGTCTCCACGGTCATGCGGACGTGGTCGAGGCTCGGCACGGGCTTGCCCACGTGTTCGAGGTGCAGTCCCTCCGTGAAGCGGGCGCCCACCAGGAGCAGCGCCGACACGAACTGCGAGGACGCCGAGGCGTCGATGACGAGGTGCCCCCCGCGGACGTCCGCCTCGCCCCGGACGGCGAACGGCAGCGAGCCGGACCCGCCGTCGTCGACGGGCACGCCGAGTCCGCGCAGCGCGGCGACGATGCTCCCCATGGGGCGTCGGCGCGCATGCGGATCGCCGTCGAAGGTGGTGGTGCCGGCGACGAGGCCGGCGAGGGGCGGCACGAAGCGCATCACCGTGCCGGCGAGGCCGCAGTCGACCGCCCGCGGACGCGTGTCACCGCCTCCGGCCGGCAGGGGAGTGACGCGCAGGTCCGGGCCGAAGTCGCCGTCGCCGGGCACCTCGTCGATGACCGTGCCGAGGGCGCGCAGGGCGGCGACCATCAGGGCGGAGTCACGGGAGTGCAGGGGCCGCCGGATGACGCACGGCCCGTCCGCGAGGGCGGCGAGCACGAGGTAGCGGTTGGTCAGTGATTTCGAGCCGGGGACCGACATGTCGGCATCCACGGGACGGCTCAGGCGGGGCGCCCGCCACATGGTCTGGTCGGGCACCCCGCCTGGAGACGCTGTCATGGAGCTTAGGAACCGACGACGTCGGCAGCGGTCTTGCGCACGACCTTGTCGGCCTTCTTCAGCTGCTTGCGCGCGTCCTTGCCCAGGCCCAGGGCGTTCTTCCGGGCACCCACGGCGAGGTGCTCCGCGCGCCAGGCGATTCCCGGACGGCCGTTCGTGTCGACGGCGGCCAGCAGGACGGCGCCGATCAGCGAGAGGTTCTTGAGCAGCTGCGAGCGGCGTGCCTTCTTGCCCTCCGGCGTCGAGGCGTCCGCCGAGCGGTAGTCGACCAGGGTGTTCACTGTCGCCGTCACCGTCAGGAGGAGGGCCGCGACCCGGGAGAACCGACCGATGGCGAACAGGAGCGATGCCGCGACCTGGGTGCCGCCGAGCACCTGGCCCACGAGCTTCTCGTTGCCTGTGACCGCGGCGGCCGAGGGGACGACCCTCGTGATGCCTGCGAGGACGGGCTTGAGCTGCGGGGCCGTGGTGCCCGCCGTGCGGAGCCGGTCGATACCGGAGAACACGAAACCGCTGGCGATCAAGGGTCGGGCTATTACGCGGACAAGGGTCACAACTGCCTCCTGGTTGCCGGCGCGATTCGCCGGGCATCGGGTTTTGTTCTGCGGAGCACGCTGGGACTAGTTTTGCATGCCTCCGGATACGGTGCGATCCCGCGGGCGCCCCGGACGCCCGGGTTGCGGGGAGGACGGCGGCAACGGGCGGTGCACGAGGGAGAACAGCGAGGGGGTGCAGGAGGCAGGCAGGAGGAATGCAGGAGGCAGGCGGGAGGGCGGGCGGCAGGAATAAGGGCGCTCCCAGGCGGGTTGGAAGAGGCGTGGAGGAAACCGGAACGGGAGATGGGTGCGCATGACGGGTGTACGGACGGCCACGGTCGAAAGACCGGATTTCCAGCTCTCGACGTCGGTCCGGCGGGACGTTTCCCCGGCCGCGAGGCCGCGCGGACGCGTAGACTTTGGGACGATGAATACAACAGCCCCCGCAGGTAGCAGCCAGGCCGAAGACGACCAGTTGGACGTGTCTACGGAGTCGGAAGCCGACCGCAAGGCACGCTTCGAGCGCGACGCCATGCAGTACGTCGACCAGCTCTACTCGGCCGCCATGCGCATGGCCCGGAACCCCAGTGATGCGGAGGACCTGGTGCAGGAGGCCTACACGAAGGCGTTCTCGGCCTTCCACCAGTACAAGCCGGGTACCAACCTGAAGGCGTGGCTGTACCGCATCCTCACGAACACCTACATCAACCTGTACCGCAAGCGGCAGCGCGAGCCCCTGCAGTCGCACTCGGACACCATCGAGGACTGGCAGCTGGCGAAGGCCGCCGAACACACGTCCACCGGTCTCCGCTCGGCAGAGGCCGAGGCGCTGGACCACCTGCCGGATTCCGACGTCAAGAGTGCCCTGCAGGCCATTCCGGAGGAATTCCGGCTCGCCGTGTACTTCTCGGACGTCGAAGGCTTCGCGTACAAGGAAATATCGGAAATCATGAACACGCCCATCGGGACCGTCATGTCCCGGCTGCACCGCGGCCGCAAACTGCTGCGCGAACTCCTCGCCGAGTACGCGCACGAGCGGGGCCTCGGTACCGGCGCAGGTGCTGGTGCCAGGACCCGGGTCGCGACGGGTGCAGCGGGCAAGGAACAGGAGATGGAGAAATGAGCGATTGCGAGAGCATGGGCGATTGCGCCGACTCGAGGATCGAACGGCTGTACGAGTACCTGGACGGCGCGCTGTCCCACCAGGACCTCGTGGAGATCAAGGACCACCTGGAGGGCTGTCCGGAGTGTGCCGAGGAACATGACCTCGAGTGCGTGATCCGGTCGGTCGTGAAACGGTCCTGCACCGAGGTCGCGCCGTCGACCCTGAAGACGAGCATCCTCAACCGCATCAGCCACCTCAGGACCGTCGACCACTGACGTCGTCCCGGCTGCCTGGCCGCAAAACAAAAGAACCTCCGGTGCCGTGACGGCCCGGAGGTTCTTTCGTGTGCTGCTGCTGCAGCGGATAACGCCTGGACTCAGGTGTTGGGGCGCTTACCGTGGTTTGCGCCTCCACGCTTCCGGTCGCGACGCTTGCGTGCTCGCTTGCTCATGGCTGCCTCCTTTTTTCTTCAGGCACTGTAGTCGTACAGAACTGCACCCAAGTCTCCCATACTGCAACGGGCGTCACCTAAACAGCGGCAGGCGGGGCGCGCGGGGCGGCAGCCGGCGCTTCGCGGCCTGCCCCTAGGATGGGTGGACATCCGTGACCGAAGGAGCTTATGTATGCGCGCCGCCTATGCAGCAACCCAGTCAGGAGACGATCCGCTCGGCGGACTCACCGTCGGCGACCTCGAGGTACCCGACGCCCCTGCGGGCTTCGCGCGGGTGAGGGTGGTCGCGTCCTGCCTCAACCATCACGACCTGTGGTCGCTGAAGGGTGTGGGCCTGCCGGAGGACCGCCTGCCCATGGTGCTCGGGTGCGACGCCGCCGGGATCGACGACGACGGCAACGAGGTGATCGTGCACGGCGTCGTGTCCTCGCCCGACTGGCGGGGTGACGAGACGCTCGACCCGAAGCGCTCCCTCCTGTCCGAGCGCTACCCCGGCACCATGGCCGACTACGTGTGGGTGCCCGAGCGGAACCTGGTGCCCAAGCCCGCTGCACTGTCCTTCGAGGAAGCGGCGTGCCTTCCCACCGCGTGGCTCACCGCGTACCGCATGCTGTTCACGGTGTCGCCGGCGGCGCCCGGGTCCACGGTGCTCGTGCAGGGTGCGGGCGGCGGCGTCGCCTCCGCGCTGATCGCCCTCTCCTCCGCAGCAGGGTTCCGGGTCTGGGCGACGAGCCGCAGCGAGGCGAAGCGGCACCGGGCGTTGGAACTCGGCGCCGAGCAGGTGTTCGACGCAGGGGCGCGGCTGCCGGAACGCGTCGATGTGGTCTTCGATTCGGTGGGCGAGGCCACGTGGGCCCACTCGCTCAAGTCGCTCGTGCCCGGCGGGACCGTGGTGACGTGCGGAGCGACGAGCGGTCCGGCTCCGTCGGCGGACCTCAACCGGGTGTTCTTCCTCCAGCTGCGCGTGCTCGGTTCCACCATGGGGACGCGGGAGGAGCTCGTCCGGCTGACCCGTTTCCTCGTGGCCACGGGGGTGCGCCCCGTCATCGACACGGTCCTGCCCCTCGACGACGCGGCCCGGGGATTCCAGCGCATGCTCGACGGCGACGTGTTCGGCAAGGTCGTCTTCCGCCACTGAGGCGAGCCTGTCGCCCGTCGCGGACACGGAAGGGGACCCTCCGCCGAGGGTTCCCATCCGTGTCCGCCGTGTACCCGCTCTGACGTTACTCGGCGCCCGCCGCGAGGAGGGCGGAGCGCTGCTCCCGGCGGAGCGACTGCTCGGCCGGGTCCGGCACCGGGGCCGCCGCGAGCAGGCGCCGCGTATAGGGGTCGCGCGGGTACTTCAGGATCTGCTCCGTGCTGCCCTGCTCCACCAGGGTGCCCTTGTTGAGCACCGCGATGTGGCTTGCGAGCAGCTCGACGACGGCGAGGTCGTGGCTCACGAACAGGCACGCGAAGCCGCGCTCCCGCTGCAGCTCCTGCAGCAGGTCCAGGACCCGGGCCTGCACGGAGACGTCCAGGGCTGACGTCGGTTCGTCGGCCACGAGCAGGTCCGGACGGAGGGACAGCGCCCGGGCTATGCCGACGCGCTGGCGCTGCCCGCCCGAGAGCTCGTGGGGGTACCGGTTGCGGAACGCGACCGGCAGCTGCACGTCGTCCAGCAGGGCCGCCACGCGCCGGTCCAGCTCGGCGCGGCCCGGCTTCTCGTGGAGGAGCAGGGGCTCGCCGATGCTGTCGCCGATGGACAGCCTCGGGTTCAGCGACGCCGCGGGGTCCTGGAACACGATCGCGAACTTCTTGCGCAGCGGCAGGAGCTGGCGGGCGCTGAGGTCCGTGATGTCGGTGCCGCCGATGCTGACCCTGCCCCCGGAGGTCTTGATGAGCCCCGTCACGGCACGGGCGATCGTGGACTTGCCCGAGCCGGATTCGCCGACCAGGCCCAGGACCTCGCCCGGTTGAATGGTCAGCGAGACGCCGGAGACCGCCTTGAAGGGGGGCTGGCGGAACCGGCCCGGGTACTCGATGTCCACGTCCCGGAGCTCGAGCGCCGGCACCACGCCCGACGCCCTGTGCGTCTCCTCCGCGCGCACGGCCGCCTCCGCGTACTCCTCGTGGATGCTCAGGCGCCCGTCCACCACCTCGACGTCGGAGAGGACGCCGCCCACCTTCGACCCGAGGTGGGGAACCGCGCCGAGGAGCTGCTGCGTGTAGGCCTCGGCGGGGGCGGCGAACAGCTGCGCCGTCGGCGCAGCCTCGACGATCCGCCCGCGCTCCATGACGACGACGTGGTCCGCGAGGTCGGCGACCACTCCCATGTCATGGGTGATGAGCAGCACCGCGCTGTTGAGCCTCTTGTTGAGCTTGCGCAGGAGGTCCAGCACCTCCGCCTGCACCGTGACGTCGAGCGCCGTCGTGGGTTCGTCGGCGATGAGGAGCATCGGATCGTTCGCCAGGGCGATGGCGATCATCGCGCGCTGGCGCTGGCCGCCCGAGAACTGGTGCGGGAAGTTGTCGTAGCGGCGCTCCGGCTCGGGGATCTCCACCATGCGGAGCAGCTCGATGGCCCGCTTCTTCGCCTGAGCCGGTGACAGCTCCGTGTGCTGTTCGACGGCCTCCCGGATCTGCTCACCCACCGTCAGCACAGGATTCAGTGCCGTCATGGGTTCCTGGAAGATCATCGCGATCTCGTTGCCGCGGACCCGCCGGAGGGTGCCCTGCGGCGCACCGATCAGTTCCCGGCCGAGCATCTTCGCGCTGCCGGTCGAGCGGCCGTTGCGGGGGAGCAGGCCGAGCAGGGCCATGGAGGACATGCTCTTGCCGGATCCTGATTCACCGACGATCGCCAGGATCTCGCCGGGGTGGATCTCGTAGGAGACGTCCTGCGCGGCCATCACCCATTCGTTGTCGACGTTGAACTCGACGCCGAGGCCGCGGACCGCGAGGATGGGGCCGTCGGCGAGCGGAGCCTGCTCGTTCGAGATGATGACGGATCGAGAACTCATTGCTTCACCCTTGTCTGCTTGGGGTCGAACGCGTCGCGCAGGCCGTCACCGATGAAGTTGACGGCCAGGGCGATGCCGATGATGAACGCTCCGGGCCAGAGGAACAGCCACGGGCGCACGGTGAGGGCCGAGCGGTTGTCGTTGATGGCCTTGCCGAGCGAGGTGTCCGGCGCCGTGACGCCGAGGCCCAGGAAGCTCAGGCCCGTCTCGAGGAGGATGGCCCCGGAGATCGCCAGCGTCGTCGACACGATGATGACGCCGACCGTGTTGGGCAGGATGTGCCGGAAGATGATGCGGGCCGAGCTCGCACCGACGGACTTCGCGGACTCGACGAACTCCTTCTCGCGCAGCGACAGGAACTCGCCGCGCACGAGCCGCGCGAGACCCGTCCACGTGACGAGGCCCAGGAAGATCGCGAAGGGGATGATGCCGTTCTTCGCCACGATGCCGGCGACCGCCGCGGCGATGACCACCGTCGGGATGGTGATGACGACGTCGGTGATGCGCATGAGGAACGCTTCGGTCCAGCCGCGGAAGTATCCTGCGACCGCCCCCACCGTCGTGCCGATGACCATGGCCACCAGCCCGACGATGAACGCGATGATGAGGGAGGTCTGGATGCCGCGCATGGTGAGCGCGAAGTAGTCGCGGCCGAGGACGTCCTGGCCGAACGGGTGCTCGCCGAGGCTGAAGGGCCAGAGCGTCAGCGTGGGACGTCCCTCGTTGAAGCGCGCGGCGAGGACGTCGTAGTCCTTGTTCCACCAGCCGGGGATCCCTGCGAACCCGATGGAGCTGAAGGCGAGGAGGAAGATCAGCACCAGGAGGGCGATGCCCGCGAGGGCACCCTTGTGGCGGAAGAACCGCTCGCGGATCAGGCGCCCCTGGCTCTTGGCCTCGGTGGTGCGGATGCGGTCCGTCTGCTCCCGCGTGGGGGCGGCGGTCGCGATGTCGTTGTCCTGGCTCTGGAGCGTCAGCTCGGACAGCTCCAGGGACGTGCGGGAGTCGTCCCGCATCTTGTCGTTCGTGCTCATGGGATGTCCTAGCTCAGGGTGATGCGCGGGTCGAGGAACGCGTAGGCGATGTCGGCGAGCATGTTGAACAGCACGGCAGCCGTTCCGACGACCAGGAAGAAGGCCATGACGGGGCCCGGGTCGACGTTGTCGATGCCCTCGACGAACATGTTGCCCATGCCGTTCCAGCCGAAGACCTGCTCGGTGATGACGGCGCCGCCGAGGACGCCGGCGAAGTCGAAGGCCATCAGCGTGGTGATGGGGATCATCGCGTTGCGGAAGGCGTGCTTCACGAGGACGGTCCGCTCGCTGAGGCCCTTGGCCCGGGCGGTGCGGATGTAGTCCTGGTTCATGACGTCGAGCTGGCTGGCCCTGGTGTACCGCGTGTAGGTGGCGAACGAGATCAGGGTCAGGGCGATGGTCGGCAGGATGAGGTGCAGCGCGTAGTCCAGGTTGATCTCCCAGAAGGTCCCGGCGAGGTTGGCCGACTGGGAGCCGGTGGTCGGGATGGGCCGTCCGCCCGCCTTCGCGGAGAGCGTCGGGTAGGCCTGGAGGAGGCGGTCGAGCACGATCAGCAGACCGACGGACACGGCGATCACGGCGCCGATCTTCGCCGCCTGGGCCCGGAACGGACCGCCCACGACGCCGGCGACGAGGTACGCGACGACGGCCGTCCCCACCACGAGCGCGAGCACCAGGAGCCAGTTCGGATCGTCGAGCAGGGGGATCGAGAGGAGGTAGCCGGCGAAGGCCACCCCTGCGGCCGCGAGGGCCGCGTTCAGCACGCGGCGGCGGCGGAAGCCTGCCAGCAGGGCGGTCCAGAGCACGGCGATCCCTGCTGCCGACACGAGCATCCCGACGACGCCGAGGCCCGGTGTGACGAACCAGCCGGTGACGAGCAGGAGGTAGAGGGCGAGTGCGGTGACGACCGCGGCGACGCCGAAGACGGTCGCCCTGCGCCTGCGGTCGCCACCCACGACGACGGCCCAGACGACGCCGGAGACCACCCCGATGAGGGCGATCGTCAGATAGGGGAACTGCGGATTCGCCAGCCAGGTGTTGAGGTCGATCGCCAGGTACTGCTTGAGCAGCGTGGAGAGCCAGAACAGGGGCAGCGAGAACAGCAGGAAGGAGAGGAAGGTGACGGAGTAGTCGAAGGTGCTGTACTGCCGGATGGCGGTGACGATTCCGACGACGACGCCGAGGACCAGGGCGAGCACGGTCGCCACGATGACGAGGCGCAGTGTCGAACCCATGGCGTTCTCGAGCTGGGGGAGGACCGCCGCGCCCGTGCGGTCCTGCCCGAGCGTGCAGCTCACGCCTCCGGGGACCATGCAGTGGCCGATGTCCTGCAGCCACAGGAAGTACCGGGGGATGGGCGGGACGTCCAGGTTCATCGCCGCGGTCCGTGCCGCGATGGTCGCGGCCTTCTCGGGGCCGCTGGTCTCGCCGAGGTCCTCGAAGGGGTCGCCCGACGAGATGGTGAGGAAGTACATCAGCGTGGTGGCTGCGAGCATGATGAAGAACGAGATGATGGTTCGCTTGACGATGAAGTAGAACACGGAGGGGCTCCTAGGAAACGGTGCAGGCGGTGGCGCGGCCGGGCACAGGGACGGGCAGGCCCGAGGGCCTGCCCGTCCTCATGCGTTCTCCGGAGAATGCAATCAGGCCTGCTTCGTCCAGCTGTAGGCATTCCAGGTGATGCCGGTCTGCGTCGGGTTGAGTTCCACGCCCTCGAGCTTCGAGGAGTAGCCCGCGATGTTCGGGTTGGCGTAGAGGACCACGTTGTACTGCGTCTCGGCGAGGCGCTGCTCGAGCTCGGTCTTCAGCGGGACGACCGCCTCGGAGTCGGTGCTCGTGACGATCTCGTCCCAGAGGCGGTCCACCTCGGGGTCGCTGTAGCCACCGAAGTTCTGCTCACCGCCGGTGATGTAGATGGACTGGCCCGAGGCCACGAGGCCGGATCCTGCCCAGCCGAAGACGACCGCGTCCCAGGCACCGGGCTGCGAGAGCTTGGCGCTCCACTCGGCCTCGGGCTGCGGGACGATCTCGAAGCCTGCCTTGTCGCAGGAGTCCTTGATCAGGGCGACCATGTCGGCGCGCAACTGGCTCGTGGAGGCGAACATCAGGCTGACCTTGACGGGCTCGGTCTTCCCTGCCGCGGCGAGCAGCGCCTTGGCACCCTCGATGTCGGCGGTCCCGTCACCCTCTGCGGCGGGAGCGCCCTCGAGGACCGTCTCGTAGTCGGACTGCGCCGGCTGGTACTCGTGCAGGTTCATGACCGAACCCTCGGGATCGATGGGGGTCACGAACTTGTCGACCATGTCGGCCCTCGGAACGCACTTGGCGAAGGCCTGGCGCACCTTGAGGTCCTCGAAGACGGCACCGGCGCGCTGGTCGAGGTCCACGTGCGAGAAGGTCAGCGACTGCCCGGTGTCCACCGTGACGGTCTCGCCGATCTGCTCGAGGGCCGCCTTCGTGTCGACGGTCGGGCTGGAGGGCTCGATGACGTCGACGTCGCCGTTCTGCAGTGCCTGGACGGCTTCCTCGTCGACGATGGTCTTGAAGACGATCGAGTCCGTCTTGCCGGCGCGCTCCTCGCCCCAGTACTTGTCGTTCTTGACGAGCGTCAGGGTGCCGTCGGTGGCGTTGTCCAGCTTGTACGGGCCGGAGGAGGGGAGGATCGCCGTGTCGGGGAGGGTCGGCAGGTCCGCCTCGTAGTTCCAGCCGCTGTTCCAGAACTCGGCGACCGGACCGAGGGCCGCAGTGTCGTCGTTCTGGATGGCTTCGACGAGCTCGGCGCCGTCGCCCTCGGCGGACATCCCGGCCTGCTCGGCGGCGATGTGCGCCGGCATGAAGACGCCCGTGGTGAACAGGGCTTCCCAGTCGGCGTAGGGCTCGGTGAAGACGGCCTCGAACTCCTTGGCCCCGGGCTCGCCCTCGATCTGCTCCATGGAGGCGAACCCGTTGGTCGAGGCCGCCTGGAAGAGATCGGCCTCGGCGCCCGTCTCGGGATCCTTCTCACCGCTCGGGTGCGTGCCGGACAGGGCCGCCCAGCTCAGCAGGACGTCGTCGTAGTCGATCGGCGTGCCGTCGGACCAGACAGCATCCTCGTTGATGGTGTACTTGATCGTCAGCGGGTCGTCGCTGGTCTTCTCGTAGGTGCCGAACTCCTCGTTGGGCTCCAGGTTGCCGTTGGCGGCGAAGGCAGCGAAGCCGCTCGAGGTCAGGTTGTCCACGTAGGTGTTGTAGACCGCATTGGTGCTGGCGGTGTTGCCGTTGTAGCCGGTCGGCGCCTGGCTGATCGCGATGTTGATGGTCGGGGCGAGGTTCTCCTCCGCCCCCTCCGATGCCGGTGTCTCGGCGGTACCGCCCGCCGATCCGCAGGCGCTCAGCAGGAGCGTCCCGATGGACAGTGCGGCGAGCGTCATAGTGCGCTTATTACGCATTCGATAGTCCTTACTGTGCTTGGCGCGAGGAACGCAGGAAGGCCCCCCGAGGCGGATTGCGCCAGTGACGGCAATCACACCCGGCCAGCATAGCGACAGATCGTTGCCTTTAGACACTCAGTGAGCCAGTAATAACCCAACCGTTACCGGAGGGAAACATGGGGCAGCCGGGCATGAAAAAAGCCCCCGGGATGCGTATCCCGGGGGCTTCCTGCAGCGTACCGCTACTCGGGAGCGGGCACGTCGAGCCACTGGAACCACCCGCGGTGCAGGACGAGCCAGGCGATGAGCCCGTAGCCGGCCTGGCCCGGCGTCCCGCCGTTCGCGGCGAGGTCGTGGCGCCACTGCTCGTGCGCGAGCAGGGGGGTGAAGGTGTCGACGAAGACGTGCTTGCGGCGCGTGGTCACGTCGCCGAACGCCGCGGACAGGTCGGCGAGACGGCGGTTGCGTTCTGCGTCGAGGCCCGGAGGGGGCCCGACGACGAGGACCTTGATGCTCATCTGTGCCGCGCCGTCGAGGATGTTGGCGAGGTTGAGCCGGCTCCTCGCGGTCGACAGCTCGAGGTCGAGGTCGCGGTCCGACAGGCCGATGACGAGCCGGTTCTCGAAGCCGTCGCCGAAGCGTCGTCCGGCCTCCTGGAGCCAGCGGTTCGCCAGCGACTCCGTCCCCTCACCGGGAGCCGCGAGGCTGTAGGCCTCGACGAAGGCGTTGTCCGGCCGGGTCCGGGCCATCACGCGTCCGATCCAGCCCAGAGCCCGCGGATCACCGAGCCCCGCGAGGAGTTCGTCGCCCACTGCTGCTAGCCGGATTCTGCGTTGTTCCACTGGTCCCTCGGTGTACTGGTCGTCGGATGGTGCCGGGCTGCCGGAGAACCCGCGCACGCCCTTAAAGACATCGGGTGGGGCCGAAAGCCCCACCCAACATCATACTGATGGCCTACTATTGCCGGCCGAACGCCCTCTTGATGAGGAGTTCCTGCTCCACCGCATGGTTCTTCGCCGATCCCGTGGCGGTCGACGCGGACGCCGGACGCGAGGCCAGGCGCACGCGCCGGTCGAGCTCCTGGGGGAGGTTGAGCCCGATGAAGGGCCACGGTCCCTGGTTCGCCGGCTCGTCCTGCGCCCACACGATCTCCGCGTTGGGGTAGGTGGCAAGGGCGGCCTTGATCTCGTCCAGCGGGAGCGGGTACAGCTGCTCCACGCGGACGATGGCCGTCTTGCCGTCGTCGAGCTTCTGCCGGGAGGACAGCAGATCGTAGTAGAGCCGTCCGGACACGAGGATGACGCGCTCGACGTCGTTCCCCGGCGTTCCGAGGGTATCGGGGATGACGGGCTGGAAGGTGCCCTGCGTGAAGTCCTCCACCGGGCTGGCCGCTGCCTTCAGGCGCAGCAGCTGCTTGGGGGTGAAGATCACCAGCGGCTTCCGCGGGCGGCGGTAGGCGTGCTGACGCAGCAGGTGGAAGTGCGACGCGGCACTGCTCGGATTCGCGACCACCATGTTCTCCTCGGCGCACATTTGCAGGAAGCGCTCGATGCGTGCGGAGGAGTGATCGGGACCCTGGCCCTCGTAGCCATGGGGCAGCATCAGGACGAGCGAGGAACGCTGTCCCCACTTCTGCTCGGCGGAGCTGATGAACTCGTCGATGATGGTCTGCGCGCCGTTGACGAAGTCGCCGAACTGCGCCTCCCAGATCACGAGCGCGTCAGGCCGCTCCACGGAGTAGCCGTACTCGAAGCCCATGGCCGCGTACTCGCTCAGGGAGGAGTCGTAGACCCAGAACTTGGCCTGGTCCTCGCTGAGGTCGTCCAGCGGCAGCCATTCGTGGCCGGTCGCCCGGTCGTGGAACACCGCGTGGCGCTGCACGAAGGTACCGCGACGCGAGTCCTGACCGGCGAGCCGTACGGGCACGCCCTCCATGAGGAGCGACCCGAACGCGGCGACCTCGCCGAAGCCCCAGTCGATGCCGCCCTCACGGGACATCTGCTCACGCTTCTCGAGCAGTGCCTTGAGCTTCGGGTGGACCGTGAAGCCCTCGGGGATCGCGATGTGCGCCGCGCCGATGTGCGCCAGCGTCTCCGCGCTGATCGCCGTCTGCGGCGCGCGGACCTCGCCGCCGTCCGACGACTGCTGCGCGTAGGGCCGCTCGAGGTCCGAGACGGCCTTCGGATCCTTGGTGACGACCGGGATCGGCGACGTCTGGGCCGCATGGGTCTCGGCGAAGACGCGCTCGAGGCGCTCCTGGTAGTCGCGCAGGGCCTGCTCGGCCTCTTCCTGCGTGATGTCGCCGCGGCCGATGAGGGCCTCGGTGTACAGCTTCCGGACCGAGCGCTTCGCCTCGATCAGGTTGTACATCATGGGCTGCGTCATCGAGGGGTCATCGCCCTCGTTGTGGCCGCGACGGCGGTAGCAGACCATGTCGATGACGACGTCCTTGTTGAACCGCTGGCGGAACTGGTAGGCCAGCTGGGCCACGCGGACCACGGCCTCCGGATCGTCGCCGTTCACGTGGAACACGGGAGCCTGGACCATCTTCGCGACGTCCGTGGAGTACACGGAGGAACGGGACGACGTCGGGCTCGTGGTGAAGCCGACCTGGTTGTTCACGATCACGTGGATGGTGCCGCCGGTGCGGTAGCCCCGGAGCTGCGACAGGTTGAGGGTCTCCGCCACGACGCCCTGGCCCGCGAAGGCCGCGTCACCGTGGATGAGGATCGGCAGCACGGGGAAGCCCTCGTGCTGGTCGAGGAGGTCCTGCTTCGCCCGGACGATGCCCTCGAGCACGGGGTCGACGGCCTCGAGGTGTGAGGGGTTCGCGGCGAGGTAGACCTTGGTCTCGTTCCCGGCGTCGGAGGTGAACGTCCCCTCGGTGCCGAGGTGGTACTTCACGTCGCCCGAGCCCTGCACGGACCGCGGATCCTGCGTGCCCTCGAATTCGCGGAAGACCTGGGCATAGGTCTTGCCGGCGATGTTGGTGAGCACGTTCAGGCGGCCGCGGTGCGCCATGCCGATGGCGACCTCGTCGAGGCCGTCGTCGGCCGCACCGGAGAGCACGGCGTCGAGCAGCGGGATCAGGGATTCGCCGCCCTCGAGGGAGAAGCGCTTCTGGCCGACGAACTTCGTCTGCAGGAACGTCTCGAAGGCCTCCGCCGAGTTCAGCTTGTGCAGGATGCGCAGCTGCTCCTCGCGGCTCGGCTTCAGATAGGGGTGCTCGAGCTCCTCCTGGAACCACTGCCGCTCGGCGGGGTCCTGCAGGTGCATGTATTCGATGCCGGTGGTGCGGCAGTAGGCGTCGCGCAGGACGCCGAGCATGTCGCGGAACTTGAGCATCGGCTGGCCGCCGAAGCCACCGGTGGGCCACTCGCGGTCGAGGTCCCACAGCGTGAGGCCGTGGGTCCGGATGTCCAGGTCGGCGTGCTTGCGCTGGACGTACTCGAGCGGGTTGGTGTCCGCCATGAGGTGGCCACGCACGCGGTACGCGTGGATGAGCTGCTGGATCCGGGCGACCTTGTTGATCTCGTCCATCGGATCGACCTGGATGTCGGCGCTCCAGCGCACGGGCTCGTAGGGGATGCGCAGCGACTCGAAGATCTCGTCGTAGAAGCCCTGCTCGCCCAGCAGCAGCTGGTGGATGATGCGCAGGAACTCGCCGCTGCCCGCTCCCTGGATGACGCGGTGGTCATAGGTGGAGGTCAGCGTGATGGTCTTGCTGATCGCGTGCTTGGCGAGCGTCTTCTCGCTGGATCCCTGGAACTCGGCCGGGTACTCGAGGGCGCCGGCACCGATGATGCAGGCCTGTCCCTTGGAGAGGCGGGGGACGGAGTGCACGGTGCCGATGCCGCCAGGGTTGGTCAGGGACACCGTGGTGCCGGCATAGTCGTCGGCGCCGAGCTTGCCGGCGCGCGCCTTCTTCACGAGGTCCTCGTAGGCGTGCCAGAACTCCGAGAAGTTCATGGTCTCGGCCTTCTTGATGTTCGGCACCACGAGCGAGCGCGTCCCGTCCGGCTTCGGCATGTCGATCGCGAGGCCGAAGTTCACGTGGGCGGGCTGCACCGCCGAGGGCTTGCCGTCGATGACGTCGTAGTAGACGTTCTGCGACGGGAACTGGGCGAGAGCCCGGATGATCGCGTAGCCGATGAGGTGCGTGAAGGAGACCTTGCCACCGCGGGCGCGGGCCAGGTTGCTGTTGATGACCACGCGGTTGTCGATCAGCAGCTTGGCCGGGATGGCGCGGACGCTCGTCGCGGTGGGGACGCTCAGGCTGGCTTCCATGTTGGTGGAGATCGCCTTGGCGGGCCCGCGGAGCACGCTGACCTTGTTCTCCTCCATCTCGGCATTGCGGTCCGAGGCGGGAAGCTGTGCCGGGATGGGGGGAGTGGCGGACTTGTCCTCCCGGGACGTCTCCGGCTTCTTCGCCGGTTCGTTCGCCACGGGGGGCTTGCCGCTCTGCTGCGTGCTCGCGGGGCTCTCGCCCGAGGCCTTCGGCGCGGCGACCTCGGTCCTCACGACCGGGAGTTCCTTCGTCGGGGGATGCGCGGGGGCGGCAGGGGCGCTGCCGTTTCCGGGAGCCGCCGGCGGAGCTGTGGGAGCTGCCTGGGCGGCGCCTGCGGGCTTGTCGGTCGCGTTCTGGCCGTTCCCGGTCTGCGTGGTGCCTGCTGCATCGTCTGCGTCGAACGAATCGAACAGGTCCCACCACTTCTTGTCGACCGAGTGGCGGTCCTTCTGGAACTGTTCGTAGAGTTCATCAACAAGCCACTCGTTCCCGCCGAACTCTTCAGGTAGACGGTGGCTGGTTTGTTCTGGCACTTGGTATACGCCTCTTCCGTAAGTTGCCCTGAGCGCGGTTCGGTCGTCAGGATCGGCGCAAAGCCGTGTCTGGACCCTGTCCAAGTGTAGTGACACGAGCAACAAACAAGCCAATCAGAGCGTGTCCCGGAGCGGTGTACGCCGGACCACGGTCGCCCTCCGGTGCCGCCCGCGGTGCCGCGGGAATGGGACGGCAGGCGGGAAGGCACTATACTCTGTGCGGCCGTTGTCGCGGCCGTCGATCCAGGGAGAACCATGCGCTTCATCAACCCGCCCACCACCGACCTCACCTACTCCGACGTCTTCCTCGTACCGTCGGCGTCCGAGGTCATCTCCCGCTTCGACGTCAATCTCTCGTCGGACGACGGCACGGGCACCACCATCCCGCTGGTCGTCGCCAACATGACGGCGGTGACGGGCCGGCGCATGGTGGAGACCGTGGCGCGGCGCGGAGGCATCGGTGTCCTGCCGCAGGACGTGCCCGTCGAGGTGATCGCCGAGGTCACGTCGTGGGTGAAGGACCGCCACCCTGTCTTCGAGACGCCGCTGAAGCTGCAGCCCGGCAACACCGTGATCGATGCACTCCACCTCATGTACAAGCGCGCCCACGGCGCCGTGCTCGTCGTCGACGGCGGCGTCTGCGTAGGTGTGGTCACCGCGGGCGACTGCGAGGAGGTGGATCGCTTCGCCTCCCTCGAGTCCGTGATGCGTCCGGCCCCGGCCGCCTTCGAGGCATCGCTGTTCGACGACAATCCCGCCGTGGCCCTGCAGAAGGCGTTCGAGGAACTCGACAGTGCCCGCGCCTCCCTGGCGCCGGTGGTGCGGGACGGCGTCCTGCAGGGCGTCATCACGCGGACCGGTGCGCTCCGTTCCACGATCTACGAGCCGGCACTCGATGCGGCGGGCAAGCTCCGCGTCGCGGCGGCGGTGGGCATCAACGGCGACGTGGAGGCCAAGGCCGCGGCGCTACTGGACGCCGGGGTCGACGTCCTCGTCGTCGACACCGCCCACGGCCACCAGCGCAAGATGCTCGACGCGCTCGCCGTCGTCCGCGGCCTCGATCCGAAGGTCCCCATCGTCGCCGGCAACGTGGTCAGCGCCGACGGCGTGCGCGACCTCGTCGCCGCGGGTGCGTCCATCATCAAGGTCGGTGTCGGCCCCGGTGCCATGTGCACCACGCGCATGATGACCGCCGTCGGGCGCCCGCAGTTCTCCGCCGTCCACGAGTGCGCCCAGGCGGCGGCCGAACTCGGCGCCCATGTATGGGCCGACGGCGGCGTGCGGTACCCGCGCGACGTCGCCCTGGCTCTCGCCGCCGGCGCGAGCCAGGTCATGATCGGTTCCTGGTTCGCGGGAACCTACGAGAGCCCCGGTGACCTGCAGACCGACAGCAACGGACGCCGGTACAAGGAGAGCTTCGGCATGGCCTCCGCGCGCGCGGTGCAGAATCGGACGCGCCGCGACGACGTGTTCGCACGGGCCCGCAAGGGCCTCTTCGAGGAGGGGATCTCCACCTCGAAGATGTACCTCGATCCGGCCCGGCCGGGCGTGGAGGACCTCCTCGACATGATCACCGCCGGCGTGCGCAGTTCGATGACCTACGCCGGCGCGGCATCCCTCGCGGAGTTCCGCGAGCGTGCCGTCGTGGGCGTGCAGTCGGCAGCGGGCTACGAGGAGGGGCGGCCGCTCCAGCAGAGCTGGTAGCGCCCGGCTGTACGCGATCGGCGTACAGCGCCGGAATTCGTGTGGCGGGCGGCGCCCGAGCCGGTAAACTGGCCTTCTTATGGACAGTCCTTCTAGGGGCCGGCTCGACGCCGGCTTACCCTCCTCTCTTGCCCATCCGCTGCCCGAGCCCACGGCGGGACGCCCGGCCGATGCCGGTCCCGACCAGGGCGCAGCGCCCCTCCAGTCCGACGCAGCGGACCCCCTCAGACGCGGACCGCTGCATTCCCGACCCGGTGTGACCGAGGAGGGGATGTAGCGGTGGAATGGCTCTATCTCGCCTTCGGCCTCCTCCTCGTCCTCGGGACGGGGTTCTTCGTGGCCGTGGAGTTCGCGCTCGTCGCGCTCGACCAGACCTATGTGCAGCGCGCCGTCGACGACGGCGACACGAAGGCAGAGCCACTGCTGCGGTGCCTGAAGTCGCTGTCCACGCAGCTCTCGAGTTGTCAGCTCGGGATCACGCTCACCACGCTGCTCACGGGCTACGTGATGGAACCGTCCGTCGGGCGGCTCCTCGAAACACCGTTGGGCGCGCTCGGCCTGTCGGAGGCGCTGGTGGCCTCGACGTCCCTCATCATCGCGATGGCCCTGGCGACTCTGCTGTCGATGCTCCTCGGCGAACTCGTGCCGAAGAACCTCTCCATCTCGCTGCCCTTCCGGGTCGGCAAGGCGCTGGCCCGCCCGCAGCTGATGTTCACGGCCGTCTTCAAGCCGGCCATCATCGTGCTCAACGGTTTCTCGAACCGCATCCTCAACGTCTTCGGCCTCGAGGCCAAGGAGGAGATCTCGGGTGCGAGGACTCCGTCGGAGCTCTCGTCCCTGGTGCGCCGGTCCGCCGAGATGGGCACGCTCGACCAGGGCACGGCCACCTTCCTCGCACGCACGTTCAGCTTCTCGGAACGGACGGCCGCCGACGTCATGACACCGCGTATCCGCATGGAGGTCATCGACTCCGACCAGACCGTGGCCGACGTCGTCGAGGCCGCACGGCGCACCGGCTACTCGCGGTTCCCGCTCATCGGGGACTCCGCCGATGACATCCGTGGAGTCGTCCACGTCAAGAAGGCCGTCGCGGTTCCCCGCCACAAGCGCGCGGAGCTGCCCGCCGGCACCATCATGACCGAGGTTCTGCGCGTCCCCGAGACAGTGCACCTCGACTCGCTCCTCCGAGAGCTCCGCGAGGCGAACCTCCAGCTCGCCGTCGTGCTCGACGAGTACGGGGGCACCGCCGGAGTCGCCACGCTCGAGGACCTGGTCGAGGAGATCGTCGGCGAGGTGAAGGACGAGCACGACAAGCTGAAGCCGGGCGTGCTGCAGAGCGCCGCGGGCGAATGGTTCTTCCCGGGACTCATGCGTCCCGACGAGGTCACCGTACAGATCCCGGGACTGGTGGTACCGGACGAAGCCGGCTACGAGACGGTCGCTGGGTTCATCATGGCCGAACTCGGCCGTGTCGCGGCGCCGGGTGACCGGGTCGAGCTTCCCGCGGGCACCCTCACGGTCGAGCGCATGGACGGGCGCCGCATCGACCGGGTCCAGTTCCGGCCCGCACCGAAACCTGTGGGGGACCATCACGTGGACAGCCCGGACGGGGTGGCCGCCGACAGCGCCGTCGTCCCCGAACACCAGCCGGTCGCCCTGAGCGCCCGCACGCATGACAGTCCGCCGCCCGCCCTCGCCGGCGGCGGTACGGCAGTACGGAAGGACGACCGATGAGCGACTGGGCAGGAATTATCTGGCTCGTGATCCTCCTGATGGGCAACGCCTTCTTCGTCGGGGCCGAGTTCGCGGTCATGTCCGCGCGCCGCAGCCAGATCGAACCCCTCGCCGAGGCGGGCTCGAAGCGCGCCAGGACCACGATCTGGGCCATGGAGCACGTGTCCCTCATGCTCGCCTGCTCCCAGCTGGGCATCACGGTGTGTTCGCTCCTGATCCTCCAGGTCGCCGAACCGGCGATCCATCACCTGTTCGTCGTCCCGTTCGAAGCCGTCGGGGTGCCGGAGGGAGTGGCGGACGGCGTCGCGTTCGGTTTGGCCCTGATGCTGGTCACCTTCCTCCACGTGACCTTCGGCGAGATGGTGCCGAAGAACATCTCGGTCTCCGTCGCCGACAAGGCGGCGCTGCTCCTGGCTCCGCCGCTCGTCCTGATCGCGCGCGTCGTCCATCCCGTGATCTCCTCGCTGAACTGGTCCGCGAACCACATCCTGCGTGTACTCGGCGTGGAGCCGAAGGACGAGGTCTCCTCGACCTACACGCTCGAGGAAGTGCAGTCGATCGTCGAGGAATCCACGAAGAGCGGCCTCGTCGAGGACGAGTCCGGGCTCATCACCAGTGCGCTCGAGTTCTCCGGCCAGACCGCCGAGACCACAATGGTCCCCCTCAGCGAGCTCGTCACCGTGCGGACCGACGCGACCCCCGAGGACTTCGAGCGGGCGGTGGGGCGCACCGGGTTCTCCCGTTTCGTGATGGTGGACGACCACGGCAACCTCACCGGCTACATGCACCTGAAGGACATCATGTCGATGCCTCAGGCGATGTACCGCAGGCCCATCACGGAGAACAAGGTCCGCACGCTCGCCAACCTGTCGCTCCATGACGAGATCGAGGACGCCCTCGCCGTGATGCAGCGGACGGGCTCGCACCTGGCGCGCGTCCTTGGACCGGACGGATCGACCCGTGGCGTGCTCTTCCTGGAGGACGTGATCGAGCAGCTCATCGGCGAGATCCGGGATGCGACGCAGAACCAGGGTGCCCGGAGGACGGGCGAGGGCGTCAACGGGACGGAGACCCCCGTCGCCTGAGGGCCGGCTCTCCGCCGTCGAGATGCGAACCGTTCGCATTCGGGTTATGCTCGATCCGCTAACGTAAATTGTTCTCATTAGTCTGATCGAGGTCCCGATGCCCCTTTCCCGTCGTCTCGCCGTGCCCGCCCTCCTGGCGGCCTCCACCCTCGGCCTCGCCGCGTGCGGGGGCGGCGGATCCGCGGCCGCGGGCTCCTCCGGTACCGGCGATGATGCGCTCACGATCGTGACCCCCACGAACGTGTACGGGGACATCGCCGCAGCCGTCGGAGGGGACGACGTCGAGGTGACGGCCATCGTCACCAACCTCAGCCAGGACCCCCACTCCTACGAGCCCACCGTGCAGGACAAGCTGTCCGTGTCCGGCGCCGACCTCGTGATCGAGAACGGCGGAGGCTACGACGCATTCCTCGGCAGGCTCGCCGACGAGACGGGCGTGGAGACGATGCTCAGCGCCGTCGAGGTTTCGGGCCTCGAGGAGGGCGAGGGGTCGACGGAGGAGCACACGGACGAGGCCGGGGAGGGGCAGGCCGAGGAGCACGCCCACGGTGCCTTCAACGAGCACGTGTGGTACGACCTGCCGTCCATGGTGAAACTCGCCGACGCCATCGCCGAGGAGCTCGGCCGGCTGGACGGGGACAACGCCGAAGCGTACCGCGAGCGGTCGGATGCCTTCGCCGCGCAACTCCAGCCGATCCAGGACCGGCTCGCCGCCCTCGCCTCGGACGGACCCGGAGGTGCGGTGGCCGTGACGGAGCCTGTCCCCGCCTACCTCCTGGAGGCGGCGGGCCTCGAGGATGGAACGCCGGAGGAATTCAGCGAGGCCATCGAGGAAGAGACGGATGTCCCGGTCGCGGTGCTGCAGGAGATGAAGGCGCTCGTGTCCGGCGGGACCCTCGCCTTTCTTGCCTACAATGGGCAGACCGAAGGATCGCAGACGGAAGCGGTCCGCTCCGCGGCCGACGACGCAGGCCTCCCCGTGCTCGACTTCACCGAGACCCTGCCCGAGGGCGAGGACTACGTCTCCTGGATGACCGCCAACACGGAGAGCATCGAGGCCGTCCTCGCCTCCTGAGGACCGGGAGGCCCGCGGCACTGCACCACCTGCACCACCCCGGCACGCTCACTTGAACCCCGACAGACTGGAAGCCGCACCGCATGACCTCGACGATGCCCCGCCAGGCCTCCCCGGACGGGACCGGCGGAACGCCGGCGATCAGCCTGCGCGGCGCGGCGCTGTCCTTCGGCGACCGGACGCTGTGGGAGGGACTGGACCTCGACATCCTGCCCGGTGAATTCTTCGCCGTGCTCGGCCCCAACGGGTCGGGGAAGACGAGTTTCCTGAAGGTTCTCCTGGGCCTGCAGCCGCTCGACACCGGCACGGCGACCATCGCCGGCCGGCCCGTTACCCGCGGCAGCCGGGACCTCGGCTACATCCCGCAGCAGAAGTCATTCCCGCCCGAGACCCCGCTCCGGGCCCGGGACCTCGTGGGCCTCGGTGTCGACGGCCACCGGTGGGGCCTGCGGATGCGCAGCCGCCACTACGACGAGAAGGTGCACGGCCTCCTGCGCGACGTCGGCGCGGAGTCCTACGCGGACGCCCCGGTCGGGATGCTGTCGGGCGGCGAGCAGCAGCGGCTGCGTGCGGCCCAGGCCCTCGCCACCGACCCCGCGGTACTCCTGTGCGACGAGCCGCTGCTGTCGCTGGACCTCAACCACCAGCAGGCGGTCAGTGCCCTGATCGACCGGCAGCGCCGCGAGAAGAACAGCGCCGTGGTGTTCGTGACCCACGAGATCAATCCCGTGATCGACTACGTGGACCGCGTGCTCTACCTCGCGGACGGCAGGTTCCGCGTCGGGTCACCCGCCGAGGTCATGACCAGCGAGGTGCTCTCCGAGCTCTACGACAGCCCCGTCGAGGTCCTGCACAGCAACGGCCGGCTCGTCGTCGTCGGACTGCCCGATGCCACTCCCCACCACCACGAGAGCGCCTAGGCCATGGACTTCCAGGAGATCTTCAGCGCCATCTTCACCTTCGACAACTACGCGCAGCTGCTGCCCCTCGTCCGGAACTCGCTGATCGCGGGAGCGGTCCTCGGGCTGCTCGGGGGTCTCATCGGGATGTTCGTGATGATGCGGGACCTCGCCTTCGCGGTCCACGGCATCGCCGAACTCTCCTTCGCCGGCGCGGCCTTCGCGCTCCTGGCAGGAGCCAACGTGGTCGCCGGTTCGCTCGTCGGGTCCGTCCTCGCCGCGCTCGTCCTCGGGCTGATGGGGATCCGGGCACGCGACAGGAACTCCATCATCGGTGTCGTCATGCCCTTCGGCCTCGGTCTGGGGATCCTGTTCCTCGCCCTGTACGAGGGCCGCGCCGCCAACAAGTTCGGCCTGCTCACCGGCCAGATCGTCTCGGTCGACGACGTGCAGCTCAACCTGCTCGTCGGGTGCGCGGTCGTCGTCGTCCTCGCACTGGCCGCGATCTGGCGACCCCTGACCTTCGCAAGTGCCGACGCCGACCTGGCGGAGGCACGCGGGGTGCCCGTGCGGGGACTCTCGATCCTCTTCATGGTGCTGCTGGGGATCTCGGTGGCGCTGTCCATCCAGGTCGTCGGAGCACTGCTGGTGCTTGCGCTTCTCATCACGCCGGCCGCCGCGGCCCTGAAGGTCACCTCGGCGCCCGGTCCCGCCGTCCTGCTCAGCGTGGTGTTCGCCTGCACGTCCGTGGTGGGCGGCATCCTGCTGGCGCTGGGCGGGCGCATCCCGATCAGTCCCTACGTGACCACGATCTCCTTCGCGATCTACCTCGTGTGCCGCTTCATCGGTTCGCGGCAGTCGTCGCGGAGGTCCAGGAATCCGCGGATCGCCGGACCGGTGCCGGGACGTGCGGTGCCGACGGGTTCCTGAACCAGGAGGCGGGTAGCCGGCTTAAGAGCCGGGGACGCGGTCCGGCTGGCCCACCGCGTCGGTGATGGCCTGCTCCATGCTCCGCAGGAAGCGGGTGACGGTCTCCGTCTCCTCGCGGGTGAGGCTGTCCGCCGCCGCGAGGACTCCGCGTTTCTCGATGTCGAAGGCGGCCTGGAACTCGTCGGTGGCCTTTTCGCCCGGCTCGAGGATGACCGCGCGGCGATCGACGGGGTGACGGCGCCGGCGGATGTAGCCGGCCCTTTCGAGGCGGTCGATCACGAGGGTCGTCGATGCGCTCGAGATGCCCAGTGCGGCTGCGAGTTCCTTGGGGCTCGCGCCCTGGTCCTGCTGCCATACGGCGAGGAGGTAGCGGAGGGCGGCGAGGTCCGTCTCGTTGACGTTCAGCCGCTGGCTGAGGCTTCTGCGAAGTCCGCTCTCCACCGTGCGGTAGGCCCTCAGGGCGTTGAGGACATCGGCCCCGGTCGCGGCCCTGCCGGCCGTCCCTTCTCCGGACGGGGGGTACCAGTAGCCGGCTCCCTGCCGTGCATCCGAAGGTTTCATGGCTACAGTTTAGACCATCTAGTAGTTCAGCTCTCTAGGTAAGCCCTGTAATTCCCTACGTCCGGGATGGCGGCTCACGCCCGAGGGCGCTCCGGGAACGGGAAGTCCAGTTCGAGCATGGCTTCTCCCAGGGCGTCGAGGAAACGGCGGATGGTGTCGCTCTCCTCGGCCGAGAGGGCGGCGGCGACCTCCATCATCCGCTCGTGCATCGTGCCCATGGTCGAGCGCACCTCGTCGTCGGTGGCGGCCGTGGGCCAGATCTCGATGGAGCGTCCGTCGGTTCCGCTCCGGCGCCTCTCGGCGTGGCCGCTCTTCTCGAGGCGGTCGATCAGGACGGTGGTGGCGGCGGTGGAGATCTCGAGCTCGCGCGCGAGTGCGGCGGCTGTGAGAGGGCGTCCCGCCTGCCCTGCACGGAGCATCAGGCGCAGTGCCGTCATGTCCGTCTTCCCCAGGTGCATCGAATCGCGGCTCTTGCCGCGCATGAAGCTCTCCGCGTTGCGGTAGCTGCGCACTGCCTCGACCAGGCCATCGAGGCGACCGGAGTCCTCGCGGGTACCGGACTGGGCTGCGAGCGTGCTCGGCTCCACGGGGGCGGAGCTGTCGGAAGGCGTCACGGATCAAGCCTAGTCGACGGCACCGACGTCGTCCGCGCCGCGGTGGTACCGGTGGTGGGCCTTCCCGTCCGCGGCACGGAGTGCAGGGGCTGTCCCGCCGAGCGGACGGCGACGTCAGGACCGTGCTGCGAGCGCCGCACAGTCCGGGCAGACACCGTGGATCTCGACAGTATGGGCGGCATCGGTGAACCCGTGCTCTGCAGCGATGCGCGCAGCCCACTGCTCGACGGCGGGTGCCTCGACCTCCACGGCCCGTCCGCAGTTCCGGCACAGCAGGTGGTGGTGGTGGTGCTCGACGGCGCACCGGCGGTAGACCGCCTCGTTGTCGCCGTTTCGCAGCACGTCCACCAGGCCGTCGTCGGCCATGGACTGGAGGATGCGGTAGGTGGTGGCGAGGGACACCGATTCCCCGCGGTCGTGCAGCACCCGGTGGAGCTCCTGCGTGCTGACGAAGTCGGCCAGCGCGTCGAGGGCGGCGCTGACGGCCCGCCGCTGGCGTGTGACGCGCTGCTCCTTGCGGGCGGGCTGCAGTGCCGGGTCCGGATTCGGGCTCGACACCGGGGCCGACTCGGAGACTGCCGTCGGTACTGCCTCGGATGTCGCCTTCGGCGTCATGTCCTACCCTTTCCGTGGGCACTCGGCGGCCCTGGACCAGAGTCAAGATTATCAGCGCCGCCGCGGGTAGTCTGAGCCCATGCTGCTCACCAAGTTCACCCATTCCTGCGTGCGGCTCGAGCAGGACGGGCGCGTACTCGTCGTCGACCCGGGAACGTTCTCCGAGGTCGAGGAAGCCCTCGAGGGCGCCGGCGCCGTCCTGGTCACCCACGAGCACCCCGACCACATCGACGTGGACAGGGTCGTCGCGGCGCTGTCCCGGAACGCGTCCGTGGACCTGTGGGCGCCACAGGGCGTGGCCGACGCGGTCCGCGAGGGCCTGGGCGACGCCGCAGGGGAGCGGGTCCATGCCGTGGCCGGCGGCGAGGAGTTCTCCGCCGCGGGGTTCGGTGTGCGGACCTTCGGCGGGCAGCACGCACTCATCCATCCGCTGATCCCGCTCGTCGCCAACGTGGGCTTCCTGATCGGCGGCGTCTACCATCCGGGCGACTCGTTCATCGTGCCGGAGGGCATCGACGTCGACACCCTCCTCGTCCCCGTGCATGCGCCGTGGTCGAAACTGGCGGAAGTGGTGGACTTCGTCGTCTCCGTCCGTGCGCCCCGCGCGTTCCAGATCCACGACGCCCTCCTCAACGACACGGGACTGGGCATGGTCGAGGGCCACGTGACGCGCCTCGGTGCGCGGTACGGCACGGCCTTCGCCCACCTCGCGGTGCGGGAGAGCATCGAGGTCTGAGGCGGCGTCTGCCGCCCGCCGTCATCACCGCGCTGAAGGGCAGGACGGGCAGCTGCGCGCTCCGGGTGCGGTGGACGCCCCGGTGCCCGGAACGGGGACACGTGACGAGCTGCGTGTCGGCCGGCGGACCCCTTGGTGTCCGGAGCGCCGTGTGGTGGACTGGCCTGCATCAGGACCGGGTGCGGTCACCACTTCGCCCCGGTCGCCCGTCCCGACAGGAGATCTCGATGAAGACTCTGATGGATGTGCAGGAGCTGCAGGACCGGATGACCTCCGGCGCGCAGACTCTCCTGCTCGATGTGCGCTGGTCCCTGGGCGACCCCTCCGGCCACGAGCATTACCGTGCAGCACACATACCGGGCGCCGTGTACGTGGACCTGGAGACGCAGCTGTGCGCTCCCGGCGGGCCCGGTCTCGGCCGCCATCCGCTTCCCGACGGTGACGCCCTCCAGGAAACGGCCCGCCAGTGGGGGCTCGATGACGGTGACACTGTGGTCGCCTACGACGATTCGGGCAACCTCGCCGCCGCGCGCCTCTGGTGGCTCCTGCGCGATGCCGGGTTCGCATCGGTTCGCCTGCTCGACGGCGGCCTCACGGCCTGGCGCGCGGCCGGGTTCGACGTCGAGGGCGGGGAGGAGCGGCACTGCGTGGGCAACGTCCACCTCTCCTCGGGCCATATGCCGGTGGTCTCGATCCCCGACCTCCTCGAGCCGGCGGGAGTCGATGTCCTCCTCGACGCCCGCGCCGGGGAACGCTTCCGGGGCGAGCAGGAGCCGATCGACCCGCGGGCCGGCCATGTGCCCGGGGCCGTCAGCGCACCCACGGCGGACAACCTCGGCGACGACAAACGCTTCCGGCCGGCCCAGGAGCTCCGGAGCCGCTTCGCCGCGCTGGGCGCCGACCGCGGGAGGGTCGCGGTCTACTGCGGTTCGGGCATCACCGCCGCCCACGAGATCGCGGCCCTCGAAATCGCGGGAATCGACGCGGCCCTGTTCCCCGGCTCCTGGTCCCAGTGGTCGACCACGGAGGGGCTGCCCGTGGTGACGGGCGCCTGAGGGAAGGGGAACCCCATGACCGGTCGGCATCTTCCCGGAGAGACGCGGTCGATCCTCCACGGGAAGCTCGAAGTCGAGCAACGGCAGGTCACCGCCCGCATGCGGAAGATGCTCTACATCGTTGCGATCGTCCTGGTGCTGGCCGGCACCGGCTTCTTCCTTCTCACCCTGGGCGATGTCCTGCAGAAGGATGACCTCGCCACGCTGGACGAACCGGTCCATTCGTGGTTCGTCGGCCATCGCGTAGCGGCGGTGACCGTGGTGATGGTGGTCCTGGCCACTGTTTTCGGACCCATCGGCATGCCCATCGTCGTCGTGGTGGTCACCGCGGCCTGGATCCTCAAGGCGCGGCACATCTGGCGTCCCCTGCTGCTGGCCGGCGCCATGAGTGCTGGAGTGGTCCTTGCCGAAGTGATCACGCACCTCGTCGGCCGCGCCCGCCCGCCGGCGAGTGGGATGCTGCTCGGCAGCGACAGTTCGTACTCCTTCCCCTCCGGCCATGTCCTGGGAGCCTGCGACTTCCTGCTCGTCGGGGCGTTCATCGTGTTCTCCCGCGGACGGCGCTTCGGCCCGCTGGTCGCGGCGTTCCTTGCCGCGTGGGGCGGTATCGCCGCACAGGTGGCCAGCCGGCTCTACCTCGGCTACCACTGGCTCACCGACGCGCTCGCCTCCGTCGCACTGTCCCTCGTCGTCCTGGGAGTGGTGATCGCCCTGGACACATGGCGTACGGCAGGAGCGCCCCGGGAACCACGGGTGGGTCCTGGTCCCTGATGCGGTGCGTGCTGGCCCACTGCAGGACGGCACGGTAGCGTCGGGTCCATGACCCCAGGACGCCCCGTACCGCCACCCCTGCGTGGCAGCGTCCACCTGTCCGGGCGCCCCTTCCGTGAGGGCGTCCGTCCCGCATCCCGATCAGGAGGACCTATGCCGACGCTTTTCACCCGGATCATCAACGGTGAGGTGCCCGGGCGGTTCGTGTGGCAGGACGACGACGTCGTCGCGTTCCTCACGATCGCGCCCATCACCCCCGGCCACACGCTCGTGGTGCCGCGCCGGGAGATCGAGCACTGGCTGGAGGCCGACCCCGAAACCCTCTCGACGGTGATGGCCGTCGCGCAGAAGATCGGCCAGGCGCAGCAGGAAGCCTTCGGGGCCCGGCGCGTGGGGGTCCTGCTCGAGGGCTACGAGGTGCCCCACCTCCACGTCCACGTCTGGCCGACCCAGTCGCCGGAGGACTTCGACGTCAAGCGCGTGGACCCGGCACCCGATCCGGCGGCGATGGACCGGGCCGCCGAGGCTCTCCGCAGCGAGCTGCGGGACGCCGGGTACGGCGAGTCCGTGCCCGGCTGACGGGTACCCGTCAGCGCGTCGCCGTGAGCGCCTCGTTGAGTGCTGTCCGCACCCGCTTCTCGGACACCGAGTAGGCCGTGCCCAGATCCTGCGCGAACAGGCTGACGCGGAGCTCCTCGATCATCCAGCGCACGCGGGTGAGTGCGGCGGGGCGGTGCCGTCCGGCCGCGAGGGACGCGACGGCGTCGTCGTACTCGTCCTCCAGCCGCTGGACGGCGGCCATGCCGACGCCGTCGCGCTGCACGTTGGTCGGCAGCTTCTCCAGCCGCACCTCGATGGCCTTGAGGTACCGGGGCAGGTGGGAGAGCTGCGCATAGCCCGTCGCCGCCACGAAGCCGGGGTAGACGAGGTGCTCGAGCTGGCTCCGGATGTCGTTGAGGGCCGTGATCAGCGCGAGGCTCGTGGTGCCCTTGAGCTGCTTCTGGATCCGTCGGCTGCTGGAGAGCACCGTCTCGACCGTCGCCGTCACCGTGAAGACCGTGTCGATCAGCTCGGCGCGGACCTCCTCGTACAACCGGGAGAAGGCATCCTCGGTCCAGGGCAGCTCCTCCGGCACGAGCTTGTCGATGGCTGCCAGGGAGCAGTCCCGGATCAGTTCCGCGACGCTGCCGTGCGGGTTCTGGCTGAACGTGAGCTTCTCCGTGTTGCTCAGGTGCTCGAGCACGTACTTCGCCGGGCTCGGGATGCGCAGGGAGAGGAGCCGGATGATGCCGGCCCGCATCGCGGCCGCCTGCTCACCCGCCGTGGGGAAGACCCTCAGGCCCACGGAGGAGCCCTCGTCGACGAGGGCGGGGAACCCTGTGACGCGGTGGCCGGCGACGGTGCGCGACACCTCGCGCTCGACGGCGCCGAAGACCCAGGCCTTCTCTCCCGTGCGTTCGGCGACGGCCGGTGCCTCGGCGACGGCGATCCCGCCGCGGGAGGCTGGGGCCGCGCCGGAGCGCCCGCCCGTCCGGGGCATGTCGGCGGCGGGGGCGCCGCGGCCGCCCCGCCCGGAGGCGGGACGTCCCTCGTCGCGCCCGGCGGGGCCCGTCCCACCGGCACGACCGCCGCGCCCGGGTCCGCCCGCAGGCCGGCTGCCCGGAGTGGCGCCGAGGGACTGCGCGATGGCGCGGCTCACCGCCGGTGCCAGGGATTCCTTCAGCGCCTCGAGGTCGCGTGACTCGTCGAGCACCCGGCCGCCCGCATCGACGATACGGAACATCAGCAGCAGGTGCTGGGGGACAGCCGACCAGTTCCACGATCCCGGCGGGATGACATGTCCGCGCAGGCGCCGCAGGACGAGCTCGAGGGATGCCTCGAGGTCGTCCTGCGCGGGGTCGAAGTCCGACTCGAGGGTCGCGACCGCCGCCCGGGCGACATCCGGAGCGGGCACGAAGTTCTTCCGTACCTGTTTCGGCAGGGACTTGATCAGGGCCGTGACGAGTTCGACGCGCTGGCCCGGGATCTGCCAGCGGAACGGCTTCGGGTCGAGCTGGTTGAGGAACAGGACGGGGATGGTCACCGTGACGCCGTCGTGCGCACCCGGGGTCAGGGGCGAGAACTCGTAGGCCAGGGGCAGCTCGAAGCCTGCCTGGTGCCACACGCTCGGGAAGGCCTCCTCGTCGAGCTCCGCGGCATCCTCGCTCAGGAGCTTCTCCGGGTCGAAGTCGAGCAGATCGGGGCGGTCCTGCCGCGCCGTCTTCCACCAGGAGTCGAAGTGACGCTCGGACACCACCTCGGGGCCGATCCGCTGGTCGTAGAACTCGAACAGCGCCTCGTCGTCCACGCGCAGGTCGCGCCGTCGCAGGCGGTTCTCCAGTTCCTCCACCTCGGCGAGCCGGGCCTGGTTGCGGCTGAAGAAGGTGTGGTGCGTCTTCCAGTCGCCTTCGACGAGGGCATGCCGGATGAACAGCTCACGGGCGACCTCGCGGTCGATCCGGCCGTAATTGATGCGACGCTGCGGCACGATCGGCACACCGTAGAGCGTGACCTTCTCGTAGGCCATCACGGCGCCCATCTTCTTCGACCAGTGGGGCTCGCTATAGGTGCGCTTCACCAGGTGCGGCGCGACCTGCTCCGCCCACAGCGGGTCGATGCGCGCGACGACGCGAGCCCACAGCCGCGAGGTCTCCACGAGCTCGGCGGCCATGACCCAGTCCGGTGACTTCTTGAAGAGTGCAGACCCGGGGAAGACGGCGAATCGCGTCCCGCGCGCCCCCGCGTACTCGCGCTTGCGCTGGTCGTAGAGGCCGATATGGCTGAGCAGGCCCGAGAGCAGGCTGACGTGGATCTGCTCGTGCAGCCCCACGGGGTCCACGGGCCCGGCGGGCAGGGTGATGCCGAGGGGCTTCGCGAGCTGGCGCAGCTGCTGGAAGAGGTCCTGCCACTCCCGTACGCGCAGGTAGTTGATGAACTCGGTGCGGCACAGCTTCCGGAACTGGGTGGAGGAGAGCTCGTCCTGCTTCTCCTGCAGGTAGCGCCAGAGGTTCAGGTACGCGGTGAAGTCGGAGTTCTCGTCGACGAAGCGCTTGTGCTTCTC
Source organism: Arthrobacter rhamnosi (assembly GCF_054510855.1). Taxonomy (NCBI): domain Bacteria; kingdom Bacillati; phylum Actinomycetota; class Actinomycetes; order Micrococcales; family Micrococcaceae; genus Arthrobacter; species Arthrobacter rhamnosi. Next base: position 450,955 of record NZ_JBTNDT010000001.1, on the reverse strand, counting down.
GGCGGCCTGCTGCTGCTTCGCCGGCTGGTCCGCGGAGGGCCGCTCGCGTGGATCCTGGATGGTCAGGGCCGCGGCGAGGACCATGACCTCCTTGACGGCGCCGCGTCCGCCGGCCTCGACGATCATCCGGCCGAGGCGCGGGTCGACGGGGAGCTGGGCGAGCTTGCGGCCCACGGCGGACAGGCTGCCGTCGTCCTTCAGGGCGCCCAGTTCGCGCAGCAGGGCGATGCCGTCGTTGATGGCCTTGGTCTCCGGCGGCTCCACGAAGGGGAACTCGGCGATGTCCTTCGGGCCGCGCGTGACGCCCATCGCGGCCATCTGGAGGATGACCGCCGCGAGGCTCGTCCGCAGGATCTCGGGCTCGGTGAAGGGCCTGCGCGAGGCGAAGTCCTCCTCGGAGTAGAGGCGGATCGCGATGCCGTTCGAGACGCGCCCGCTGCGGCCGGACCGCTGGTTCGCCGACGCCTGCGAGACCCGCTCGATCGGCAGGCGCTGCACCTTGGTGCGGTGGGAGTAGCGGGAGATCCGTGCGGTCCCCGTGTCGATCACGTACTTGATGCCGGGGACCGTCAGGGACGTCTCGGCGACGTTCGTCGCGAGCACGATGCGGCGGTGGCTGCCCGTGGGGCGGAAGACGCGGTGCTGTTCCTCGAGCGAGAGCCGGGCGAACAGGGGCAGGACCTCCGTACCGCGCAGGCGGGCCGTGGACTGGATGTGGGCACGGAGGGCGTCGGCGGCGTCACGGATCTCGCGCTCGCCGGAGAAGAACACGAGGATGTCCCCGGGGGCCTCGAGCGAGAGTTCGTCCACGGCGTCGCACACGGCGTCGAGCGGGTCGCGTTCCTCCTCCAGCTCGCTGTCCGCTCCGCCGTCGCCCTCGTCGAGTCCGCCGGGCGGCTGGTCGAGCGGACGGTACCGGATCTCCACGGGGTAGGTGCGTCCGGAGACCTCGATGATGGGTGCGGGGGAGGTGTCCTCGATGGCGGCATCGGCGGCGAAGTGGGCCGCGAACCGCTCCGGGTCGATGGTTGCCGAGGTGATGATGACCTTGAGGTCGGGCCGCTCGGGCAGGATGCGCCGGAGGTAGCCCAGGATGAAGTCGATGTTGAGGCTGCGCTCGTGGGCCTCGTCGATGATGATGGTGCTGTACTTGCGCAGCATCCGGTCGTGCTGGATCTCGGCGAGCAGGATGCCGTCGGTCATCAGCTTGATCTTCGTCTTCCGGCCCACCGATCCGGTGAAGCGGACCTGGTAGCCGACCTCCTCACCGAGGTCCACCTGGAGTTCCTCGGCGATGCGCTCGGCGACGGTGCGGGCCGCGAGCCGCCGTGGCTGGGTATGGCCGATCAGCCCATGGTCGGCCAGGCCGAGTTCGAGGCACATCTTGGGGATCTGCGTCGTCTTCCCGGAGCCGGTCTCGCCGGCGATGATGGTGACCTGGTTCGCTGCGATGGCAGCCATGATGTCTGCCCGGCGTTCCGAGACGGGAAGGTCCGCGGGGTAGGAGATTGTCAGTGCCATAGTTGCCTGCCAGTCTAGTTCGTCGTGTCGACCGGCAGGCCTGCGTTCACTGTCGGCTGGAGCTTGCCTTCCCGACGGCGCCTGTTCCGTCCTGGTCTGTCCCGTCCTGGCCTGTCCCAGCCAGTCCGGGTCCGTCCTGGCCTGCTCCTTGGGCGGAGCGGCGGAGGCGGTCCGCGACGACGAGGGCGCGCTCGCGCATCGCGGCCGGCTCGAGGACCTCGAAGTCGATGTCCCAGCTCGCGAGGTAGGCCAGCGGGAAATCGAGGGAGTCGAAGCCCGCCCGGAGCAGCGTGTGCTCCTCGCCGTCCGCCTCGAGGGTCCCCGTGGTTGCCGGGACATGCGCCTCCAGCTCGCTCAGGGGCGCGGAGAACCGGATGACGGCGTCATAGGAGAAGGGCGACCGCGTGATGGATTCCTGGACGTAGGCGGCAAGGTCCGGCGCCGGCAGGGGCCGGGGCACGAACCGGTCCCTCGCCACGGGCACGCTCTGGCATCTGTCCACGCGGAACGTCCGCCAGCCCTCCCGCTCGCGGTCGAAGGCGACGAGGTACCAGCGCCGGCCCGTGTCCACGAGGCGGTACGGTTCGACGACCCGCCGGGACGATTCGCCGTCGCGCCGGTCGTAGCGGAACGCGACGCAGCGCCGTTCGGTGATGGCTGCCGAGAGGGCGGTGAGCACCTCGGGATTGACGGGCGTGCTCGCGGCCGCCATCCGGGTCACCGCGGACCGCAGCCCCGAGAACCGGGGCCGGAGACGGGGCGGCAGGACCTGTTCGAGCTTGGTGAGCGCACGGACGGAGGCTTCGCCCACGCCCGAGACCGGGCTGGCCGTGACCGCCGTGAGCCCGATCGCGACGGCGAGCGCCTCGTCGTCGTCGAGCAGGAGCGGCGGGAGCTGGGCGCCGGCGCCGAGCTGGTATCCGCCGGCGACGCCGGGGGAGGCGTTGATGGGGTAGCCCAGCGTGCGCAGCTTCCCGATGTCCCGCCGGACGGTGCGTTCCGTGACGTCCATGCGCTGGGCCAGGGCCGGGCCGGTCCACTCTCGCCGCAGCTGCAGGAGGGAGAGGAGCTGCAGCAGGCGGGCCGAGGTCTCGATCATGCCACCACGGTACGACGGGAAGCGGACGAAAGCTGTCCTCGATCCCGCCCTGTTCCGGCTGAGACGGCACTCGGACAGGACGTGGGGGACTCACGACCGATTCGGGGTCCCCGGGGCTGGCCGTCCGACGAGCCAGAGCACCCACGCTGCAAGCGCCCCCACGCCGGCGAGCACGGCGGCGACGCTGGACCCGGCGTCGTCCACCAGCAGGGCGAGGACGGCCACGGGCTGCGCCACGGCCTGGAGGCGCAGGAAGGACCAGGCGATCGCCCGGAGCGCCGCACCACTGATCCAGCCGCGGAGGGGCAGCGGCAGGAGCAGCAGATAGAGGAGGAAGACGGCGTGCAGCCCCGCCACGAAGACGGGCAGCCACGGCGACCCGGCCGGCATGTTGACCGCGTAGGCCACCACCAGGAGGAGGAGGGACACCGATGCCATGCCGATCGATGCGAGAAAGGCCGCGCCCGCCGCCACCACCACGGGGAGGACGACCCAGAGGGAACCGTTCCAGACGACGGAGCCCAGCAGGACGGCGATCAGGGCCGTGGCTCCGCGGACCACCGGGAGGGGTACGAGTCCGCCGCGGTCGGGGAGGGCCCGCCCACTCGCGGCCGGGCGCCGCGTGCTCACGGGACCTCCCCGCCCGAGCCCTGCCGGGAGCCCTGTCCGAAACCGCCGGTGCGTCTGCTGGCGCGGCGCGCCAGCAGCCGGAGACCCAGGGCGAGGTCCGTGCCGGGATCGGTCCCGAAGTCCTCGGACGCTCCGCTCGGGCCGGTGCGTCTGTCCAGCCGGGGGTCCGCAGATGCTCCCCGGAACACGGGGATGCCCTCGCGCTGCAGGTCCTCGATCAGCAGGCGTCGCCGGAGGAGCGTCAGCCGCACGGCCTGCGCCTGAGCCACCGTCGACTCGTTGCGGTCCAGCGGCGGTACGCAGTCGACACCGGCGACGAGGTGGCCCTGTGCGTTCCACAGGCGCAGGAGTCGCGCCGGTTCTGCGTCGAGGAAGGCGGAGAACACGACGACGACGGCGCCCGGGGGCGGCGCGGGGTCCCGGCGCCGGTGCCGCCGCGGCACGACCGGCGTGCCCGCGAGGCGGGTCCGGATCTGCTCGAGGTGCCGGGCGCCGGCCGCCGAGCGCAGGGCCCTGCGGGTGCCGGAGAGGTCGTCCAGGCCCACACGGTCCCCGGCGGCGAGATAGGACGCGGCTACCGTCGTGGCGGCCGCGCGCGCCACGTGGAGCGATCCCGGGACGAGCCGCTGCGGCCCGGCGGTGAACCATGCGGCGGTCGACGCCGGGAGGTCGTGTCCCTGGTCGATGACGAGGTGGACGGAGGCCTCGGCGTCGGCGAACGTGCGGCGCACCATGAGCTGGTCCTGGTCCGCCGAGCGGCGCGCCGTGGCACGCCAGTCGATGCGTCGCAGCTGGTCACCGGGCTGCAGGGGCGCGATCGACCTGAGCTCGCCGCCCTCTCCCGGCCGCCGCGACGCATGCGTTCCGGCAAGGCCCACGAGGCGTCGGGACACGGGGTGCGCGAGGGCCGGCCCGACCGGCGGGAGGATGCTGACACGCACGGGCGGGGCTGCCACGAACGGCGCTGCGCCCGAGAGGTCGGACGGAAAGGCGGCCGCGCCGTAGGACAGGACGTCGGATTCTCCCGAGAGCGGAGCCTCCACCAGCAGGGGACAGTCCTCGTCGGCCCGCAGGACCAGCGCGTCGGGCGGGCATCCCGGTGCGGCGAGGACCACCGCGACCAGCCGGTGCCCGGCTGCATCTCCGCCGGGTGGCCGCGGGGCGAGCACGAGCCGGAGGCGGGAGCCGCCGGCTCCGGCCCTCCGGTCGGCGGTGATGTGCACCGGAGGGTTCCCCGTGGCCTCGGGGCCGGTGCGTCCCGCGAGGGCGAGGAGGGCGAACGGGGTGGCGAGGGCGACCGTGTCCGGACGGCCGGACACGAGCCCGGCCACGATGCAGACCAGTGTGACGATGACGGCCAGGGCCCAGGCGGGGGACCGTGCCTCGGCGCGCCTAGCCACGGGGCACGGTCGGCGGGGTGGGCACCTCGGCCATCACCTCCCGCACCACGGACTCCGTCGCGACCCCCTGCGCCCAGGACGACGGCGTGAGGGTGAGCCGGTGCGCGAGGACGGCGACCGCGCCCTCCTTGAGGTCTTCGGGAAGGACGAAGGGACGCCCGTCGAGTACGGCGAGGGCGCGGCCCAGCAGCACGAGTGCCTGGGACCCGCGGGGCGAGGCGCCGACCTCGACCGCGGGATGCCTGCGCGTCGCGGCCGTGAGCCGCACCGCGTAGTCGATGACGTCGTCGTCCACCCCCACGGACTCGACGACGGCCTGGAGGTGCAGCAGCCCGTCGGCCGTCGTCACGCTCTCCACCCTGGTCTCGTCCTGCCGGCGCGTGATGCGGCGGGCGATGATGTCCTGTTCGCCGCCGGGGCCGGGATAACCGAAGCGCAGGCGGACCAGGAAACGATCCAGTTGTGCTTCCGGCAGGGGATACGTGCCCTCGAACTCGATGGGATTCGAGGTCGCGAACACGTGGAAGGGTCGCTGCAGCGGCATCGTGGTGCCCTCGGCGGAGACCTGTGCCTCCGCCATGGCTTCCAGGAGGGCGGACTGCGTCTTGGGGGACGTCCTGTTGATCTCGTCGGCGAGGAACAGGCCCGCGAAGACCGGTCCCGGCCGGAACTCGAACTCCCGCGTGACCGGATTGAAGATGGAGGATCCCGTCACATCGGACGGCAGGAGATCGGGCGTGAACTGCAGGCGCCGGAAGTCGAGCCCGAGCGCCTGGGCCAGGGTCTTGGCCGCGAGGGTCTTCCCGAGTCCGGGGAGGTCCTCGAACAGGACGTGGCCGCCGGCCAGTACCGCTGCCAGGGCCAGGCGCAGTGGTGCGCGGGCGCCGACGACGACGGTCCCGGTGCGCTCGAGGATCGTCCGGCCGAGGTGGGCGGCGGTGTCGACGGGACTGTCGACGGCACCCGGTCCGGTGGTGGGTCCGGTGGAACGGGTGGAATCAGGGGCGGTCATGGATCTCCTGGCGTGCGGATACGGCGGCGTCCGCTCGCGGCCGGCCTGCTGTATCGGCTGCCGCGTCGGCGGGGAATCGGGGCGTGCTGGCCGGTCCGGTCTCCGGCGGTTCCAGTATCATCCGCTCGAGCTCATCGAGGACGGCGCTGATCTCCCGGTGGGTCGGGGCCGACGGTTCGGCCCGCGCGAGGAAGGCGTCGAGTGCAGCGCTCCTCGGGGTGTCCGGGCGTGCCGCGACGACCGAGGCGGCGATGGCCTGCACGTCGAGGACCGCGCGCGTGCCGGGCTCGGTGGACGACAGCGAGAACTCGAGTGCCTGGATGTCTCCGAGGCCGCGGACAGGTTCGGGCAGTGCCGGCAGGGTGGGCCGGAGGACGTCGAGCGCTTCGAGGAGCCCGTTGGCGATTCCTGCTGCCAGCGCCGCCCCCACGAGGGCCACGGCGTGGCGACCATCGAGCCCGAAGAACCAGTCGGCGACCAGCGCGAGCCCGACCAGCACGCCGGTGACGGCCCATGCGGAGGGCTTCACCGGGGAGTCCTCCGGCCGCGCTGCGACCCGCGCGACGCCAGCGCGGCCGACAGCTCATCGATGCTGGCGGCGGCCAGTTCACGGTCGGACAAGTCACGGTCGGACAAGTCACGGTCGGCCGGCGGAAGGCCGGGGGAGCGGTCGTGCCCCGCCTGCCCGAAGCGCGCCCGCTGGTACAGCCGGTTGAGGGTGGACAGCGGCCGGGGTGGAAGGGCGAGCGCCGAGGACACCGCGACGGCGAAGTCCGTCGTCGTCTCGGCCGGTCTGCGCCCGGCGCCCGCCGCAGCGCACAGGCGCTCGAAGTCCAGCCAGCACCGGATCACGGCATCGGACGTGTCCGTGCCGGCTGCGAGTGCTGCGCGGGATGCCTCTGCCCAGGCGGGCAGGGCGTCGGCCAGAAGGGAGGTCCCCGGCCGCTGGAGTTCCGTCTGGTCCGGGAACCCGTCCAGCTGCTGCGATCGGAATCGCGGCAGGAACCGCAGCAGGAACCGCAGCAGGAGCGCGAGCGCGATCATGACCAGGATCAGCAGGGCGGCGGCGGCCGTGTCGCCGGTGATGACGAGGCGCTCGCCGTCGTCGGGCAGCGCCTCCGGCGTCTGCGTCGCGGAGGGGCCCTGCTGCTCCAGTCCGGCGACGGAGGGGTCCACTACAGGCTCGGCCGACAGCTGTCCCATGTAGCCGGCTGCGATGACTGCGAGAACGAGGACGAGGACGGTGAGCACGGGGCCGGCGAGTGCCGGGACGGTGCGCCGGCGGCTCGACCGCATCGTGCCCTTCGTCCCCACGATTCCCCTGCCGGTAGGTGCCAGTGCGGCCCCGCGGGGCCGCGTGCTGTGGAGCCTACCAAAAACAGAACCGCCGCCGGCCTGGTGGCCGACGGCGGTGGACTCTGCGTGAGTCGGGGTGCCCTCGATAGGATTCGAACCTACGACCTTCTGCTCCGGAGGCAGACGCTCTATCCCCTGAGCTACGAAGGCAGACGCGGGAACTCCCGCATCCGTAAGGGACTCATCGAGCTTAGCAGGTAGTGCTTCTCGCGGAAAACACAGCGGCGGACGGGCCGTCAGTAGCCGAGGAAGGCGTCCGTGCGCACGCGCGGGACGCCCGCCTTGCGGACTTCCGCTCGGATCTCGCCGATGAACTTCGGTGAGCCCGAGACGAGCACTCTGCGTCTCCTGAGATCCGGCACGGCGGCGAGGAGGTTCTCCGCGTCAGGGGCCGGGCCGCTGTAGGTCCAGGTGTCGGGTAGGGCCAGGGGCTCGACGCCGGGCATGAAAAGCACCACGCGGGTGCCCAGGTCGGCCAGCTCGTCCCGGAACGCGATGTCCTCCTCGTTCCGGACGACGTAGGCGAGGACGACGTCGCGCTCCTCGCCGCGCGCGGCCAGGTCCCGTAGCTGGCTGATGAACGGCGTCACGCCGATCCCCCCGGCCGCGAGCAGCAGGGGTACCGACCGGTCGCGCGGCAGGCTGAAATCCCCTCCCACGAAGGTGCCCGTGATGCGTGCCTCCTTGGGCAGGTCGAGGAGAGCCTTCTTGAAGGAGCTGCCCGCTGCCGTGGTCCGCACGCCGAAGGTGACCGCGGAGGTGTCCTGCGGCGCGGACGTGATGCTGAAGACCCTGCGGCTGCCGCGGCCGTCGGCGTCACGGTGCGGCATGCTGAGCTCCATGTACTGGCCGGCACGGAACCGCACGGGCCGCGAGGGCTCGAAGACGAGTTCCGTACTGGTCGGCGTGAGCTGCCGTGCGCCGGCGAAGGACAGCCGCACGCCGCGCCGCTGGCCCAGCAGGAAGGCTCCCGCGTTGCCGATGACCAGGGCGAACTCCGGGCCCAGGAAGACCGGGCCGATGGACAGCTGGAGGGCGAGGACGGTGGCGACGATCGCGGCGAACAGCCACTGCTGCCAGCGGAGCGGGGGCAGGGTGAGCGGCTCGGTCATCATGAAGCCGACCAGGAACAGGAGGGGATATGACGTGAGGACCAGCTGCAGGCCCGCGCCGGGAGTCATGCCGCCCTGCAGTAATCCGACGAGCAGGATGCCGATGCCGCCGACGAGGAACACTGCGGCCATGGAGAGCTTCCGCGTCCGGTGGAGGAGGAGGGCGGCGCCGACGGCGACGACGGGCAGCATGTAGGCGTTGGCGACCCACCACCCCGCTGCACCCACTCCCAGCAGGGTCGCGACGACGGCGCCGGCCGCGGCGGGATTGACGATGTGCCGCCCCCGGAAGGCCAGCAGGAACTTCGAGGCCCCTGCGGCGATGCCGGCCACCAGGATGCCGCCGAGGCCGGCCGTGGTGCCGGACGGGAACATGATGAGGAACAGGATCAGCCCCGTGATGAGCGACGAGTCCCCGTGCGGACGCAGCCGCAGGATCAGGGCCAGGAGCCGCGTGCCGATGATCGTTCCGCCGACCGCCGCGAGGAGGGTCCCGCCGAGTTCGGCCGGCGAAAAGGCGAGGAGGCCCGCCAGCGACAGCACGAGGGCCTCGACGGTCAGGACCAGGAGCAGGGCCAGCGTCAGCCGGTACATGGTCAGGCGGCCCAGCAGGGCGTCGAGTGCTGTGGTCATCGGAACAGGGCTCCTGCGAGGGGGGTGGAGTAGCGGGCGCGTCCGTCCGAGTACACCATGACGTAGTCGAACGTGAAGGCCTCCGCGAGCACTGCGGGGTCGGTGACGAAGAGGGCGGTGCACAGTCCGTCGGCGGTCATGGCGTCCTCCGCGAGGACCCACGTGGCGACCACCGTGTCGACGCAGCGGCCGGTGCGGGCGTCGAGGATGTGGTGCAGCCCGTCGCCCCATACCCTGCGGTTGGACGCGGAGGCGCAGAGCGCCCCGGAGCCCAGGCGGACCGTCCCGATGGCGGACGACGGATCGTAGGGATGCTCGAGGGCTACGGTGATGTCGCCGGAGCCGATCCGCCGCATGTCCCCGCCGGCGTCCACGATCACGTCCTCGTGGCCCGCGGCGACGAGGCTTTCCAGCAGGAGATCGACGAGCTGGCCCTTGCCCGCTGCGCCGACGTCCAGCAGGGCCGGCTCGCGCAGGGTGATGCCCTGGTCCGTCCACTGCAGGACGTCGTCCCACGCCCGTGCCGGCGCGGGGTCGGCCGTCACGGCGAAGGAGTAGGCGGCGTCGTATCCCGAGGCCGCCAGCCGGTCGCCGACGAGGGGTGAGACACCGCCGTCGGTGAGGTCGTGGAGCGTGCGCAGGAGACCGCCGAGCCGTGCACCGTGGTCCGGCAGGGCGAGCTGCCCGCCGTCGGCCGCGAGCGCTGTGACTCCTGAGTCGCCCCGGAAGCGGGAGTAGAGCGCGTCGTAGTCCTCCACGAGGCGCAGCAGGTCCGTTCTCTGCTCCGGCGCCAGCGGCGCCGCGCAGTCCACGCGCCAGCTGGTGCCGATCGCGTCGAAGCTGAAGGAGCCTGTCATGCCGGCCTAGAGCCGGGCTTCGCTCTTGATCTTGCCGGTCGCGTCGTTGAAGCCTCCGCTGGTCAGCGAGGATCCTGCCACCTTGTCGACGGAGAGTTCGTCGAGCTTCTTCCCCACGATGGCGTCCGAGATGCCCCCCGCGAAGCGCCCCTGGTACTCCCTCGTGGTCGGGTTGTCGGGCTTCGGTTCGACCTCGACGGCGGTGACGACGTCGGCCTCGAGCGTGAGGGTCACGCCCACTTCCTCCGGCCCTGCGGGCGATTGATAGGAACCCGTCGAGGTGTAGGTGCCGTCCCTGTAGGCCTGCTCGCCGGCGGCGGCGGCTCCGGTCTCCTCCGGCCCGGTGGCCGCAGTCTCCTTCGGCCCGGTGGTTGCGGGAGCATCCGCAGCGGCCCCTGCCGGCGTTCCGGCCTCGGCCCCCGCACAGCCCGCGGCACCGAGGATCGAGACGGCGGCGAGTGCCGTCAGCACGCGCTTGTGCGTAGGGAAGGCGGGTGTGCCGGCCGGGGCTGTTCTGGTCACTGTGTGCTCCTGGGGTCATCGGGTGCGGGAACCCCGCACAGGAATGGTTGAATCTGAAAGTAACGCGCGGAGCCGGTCCCGGGTTCCATCGGTGCTTCGTTTCCGGCAGCCCCGGGGACTGTTCCGCCCGGTCCCGGCTTCTCCCGGAGCCGGGCGGGCGGCAGCACGAGTTGAGCCGCGTCACGAAAATCAGGGTGCCCCGGCCCGTGTCGCTATGCTTGACGGGTGACTCCCGAAGAACTCTCTGCCGCTATCTCCGCATGCCTGAAGGCCGCCGTCGAGGCGGGTGACCTCAGCATCGACCTCCCCTCCGAGGTGCGGGTGGAGCGACCGAAGAACCGGGAGCACGGCGACTGGGCGACGAACATCGCCCTCCAGCTCGGCAAGAAGGCGGGCATGAACCCCCGGGCCTTCGCCCAGCTCCTGAGCGACCGCCTCGCCGCAATCGATGGCGTGAAGAGCGTCGACATCGCCGGTCCGGGCTTCCTCAACATCACGCTCGACGCCGGAGCGGCCGGAGAACTCGCCCGCACCATCGTCGAGTCGGGCCGCGCCTACGGAGGCAGCGATGCGCTCGCAGGCCAGAAGATCAACCTCGAGTTCGTCTCCGCGAATCCCACGGGCCCCATCCACATCGGCGGAACCCGGTGGGCGGCGGTGGGAGACGCACTGGCGCGCGTGCTCCAGTCGCAGGGCGCGTCCGTCGTGCGGGAGTACTACTTCAACGACCACGGCGCGCAGATCGACCGGTTCGCCCGCTCGCTCTTCGCGAGCGCATCCGGGCAGACCGCTCCCGAGGACGGCTACGGCGGTCAGTACATCGAGGACATCGCCCAGCGCGTCGTCGCCGCGGAGCCGGACATCCTGTCCCTCGACGAGGCCGACGCGGTCGAACGCTTCCGGGTGGTCGGCGTGGACTTCATGTTCACCGATATCAAGAAGTCGCTCCACGACTTCGGGGTCGACTTCGACGTCTACTTCCACGAGCACTCGCTGTTCCAGAACGACTTCGTCGGGGGCCTCCTCGAGCAGCTGAAAGGCTCCGGCAACCTCTTCTACGAGGATGGCGCCTGGTGGCTGAGGTCGACCGACTTCGGCGACGACCGCGACCGCGTGGTCATCAAGTCGGACGGATCGCCCGCCTACATCGCGGGTGACATCGGCTACTTCGTCAACAAGCGCAGGCGCGGCTTCGACCTCAACATCATCATGCTCGGCGCCGACCACCACGGGTACGTCGCGCGTCTGAAGGCTGCCGCCGCGGCTCTCGGCGACGACCCCGACACCGTCGAGGTCCTCATCGGCCAGATGGTGAACCTCATGCAGAACGGCGCGCCCGTCCGGATGTCCAAGCGTGCCGGCACGGTCGTGACCCTCGAGGACCTCGTCGACGCCGTGGGCGTCGACGCCGCGCGGTACACCCTGGCCCGGTTCTCCGCCGACTCCAACATCGACATCGACCTCGACCTGCTCACGCGGCGCACGAACGAGAACCCCGTGTTCTACGTGCAGTACGCCCATGCCAGGACGCACGCCGTCGCCCGCAATGCCGTGTCCGCCGGCGTGGACACCAGCACCTTCGACGCCGCGTCGCTCAGCCACCCCACCGAGGGTGAACTGCTGGCGGCGCTCGGCCAGTTCCCCGGCGTCGTCGCGCAGTCCGCGACCTTCCGCGAGCCGCACCGGGTGGCGCGCCACCTGGAGGTCATCGCGGGGACCTACCACCGCTGGTACGACGCCTGCCGCGTCGCCCCGCTCGGCGACGCCGCCGTCGAGGACGTGCACCGCTCGCGCCTGTGGCTGAACAACGCGACGCAGCAGGTCCTGGCGAACGGCCTGGACCTCCTCGGCGTGTCCGCGCCGGAGAGGATGTAGCCGTGGCCGCCGAAGCATCCCCGCTCGCCCCGGAGTGGCTGTCCGTTCCCGTCGACGCGGCCCGGCTGGACGCGAAGCTGTGGGCCGAGGACGTGGACCGCGGACCGGACGGCGTGCTGCAGGTCGACGGGATCCCCGTGACCGAGCTCGCCCGGCAGTACGGCACGCCCCTGTTCGTCGTGTCCGAGCGCGACTTCCGCACCCGTGCCGCCACGTTCCGCGACGCGTTCGACGACGCCTTCCGCGACCTGTGCGGGGGAGTGGACGTGTTCTACGCGGGCAAGTCGTTCCTCTGCACGGAGGTGGCGCACTGGGTCCGTGAGGAAGGGCTCGGGCTGGACACGTGCTCCGGCGGCGAGCTCGCCGTGGCCCTCCGTGCCGGCCTGCCTGGCTCACGGCTCGGACTCCACGGGAACAACAAGTCGGCAGCGGAGATCACGCGCGCCATCGACGCGGACCTCGGACGGATCGTCGTCGACAGCCTCCAGGAGGTCGGCCTCGTCGGGGACCTGGCCCTGCAGCGGGGCCGCCGGGCCAACGTCATGCTCCGCCTCACGCCGGGGGTCCACGCACACACGCACGAGTTCATCGCGACGGCCCACGAGGACCAGAAGTTCGGGCTCTCCCTGACCACCGAGCAGGGTCCGGGGCAGGCGGACGGGGACGACGGCGACGCCTCCTCGCCCGCCGCGCGCGCCGTCGCGGATGCCCTGGCCCACCCCGGCATCAACCTCCTCGGCGTGCACTGCCACATCGGGTCGCAGATCTTCGAGCCCGAGGGCTTCGAACTCGCGGCGAAGCGGCTGCTGGGATTCCTGGCCGGCGTCCGCGACCGCCACGGGGTCGAACTCGCGGAACTCGACCTCGGCGGCGGCTACGGCATCGCCTACACCGAGGCCGACGAGCCGCGCCCCGCCGCGGAGATCGCGCGCGCCATGGCCGCCGTCGTCGGTGCGACCTGCCATGAGCTGGGACTGCGCGTGCCCCGGATCTCGATCGAACCGGGCCGCGCCATCGTGGGCCCGACGACCTTCACCCTCTACACCGCGGGCACCACGAAGACGGTGCGCGTCGACGCGGCCGCGAACGGGTCCGAGGTGGTGGAGGACACCTCCGTTACGCATCCGCGACGCTATGTGTCGGTGGACGGGGGCATGAGCGACAACGCCCGTCCGGTGCTCTACGGCGCGGATTACTCGGCCGTTCTGGCCTCGAGGACGCCGGAGGCGAGCCCCGTGCTCTCCCGTGTGGTTGGAAAACACTGCGAGAGCGGTGACATTGTGGTGAGGGACGTCTACCTTCCGGAGGACACCGGAGCCGGCGACCTCCTCGCCGTTCCGGGCACTGGAGCCTACTGCTGGGTACTGTCGAGCAACTACAACTACCTGACGCGCCCGCCCGTCGTGGCGGTGGCCGACGGTGCTGCCCGGCTCATCGTGCGCGGTGAGACCGAGGAGGACCTGTTCCGCAGGGACGTCCAGCGCGAACCCGCATTGCCAGCCACGGATTCAGGAGCACCACGGACCGCATGAACTCACCAGCAACGCCCCCCGCACAGCCCCTGCGCGTAGCCCTGCTCGGCTGCGGCAACGTCGGCTCGCAGGTAGCCCGCATCCTCCTCGAGGACGCGGAGAACCTCGGCCGCCGTGTCGGCGCTCCGCTCGAACTCATCGGGATCGCGGTCCGCACGCTCGACGCCCGGCGCGACGTCGAGCTCCCCGCAGGCCTCCTCACACTCGACGCCGAGGCGCTCGTCGAGGACGCGGACATCGTGATCGAACTGATGGGCGGCATCGAGCCTGCCAAGTCCCTGATCCTCCGCGCGATCGAGCACGGAGCGACCGTCGTCAGCGGCAACAAGGCACTCCTGGCCCAGGACGGACCGGAACTCTACGAGAAGGCGGACGCCGCGGGGGTCCAGCTGTCCTACGAGGCCGCCGTCGCCGGCGCCGTCCCGATCCTGCGGCCCATCCAGGACAGCCTCTCCGGCGACCGCATCACGCGCGTCCTCGGGATCGTCAACGGCACCACGAACTACATCCTCGACCAGATGGACACCACGGGTGCCTCCTTCGCCGACGCCCTCAAGGCGGCCCAGGACCTCGGCTACGCGGAGGCGGACCCCACCGCCGACGTCGAGGGCCACGACGCGGCCGCGAAGGCGGCCATCCTCGCCTCGCTGTCCTTCCACACGCGCTTCGGCCTCGAGAACGTCTTCTGCGAGGGCATCACGGCCGTCACGGCCGACGACATCGCGGCCGCCGCCGAGGACGGCTACGTCATCAAGCTCCTGGCTATCGCCGAGCTGCTGACCGACGACGCCGGATCCGCGGGCGCCGGCGTGCGCGTCCACCCGACCCTGCTGCCGAGGTCCCACCCGCTGGCCGCGGTCCGCGGCGCCTTCAACGCCGTGTTCATCGAGGCGGAGAATGCCGGCGAGCTCATGTTCTACGGTCAGGGTGCAGGCGGCACCCCGACCGCGTCGGCCGTGCTCGGGGACGTCGTCAGCGCCGCGCGCCGCATGGTGCTGGGCGGCCCGGGACGCACGGAGACCACCACCGGTCACGTCCCGGCGCTGAGCATCGACACCGTGCGGACGAGCTACTGCATCGGCCTGGAGGTCGCGGACCAGCCCGGCGTCCTGGCGCGCATCGCGCAGATCTTCGCCGAGAACGGCGTGTCGATCGAGACCATGCGCCAGCGCATCCACCAGGGCGGCCCCGACGGCGGGACGACCGCCGAGCTGCGCATCGTCACGCACCGCGCACCCGAGGCGTCCCTCGCCGCGACCGTCAAGCAGGTCGCAGCGCTCGATGTCATCACCGCCGTCTCATCCGTTCTTCGAGTAGAGGGAATCTAAGTGGCCCACCAGTGGCGCGGAGTCATCCGCGAATACGCCGAACGCCTGCCAGTCACGGACGCCACCGAGGTCATCACCCTCGGCGAGGGCGGAACGCCGCTCGTGCACGCCCGGCACCTGTCCGAGCTGACGGGCTCCGCCGTCTACCTGAAGGTCGAGGGCATGAACCCCACGGGCTCCTTCAAGGACCGCGGGATGACCATGGCCATGACGGCCGCCGTCGCCGCCGGGGCGAAGGCCGTGGTCTGCGCGTCGACGGGCAACACCTCCGCCTCCGCCGCCGCGTACGCCACGCAGGCCGGCATCACCTGCGCCGTCCTCGTGCCGGACGGCAAGATCTCCATGGGCAAGCTCAGCCAGGCGATCGCCCACGGAGCCCAGCTCCTGCAGGTCAACGGCAACTTCGACAACTGCCTCGACGTGGCCCGGAAGCTCGCGGAGGCCTACCCCGTGTTCCTCGTGAACTCGGTGAACCCCGCACGGCTCGAAGGCCAGAAGACGGCGGCGTTCGAGGTCGTCGACACGCTCGGCGACGCGCCGGACTACCACCTCATGCCCGTCGGGAACGCCGGCAACATCAGCGCGTACTGGAAGGGCTACAAGGAGTACGCGGCGCCCTACGCCTCGATGCACTCCGGAGAGCTTCCCGCCGTCGCGACCCGCACGCCGATCATGTGGGGATTCCAGGCGGAGGGTGCATCGCCGCTCGTCAAGGGCCACCCGATCACCGAGCCGGACACCATCGCCACCGCCATCCGGATCGGCAACCCGGCGTCCTGGGACTTCGCGGTCGCGGCGCGGGACGAGTCCGGCGGCCTCATCGAGGCCGTGACGGACGACGAGATCCTCGCCGCGCACCGCTGGCTGTCCTCGCGGGAGGGCGTCTTCGTGGAGCCCGCGTCCGCCGCCGGTGTCGCCGGGCTGCTCAAGAAGCACGCGGAAGGACTTGTCCCGACGGGCAAGACGATCGTCATCACCGTCACGGGCCATGGCCTCAAGGACCCGCAGTGGGCGCTGCGCACGGCGGACGGTTCGGATGTGGAACCCACCAAGGTGGAGTTCGACGTCGTGAGCGTCGCTGCGGCGCTCGGGCTCGAAGACTGACATGGCCGGGCTGCACGCGGCACCCGCGTCGTCGAACGTGCTCGACCTCCCGACGGTCGACGCCGGCCAGGACATCGTGGTCCGGGTACCGGCCACGAGCGCGAACCTCGGGCCGGGCTTCGACACCCTGGGCCTCGCGCTGACCCTGCACGACACCGTGCGTGTCCGCACGACGACGTCGGGATCCACGACGGTGCGCGCCACCGGGGAGGGCGCCGAAGCTCTGCCAACCGACGAGACCCACCTCGTCGCGAGCTCGCTCATCAGCACCCTGCACCGCGCGGGGCGCCGTGCGCCCGGGCTCGAACTCGACACCACGAACGTCATCCCGCACGGCAGGGGGATGGGCTCCTCGGCGTCCGCGATCGTCGCCGGAGTCCTCGCCGGCAACGCCCTGCTCCCCGTCGGCGAACGGCTCGACGCCGAGCACCTCCTGCAGTGGGCAGCCACGATCGAGGGCCACCCGGACAACGTCGCGCCTGCCCTGATGGGAGCCCTGGCGATCTCGTGGGAGAGCGGCAGGGCCTACCACAGCACGCGTGTCGAGGTGCACCCCGACATCATCCCCGTGCTCGCAGTACCGGATCTGGCGCTGTCCACGGAGAGCGCCCGGGCGCTCCTGCCGCCGTCGGTCTCCCACCGGAGCGCCGCGGCGAATGCCGGGCGCGCAGCCCTGCTCGTGCACGCGCTCGGTGCCGATCCGTCACTGCTGTTCTTCGCCACGCAGGACTCGCTGCACCAGGACTACCGCGCGCCGGCCATGCTGCCGAGCGCCACCCTCCTGCGCGGACTGCGGGCCGCCGGTTTCGCCAGCACCATCTCCGGGGCAGGGCCGAGCGTCCTGACCCTCGCCGTGGGCGAGGCCGGGGCCCGTGCGGCGGAGGAAGCCGTGCGCGCGCTGGTCGGGCAGGGCGACACGCCGGGGATGTGGCGGGTCCTCCGGCTGGCAGTGGAGCGGGAAGGTGCTAAAGTGGGAGTGCACCAAGGGTAGTAACCGCCCAGGCGGAATTACCGCGTCTGTTGAAACGTGAAAGTCTCCAACAGGCATCGTGTGCTTCTGTTGAGCCGGCCGTCCTCTTCTTCAGACCGCCGCGACACTGCAGGTTCCATCAGCAGTAGCACAGCCTCCGGTGTAGCCTCCGACCTTATCTTTGTGCGTGCGGACTTCTCCTTTCGCCCATCGACATCCTCAGGCTTCCAGCACACCCCGGCCTGCCGGATCGTCTCCGGCTCGGCTGAACCCCGCCTGCTTTGACCTGCGGCACGGGGCAAACCACCGCGGACCACCGATCAGGTGGCCGCCCGACGAGGGGGAAGGATCCTTCGTGACTGACACCACTGACCTGTTACCAGGTGTGGCCACCCAAGACGCTGAAGCAACCGGCGCAACAACTTCCAAGAGCAGCGGCCTTGCGGGCCTGAAGCTCGCACAGCTCCAGGCCCTGGCCGGCCAGCTCGGGATCACCGGCGGATCGAGGATGCGCAAGAGCGACCTCGTGTCCGCGATCTCCGACCACCAGCGCGGTTCCGCCGTCGCCGACCGCCCCAAGGTCGCCGCGGTCCGCACCGAGCGCAGCGCCGACGCAGAGCGTCCCGCAGCCGGGGCCCCGGCCGAGGCCGCCGGTGACCGCGCCTCCGAGGAGCAGTCCGCTCCGGCCGAGCGCCAGCCGCGCACCCGGAACCGCAACCGCCGGGCCGGCAGTGACGGTGTCGTGACCGCACCTGCCCCCGACGCCGAGCCGGCAGAAGCCCCCGTGCGCGACGCCGCCCCTTCGCGCGATGCCGCTGCGACGTCCACCGACGGCGAGCAGCAGGACCGCGGCGACCGTGACAATGACCGCGAGAACGGTGGCCGCAACCAGCGCAACCGCCGCAGCCGCCGCGGCGAGGACCGTTCGGACGCGCAGCCCGGCCAGAACGGCCAGCAAAACGGCCAGCAGAACGAGTCCCAAAATGATGCCCAGAACGGGCAGCAGGGCGACGCCCAGGGCGAGGCCCCGGCCGACCAGGGCGAAAGCCGCGGCGACCGCAACGACCGCCGCAGCCGCTCACGCAACGGACGCGACGAGGACCGCTCGAGCGGCACCGCGAACGGCGAGAGCCAGAACGACGGTGGGCGCAACGGCAGCGAGCGCAGCGACAACCGCGGAAACGGCGCGAACGACGACGAGGGCCGCGGCCGCAACCGCCGCAATCGCGCGAACCGCAACGGCTCCGCCCCCACCGAGGACCGCAACAGCCGGTTCCGGGACCGCAACGAGCGCAACGACCGCCGCCGCGGCCGCAACCAGAACCCCGAGGTCGACGACGTCGAGGTCACCGAGGACGACGTCCTGCTGCCCGTGGCGGGCATCCTCGACGTCCTCGAGAACTACGCCTTCGTGCGCACCTCCGGCTACCTGCCGGGCCCCAACGACGTCTACGTGTCGCTCGCCCAGGTCAAGAAGCACAACCTGCGCAAGGGCGACGCCGTCGTCGGCGCCATCCGGGCACCCCGTGAGGGCGAGACCCAGGCCAGCGCACGCCAGAAGTTCAATGCGCTCGTCCGCGTCACCTCGGTGAACGGCAAGCCTGCCGAGGACCTGAAGGACCGCGTCGAGTTCGCGAAGCTCGTGCCCCTCTACCCCTCGGACCGCCTGCGCCTCGAGACGGACCCCAAGAAGATCGGTCCCCGCGTGATCGACCTCGTGGCCCCGATCGGCAAGGGCCAGCGCGGCCTGATCGTCTCGCCGCCGAAGGCCGGCAAGACGCTCATCCTCCAGTCGATCGCTAACGCCATCACGATCAACAATCCTGAGGTCCACCTCATGATGGTCCTGGTGGACGAGCGTCCCGAGGAAGTCACCGACATGCAGCGGACCGTCAAGGGTGAGGTCATCGCCTCGACCTTCGACCGTCCGGCCGACGACCACACCACGGTCGCGGAACTCTCCATCGAGCGTGCCAAGCGCCTCGTGGAGATGGGCATGGACGTCGTCGTGCTGCTCGATTCGATGACGCGCCTCGGCCGTGCGTACAACCTCGCCGCTCCGGCGTCGGGCCGCATCCTCTCCGGTGGTGTCGACTCGGCTGCCCTCTACCCGCCGAAGCGCTTCTTCGGTGCTGCGCGCAACATCGAGAACGGTGGCTCGCTCACCATCCTCGCCACCGCGCTGGTGGAGACCGGGTCCAAGATGGACGAGGTCATCTTCGAGGAGTTCAAGGGCACCGGCAACATGGAGCTCCGCCTCTCGCGCAACCTCGCCGACAAGCGCATCTTCCCCGCCGTCGACGTCAATGCCTCGGGCACGCGCCGCGAGGAGAACCTGCTCTCGCCTGACGAGGTCAAGATCATGTGGAAGCTGCGCCGCGTGCTGTCGGGTCTGGAGACCCAGCAGGCGCTCGAGCTGCTCACCAACAAGATCCGGGAGACGCAGTCCAATGTCGAGTTCCTGATGCAGGTCCAGAAGACCACCCTGGGCTCCAAGGACTCCGACTAGTTCCTCCCGGAACCGCCCGGAACGCGGCCCCGAAGCACGGACCTCCCGCAGGCGCAGAGCCTGCGGGAGGGCCGGGCCCGGTGGCCGCGTTCCAGGGCGGTTTTCTGGTTAAGACCCGGCCGGGGCATCCGGCGGCGAGATGAAACAGCCGGGATGACACGGATGACCGGCTTCCGCGAGGAAATCCGGTCATGTCTGCCATCCCGTCCTTCGTAGACTGGCTGTAACAGCCGAAAGAGGTACACCCGATGTTTGAGTCCATCCAGGGACTGCTCGACGAACACTCCGAGCTGCAGGACCAGCTCGCCGACCCCGCGGTGCACGCCGACCAGGCGCTGGCCCGGAAGCTCGGCCGCAGGTACGCGGAGCTCGGCCGCATCGTCGATGCCCACAACCGCTGGAGCACGCTGAATGACGACCTCGAGGCGGCCCGCGAGATGGCGTCCGAGGACCCCGAGTTCGCCGCCGAGGTGCCCGTGCTCGAGGAGCAGCTCGCCACCGCACAGGAGCGCCTGCGCCGCCTCCTGATCCCGAGGGATCCCAACGACGGCCGCAACGTCATCATCGAGGTCAAGGGCGGCGAGGGTGGCGACGAGGCCGCGCTGTTCGCCGGCGACCTGCTCCGCATGTACGCGCGCTACGCCGAGTCGCGTGGCTGGAAGACCGAGCTCATCTCGGCCAACGAGTCCGACCTGGGCGGCTACAAGGACGTCCAGATGGCCATCAAGGGGTCCTCGAACGACCCCGCCGAGGGCGTCTACGCGCGGCTCAAGTTCGAGGGCGGCGTGCACCGCGTGCAGCGCGTGCCCGTCACCGAGTCGCAGGGCCGTATCCACACCTCGGCCGCCGGCGTCCTCGTCCTGCCCGAGGTCGACGAGCCGGAGGAGGTCGAGATCAGCCAGAACGACCTGAAGATCGACGTCTACCGGTCCTCCGGCCCCGGCGGGCAGTCGGTGAACACGACCGACTCCGCCGTGCGCATCACCCACCTTCCCACCGGGATCGTCGTCGCGATGCAGAACGAGAAGTCGCAGCTGCAGAACCGTGAAGCCGCCATGCGCGTCCTCCGGTCCCGCATCCTGGCGCACGAGCAGGAGAAGATCGACGCCGCGAACTCCGACATCCGGAAGTCGCAGATCCGCACCATGGACCGCTCGGAGCGCATCCGTACCTACAACTACCCCGAGAACCGGATCGCGGACCACCGGACCGGCTACAAGGCCTACAACCTCGACGCGGTCATGAACGGCGAACTCGAGCCCGTGGTGCAGTCCGCGATCGAGATGGACGAGCAGGCCCGCCTGGACGCCATCGGCTCGGAAGAGTAGGCGTGGAGGAGGCCCTGCGGGCGGCCGAGCGGCAGCTCCGGGAGGCGGGTGTTCCCAGTCCCCGTGTCGATGCGGAACTCCTGGCCGCCCACCTGCTGGGTGTCTCCCGCGGTAGGCTCCGTGCCCTTGCCCTGACCGGTGCCGAGGTACCCGACGGTTTCGAGGCGCTCGTCGACGAGCGCGCCCGGCGCGTTCCGCTGCAGCACCTCACCGGTACGGCGCATTTCCGGCGCATCGACCTGGCGGTCGGCCCCGGGGTCTTCGTCCCGCGGCCCGAGACCGAGACGGTCGCGCAGCTCGTGATCGACCGTGCGGCGGGCCTCGATGCCCCGAAGATCGTGGACCTGGGCACCGGGTCGGGCGCGATCGCCGCGGCCGTCGCCGACGAGGTGCCCGGCGCCGACGTGTACGCCGTGGAACTCAGCGACCTCGCACTGGCCTGGGCTGCACCCAACCTGGAGCGGTTCGGGGTGCACCTGACCCGCGGCGACCTCGCGACGGCCCTCCCCGAGCACGACGGCTCGTTCGACATCGTCGTCTCCAACCCGCCGTACATCCCCGCGGACGCCGTCCCCAACGAGCCCGAGGTGGCCGAGCACGATCCGCAGATGGCACTCTACGGCGGGGGAGCGGACGGGATGGAGCTGCCTCGGGCCGCTGCTTCCTCCGCAGCGCGCCTCCTCCGCCCGGGCGGCTACTTCGTGATGGAGCATGCGGAGGTGCAGGCGCCCTGGGTGGCCGCCTTCCTCCGGCAGTCGGGTCTCTGGAGCACGATCCGTACGCATCAGGACCTCAGCGGCCGGGACCGCGCGACGAGCGCCGTGCTCGGCAGCGCGTCGCTGGACACGACCGGGAAGGAAAGCCGATGACGGGAGCCGCCATGGACGACGGAGGGATGGACGCCGGAGGAGCGGCCGGTGCAGGCACGGGCGCCGACATGTCTGTTGATACTGTCGCGGTCGCGGCCGTCACCTACGACCGGCACGGGGAACTCGCCCAGCTCCTGCGTTCCCTGGCGGCGCAGAGCGCACCGATCGCGACCGTGGCCCTGGTCGACTCAGGCACGGAGCCCGCGACCGCCGTCGTCGACGCCGCGGTGGGGAACATCCACTACCTCCGTTCGGAAGCCAACCTCGGCGGTGCCGGTGGCTTCGCCTTCGCCATCCTCGCAGCGATCGCGAGCGGCGCCCGTTGGATCTGGCTTATGGACGACGACGGCCACCCGGAGGACGAGCGCTGCCTCGCCGAACTGCTCCGCGCGGCGCACGAGCACGACCTCGACATCGTGAGTCCCCTCGTCGCCGCGACCTCGGATCCCACGCGCCTGTCCTTCAATTTCCGGATCAACGGCCTCCTCACGAACGACCGGGCGAAGCTGGAGCCGATGGGCTACCTGCCCGGCATGGTGCATTTCTTCAACGGTGCGCTGGTCCGGGCCGACGTGTTCGCGAAGATCGGACTGCCCGACATGAAGTTCTTCATCCGCGGCGACGAGGTGGACTTCCTGGCACGCGTGCGGAAGGCGGGCCTGAGGTACGGGACGCTGGCGACGGTGGCCGTCCGCCACCCGGCGACCTGGTCGGAGATGAAGCCGATCTTCGGTGGCTTCATCACGCCGGTCATCCCCGAGGGCGACTTCAAGCGGTTCTCCTATTTCCGCAACCGGGCGTACCTGGCCCGCAAGTACCGCAACCTCCGGTGGTTCGGCGCGGACGTCATCGGCTTCCCCTACTGGTTCCTCACACAGCGTGACCTCAAGGGACTGCGCGCCTGGTTCGCCGCCTATTCCGCGGGCCTCCGGGGCACGGGCTTCGGTCCGCCGCCGTCGTCCTGACCGGGCACGCAGCGCCCTCCGCCGATGTGCGGAGCGCCGTGCACGGGTGGAAAGATGGGCTCGTGACCACCAGCTACGACTGCTTCGATCCCGTCCAGCGCAGCGAGGGGCTGACGGCCGCCCAGCGGGCGGTGTCGCTCAAGCAGTGCATCGTCCTGCCCACCGACACCGTCTACGGGATCGGTGCCGACGCCTTCTCGCCGCAGGCCGTCGCCACCCTCCTCGCCTCCAAGGGCCGCGGCCGGAACATGCCCCCGCCCGTCCTCATCCCCAGGATCCAGACGCTGGACGGACTCGCGACGGACGTCCACCCGGACGCGCGCAGGCTCGCCGAGGCGTTCTGGCCCGGGGGGCTGACACTGATCTGCCATGCACAGCCATCCCTCACCTGGGACCTCGGCGACACGATGGGGACCGTGGCCCTCCGCATGCCGGACGACGACGTCGCGCTCGAGCTGCTCACGATCACCGGTCCGCTGGCCGTGTCGTCCGCGAACCGGACCGGACAGCCCGCTGCGACCACGGCGGCCGACGCGGCCGCGCAGCTCGCCGAATCCGTCGCCGTCTATCTCGACGCCGGACCGCGGACGGCCGCCGAGGGTGCGGGATCGACGATCGTCGACGCGACGGGGGAGGTCCTGCGCGTCGTCCGTCAGGGAACCCTCCCGCTGGAGCGCCTGCGGGAGGTGGTCCCGGACGTCATCGGTATCGACGGGCAGGGTGGGAATGCAGGGACCGACGCCGGCCAGGCGCCGCCCGCCCCCTGACGCAGGAACCGGCGCCGGCCAGGAACCGCGCCAGCCAGGTGCCCGCTGACGCGGCTCAGGTGCGGGAGGCGTCCTGTGGTCCCGGATCCTCCTGGGACCCCCGGGGACCCTGTCCGTTCCGATCGTGCTGTGCCCCGGCAAGGACGTCGCGCGCCCGCGCCGCCGGGACGATGCCCTGAGCCGCAGCCCATCCCGGTACCTGGTCCTGCCCGAACCACATCAGCTCGACGCGGCGGACAGAACCGTCCAGGCGTCCGCGCAGCACGGTCGACAGCGCGTATCCGCTCCCGACCGCGAACCGGCAGAGCGCTGCCGGCAGCACCCGCGGTCGGCCCCCGGCGGCTTCGAGGACGCTACGGACGGTGAGCCCCTCCCAGGGCTGGAGCACCCTCGGCGGTACGGGTCCCTCGTGCAGCCCGACGGCGAGGACCAGGTCGGCGAGGGCCTCGACGGACGTGACGGGGGACGGGGCGCTGCCGGGAGCCGCCACCGAGGCGAGGGGGGAGCGGGCGAGCCGCGCCAGCGCCGCCGTCGTCGGCCTGCCCTGTCCCTGCACGGACGTGGCGCGGATGGTGACCACCGACAGGCCGGGGTGGCCGGCCGCCACCAGGGCGAGTGCCTGCTCGCCGAGGGCCTTGCTGCGTGAATAGGCGGAGAAGGGGCGGACCGTGTCCGTCTCGTCGAGCTCCGGTGTCCTGCCCTGCACGGCAGCACTGCTGAGGTGGAGGAAGCGCGGGACTCCCGCGGCCGCCGCGGCACGGGCGACGACGGCGGGCAGCAGGGCGTTCGCGCCCAGGAGGTCCGCTCCGCCGCCCGCGGAGGGAGTGGCGAGACCGGCTGCGTTGACCACGACCGCATGGCCCTGCAGGATTGCCTCCAGCTCCGCGGTGTCGATGCGTGCCGCCGCCTCTCCGACGGCATCCGCGGTGTCCGCCGTCGTGGTGAGGCGCGGCGCTGCAGCGGCGGTGGCATCGATCCCCGAGGAGCGGAGCGCGCGGAGCACCGCGGACCCGACGAAACCGGAGCCGCCGAGGACCAGCCAGCTCATGACGCGGTTCCCAGGGAGCCGGACGGGCCGGGCAGGGGAAGCGGTGGCTCGGGCGTCCAGTCCGGGTCGTGCAGGATGACCCGCGAGGCGCGCCAGCCGCGCCAGAGGGAGGACGCACCGGAGAGGGAGCGCTCGACGGCGACCAGCCGCACGAGCTCCTTCGCCGCGGTCAGGACGGTCCCGGCGCCGAATCCGGCGCGGTGATAGCGGCCATGGAGCTGGAGGTAACGCGCGAGGTAGCCGCGATTGCGCATGCCGCAGAACCGCGAGAGGTCGCTCGAATCGTTCAGGTGCCGCACCCCGAGGTCCACCTGGCGCTGCGCGCGGGTCTTCCGCAGGACGAAGGCGTCGACATACGCCACCGGGTACCGCTGCGCGATGAGCCAGCCGTAGGTGAGGTCGTCGCCGTTGAGGAAGAACCGCGCATCGGGCAGCCCGATCTCACGCACCACGGGGGCGGCCACCAGCATGCCCTCGAAGCAGCCCACGTTCGTGTGGAAGACCGGTGACTGCGCGAAGACGTTCCCGCGGACGGGCAGGTGGACGCCGAGGAACTCGTTGAGGGTGTGCTGCCAGAAGAACGGCCGTCCCTCGGCGTCGTACCGGCGGCCGTGGATGCAGGAATAGCGGTGCATCCAGGGGCCGAAGGACGCGAGGGCGTCGGGGAGGACGACGACGTCGTCGTCCATCAGCCACAGCCAGTCGGCCCCCTCGTCGAGGGCGCGTGCCACGCCGGCGGCGAAGCCGCCCGCGCCTCCGAGGTTCTGCGCCGGGCGGTGCACGAGGACCGGCAGGCCGGCCTCCGCGAGGATCTCCGCGGTGCTGTCGGTGCTTGCGTTGTCGACGACGACGACGCCGGACGGTGCCGGGTCGAGGGCTGCGATGGAGTCGAGGAGTTCCGCGAGATGTGCGGCCCGGTTGAAGGTGGTGATCACGATGAACACGCGCGGAGTGCCGGCGTCGGGGACGTGCAACGTGTTCCTTCCGGGCCGCGCCAGGGCTGTGCGCAACAGGCCTGGCACAGGCGGTGCAGTTAGTATTCTCGGGTAATAGCAGTCTATTACACCGTGTTCCACCCCCGGCCGGACCGGCCCTGCCGGTGCCGGGCCCCCGGCGGCCGCACCTCGGGGGAACGCGGTGGCGGCCTGCATGACACCGTTAGGAATCATGGGACTCAACGAAGGCCGGGCTTCCGCCCGGACACCAGGCTCTGCCGGAACTCCCGCCGGGGACAAGCCGGCGATCTGGCTGTGGTCGCAGTACCTGCTCGATGCGGCGGCCTGGATCGTCGCCATCGTCCTCGCACTGATCCTCCGCTACGAGCTGCTGGTGAAGGAAGTCAACGTCGCCGGTATCGCGACCTTCTGCGCGGTGGCCGTCGTCGCCCAGCTGGTGGTGGGCCTCAGCTTCGCGCTGTACCGGGGGAGATACAGCTTCGGCAGCTTCCACGAGGCGAGACTGCTGGTGATCGTCGCCGTCCTCGTCGCGGTGATCCTGGTGCTGGTCAGCGTCGCGTTCTTCACCGTGATCGAGGTCCCGCGAAGCATCGGCATCATCGCCTTCCCCTTCGCGTGCATGTTCCTCGCGGCGACGCGCTACCTCAAGCGCATGTACGTGGAGGGCAAGGCCAAGCCGGGGGAGGACGCGCAGCGCACGCTGATCTACGGTGCCGGTTTCCTCGGCAACTCCCTCGTGGTCCGCATGATGCAGGATCCCGAGTCCCCCTACTTCCCCGTCGGCCTGATCGACGACGACCCGGCCAAGAAGCACCTCCGGCTGTCCACCGTGCCCGTCCTCGGCAGGATCGACGACCTGCGGGAGATCGCCACGCGGACGCAGGCCTCGATCCTCGTCATCGCCTTCGCCGAGGTCGAGGCGTCCCAGGTGCGCCGGGTCTCGGACCTCGTGGAGGGACTCGGCATCAAGGTGCTCGTCCTGCCGCCCCTGCGCGACATGCTCGGCGCGGCGGGTGCCGGCATCGCAGACTTCCGGGAGGTCGCCGTGGAGGACCTCATCGGCCGGCGCCCCGTCGACATCCACCCCGACGAGGTGGCCGGCTACATCACCGGCAAGCGCGTGCTGGTGACCGGCGCCGGCGGCTCGATCGGTTCCGAGCTGTGCCGCCAGCTGTCCGGCTTCGCGCCGGCCGAGCTCATCATGCTGGACCGCGACGAGACCGGGCTCCAGTCGACGCAGATCTCCCTCACGGGCCGCGGCCTGCTGACCGGCCGCGACACCGTGCTGGCCGACATCCGTGACGCGGACGCCCTCCTGAACATCTTCGAGGACCGCAGGCCGCAGGTCGTCTTCCACGCCGCAGCGCTCAAGCACGTATCACTGCTCGAGCAGTACCCGGAGGAGGCCTGGAAGACGAACGTCCAGGGCTCCCTCAACGTCCTCCGGGCATCCGCAGCCGTCGGTGTCACCAACTTCGTCAACATCTCGACGGACAAGGCGGCCGACCCCACGAGCGTCCTGGGGCATTCCAAGCGCGTCGCGGAGAAGCTCACGTCCTGGCACGCGGAGCGGACGGGCCAGAAGTACGTGTCCGTCCGCTTCGGGAACGTCATCGGGAGCCGGGGCTCGATGCTTCCCCTCTTCACCGAGCAGATCCGCACGGGCGGCCCGATCACGGTCACCGATCCGGAGGTCACCCGGTTCTTCATGACCATCCCGGAGGCCTGCCAGCTCGTGGTCCAGGCCGGGGCGATCGGCAGGGGAGGGGAGGTGCTCATCCTCGACATGGGCGAGCCCGTCCGGATCCTCGACGTCGCCCAGCGCATGATCGCCATGTCCGGAAAGGACATCGACATCGTCTTCACGGGTCTGCGGCCCGGCGAGAAGATGCACGAGGACCTGATCGGCGTCGGGGAGAACGATTCCCGGCCGCTGCACCCCAAGATCTCGCACACCTCGGTGGCGCCGCTCGATCCGCAGCAACTCAGCCTCGCCGAGTGGAAGGACGAGGGCGGGTTCGGGGACGGCCGCCGCAGCATCGCTCCGTCCGACGGCTCCTCAGGGGCTCCCCCCGAGGGTCCGCCCGGGCCGGGGGGCGTCCGGCACGACGGACAGGGCTCATCGGCGGCGCACCCGTCGACCTCGCATCCGTCGACCTCGCACCCGACGCCCTCGCGGGCGGGCGGAGGATACTCGTGACGGCGCTCCTGGCGGTCGTCGCCGCCGTCGCGCTGGGGCTGTCGCTCGCGCTGCCCACCGTCGTCAAGCCCCTGCTGAAGCGTCTGGGCGTCATCGACATCCCCAACCACCGCTCCTCGCACAGCACCGTCGTGATCCGCGGGATGGGGGTGGCGGTAGCGGTGGCGATCCTCGTCGCGCTGGTGCTCTCGCTCGCGACCGGCCTCGTCGCCGTCGACCGGTCGCTGATCCTGGTCATCATCTGCATGGTGGGCGCATCGGCTGCGCTCGGGTGGATGGAGGACTTCCGCGGTCTGCCGATCCGGGTCCGCGCCTCCGCGCAGCTCCTCATCGGCGCCATCGGCACCGCGGCGCTCGCCACCACCATCGACGAGAGCAGCTACTGGTGGGTGCCCATCGGCGCGATCGCCGTCGCCACCTACATCAACGCTGCCAACTTCATGGACGGCATCAACGGCATCTCGGGCATGCACGGCCTCGTCGTCGGGCTCTTCTACTCCTACGCCGGCGTGCTGAGCGACCAGCTGTGGCTGACGGTCGCGGGGCTCGTGGTGGCCGCGGCGTTCGCCGGGTTCCTGCCCTGGAACCTCGGCCGGGGATTCGTCTTCCTCGGGGACGTCGGCAGCTACCTCCTGGGGGCGTCCGTCGCCGCGATCGCCGTGACCGGCCTGCTGGCGGGGGTCTACCTCGAATACCTGCTCTCGCCCGTGCTGATCTACCTCGCGGACACGTTCACCACGTTCGTCCGCCGGGCCCGCCGCGGTGAGCGCCTCTACACGGCCCACCGGCAGCACGTGTACCAGCGGCTCACCGACACCGGCCTCAGCCACGTCCAGGTGTCCCTCTTCGTCAGCATCCTGTCCGCGCTGACCGGAGCGGCCGGCTTCGTGCTCGCCACCGCACCGGCGCCACTGGCGGTCTCCGCCTCGCTGTTCGCCGCTGCCGTCGTCGCCCTCTACCTCTACTCCCCGCGGATCTTCCGCGCGCTCGCCCGTCGGCGCACGGCTGCCACGCCCTGACCGCTCCGGGCGTGCCGTTCGCCGTGCGGTAGAATTTCAGGCGCCGGTGCGGCGTGTTCTCCACGCGCATCCGCACCACCTCCCGACGCCGTCGACGGAGGACCAGCAGGGCGCCGGACGGCGCAGCCGACAGAGCGGACCAGCACGTGCCACGACCGGAGCACCCGGCGAACGGAGCCCAGCCCCTCGTGGCCGCAGCGGAGGCCACCGCGTCCCCCTGGCTGCGCATCCTCGCGCGGAGCGCCGCTGCGGGCGGGGCGATCGCCCTGGTGCTCGCGGTCGCCGCGACCCTCGCGACCTCCGCTGCCGCCGGCGCGAGTGTGCTGTTCGGTGCGGCGCTCGTGGTCACCTTCTTCGGCATCAGCCTGCTGATCGGACACTTCACCGGCAGGACCAATCCGTCCGGTGCGCTCGGGCTGTTCGCCGTCACCTACGCGATCAAGGTCGTCGGGTTCGCCGCCGTCCTGTTCCTCCTCGGGACGCCGGGCTGGCTCGACCGCACCTGGTTCTTCACCGGGGCGCTCGCGACCGTCGTCGCCTGGCAGGTGGCGGAGGTCGTCGCGTTCTCCCGCCTGAGGACACCCCTGTACGACGACGCGGCGCCGGACGGCCCGGCGGGCGCGGCGCCGTCCGCCGATCCGCTGGAAGGACGCTGACGTGGCGGGCATCACGCCCGGTCCGGAGGAGGGTCCCGGAACGCCGCCCCAGGACGTGGACGCGCGCTATTCCAACGGCGGGTACAACGCCGGCATCGCCGTCTTCAGCTACATGATTGGCGGGATCGCGGTGTGGAGTTTGATAGGCTGGGGGCTAGATAATCTCCTCGACACGCGCTGGTTGGTGCTGGCGGGAGCGTTCTTAGGTGCAGCAGGGGGTTTCTACCTCTCCCACATGCACAACCTCACCCGGAACCACACCCCGAAGCCGCAGGGCGGGCGGACCGTGCCCGGGACCGAGGCTGAACGCGAGTGAATCCCCATAACTTAACGAGTCGGACCAGTTCCACTGCGACCGAACAGATCTTGCCCAACGATGGACACTGCAGAGAGGAAACGCGTTGATCGCGCTTGCGCTCCCGGCCGCAACTACCGAAGAGGGATTCGTAGCCCCGACGATCGAGGACACCCACTACCGGGATCTCCTCCCTTGGGGTGACCACTACGGCGTCTGGTTCGACCCCGGCTTCGGCAAGCAGATGCTCATGGTCATCCTCTCGGTGATCCTCATCGCGACCTTCTTCCTCGTCGCGTCCCGCCGCCAGCAGCTGGTGCCGGGAAAGGTGCAGTTCCTCGGTGAGTCGGCCTACGGCTTCGTCCGCAACTCCATCGGCAAGGACATCATCGGCGGCCGGGACTTCCTGAAGTACGTCCCCTGGCTCTTCACCGCCTTCTTCTTCGTGCTGGTGAACAACATCTTCGGCGCCATCCCGTTCCTCCAGCTGCCGAGCTTCTCGCACCCGGGAAGCGCCTACGCCATCGCGGCGATCTTCTACATCCTCTGGGTGGGCATCGGCCTCAAGAAGCACGGCCTGCGCTACTTCAAGCTGGCCGTCGTCCCCTCGGGTGTGCCGTGGTACATCCTCCCGATCGTCGTGCCGATCGAGATCATCTCGAACTTCATCGTCCGCCCGGTCACCCACTCGCTGCGACTCTTCGCCACGATGCTCGCCGGTCACCTCATCGTGACCCTGGCCGGCTCGGCGATCGAGTACATGGTCTCCACCGGCAACATCCTGCTGCAGGGCACGAGCGTCCTGGTCCTCGTCGGGGCCGTCGCGATGTACATGCTCGAGGCGCTGATCATGATCCTCCAGGCCTACGTCTTCACGCTGCTCGCCGCGATCTACATCGAAGGCGCACTGCACGCCGACGCCCACTGATTCACACAAGTCTTCCCCGTCGGGGATGATCCCAAACAACCTGTCGCAGCAAGCGGCATCTTGAAAGGAACACAATGGAAGTACAGGGTAGCCTCAACCTCGTTGGATACGGTCTCTCCGCAATCGGCGGTGGTATCGGTGTCGGTCTCGTGTTCGCGGCCTACATCAATGGCGTAGCTCGCCAGCCTGAGGCACAGCGTGTCCTCCAGCCCATCGCCTTCCTCGGCCTGGCACTGACCGAAGCCCTCGCGATCCTGGGTCTCGTCTTCGCCTTCGTCATCGGCGCCTGACACCCCGTCCGGATCGATCGAAGACACGTTGAAGAAAGACGGGTGAAAAATGCTTAAGGCAGCAATTATGGCGGCAGAAGAGGGATCGAGCCCGCTCGCACCGAACTGGTGGGAATTCCTTGTGACGCTTGCTGGCTTCGCCGTGCTGATGTTCATCGTCATCAAGTTCGTCATGCCGGCGTTCGAGAAGACCTTCGCAGCGCGTACGGAAGCGATCGAAGGCGGTATCGCAAAGGCCGAGGCCGCACAGGCCCAGGCCAACGCGGCGCTCGACGAGTACAAGCAGCAGCTCGTGGAGGCCCGCACCGAGGCCAACCGGATCCGTGAGGAAGCACGCGCCGAAGGCGCGCAGATCCTCGCGGAGCTCAAGGAGAAGGCAGCGGCCGAGTCGGCACGCATCTCGGAGCAGGCGCACGTGCAGATCGAAGCCGAGCGCCAGGCCGCCGTGGTCTCGCTCCGCTCCGAGGTCGGTACGCTCGCCACGGATCTCGCAAGCCGCATCGTCGGGGAGTCCCTCGCGGACGACGCCCGGTCGGCACGCGTGATCGACCGCTTCCTCGCCGACCTCGAGACGTCGTCGCAAAGCGCAGGTGCAGCGAAGTAATGGCAGGAGTATCGAGCGTCTCCCTGGCAACGGTCCGTGAAGGACTGGAGTCCCGACTGCCGGGTGCAACCCTCGCATTGGCCGAGGACCTGTTCGGCGTGCTGGCGATTCTCGACAGCAACGCCGGGCTGCGCCGCGCGCTGACCGATCCGTCCCGCACCGGCAAGGACAAGGCCGTGCTGGTCGACCAGCTCATCGCCGGTCGTGTCTCGCCCGAGGCAGCCGACGTGGTCAAGGACCTCGTCGGCCAGCGCTGGGCCAACGCACGCGACATCGGGGACGCCCTGGAGACCCTCGCGGCGACCGTGGTGATCTCGGTCGCCGAGCAGGGCAGCGGGGTGGAAGGCCTGGATCGGCTAGAGAACGAGCTGTACTCCTTCATGCAGGTAGTCGCCTCGAACCATGCGCTGCAACGCGCCCTGTCCGAAGCGCAGGCGACGCCCGAGTCGAAGGTCGCACTCGGCCTGAAGCTCGTTCCGCAGGCAGGACCTGCGGGCAGGCTCCTCATCGCACAGGCCGTGCGGGCACCGCGCGGGCTGAAGCCCGCGGCCCTCGTGGAGCGGTTCCTCGAGCTCGTCGCCGCACGCCAGCAGCGCTGGATTGCCAACGTCAGCGTTACCCGTCCGCTGACGGCAAGCCAGTTCGAGCGGCTGGAAGCCGGGCTGAACGCGATGTACGGCCGCGAGCTCAAGGTCAACGTGAACGTCGATCCCTCACTCATCGGGGGAGTCCGTGTCAGCGTCGGAGACGAAATGGTCGACTCCACCGTGGTCACGCGCTTGTCCGAACTCCGCCGCAGGCTGGCGGGATAGGCGCGCGCGCCTTGTCACACCCACTGAATCACACCCCGGTCGCCACGCATCTGGTGATCACAACACAGGAGAGCAGGGACTGAGATGGCCGAATTGACCATCAACGCCGAAGACGTCCGTAGTGCGTTGAACGACTTTGCGGCGTCCTACGAGCCCGGAAACGCGGAGCGCGTCGAAGTCGGACGCGTCACCACCGCCAGTGACGGCATCGCCCGTGTCGAGGGTCTTCCCTCCGTCATGGCCAACGAGCTGCTGCGGTTCGAGGACGGCACGCTCGGACTCGCCCAGAACCTCGACACCCGTGAAATCGGTGTCGTCGTCCTCGGTGACTACAACGGAATCGAAGAAGGCCAGGAAGTACACCGCACGGGCGAGATCCTCTCCGTTCCCGTCGGCGACGCCTTCCTCGGCCGCGTGGTCGACCCCCTCGGCCAGCCCATCGACGACCTCGGCCCGATCGTCGCCGAAGGACGCCGCGCGCTCGAGACCCAGGCGCCTGGCGTCACGCAGCGCAAGTCGGTGCACGAGCCCATGCAGACCGGGCTCAAGGCCATCGACGCGATGATCCCGATCGGCCGCGGCCAGCGTCAGCTGATCATCGGCGACCGCCAGACCGGCAAGACCGCCATCGCCGTGGACACGATCATCAACCAGAAGGCCAACTGGGCTTCCGGTGACGTGAACAAGCAGGTCCGCTGCATCTACGTCGCGATCGGCCAGAAGGCATCGACCATCGCAGCCGTCCGCCAGACCCTCGAGGACAAGGGTGCGCTGGAGTACACGACCATCGTCGCGTCTCCCGCCTCCGACCCCGCGGGCTTCAAGTACCTGGCTCCCTACGCCGGTTCGGCGATCGGCCAGCACTGGATGTACGGCGGCAAGCACGTCCTCATCGTGTTCGACGACCTGTCCAAGCAGGCAGAGGCCTACCGTGCGGTGTCCCTGCTGCTCCGGCGCCCGCCGGGACGCGAAGCCTACCCGGGTGACGTGTTCTACCTGCACTCCCGCCTCCTCGAGCGTTGCGCCAAGCTCTCGGACGAGCTCGGCGCGGGCTCGATGACGGGACTCCCGCTCGTCGAGACGAAGGCGAATGACGTGTCGGCCTACATCCCGACCAACGTCATCTCCATCACCGACGGCCAGATCTTCCTGCAGTCGGACCTGTTCAACGCCAACCAGCGCCCCGCCGTGGACGTCGGCGTGTCGGTGTCCCGAGTGGGCGGTGCCGCACAGGTGAAGTCGATGAAGAAGGTCTCGGGCACGTTGAAGCTCGACCTCGCCCAGTACCGCGACATGCAGGCCTTCGCGATGTTCGCCTCCGACCTGGATGCGGCGTCACGCCAGCAGCTGACCCGTGGTGCCCGCCTGATGGAACTGCTCAAGCAGGGCCAGTACTCCCCGATGCCGGTGGAGCAGCAGGTCGTCTCCATCTGGGCCGGAACGAACGGGCACCTCGACGACGTACCGGTCGAGGACATCAACCGCTTCGAGACGGAGTTCCTGGAGCACCTCGGCCACACCTCGCCGATCCTCACCACGCTCGCCCAGACGGGCAAGCTCGAGGATTCGACCATCGAGGAGCTGAAGACGCAGATCACGAACTTCAAGCAGGGCTTCTTCGGTACCGGCGCGAACGGGATCCACCCCGGCCACGAGGAGCACGAAGCGATCGACGCCGATTCGGTCGAGCAGGAAAAGATCGTCAGGCACAAGCGCTAGAGGATCTGCTGCCGGGAGGGGCCCGACCCCTCCCGGCGTGCAGGACCCTGGCCTGATCGCTTCCCCTACCGGGAGCGAAGGAAAGGACAAGAATGGGAGCCCAGATCCGGGTCTACCGCCAGAAGATCGCCTCGACCACGTCGACGCGGAAGATCTTCAAGGCGATGGAACTGATCGCGACTTCTCGCATCGGCAAGGCGCGTACGCGCGTCGCCGCTGCGCTGCCGTACGCGAACGCGATCACACGTGCCGTCTCGGCCGTGTCGTCGCAGACGGAGATCGACCACCCGCTGACCACCGAGCACGGTCAGGTGCGGCGAGCAGCCGTGCTGGTGATGGCCTCCGATCGCGGCCTCGCCGGTTCGTACTCGGCCAGTGCCCTGAAGCAGGCGGAGGGGCTTTTCGAAACGCTCCGCTCCGAGGGCAAGGAGATCCAGGCATACCTGGTCGGACGCAAGGCCCAGTCGTACTTCGACTTCCGCGGTCGCGCGTACGAGCGGATCTGGACCGGAGGCACCGATGCTCCCGAGTTCAGTGTCGCCCGGGAGGTCGGTGAGGCGCTCCTGTCCGCCTTCCTGAAGGACTACGAGGACGGTGGCGTGGACGAGATCCACGTCGTCTACACGAAGTTCCGGTCCATGGTCGTGCAGGAGCCGTCCGTCATGCGGCTGCTCCCGCTCGAGGTCGTGGACGAGGACGAGTCGCAGGACGGCGAGATCCTCCCGCTCTACGAGTACGAGCCGGAGCCCGAGCAGGTCCTGGACGCGCTCCTCCCGAGGTACATCGAAGCGCGCATCTTCGCCGCCATGCTGCAGGCAGCGGCGAGCGAACTCGCCGCGCGCCAGCGGGCCATGAAGTCGGCAGGCGACAACGCGACCGAGCTCATCAAGAAGTACACGCGTCTGCGCAACACCGCCCGCCAGGCGGAGATCACCCAGGAGCTCTCGGAGATCGTGGCCGGCGCGGACGCGCTGAACGCCTCCTGACACCCCATCCGGGTCCTCGCGGGCGCCGGGTGCACAGCTAGACTTGTTTCCACGCCATCTACGTAAATGAAGTGAGAGAGATGACTGCCCAGACTGTTGAACACGGTACGGACTCAGTTGCCCCCGGCGCCACCGGCCGTATTGCACGTGTCATCGGCCCGGTTGTCGACGTCGAGTTCCCGGCCGACGCAATCCCCGCAATGTACAACGCGCTCACCACCGAGGTCACTCTCAACGGTGTGACCCGCCTGATCACCTTCGAGACCTCGCAGCACCTGGGTGAGAACCTCGTCCGCGCCATCTCGCTGCAGGCCACCGACGGTCTCGTCCGCGGCACCGTGGTGCAGGACACCGGTGCCCCCATCTCCGTGCCCGTCGGCGACGGCGTGAAGGGCCACATCTTCAACGTCCTGGGCAAGCCCCTCGACGTCGAGGAGTCCGCCCTCGAGATCTCCGAGCGCTGGCCGATCCACCGCAAGGCTCCGTCCTTCGCGTCGCTGGAAGGCTCCACCGAGATGCTCGAGACGGGCATCAAGGTGATCGACCTCCTGACCCCCTACATCAAGGGTGGAAAGATCGGCCTCTTCGGTGGTGCGGGCGTCGGCAAGACCGTCCTCATCCAGGAGATGATCACGCGTGTCGCCCGCAACTTCGGTGGCACCTCCGTGTTCGCCGGTGTCGGTGAGCGCACCCGTGAAGGAAACGACCTCTGGGTCGAGATGGAAGAGGCCGGCGTCCTCAAGGACACGGCCCTCGTGTTCGGCCAGATGGACGAGCCGCCGGGAACGCGCCTCCGCGTGGCCCTCTCGGCCCTGACCATGGCGGAGTACTTCCGCGATGTGCAGAACCAGGACGTGCTGCTCTTCATCGACAACATCTTCCGCTTCACCCAGGCAGGCTCCGAGGTGTCGACCCTCCTCGGCCGTATGCCGTCCGCCGTGGGGTACCAGCCCAACCTGGCCGACGAGATGGGCCTCCTGCAGGAGCGCATCACCTCGACCAAGGGGCACTCGATCACGTCCATGCAGGCGATCTACGTCCCTGCCGACGACTACACCGACCCGGCTCCGGCCACCACGTTCGCGCACCTCGATGCGACCACCGAGCTCTCCCGCGAGATCGCGTCCCGTGGCCTCTACCCGGCCGTGGACCCGCTCGCCTCGACCTCGCGCATCCTAGACCCGCAGTACATCGGGCACGACCACTACAACACGGCCGTGCGCGTGAAGCAGATCCTGCAGAAGAACAAGGAACTGCAGGACATCATCGCGATCCTCGGTATCGACGAGCTCAGCGAAGAGGACAAGGTCATCGTCGCGCGTGCGCGCCGTATCCAGCAGTTCCTCTCCCAGAACACCTACACAGCCAAGCAGTTCACCGGCGTCGAGGGCTCGACGGTCTCCATAAAGGACACCATCGAAGGCTTCGCGGCGATCTGCAACGGCGACCTCGACCACATCGCGGAGCAGGCGTTCTTCAACATCGGTGGCCTCGACGACGTCGAGCGCCAGTGGGCCAAGATCCAAGCTCAGACCGGTAAGTAACGCTGATGGCATCGCACGGCGAACTCGAGGTCGAAATCGTTGCGGCCGACCACTTCGTGTGGTCGGGCGCAGCGCGCACGGTCAACGCACGCACCGCCAACGGGCAGATCGGGATCCTTCCCGGCCACGCTCCCATCCTGGCGATCCTCGAAGCGGGTGAGCTCTCGGTGGATCCGGTCGACGGCGAACGCCTGGTGGTCGGTGTGGACGGTGGCTTCTTCTCTGTCGACTCGAACCGGGTAGTGATCGTGGCGGACAACGCCAGGGTCGGCGGTTCGGTGACTCCGGAATCCGTCTAGGGTTCCCAGCATGGAGGCACTGGGTGTGACGTTCATCTGCCTTGCGGTCGTCTTCGGCCTGCTCGTGCTCGTGATCGGCGCCTTCCTGCTTCGTCGCTACCAGCTCAACCGTGCCCTCGGCACGTTCGACGCCTCCATCCGCCTCCCTCCTAAGGGCTGGCGGGTGGGGGTTTGTCGTTATACGGACAAGAACCTGGAATGGCTCAGCCTTCTGTCGCTGAGCCCGATCCCGAAGTTCCGTTTCCTCCGGAGTTCCCTCGAGGTGGAAGGCTGGCGGGCTCCCACCGAAGCGGAGCGTGTGCGGATCCAGCCGGGGGCGATCATCGTCCAGCTGGCCTACGAGGGCGAGCCCTTCGACCTCGCCATGAAGTACGACGTCTACGCGGGGCTCTCCTCGTGGATCGAAGCCGGTCCGGTGATCGGCATCGGCACCTGGCGCTGACGGCTGCCCGAGAACGACGTCGGCCGGATCACGCCTCGAGGGGCCGCACCCAGGTACCGGCTCGCAGCACACCCTTCAGCTGCAGGTCGGGGGAGACCACCAAGGCGTCGGCACGGAGCCCGCTCCGCAGGCTTCCCACTTCGTCTGCAAGTCCGAGGACGCCCGCCGGCACTGCCGTCGCGGAGCGGACGGCATCCTCCGCGCGGACTCCCGCCTCCACCGTGCAGCGCACCACGTCGAGCAGGCTCGCGGCGCCGCCGGCCAGCGCGCCCGACGCGGTCAGGACGGCGGAATTCCCGACGACGGCGATCTCGCTCCGTCCCAGCCGGTAGGTGCCGGACGCGCACCCTGCGGCCGCCGTCGAGTCACTGACCAGGCAGATGTTCTCCGCACCCGCGATGGTGAACGCCATGCGTACCGTCTCGGGGTGCAGGTGCACGTTGTCGGCGATGAGTTCGACGGCGATCTCGCCGGCCCGGGCCCGCTGCAGGAGCAGCGGTACGGGGCCGGGGGAACGGTGATGGATCGCAGGCATCGCGTTGAACAGGTGCGTGGCTGTCGGCCGCCCGCTGAACCCCGCGAAACCGGTCGAGGCCAGTTCCTCGTTGATGAGGTCGAGGGCCGCGCTGGTCTCCTCCGTCGAGCTGTCCGTGTGCCCGATGGACGGGATGACGCCGTGCGTGACGAGTTCGTAGACGAGAACGTCGCTGCCGGGTAGTTCCGGGGCGTAGGTCATCGAGGTGAGGTGCCCCCTTCCCGCGGCGACGAGCCGTGCGACGTCCTCCTGCGTCGGCAGGAGGAGGAACGCCGGGTCATGGGCGCCGTTACGCTCCCGGGAGAGGAAGGGTCCTTCGGCGTGGATACCGGCCACCAGCCCGGCCTCGGTCGCCGCGGCGAGCCGTTCGAAGGCCGCCTCGAGGTCCTCCAGCGGTGCAGCGCAGGTGCTGGCGAGCATCGTCGTCGTGCCGCTGCGGTGGAGGTACGCCGTCGCCGCCTCGACGTCGGCGGGGGAGCCCGAGGTGAAGTCCCCGCCGCCTGCACCGTGGCAATGGAGGTCGATGAGTCCCGGGAGGATGAGGTAGCCCTCGGGAAGCCTCTCGGCAGGGGGGCCGCCTGCGGTCTGTCCCACCTCGGTGATGCGTGAACCGTCCCAGCGCAGCACGCCGTCGTCGACGATGCCCGCGTCGGTCACCAGTCGTCCGGACAGGGCAGTGGGTGTTCCGCTCGAGAGGGCCATGGTCCGATTCTAGGCCCGTCCGATTCCGGCCCGACCGATTCCGGGTCGGCCGGCAGCGGGGCGTTCTAGAAGAGGCGGGATGCGCTGTCGTCGACGCCGCGCATGGCGTCGTAGTCCAGCGTCATGCAGTCGATGCCCCGGTCCGTGGCGAGCACGCGGGCCTGCGGCTTGATCTGCTGTGCGGCGAAGACCCCACGGACCGGCGACATCAGCGGATCGCGGTTGAGCAGTTCGAGGTAGCGTGTGAGCTGCTCGACGCCGTCGATGTCCCCGCGACGCTTCAGTTCGATGGCCACTGTACGGCCCTCCGCGTCCCGGGCCAGGATGTCCACGGGACCGATGGCCGTCATGTACTCGCGGCGGATCAGGGTGAACCCGGCTCCGAGGAGCTCGATCTGCTCGGCGAGGAGCCGCTGGAGGTCCGCCTCGACCCCGTCCTTGACGAGCCCGGGGTCCACGCCGAGGTCATGCGAGGATTCGTGCAACTGCTCGCGGATGCTGATGACGAGTCGGTCGTCGCTCTTGGCATGCTGGACGGTCCAGACCTCGGTGATGCCTTCGGCACGGTCGGCGTCGTCGGGCTCGCTCACCCTGAGGGTCGCGGGCGGACTCATCCAGTTCAGGGGCTTGTAGGAGCCGCCGTCGGAATGCACCAGGACGGAGCCGTCCGACTTCACCATGAGGAGCCGCGTGGCGAGCGGGAGATGCGCCCGGAGGCGGCCGACGTAGTCGACGGAGCAGCGGGCTATCACTAAACGCACGGGCAACCTTCGGATCTACTGCGAGGGACATCCCTACAGCGCGCTATGGGCAGCCGAGCCGCCGGCGGTAGGACCTGTCCATTCTAGGGGTCGGTGGGACCGGATGCGGACC
Organism: Arthrobacter rhamnosi; assembly: GCF_054510855.1. Classification (NCBI taxonomy): domain Bacteria; kingdom Bacillati; phylum Actinomycetota; class Actinomycetes; order Micrococcales; family Micrococcaceae; genus Arthrobacter; species Arthrobacter rhamnosi. The sequence goes on along the minus strand of NZ_JBTNDT010000001.1, from coordinate 411,658 downwards.
TGTGGGGGACATGCGTGCGCTGCAGGCTCCGCTCGTTTCCGTGGACCGCCGCCTGTCAGGCAGACTGGAGCGGTGCCCCGCTCCAACCGACCCAGCCGGCCCGGCAGCAGCGCGCGGAGCAAGTGGGCCCCGCCGCCGGACATCGACCTCGAACGGGCCCGTGCCGGCCTGCCGCTGCGCGAGTCCGCGCCCGACGGCGAATGGTCGGTCCGGCGCATCACCGAGCGGAACGCGGCCAAGACCTACACATGCCCCGGCTGCAACTCCGCGATCCTGCCCGGGATCGCGCACCTCGTGGTGTGGCGCGAGGACTCGCTGTTCGGGCCCGAGACGGCCCTCGCCGACCGGCGGCACTGGCATGTGAGGTGCTGGCAGACGCGCAGCTTCCGCTACTGAGGACGCGTCCGGGCCGCACGTGCGGCCGACCTAGACTGGTGGAATGGCCAGCGATACCCCCGAGTACACCTTCACGACCAGCGACGAAGCAATAGAGATCCGGGCGTCGACGGTGCTGCCCGCCGATCGCCGCGACATCGAACTGCTCACCGCGGACGGTCTGACCCTCGTGGGCGAGTTCGCGACGCCGGAGGGGCGGACGCCGGAGGCCACCCTCGTGACGCTCCACCCGCTGCCCACGCACGGCGGATTCATGGACTCCCACGTGTACAGGAAGGCGTCCTTCCGGCTCCCCGCCCTCGCGGACATCGCGGTCCTGCGGTTCAATACGCGTGGCACCTGTTCCCCCCGGGGCTGCAGCGAGGGTACCTTCGACGGCGGCGACGGTGAACGCCTGGACCTGCAGGCGGCGGTCGACTGGGCCGTGGCACAGGGACTCCACAACATCTGGCTGGTGGGCTGGTCCTTCGGCACCGAGCTGTGCCTCAAGTACGGTGCCCAGGACCCGGTGGCCGAGCTCATCGAAGGGGCCATCCTGCTCTCGCCGCCGCTGCACCGGGCAGGCGACGCCGACCTCGACGCCTGGCGCGCGAGCGGGCTTCCCCTGAAGGTACTGGTGCCCGAGTTCGACGACTACCTGGTGCCGGACGACGCGGTGGAACGGTTTTCCCGTGTCCCGCAGGCCGACGTGACGGGGATCGACGGTGCGAAGCACCTCTGGGTGGGGGAGAAGTACGCGGCCCGGGCGCTCAACGAGATCGTGGGCGTGGTGCGCCCCGATGTCGCGCTTCCGCTGCCTTCCCACTGGACGGGACCTGCCGCCGTCGCCCCGTCGCCGCTGAAGGCTGGCTGATCCGGGCCGTTGAAAGCGGGCTGAGCCGGGGCTCGATCTCGGGCTCGGCTGCGGGCGGACCGGTCGTGCTACTGGCCGTCCTGGCGGGCGATGAAGACTTCCTTGAGGAGCAGCATGACGGCTGCCGCCGTGGGGATGGCGATCAGGGCTCCGAGGACGCCGAGCAGGCTTCCGCCGGCGATCACGGCGATGACCGCTACCGCCCCGGGCACGGCGACGGCGCGCTGCATGATGCGCGGGGAGATGAAGTACGCCTCGAACTGCAGGTAGGCGACGTAGGGGATGGCGAACAGGAGCGCCGTATGCCAGCCGACCGTGAGCGCGATCAGGCTGACGAGGACCGCCGCGATCGTTCCGCCGACCAGCGGTATGAATGCCAGCAGCGCGACGACGAACGCCAGCAGCACGGAGAACGGGACGTTCGCGATGGTCATCACGATGAACGCGAAGGTCCCGTTGAGGAGGGCTACGCAGGCCTGGCCGATGACGTACATGCCCACACTGCGGGTGATCTCCTCCGACAGGACCTCCACGCGGGGCCGGCGTGAGCGGGGGGCGAGCCGGTACGCCCACTTCTTCATCCCCGGCAGTGACGCGAGGAAGTACAGCGCGAGGACCAGGATCACCAGGGTGCCGAACAGGGCGTTCAGGATCACCGTTCCGACGCCGAGCACGCCGCCGAAGATCCCGCCCACCGCGGCGCTGTTGGTGAAGAACTTGTCGATCTCCGAGGTGACGCGGTCCCGCAGCTGGAACTGTGCGTCCAGTCCGGTGAAGAACTCCGAGTTCAGGAAGTCCTGTGCGTAGCCCGGTCCCCGGTCGACGATCTGCGAGGTCTGGCTGACGATCGTCGGGATGAGGAGGGCGAAGAAGCCTGCCACGAAGCCGACGAGGATCGAGAGGGACGTGGCGATCCCCACCGGACGCGGTACGCCCTTGGTCTCGAGCCACCGCACGATCGGGTCCAGTCCGAGGGCGATGAAGAGCGCCGCTCCGATCCAGACGAGGAGCTGGCCCACATTCGTGATGATGAAGAAGGCGAGAAGGGCGAGGCCCACGCCGACGCTCATCATGAAGCCGAAGTGGATGGGATGGGACCGCATGGTCCTCGGGTAGGCGCCGCCGAACTTCAGGCGTTCGTCGGTGAGCGAAACATCGGGATCCACGGGAACCGGGGCGGGCTCGAGTTCCGGGGGGAATTCGAAGCGCGGCCGTGGCTGGGCTGCGGGGAGCGACCTGCGCGCGAGGGAGAAGAGCGAGCGCAGGGCCGACGGCGGAGGTGTCACGATGGTCGGCTGTCCGCCGGTGGAGTGCCCGTCGTCGTTGGTCCCGACGGGCTCGGGCCGCGGGAGCGGCTGATCGAGCGGAACGTCCTGGTGGTCTGTCAACGAAGAGCTCTGCTTTCACGTGAGCGGTGCTGCTACCGCTGTTAGGGTCCGACTAGCGAAACCCTAACAGCCGGTGGCAGGGCAGCGAGGTTCTTGACGCGCGGTGCTTCGCGCCGTCCGGAGGTAGTGCCCGGACGAACTTCGTTACCATTGAGGAGCTATTCCTGAGTGCGCTGTGTCGCGGCATCGCTGCGCCGGCCTCAGAGCGGAAGGGGCCACGTGGTCCGCCGTAACGGACGACGATAGGCAACCAGTGCGCGGAAAGACAGCAATACCGATCATCGTGGCAGGGCTCCTGCTGATGCTCCTCGGCATCGGTCAGCGGACGGTCTGGGCTCCCGCCGAGACGGTGACCGCGAGCGTCGCCCAGGATGCCCGGGCGGCGCCGGTCACGGTGATCGAGCCGGGCGCGCGCGACGGTGCGGGCGGACCGGTCGAGGTGACCGTGGACGCGGACGGTCCGTTCACCCTGGCCGTCGGGCGGTCCTCGGACGTCGAGGCATGGGTAGGCGACGCCGCGCACCTGAGCGTCACAGGCACCAGCGAGGACACGCTCACCTCGGAGTACTCCGAGGGTGAGGACTCCGTGCCCGAGCCCCGCGGCAGTGACCTGTGGATCAGCGAGGAACCAGGTGATGGCACGCTGACCTACCGCTGGAGCGAGCCCGCCGAGGGCGACTGGTCCATCCTCCTCGCCACCGACGGAGAAACGCCCGCTCCGACGCAGGTGTCCGTCACCCGCCCCAACGAGCAGTCCACCCCGTTCGCGCTCCCGCTGATCATCGGTGGTGCGCTCGTCGTCGTCCTGGGCATCGCGCTCCTCTTCCTCACCCCTCGCAACCGCGGGGGCCGGAACGCCGACCCCGTGGAGGGCACGCGTGCCCACGCCCGCAGGAACGGGCAGGCCGACAGGCCGGGCGGGGCTGCATACGCCGCTCCCGGTTCCGTCCTGGTCGTCGCGGGTCTGGTCGGCGCCGGATCGCTGCTGGGGATCACGCCCGGAATGGCGACGACGTCGCCTTCTGCCACGCCGACCGCAGCGCCCACCGCATCAGCCACCGCAACGGACACCGCTGCTGCGGGAGCCCCGTCGGCCGGCAGCAAGGCCAGCGGTCCGCCCGTCGTCCTCGACAGCCAGCTCGAGCGGATCCTGGGAGCAGTCGCCGCCGTTGTGGCCGACGGCGACGCCGACTCCGACGCCAAGCGCCTCGCCACGCGCGTCGACGGCGGGGCGCTGGACCTCCGCGCCGGTGCCTACGCAGTGCGGGCGAAGGACAAGAAGGCCGCGGTCCCGCCGCCGGTGGCCGCCGACCCCGTCCTGCTCGACATGATCCCCACCGACGTCGAGTGGCCGCGGACGATCGTCGCGCTCACCCAGGGCGACGAGAACCCCGTGCCGCAGGCACTGCTGCTGGTCCAGGACACGCCGCGCGAGAACTACCGGCTGGTCTCCGCCGTCCAGATGCTGCCCGGCAGCACGTTCCCCTCGCCTCCCGCTCCCGGCGCCACCGGCCCGGTTCCGCTCGACGAGTCCGGGACACTCGCGACCGCACCCCAGGACGCCGTCGCCTCCATCGCCGACTTCCTGACCAAACCGTCCGGGGACAATGCCAAGACGTTCGAGCAGAACTCCTTCGCCGAGGCGATCACCGAGTTCCAGGCCGGGGTGGTGGCCGATCCCGGCAACAAGGCGGCCACCATCACCTTCACGCACGCGGCCCAGGCCGACCGCACGCAGGCACTGCTGACGGGCGACGGCGGGGCGATGGTCTTCGGCTACCTCACCCACAAGTACTCCAGCGTCCCGAAGTCCGGCGGCACCATCGACCTCAAGGGGACCGTGTACAAGGCGCTGACCGGTAAGGAGAGCAGCCGAAAGGGCATCGACGTCAACTACGGTGAGGCCGTGATGATGTACGTACCCCCGGCCGGCAGCGACGATAAAATCCGGGTCATCGGCGCCGCCCAGCAGTTGCTGTCCGCCAAGCTCCGCTGAGCCGGACGTACCCCGAGCTTCCACCAGCAGCAGTCAGAGAAAGGCAGAGCATTGTCCACACCAGCACAGCGGGGCGGAATGCCGCCGTCGAGCATGAACCTCAGGGGAGCGGTGGACCTGTCCGCCCTCAAGGCGCGTGCCGACGCGGCAGCGCGCCCGGCAGCGGCACGGCAGGCCCCTGCTGCCCCGAGCCCGTACATCGTCGAGGTCACGGAGCAGACGTTCCCGCAGCTGGTGCAGCTCTCGGCGCAGGTGCCCGTCGTCGTGAACCTCCGTGCGACCTGGAGTGAGCAGTCGAACCAGGTGACCGCCGTGCTCGAGGCCGCTGTCGTGGAGTTCGACGGCCGCATCCTGCTGGCCAACGTCGACCTGCAGGCGCAGCCGCAGATCGCCCAGGCGTTCCAGGCGCAGGGCGCGCCCACTGTGGTCGCCGTCGTGAAGGGCCAGCCGGTGCCCTTGTTCGAGGGTGCCCTTCCGGACCCGCAGATCCGCGCCTACCTCGACGAGCTGATGAAGGTCGCCGAGGCCAACGGCGTGACCGGGACGCTGAACGACGGCTCCTCCCCGGGCCCTGCCGCGGGGGAGGAGCCGCCGCTGCCGCCCCTGCACCAGGAGGCGTTCGACGCCATCGAGAAGGGCGACTACCCCGCTGCCGCGGCAGCCTACCGCCGCGCTCTCGCCGAGCAGCCGGCCGACGCCGAGGCGAAGGCCGGGCTCGCCCAGGTGGAGCTGATGCAGCGCGTCCAGGACCTCGATGCCGCAGAGGTGCGGCAGCGCGGGGCCGACGAGCCCGATGCGGTCGGTGCGCAACTCGCGGTCGCCGACCTTGACCTCACGGGAGGCCATGTCGAGGACGCGTTCAACCGCATCATCGCGTTCATTGGGCGGACGTCCGGCGAGGACAGGGAGACGGCACGCAAGCGCGTCCTGGAGCTGTTCGACGTCGTCGGTGTCACCGACCCGCGCGTGACCAAGGCCCGCAGCGGGCTCGCCCGCGCCCTGTTCTAGAAGCCGGTCGGGCCTCGTCCCGTCCGGCCCACCACCCGCCGTTCCGATCCGTCGCCCCGAAGGATGACATGACGCCCGCAGCTGCATCGACCGGACCCTCCGGCCTCTTCGATCCGATCACGCTCGGTTCCCTCGACCTCGCGCACCGCGGCTGGGTCGCGGCCATGTGCCAGTACTCCTGCGAGCCCACCCTCGCTCCCGGGGTGCCGACCGACTGGCACCTCGTGCACCTGAGGCAGTTCGCGACCGGTGGAGCCGCGCTGATCATCACCGAGGCCGCCGCCGTCAGCCACGAGGGGATGATCAGCCCGCGCGACGCCGGCATCTACACACAGGAGCAGGCCGACGCGTAGCGCCGCATCAACGACTTCATCCACGAGCACAGTGCCGTCGGGACGAAGACGGCGGTGCAGCTCGCGCATGCCGGGCGGAAGGCGTCCACCTACTGGCCCTTTAGCGGCCGGCACGATTCGGTGGCCGAGTCGGACGGCGGCTGGCAGACGCTCGGTCCCACCGACGAGGCATTCGGCAGGTACGCCGCGCCGCGTGCCATGACCGAGGAGGACATCGACAAGGTGATCCGTGACTTCGGTGCGGCCGCTGCGCTCGCCGTCGGCGCCGGGTTCGACACGATGGAGATCCATGCCGCGCACGGATACCTGCTGCACCAGTTCCTGTCTCCGCTGGTCAACACCCGGACCGACGGCTGGGGCGGCTCGGAGGAGGCCCGCTTCCGGCTGACCCTCGAGGTGATCCGCGAGGTGCGGCGGACCATCCCGGAGTCGATGCCGCTGCTGCTGCGCATCTCGGCCTCCGACTGGACCGAGGGCGGGCTCGACGGCGCGGTGTCCGCGAGGCTCGCGAAGCGCGCGGCCGAGGAGGGTGTCGACTTCGTCGATGTCTCGTCCGGCGGGGCCGTGCCGTCGGCGTCCATCCCCGTGGGACCCGGCTACCAGGTGGCCCTCGCCGAGGAGGTGCGGTCCTCCGGCGTCCCGACCGGCGCCGTCGGACTGATCAGTGACGCCCGGCAGGCGGACGAGGTGATCCGCAACGAGCGGGCCGACGTCGTCCTGGTCGCGCGGGCCGCGCTGCGTGATCCCCACTGGTGGATGCGTGCCGCGCACGAGCTGGGTCACGACCTGCCGCCCGTCCCGCAGTACGAGCGCGCCGGCGGGTTCTGACACGACCCCCTCCTCCTTTGGGATGACGAGGGGGCCGAGCGCGCGTTGCTAGCTTGGGAGCATGAGTTCCCTCGTACCACCGCCGTCCGACGCGAACCACGCCCAGGCGGGGCCGGCTACGGCGGCCCTGAGCATCCGCGGGCTGGCCAAGCGCTTCGGCGAGAAGATCGCCGTCAACGGCGTCCATCTGGAGGTGCCGCGCGGGTCCTTCTACGGGCTCGTCGGACCGAACGGTGCCGGCAAGACCACCACGCTCTCGATGGCGACGGGGCTGTTGCGCCCTGACTTCGGGCAGGCCCTCGTGCACGGGGTGGACGTGTGGGGGCAGCCGCTCGAGGCCAAGAAGCTGATGGGCATCCTGCCCGACGGCGTGCGCCTCTTCGACCGGCTGACCGGCGAGCAGCTGGTCACGTATGCCGGGCTGCTGCGGGGAATGGACCGCGAGACCGTGGTCGAGCGGACCCGCGACCTCCTGCATGCGCTGGATCTCACGAACGACGCCGGGACGCTGGTGGTGGACTACTCGGCGGGCATGACGAAGAAGATCGCCCTGGCGTCCGCCCTCATCCATGCTCCGAGGCTGCTGGTGCTCGATGAACCCTTCGAGTCCGTCGATCCGGTGTCGGCCGCCAACATCCGGGACATCCTCGGAGGCTACGTGCAGTCCGGAGGGTCCGTCATCGTCTCCAGCCACGTGATGGATCTCGTGCAGCGCATGTGCGACCACGTCGCCGTCATCGCGGCGGGCACCGTCCTCGCGGCGGGAACGGTCGATGAGGTCCGGGGCGATGCGACACTCGAGGACCGCTTCGTCGAACTGGTCGGTGGACGCACCACGTCGGAAGGGCTGTCGTGGTTGCGCACCTCCTGAGGCTGAAGCTCCTCCTGCTGCGCAATTCGCTTCGGCGGAGCACGGCGCAGCTCATCGGCGTGATCCTGGGCGGCCTGTACGGTCTGGGCGTCCTGTCGTTCATCGTCATCGGCCTCGTGCTCCTCGGCAGTGCGGACGTCGAGCTCATCCGCACGATCCTGGTGATCGGCGGCTCCGCTACCGTGCTCGGATGGATCATCATCCCCATCGCGGCCACGGGCATCGACATGACCCTCGACCCGGCGCGCTTCGTGACCTTCGCGATCCCTCAGCGTCAGCTGTTCGCGGGGCTCGTCCTCGGTGGTCTGCTGGGCGTGCCCGGCGTGGTGACCCTGATCGCCGCCCTGGCGCAGACGGCAACCTGGATCCGCTACCCGGCCGCCGCGCTGGCCGCGCTGGTCTGCGGACTCGTCGCGGTCCTCCTGTGCGTCGTCGCGTCGCGGCTCGTCACGACGGCGGTGTCCTCGATGACGGGATCGCGCCGCTTCAAGGACGTCAACGGCATCGTCGCGTTTCTCCCGCTCATCTTCCTCGGGCCGATCATCGGGGGAGTGACGGCGGGTTTCCAGAATTCGCCCGGCTTCGCCGTGTCCCTCGCCGAGGTCCTCGCATGGACTCCGCTGGGCGCACTCTGGGCAGCGCCGGCCGACGTGGCTGCGGGATACCCGGGTCTGGCCGTCGTGCGCTTCCTGATCGGGGTGCTCACCCTCGCGCTGGTCCTCGTGCTGTGGAGCCGCATGCTCAGCCGCGCCCTGGTCACCCCTCCCTACAACGCGGTCGCTATGCGGGCCGGGGGGAGGATCGGGTGGTTCGGCCGGTTCCCCGCCACGCCCGCCGGGGCTGTGGCAGCGCGGTCGCTCACCTACTGGTTCAGGGATCCCCGATACTTCGCCTCGCTCGTGGTGATCCCGTTCCTGGCGGTGCTTCTTTACTTCTCAGGGGGAGGATCGGGCGGCGCCTTCGCCTTCCTCGGTCCCGCCACCGCCTTCCTCCTGGCCTGGTCCATCGCCGCCGATATCTCCTACGACAACACGGCCTTCAGCCTGCACCTCTCCACGGGGGTGAGGGGCCGCGACGACCGTCTGGGCCGTGCCGCGGCCCTTCTCGTCTTCGCGCTGCCGGTCACGCTGGTGTTCACGGTGCTGCCGTTGCTCATCACGGGACGCGCCGAGGATCTGCCGGTGATGCTGGGCCTGTCGATCGGCCTCCTGCTCACCGGGGCGGGGCTGTCCAGCGTCGTGTCGGCGAGGTACACCTACAACGTCCCGCTGCCCGGCGAGAGCGCTTTCAAGACGCCGCCGGGGACGAGCTTCACGATGTTCGCAGTGCAGATGGTCGGGTGGTTGGTGATGTTGCTGCTGGCATTGCCCGAGATCATCCTGACCATCGCGTATTTCATCACCGACCGGGCCCTGTACGGCTGGCTGACGCTGCTGGCGGGAGTGGTCTTCGGCGTGATCCTGCTGGTCGTCGGGATTCGGACGGGTGGCCGCTGGTACGACAGGAGGGCTCCGGAGCTGCTGCTGTCCGTGTCGGCCAACCGCTGACGGCTGTGCTCTCCCTGCTTCCAGCTGCACTTTTCGCCTGCCCACGTCTCCGTCCTCCCCGGAGCTGTGCATAACCCCTCGTGGTGCAAGGGGCCGAGGGCTATGCTGGGGGCCATTCCGGGTGGCTGGTCGATGGTGACGGGGGAGTTGCGTGTACTTCAGGCGTACAAGTGGCCGTCCTCGTGGGGCAGCATTGCCGGCGCGGGCCGCGATTGCGCTGATGCTCCTGACTGGGTGCCAAGGCGACGGTGACCCGTCCGCCAACGAGACGCAGAGCCCTCCTTCGTCGACGTCAGCACCGACAACCGCGGAGGCGTCCCCGTCGGCCACGGCCTCGCCGAGTCCCGAACCGTCGCCTGCATCGTCGGCAGGTCCGGCAGCCAACATCCCTGTTCCCGTGAAGCCGGCACTGGCGGACGAGAATTCGAAGGAGGGCATGGAGGCCTTCACCAAGTACTGGTTGGAGCTGTTCTCGTACGGTTACGAGACGAACGACTGGGCGCCCTTCGAGGCGGTGACAGACCCTGGATGCAGGACGTGCAATCAGACACGGCAAGTAGTGCAGGATTACTACGCTGGCGGGGGTTGGATGAGCGGAGGCGAATTCCAACTTATTGATTTCGGTACCGATTTTCGTATAAATACGTCCGGATCGATCCAAGGGTTCGTGAACTACCAGCAGACGGACATTATGTACTACCAGAATGATGGAAATAATTCCGAGAGTGAAGCTCCGGGGGCGTCAGTCAATGTGACTTTCTCACTATACGAAGGTGACTCTTGGGTTATGCTAGATTTTGGAAGACCCGAGGGAACATGAGGCGATTATCTGGCTGCGTGCCACTGTCCACGACGCTCATTCTATTCAACCTCTTCTCAGCGTCCCCCGCTTTCGGTGAAAGCGAGGTCCCATCTGCCTTCGCTGAACATAACGAATTCGGTGCTTCTAATTCTTTGCGGTCCCAACACCGGGACGTCTCGGCCCCTTCTGCCCCTTCTGGTACACCACTTCCGCCAGCAGCTCAACCAGCAGCGCTTCCCACGGACGACGGAATCAGCTATGTCTACGAGCGGGCGTGCACCGCAGGTGATCAGAATGCGCTGGATCCCGTGACCTGCCCTGAGATGAACGCCCAGTGCGATGCCCAGGACGATGGGATTCTCGTCAACTGGATCGCGGTGGACAACAACGTCCAGCCAGCGACCCAGACACCGACGGGCCGCTCGTCCTGCATGTACCAGGGCGAGCCGCTCGAGCCGCCCGTCAAGGGTGCTGCAGCACCAGAGGAGGCGCCCATTGTCATCACCCTCGCTGAGTTCCAGAAGCAGCCGGTCCTTGCCTCCGTGATCATCTCCCAGCCGTCGAACTTCGGTCTGAGGAACGCGCATTCGAACATCTACGCAGAGGCGCGCGAGCAGGAGTTCACCTTCGAGTTCCAGGACGCCACCATCGTGCTGAAGGCCCGACCCGTCGCGTACCAGTGGAACTACGGGGATGGCACGAGCGCGACGACCACTTCGCCGGGCGGTCCGGTGCAGGGTGACGCCTTCGACACCGAGACGCCCACGAGTCATCAGTACGCCCAGACGGGGGACTTCGACCTCACGTTGACCACGTTCTTCGCCGGCGACTATTCCGTGGACGGCGGGCCGTTCCAGCCGGTTGCCGGTGAGGCCGCAGTCGTCTCGGTGCCGCACCTGATGAGCATCTGGCGCACGCAGGGGCACAACGTGAGCCAGAACTGCATCGAGAACCCGACCGGCATCGGCTGCGAGGCGCCTACCCGCTGAGGTCAGAAGGGTGGTGGGTCCGAGGCGGTCGTATAGGTCCTGCCGGCGGGTGAGGTAGCGGTGATGGTGCCGGGAGTGGGCTGGGTGTAGTGCCAGATGCCTTCGGTTTTCAGCATGTGATGCTTGCGGCAGAGGTGGGACAGGTTGTTGTGGGCTGTTGTGCCGTGGTGGGACCAAGGGGTGGTGTGATCGAGTTCGCAACGTGAGGCGGGGGTGTTGCAGCCGGGATGTCGGCAGGTGCGGTCGCGGACGCGTAACCATTTTTTGAGGTCCGCGGGTACGGCGTAGGTGGTGCGTCCGACGCTGAGGACGGCTCCGGTTTCGGGGTGTGTGAGAAGCCGGGTGAAAGAAGGGGCGTGGGCTGCGAGGTGGCGGGCCGTGTCCGCGGGGATGGGCCCGTAGCCTTCGAGGTCCGCGGGTGCATCGTCGAGGCCGAGCAGGGTCAGGACCGGGACGGTGACGTTGATGTGGGCCTGTACCCGGTACACGTCCTCATTGCCATCTCCCGTGTCGGCGGGGCCGTACCTGCCGAGGAGCAGGTCGGTGAGGATGTCGGTGCGTAATTGGGGCAGGGTGCGGTGTTCGGCAGGTGTTTGCAGGGCCCGGGCGGTGGTGGTGAGGCGGGTGTCGATGGCCGTGGCGTCGGTGATGGGGAGGTGGATGTGCAGCCAGGCCATCGCGTCATCGGCGGGTTCGAGATCCACGCGGCGGTCCTGGACAGCGGTGCGGGCGCGGTCCTGGAGGCTGGTGGGATGGAGTTGGGTACGTAGTTTCCGGGCGCGGTGGGCCAGGCGGGGGACGGCGGTATCGGCTGCGATGGGCAGCAGTGCTTCTTCCATGGCGGCTGCGGCGCCGGAGGGCAGGGCGGCGTATTCGTAGAGGAGGGTTGTGGCGTGAGCCCAGGAGATGGTGCCTGCATGCAGGGCGTCCAGGGTTTTGGGGTGGTACTGGACCAGCAGCACGGAGTGCTGGACGAGTCGGTGGGCGGTGCGTTCGGAGATGCGGAGGAGGCAGGCAATTTCGCTTGCGGTGGTCGTGTCGGCGAGATTGGTGTGCCGGTGGGGTGCGTAGGAGCCCTGGAGGATGCGTTCTGTGAAGAGTTCGCGCAGTTCGGTGGCGGCGCGGGCGATGTCGGCGTCGATCCGTGCTTTCTCGGCGCTCAGTTCGGTGATCCGGGAGGATATCCGCTGCATTTCCATCAATTGCTCGAACGGGGTCCGCATACTCCTATTATCCCGTTCACCACCGACATTATCGGGTGGGTCGGAAGTAAGTGGATATCAGGTCGAAATGGGGTTGAAAGCGAGCCAGGGGTCGTCGGATAACCGGCACCGGGGAATACCCGTCGGGACCTCTGGCATCATCCGGCCACGGAATTCCCGAGACCGCGAATCGCCCGCCACCCCTGTCCGCCGAGCCGCCGAGCGATAGACTGAAGCCATGACTATGCCCGCAGATCCCTTCGCAAACGATCCCCTCGATACCGGCGGCTCCACGGCGACCATCGAACGTGAGGAAGTACGCCAGGAAGTCGAGCCAGGCGACTCGGAGCGCTTCGCGCACTACGTGCGCAAGGAGAAGATCATGGAGTCGGCCTTCACCGGTGAGCCCGTGATCGCGCTCTGCGGCAAGGTCTGGACCCCGGGACGCGATCCCGAGAAGTTCCCGGTCTGCCCGGAATGCAAGGAGATCTACAACGGCCTCCGCCCGGGCGACGACAAACCGAAAGGCTGACCACCCGCCGTCCTCAGGGCGGCGATAAGGCAGGCGAGCCCCGGCCCCGCGAGCAACAGCGCATGTCGGGGCTTCCGTCGTTCTTGCCCCGCAGGACCCAGCGCGTAGGCGGACCCCGCGGGGCCGGATCCCCGGCTCCAGCCCAGCAGAACACAAGGTGCCATGAAGAAGACCGTGAAGAAGGCCACCAGGGCGATGTCGCCCGAATTGCGCCCGCTCATCATCGGGATCCTCGCGATCATCACGTGCGCAGCTTTCGAGGCGATGGCAGTCGTCACCGCCATGCCCTCGGTGGCGCGGGAACTGTCCGGCGAGTCGAGCTATGGGCTCGCGTTCTCCATGTACCTGACGGCCTCGCTGCTGGGCACCGTCGTCGCCGGCTCGTGGTGTGACCGGAAGGGGCCCCGGCCCGCCCTCGCCGTCGGGCTGTCCCTCATGATCCTCGGACTGCTCGCAGCAGGAGCGGCGCCGGACTTCTGGCTCGTCACGGTCGGCCGCGCGGTGTCCGGGCTCGGCGGCGGCTTCATGATCGTGGCGGTCTACGTCGTGATCGGCAGGGCCTTCCCCCAGCGCGTGCAGCCTGTGGTGTTCGGGTGGCTGGCGGCCGCCTGGGTGGTACCGGGGCTCATCGGTCCGGTGATCGCGGGCTTCGTGACGGAGCAGTTCGGCTGGCGCTGGGTGTTCCTCGGCGTGTCACCCATCGTGCTTGCCGCCGTCGTCATCGTGTGGCCGAAGACGAGGGGCATCGGGCCGATCGAGTCGCCCGAGGCCGGTTCCGCTGCGGCGCGCGTGGTGCGGGGCTTCGCGCTCGCCGGTGGAGTCTTCGCCGCGCAGTGGGCTGTCGTCCGGCTCGCCGACACAGAGAGTCCGAGTGCCGCAACGGTGACCGGCCTCGTGCTGCTGGCGGCCGCCGGGATCGTCGTCGTCCTCATCGTCCTGCCGGCGCTCCTGCCGAAAGGCACCCTGGTCCTCGCGCGCGGATTGCCCAGCATCATCGCCACCCGCGGGATCGTGAATGTCGCGTTCTTCGGGGTCGAGGCCTTCATCCCGCTCATGCTGGTCAGTTCCCGCGGCATCGATCCCGGAACCGCCGGCCTGACCCTGAGCGCAGCGGCGCTCGGCTGGAGTGCGGGGTCCTTCGTCCAGGCGCGGGTGACATTCGGCCGCCAGTGGCTGCTCGTCGCCGGATCGTCCGTACTGTCGCTGTCGCTCGGCGGATTCGTCCTCGCCACGGCCGTCGAAGCTCCCCTCTGGGTCCTGGTCGCGGCGTGGGGCGTGGCGGGGTCGGCCATGGGCATGGCGCTCTCGAGCGCGTCCGTCCTGGTGCTGAAGCTCTCGGCGGAGAGTGAGCAGGGACGTAATTCCGCGGCGCTCCAGATCTCCGACCAGCTCGGCGGGGTCGTGGGGACAGCGGGCGCGGGAGCCCTCTTCGCCCTCCTGCACGACCCCTCCAACCCGGGACACGTGCCGACCTTTGTTGCGATCTGGCTGGCTCTGTGGGTGTTCACGACAGCAGGTATAGTTTCGGGTCTGAGAGGGGCCAGGTTCTCTGATGCCGGCCCCGGCCTCACCCCCAGCAAGTCAATGGAAGGTACTGTCCCGGCGTGAGTAGTGACACCCTGTTCGGTGCCGGCGCAGCCCTGCCCCCCGCATATCCGGAGCGCGCAGCATGGGGGACCGCCCCCAAGCTGCGCCAGTGGCAGAGCGAAGCGCTGGAGAAGTATTTCCGGGAATCACCGAGCGACTTCCTCGCCGTGGCGACCCCCGGTGCCGGCAAGACGACCTTCGCCCTGAGGGTGGCCACGGAGCTCGTGGACCGCGGCATCGTCAACCGGATCACCGTCGTAGCCCCGACGGACCACCTCAAGCGCCAGTGGGCCGACGCCGCTGCGCGGGTGGGCCTCGCGATCGACCCCAACTTCAAGAACGCGGACGGCCGCCACGGCGGGGCCTTCATCGGCGTCGCCGTGACGTACGCGCAGGTCGCCAGCAAGCCGATGCTGCATCGCGCCAAGACCGAAGCCGCCCGCACCCTCGTGATCCTCGATGAGATCCACCACGGCGGTGACGCGCTGTCCTGGGGTGACGGCATCCGGGAGGCCTTCGAACCGGCCGCGCGGCGCCTCGCGCTCACCGGGACGCCTTTCCGCTCCGACACGGCGGCCATCCCCTTCGTCGAGTACGCCGAGGACCGCGACGGCATCCGCCGCTCGCGGGCCGACTACACCTACGGCTACGGCCAGGCACTCCGGGACCACGTGGTGCGCCCGGTCATGTTCATGGCCTACTCCGGCCAGATGCGCTGGCGCACCAGCGGCGGCGAGGAGATGGCCGCGTCGCTCGGCGAGGCCGCGGTCACCAAGGACATCACGGCGCAGGCCTGGCGGACGGCGCTCAACCCCGCCGGTGAGTGGATCCCCGCGGTCCTCGCCGCTGCCGACAAGCGGCTCACCGAGGTGCGGCGCACCGTGCACGACGCCGGTGGCCTCGTGATCGCGACGGACCACGACGACGCCCGCGCCTACGCCGGCCAGCTCAGGCGGATCACGGGGGAGTCCCCGACGGTCATCCTCTCGGACGACGCGAAGGCGTCCTCGAAGATCGAGGAGTTCTCCGAGGGCGACAAGCGGTGGATGGTAGCCGTCCGCATGGTGTCCGAGGGCGTCGACGTCCCGCGCCTCGCCGTCGGCGTCTATGCGACGTCGACCGCGACGCCGCTGTTCTTCGCGCAGGCCGTCGGCCGTTACGTCCGCGCACGACGACGCGGGGAGACGGCGTCGATCTTCCTGCCCTCGGTGCCCAACCTCATGGCGCTTGCCAACCAGCTCGAACTCGAACGCGACCACGCGCTCGACCGTCCCGAGAAGGACGACGAGGGGTTCGGCCTCGAGGACGGCCTCATGGAGGCGGCGAACCGCGAGGACAAGGCGTCGGACTCCCTGACCAAGCAAAAGTTCGAGGCCCTCGAGTCGCAGGCCTCCTTCGACCGGGTCCTGTTCGACGGCGGCGAGTTCGGCACCGGCGGCGAGATGGGCAGCGAGGAGGAACTCGACTTCCTCGGGATCCCTGGGCTGCTCGATGCCGATCAGGTGGGCCAGCTCCTGCGCCAGCGCCAGCAGGAACAGCAGTCCCGACGGAAGGCCAGGCCGATGGCGGCGCCTGCCGCCGAACCGGCAGTGGTGGACCACCGCCAGCTCACGGAACTGCGCGGGCAGCTCGCCAAGAACGTCTCGGCCTGGGCGGCCCGCACCGGCATGCCGCACGGCCAGGTCCACACCGAGCTGCGCCGCCAGTGCGGCGGACCGGCCGTGGCGCAGGCCAACGAGGACCAGCTCCAGCGGCGGCTGCAGAAGCTGCAGGACTGGTTCATCGGAAAGAAGTAGCAGGATCACACGAAAAAGGCCGGGCTGGGAGACCAGCCCGGCCTTTCGTCGTCCGGAGAGCTAGCGCACGAGCTCAACGCCCGCGGACTCCAGTTCCTCCAGCGCGTCCTCGGACCTGTCCTCGTGCACGCCCCGGGTGAGGTCGGCCATCACGGTGACCGAGTACCCGGCCTGCAGCGCGTCCAGGGCCGTGGCGCGGACGCAGTAATCGGTGGCGAGACCGGCGATGACGACATCGTCGACCTCGTGGTCGCGCAGCCAGTCGTCGAGGGTCAAGGGGTCCTCGTCGACGTCCACTGCTCCGCCGCCGAGCTTCTGCTCGCCCGTCGGCACTTCGTCGTCGGGCGCCTTGACGCCCTCGAAACCGGAGTATGCGGCCTCGAACTGTCCCTTGCGGAACACGGCGTCGATGCTCTCGGTGTCGAGGTCGCGGTGGAAGTCCGAGCCCTTCGTGTCGGCGACGCAGTGGACGGGCCAGGAGTCGATGAAGTCAGGGGTCTCGGAGAAGTGGCTGCCCGGGTCGATGTGCCAGTCCTGGGTGGCGACGATGTAGTCGTACGAGCCGGCATGCTCGTCGATGTGCTCGCTGATGTCGGCCGCCACCTGGGCTCCGCCCCGGACGGCGAGCGAGCCGCCCTCGCAGAAGTCGTTCTGCACATCCACGATGATCAGTGCGCGCGTCATGGTGCCTCCTCGTACTCGGTGGGGATGACTGGTTCGCCGCGCTGCAGGCGCCGGACGGCTCCGGGCAGCTCCGCGAGAGACTGGCGGTGGCGCTCGGCGGCGCGGACGACGCCCTCGGGCCCGGTCCACCCGGGCAGCACGACCCCGTCCAGGACGAACTCGTGCATCAGCGGCCGGTCGTTGCCGTCGTCCGCCGGGCTGATCCCGATGCCCACGACCTCCGCCTCCGCCGTGCCGTGCTCGTCCAGGCGGCGCAGCGCGTGCTTGAGCCCTCCGACCGACGCCTTGTTCGTGGCGGCCTTGGCGACGGAGACGAAGGTGCCGTCGTCGTCCTGCCGGCTCACCAGCTTGTAGACCATGCCCGCGGTCGGCGCGCCCGAGCCGGTGACGAGGGAGGTCCCGACACCGTAGGAGTCGACGGGAGCCGCGGCGAGGAGCCCGATGGCGAACTCGTCGAGGTCCGACGTCACCACGATCTTGGTGTTGTGGTTGCCGAGGTCGTCGAGGAGCTCGCGCACCCAGCGCGCCTGGGCGACGAGGTCGCCGGAATCGAGCCGGACGGCGCCGAGCTCGGGTCCCGCTACCTCGACGGCGGTCCGCACGCCCTGTTCGACGTCGTACGTGTCCACGAGCAGCGACGTTCCGCAGCCCAGGGAGGCGACCTGAGCCTCGAAGGCGGCGCGCTCGGAGTCGTGCAGGAGCGTGAAGGAGTGGGCCGCGGTGCCCACGGTCGGGACCCCGTAGCGTCGTCCCGCCTCGAGGTTGGACGTGCTGGCGAACCCTCCGATGATGGCGGCGCGCGCTGCGGCGACGGCGGCTTCCTCGTGCGTGCGCCGCGAGCCCATCTCGATGCAGGGGCGGTCGGCGGCCGCGCCCGTCATGCGGGAGGCCGCGGAGGCGATGGCGCTGTCATGGTTGAGGATCGACAGGATGAGGGTCTCGAGGATGCACGCCTCGGCGAACGTCGATTCCACGATGAGGATCGGGGAGTTCGGGAAGTACGCCTCGCCCTCCGCATAGCCCGAGATGGAGCCGGTGAAGCGGAAGTCGGCCAGCCAGGCGAGCGTGGCGTCATCGACGATCCGGTGGTCGCTGAGGAAACCGAGCTGCACGTCGTCGAACCGGAAGGTGGCCAGCGCCTCCAGCAGGCGCCCGGTTCCAGCGACGACCCCGTAGCGCCGGCCCGCGGGGAGGCGACGGGCGAAGGCCTCGAACACCGCGCGGCGGTGCGCGGCGCCCGAATGCAGTGAGGCCTGCAGCATGGTGAGTTCGTACTGGTCCGTGAAGAGCGCACTGTTCGGCGCGTTCACCAGGGACGGCCCGGTGGCGGATGGCGGATTCGTGGTCAGGGCGTTGGTCACCCTCAAAACGATAGCCGGGCGTCCGCTGTGTGAGTACCCGCCGTCCGGGCAGGGGCCGTCCACTTAGAATGGACGGTATGACAGTAGGCTTTGCGACCGGCACCGACATCCAGGAGGAGGTGCGGACGAGCGAGAAGACGGACCTCGACCAGCCCTGGGTGGTCGTCGTGTGGAACGACCCCGTGAACCTCATGAGCTACGTGAGCTTCGTCTTCCAGACCTACTTCGGCTACAGCGAGGCCAAGGCCCGCACGCTGATGCTCGAGGTCCACGAGCAGGGCCGCTCCGCCGTCGTGTCCGGCAGCCGCGAGAAGGTCGAACAGGACACCGTGGCGCTCCACTCCTACGGGCTGTGGGCCACCTTCGAGAAAGCCGGGAGCAGCTAGGCCTCATGGCGAAACACTTCAAATCGACGCGCCGTGGCATCACCGGGGCGCTGGAGCCGGGTGAGGCGCGGCTCCTGGGCGCCCTGCTCGACGACGTCATCTCGATGCTCGAACCCGAGACGGGGCCGAGCGAGGACCCGCTGGCCGCCCTCGTCGGCATGTCCGGTGCCGACGCCGACGCCACCGCACCCGACGACTCCGCCGTCCGGCGCCTCCTGCCCGACGCAGTGCGCGGCGACGACGACGAAGCCCTGGCCTTCCGCCGTCTGACCGAGCGCTCGCTGCGGGAGCAGAAGATCGGCGCGCTGCGCAGCAGCGCCCTGCTGATCGAGTCCAGCCCCATGACGCTCAATGACGAGCAGGCCCGGCTCCTCGCGCAGGCGCTGAACGATGTCCGGCTGGTCCTCGCCGACCGGCTCCGGATCGAGACGGAGGAGGACGCCGAGCGGCTCCACGACATCGCGGACTCGAAGGACGTCGACGACGTCGAGTCCTATCTCGCCCTCGTCTACAACTTCATCACCTGGCTGCAGGAATCCCTCGTGCAGGCCATGCTGAGGGCCGCCCGGCTGGAACGCTGACATCTGCCGGGGGAGCGGGGCGCAGCGTACTTCGCGCGGCCTGTGACACAACCCACGGAACGGCGGATAGTTTTACCCGGCGACACGTCATATTCTCAGAGGATCATGAGCCCAGAGCCAGCAAACACGGACCGCAGCGAAGCGCCCATCGGAATTTTCGACTCCGGCGTCGGGGGATTGACGGTCGCGCGCGCCGTGATCGACCAGCTGCCCCACGAATCGATCATGTACGTCGGTGATACGGCTCACGGTCCGTACGGCCCCCTCCCGATCGCGCAGGTGCGTGCCCACGCGCTCGGCGTCATGGACGAGCTGGTGGACTCGGGCGTGAAGCTCCTCGTCATCGCCTGCAACTCGGCGTCGGCCGCCGTGCTCCGCGACGCGCGGGAACGCTACACGGCCCGCTACGGCATCCCCGTGATCGAGGTCATCCAGCCCGCCGTCCGCCGAGCCGTCGCGTCCACGCGATCCGGCAGGATCGGCGTCATCGGTACGACGGCGACCGTCGGATCGCGCGCCTACGACGACACGTTCGCAGCCGCTCCCCACCTCGACGTCACGTCCGTGGCGTGCCCGGCGTTCGTCGAGTTCGTGGAGGCCGGGATCACCGGCGGGCCCGCCCTGCTGCGGACGGCCGAGGAGTACCTCGCACCCCTGAAGGAAGCCGGCGTCGACACGGTGGTCCTCGGCTGCACCCACTATCCGCTGCTGACCGGCGTCATCTCCTACGTCATGGGCGATGCCGTCACCCTCGTGTCCAGCGCGGAGGAGACGGCCAAGGACGTCTACCGCGCGCTCGTCTCGCACGGCCTCGAACGGGACAGCGCGGACCCCGCAGTGCACCGTTTCATCGCGACGGGCGACGCCGGGAGCTTCGAGGTGCTGGCGCGCCGCTTCCTCGGTCCGGAGGTCCTGAGCGTGCAGCACGTGGACCACGTCGCCGCGCAGTACCCGACGGGCAGCCTCGCCCGGATCACACCCGAGATGATCGCCGCCGCCGGCTTCCCCCGCGCATGAAGCTGACCATCGTGGGATGCAGCGGGTCCTTTCCCGGGCCGCAGTCGCCGGCCTCCTGCTACCTCCTCAGTGCGCAGCACGAGGGCCGCACCTGGCGCGTCCTGCTCGATCTCGGCAACGGCTCGCTCGGTGCCCTGCAGCGGTACATGGACCTGCGCGAGATCGACGCCGTCTTCCTGTCCCACCTCCACCCCGACCACTGCATGGACCTGTGCGGACTCCACGTCGCCGTGCACTGGGATCCGTCGGGCTGGGGGCTGCCCCGCATCCCGGTCTGGGGACCGGCCGCGACCGCCGACAGGATGGCGAGCGCCTACGGGCTCGAACCCGACCCGGGCATGCGCGAGGACTTCGACTTCCAGTCCTGGCGGAACCGCGCTCCGGTGACCGTCGGTCCGTTCACGATCACCCCGTTCCAGGTCCTCCATCCCATCGAGGAGGCGTATGCGCTGCGGGTGGAGGTGACCGAAGCGGATGCGCAGGGCGCGGTCCGCACCCATGTCCTCACCTACTCGGGCGATACCGATGCATGCGACGGACTGGTGGATGCGGCCCGCGACGCGGACGTCTTCCTCTGCGAGGCCGCTTTCCACGAGGGCCGCGACGACGGCATCTCCGGGGTCCACCTCACGGGGAAACGGGCGGGGGACGTCGCGACCAGGGCGTCCGCCAAGCGACTCCTGCTGACCCACCTCCCGGTCTGGAACGACGCGAGCCTCGCCGTGAGCGAGGCACGCCAGAGCTACGACGGCCATCTCGCCGTCGCGGTCGCGGGAGTCTCGTACACGGTGTGAGTGGCGGGCCCGTGCCGGTCCGCACGCCGCGATTGCCAGCGATCTCCCATGTGCTCCCGTCTAGACTGGAAATCATGACTCCCCCGACTACACCCCTGCCGCCCTCTGCCAGCAACGCCACGCCCGTGCTGCGGGCGGATGGCAGGACGCCCGACCAGCTGCGCAACATCAGCATCACCCGCGGCTGGTCCAAGCAGGCGGAAGGCTCCGCCCTCATCGAGTTCGGCAACACGCGCGTGCTCTGCACGGCCTCCCTGACCAGCGGAGTGCCCCGCTGGCTCAAGGGCGAGGGCAAGGGCTGGGTCACCGCCGAGTACGCCATGCTGCCCCGCGCCACCAACACCCGCTCGGACCGCGAATCCGTCAAGGGCAGGATCGGCGGCAGGACGCACGAAATCTCGCGGCTGATCGGCCGCTCGCTGCGGTCGATCATCGACACGAAGGCGCTGGGGGAGAACACGATCGTGCTCGACTGCGACGTCCTGCAGGCCGACGGCGGCACCCGCACGGCAGCGATCACGGGAGCGTACGTCGCGCTCGCCGACGCCATCCGCTACGCCAAGGACAAGAAACTCATCCCGGCCTCGGCCTCCCCGCTGACGGACACGGTGGCCGCCATCAGCGTGGGGATCATCGACGGCGTCCCCATGCTCGACCTCCCGTACGTCGAGGACGTCCGCGCCGAGACGGACATGAACGTGGTCGTGACAGGGTCGGGGAAGTTCGTCGAGGTGCAGGGAACAGCGGAGGGTGCGCCCTTCGACCGGGCCGAGCTCGACGCGCTCCTGGACCTCGCACTGCTCGGCACCGCGCAGCTCGCGCAGATCCAGATCGACACCCTCCGGGACTCCTCCGGTGCCTGAGGCTCCCCGGCTGGTCCTCGCCACCCACAACGCCGGCAAGCTGCGGGAACTGCGCGAACTGCTGCGCGGCCAGGTGCCCGGGCTCGACGTCGACACGCAGGTCGTGGATGCCGCCGCAGCAGGCGCGCCGGATGTCGTCGAGAGCGGCGTGTCCTTCGAGGAGAACGCCCTGCTCAAGGCCGAGCAGACCGCACAGGCCACGGGTCTCATCGCGGTCGCGGACGACTCCGGCCTCGCCGTCGACATCCTCGGCGGAGCGCCCGGGATCTTCTCGGCCCGGTGGGCCGGGAGGCACGGCGACGACACCGCCAACCTCGAACTCCTCCTGGCGCAGCTCTCCGACATCCCGGCCGGGCGGCGGGGAGCAGCATTCGTCTGTGCTGCGGCCCTCGCGGTACCAGGTGACCCGGCCGCACGGCGTACCGAGCGGGGTGAGCTCCGGGGCTCGCTGCTGACGGCGCCCCGCGGAACCGGAGGTTTCGGGTACGATCCCATCCTCGTGCCGGAAGGGCTCGACCGGAGCTGCGCCGAACTCGCGCCCGACGAGAAGAACGCCATCAGCCACCGCGGTATCGCGTTCCGGGCACTGCTTCCGCACCTCATCGACGCGCTCTCCTGACCGCACCGCTGCGGACCCGGCGTCGCCGCCGGGCCCGCAGGCACGAACCACCGAAGACAAGCCAGTACCGAACGTCCAGCAGGACACACCATGAGAGGGACGGGTACCACCGTGAGCATCATCCAGACAGTCCAGGCGATCCAGGTCGCAACGGCGACCACGACGTCGGACGGCTCCGCCCTCGGCAGTGTCACGGACTGGGCCGTGAACCTGATGGAGACCATCGGCGCTCCCGGTGCGGGCCTCGCCATCGCCCTCGAGAACCTCTTCCCCCCGCTCCCGAGCGAGGTCATCCTGCCCCTCGCCGGCTTCACAGCGAGTCGCGGCAACTTCTCGCTGTTCGAGGCCATTCTGTGGACCACCCTGGGCTCGGTCGTCGGCGCGTACGCGCTGTACCTCCTCGGCGCATGGCTCGGGCGCGACCGCATGCGGCGGCTCGTCTCCAGGGTGCCCCTCATCGACATCGAGGACGTCGACAAGGTCGAGGCGTGGTTCAACCGGCACGGCTACCGGGCCGTGTTCTTCGGGAGGATGATCCCGCTCTTCCGGAGCCTCATCTCGATCCCGGCCGGGATCGAGCGCATGCCGGTGGGCAAGTTCCTGCTGCTCACCACGGCGGGCAGCCTGATGTGGAACACCATCTTCGTCCTGGCGGGCTTCTACCTCGGCGAGAACTGGCACGTCGTCGAGCAGTACGCAAACACCTTCCAGAAGATCGTGATCGTCGCCGTCGTCCTGTTCGCCGCCTACTTCGTCTTCTCCAAGATCCGCAAGCACCGGGCGAAGAAAAGGGTGCAGTGACCGGAACGCCCGGAACGCAGGACCCGCTGGTGCGGGTCTGGCCGCTGTTCGGCCTGGTCATCACCACACCCCGCCTCGTCCTGACGCCGGTGCGGGACGAGCACCTGCCGGGCCTGGTCGACGCGGTGCTCGACGGTGTCCATGACCCTGCGGAGATGCCCTTCAGCATCCCGTGGACCGACGCCCCGCGGGACGTCCTGGTCACCGAGACGGCGAGGCACCAGTGGCGCGTCCGTGCGGGAGTCACCGCCGCCGACTGGACACTCAACTTCGCCTTGCTCCACGAGGAGCGCGTGATCGGCGTCCAGGACCTCGCGGCCCGCTCGTTCCCGGTGCTGCGCCGCGTCCGCTCGGGCTCCTGGCTCACGCGGTCGCTCCAGGGGCAGGGCTTCGGCACGGAGATGCGTGCGGCGGCGCTGCAGTTCGCGTTCGACCACCTCGGCGCGACGTCGGCGACCTCGGAGGCCGCGGACTGGAACCGGGCATCGCTGGGGGTGTCACGCCGCCTCGGCTACCTCCCGAACGGTACCTCCCTGGTGGAAGCCCACCGCGGCGAGGTGCAGGTGCAGCAGAACGTCCTGCTCGCCCGTGAGGACTTCGTGCGGCCGGACTGGACCGCCGAAGTGCAGGGTGCCGAGGCAGCGCTCGCCTTCCTCATTCCTGGACCCGACTGACCGCTGGTCCGGATGCCTGCGCCGCGTCGTGCAGCCCCGTGCCGGACGCCGCGGGCGAGGCGAGCAGACGGGAGAGGTCGGACGCCGGGTCGAAGAGCCGTGCGTCGATCCCCAGCGAGCGCGCGGCGGCGATGTTCACGGGCGAGTCGTCGAGGAAGGTGACGAGGCCCGGTTCCACCGCGAGTTCGGTCAGCACGTGGTCGAAGACGGCGGTCGACGGCTTGACGAGCCGCAGCGACGAGCTGAAGAAGCGGTGGCGGAACAGCGGGACCCACGGCGCGGAGGCGAACTGGGACACCATGGGCGCCGGCATGTTCGAGAGCAGCGCCAGGCGCTCGCCCCGGGCGTCGAGATCCTCGAGGACATCCAGGGTCTCGAGGTTCAGGTGCGACCACTGGTTGCCGTCGAGGATGTCCAGCCACGCCGCCCTCACCGGTCCTGTGGGTTCTGCGCGGACGAGGGACCAGTACTCGTCGGAGGTGAGCGCCCCGGCGTCGAAGGCATGGCGGTGCTGCCAGTAGCCCGAGGTCGGGGCCGCCAGGTCCGGCACCCCGGTCGCCTCCGTGAGCGCCTCCCAGTCGGAGGGCGTGGGGGCGGTGGAGATCACGTTGCCGTAGTCGAAGAGGAACCACCGGCGGGAGCTGTCATCACGGGCCATGGTTCAGCGTAGGACCCCCTGCCGCCGGGCCGCGCGGGGTTCCCGGTTAACGTTGCGTGAACGCATGCAACGAGCGGCGGTAAACTGGTAGACGTGGGAATAGCGTTCACGGCCATCGACTTCGAGACTGCGAATGGCTTTCGCGGCTCCCCGTGCGCCGTCGGGCTGACCAAGGTCAGGGACGGCCGGATCGTGGAGGAAGCATCCTGGCTGATGCGTCCGCCCGTAGGGCACGACCACTTCGACTCCCGCAACATCGCCATCCACGGCATCACCTCAGGCATGGTCGAGGACGCCCCCCGCTTCGGCGAGCTGTTTCCCGAGATCGGCGGCTTCATCGGATCGGATGTCCTGGTCGCGCACAATGCGGCCTTCGACCTCGGCGTGATCCGGTCCGCACTCGAGGTGTCCGCGCTCGCGGGTCCGGCTTGGGACTACGCCTGCACCGTCGTGCTCGCTCGGAAGAGCTACTCGCTGCCCTCCTACTCGCTCCCGTTCGTCGCGGAGGCCGCGGGAGTACCGCTCCTGAACCACCACGACGCCGTCGAGGACGCGCGTGCGTGCGCCGGCATCATGATCGATATCGCCCGCCGGTACGACGCGCCGACCGTGGAGGACGCCCTCGGTTGCCACAACCTCCCGCTGTCGCGGGCGGAGCCGTACGCCCCGGGCGTGGACGAACTGTCGAAGGCGACGCGGACGGCGCTCGGGCGCGGCTCGTCGCCGACGGGCTGGTCCGGCTGGCCGGAAGAGGGCGAGAACCCGCATGCCAATGCGCAGGCGGATCCGCGGCATCCGCTCTACGGGCAGACCGTCGTCTTCACCGGGAACCTCGGCATCTCCCGTCCGCAGGCGAAGGAACGCGCCGCGAGCCTCGGAGCGCAGCCGGCGAGTGCCGTCACCCGCCGGACCACCGTACTGGTGGTGGGCGACGGCTTCGTCGCCTCGGATCTGCGCAATGGGCGCGTGACCGGCAAGGCGCGCCGCGTCCTGGAGCTCCACGAGCGGGGCCAGGCGATCGAGGTGCTCTCCGAGGCCGAGTTCCTGCAGATGACCGGCGGCCGGTGGCCCGCCGACAGCCAGTAGCGGCTCGCCCGGCTACGGGAAACGGAGCCGTATCCCGGTGAGGTCGGCCGACAGGTCGATGAGCCGTGACGCCGCGTTGCTCTCGCGCGCATGGGACTTCGCGGGCACGAGCGCCGGGCGGCCCCTGAGCTGGAACCAGCCGTCGGGCCCGCAATAGGCCCCGTTCGGGATGTCGGGGTCGACCGTCGCCCGCACGAGCGGCCAGGCGCCGTCGTCCTTGCCCTGTGCGACCGGCTCCATCACGCGCCGCCTCCACCGGGGTGCCTCCCTGTGCGTGGCGACTCCGGGCCGATCCGGCGTGAACATGCCGAGGGCGAGGCCGGGATGGGCGACCACGCCCGTCGCCGCGCTGCCGGTCAGTTGGAGGCGCCGCGCGAGTTCGAAGCCGAACGCCATCACAGCGAGCTTCGACGTCGCGTAGGCGCTCGCATTGCGGTACGACGACGGCTGGAGGGACGACGGCGTCAGGCGCGCCCAGCGGTGGCTGATGCTGCCGAGATGGACGATCCTCGTCCCGGCGGCGCTCAGCTCCGGCAGGAGGAGTGCGATCAGAGCGTAGTGGCCCAGGTGGTTGGTGCCGAACTGCAACTCGAAACCGTCCGCGGTCGAACGCCGCTGCGGCGATCCGACCACTCCTGCGTTGGCGAGCAGTCCGGACAGGGGTGGGCCCGCCGCGATCGTTTCTGCGGCCGCCCGGACCGACGCCAGGTCGGCCAGGTCGAGGGGCTGGAACGTGACGTCGGCCTCGGGATACCGGCTGCGGATGGCCCTGATGGCGCGCCGTGCCCTGTCCTCGTTGCGCGCTGCCAGAAGAACGGCCGCACCGGCGCCGGCGAGCTGTTCGCAGGCGAAGTAGCCGAGCCCGGCGGTGCCGCCCGTCGCGAGGATGCGCCGGCCGGACAGCAAGGGGAGGTCGGCGGGATTCCACATGGGCTCCAGCGTAGGCCGTCCCCGAGGCCCGGCCGCGCCCTCGATTCCCACCGTTCCGGCTGCGGCGGTATGCCGGTGTTCGGGAGCCCGGGTCAGGAGCCCGTGGTCGCGGCGAGCAGGGTGCGCGCCATCGTGCGGACGACCTCGGTCACCCCGGGTGCGGTCAGGTAGGCGGGTGGAAGGGCCGGAGTGCCATGGAGCGCACCGACGATGCCTCCCGCGAGCGACGCGGTGATGACGGGAGACGCATCGGGTCGGCCCGCGGCGGCGGCGTGGGCCAGCGCTGCCGCCAGGTGCTCCCCGGGGGACGAGCCCGCGGTCTCGCGCACGGCCTGCAGGGCAGCCTCGAAGGTTCCCGCCGCCGTCGTCCCCCCGGCCGTTGTTCCCCCGGCCGTCGTCCCACCGGGTGGCGTCCCGCCGGCAGCCTGCGACGGTACCGCGCCTCCGGCCGAGACGCCCGCGGCGGCGTCGTGCCCCGCCTCCTTCGCCAGGTGGTTCTCCTCCCGGCGCACGGCACGAACGGCCTCATCGAGGTCGCGGCCCTCGATGGCGAGGGAACGGATGATGCCGCTGAACAGGGCTGCCGTACCCTTCGCGGCGGGGGAACCGTGCGTCAGGGCAGCGGCATCGACGGTGAGGCGCTCGACCATGCCCGCCGGGATGCGGGGGACCAGGCCGAACGGGGCCGATCGCATCAGCGCCCCGGGTCCCTGGGCGTCGGGATTCAGCGGCCGGGCCTGCGTTCCCATCGCGCCGGTGAGCAGGGCGCGTACGGTGTCGGCATCGGCGTCGTGCACGGCCAGGAGGTCGTCCTGTCGATCCAGCCACCTCGCCGGCGGCGCAGGTGCGGCGGGTGGAAGGTGCTCGCCCTGCCGCACGAGCCAGCGGAGGTAGGCGAGCCACAGGCACGCCGTCTCGTCGGCGGCGACCCCGTCGTTCGCCCACTCGAGTGCCTCGACGAGGCCGTCGACGGTGTACAGGGTGAGCTGGGTCGCGGCGGACACGGCCATCGCTGCTGGGTCGTCGAGGGCGGCGGCCGGATCGTCGCCCGCCGCATAGAGCACGCCGTACGCGTCACCCGCCATCGTGCCGAGGAGGCAGCCGAGGACCCTGTCCTCGTACACGTCCGCCGGGGTGTCCCCGGTGCCGGAGCCGGTGCTGGAGTCGGTAGTGGAGCCGGTGCTGCTGTCAGTCGTCACCTCTCCAGTCTAGGGAGGGGTTGCCCGCCCGCCGGCACCGCTCTCCGCGCGCACTGCTTCTCCGCGCACTGCTCCTCCCAGCCGGCATGCAGGCTAGGATGGAAGGCTTGTCGGCGGCCCGGTGCACCACCGGACAGTCTCCCAGGCACGACCGAAGGATTGCGTACTCATGACCCCCACCACGACGGCCGGAGCGACGGCAGACACCGCTTCCACGACCACGTACGACGACGCGGTGCGTGCCCCCGGGCTCGCGGCACGCTCGATCGCCGAGGGGACCGGCTCGTTCCTCGTCATCCTCGCCGGGCTCGGCGCGACGATGCTGGCCACGGAGACGGCCCTGCAGCCCGCGCTCGTCTTCGGCTTCGCCGTCGTCGCCGCGATGATCGCCTTCGGCTACGTGTCCGGAGGCCATTTCAACCCGGCCATCACCGTGGGCTCCGCCGTCGCCGGACGGACCGACTGGAAGTCGGTGGCCCCGTACGTCGTGGCGCAGGTACTCGGAGCCGTCGCCGCCTCGGGACTGATCTGGCTGGTGCTCAGCGCCAACGCGCAGCTCACCAACATCCAGGGGTTCTTCAGTTCGGCCTCCAACGGTTTCGGCGAGCACTCCGCCGCCCAGTTCCCCCTGACCAGCGCCTTCCTGCTCGAGGTCGTCGCGTCGGCACTCCTCGTCGCCGTGTTCCTCGGGGCGGGCTCGCCCCGCGCGAGGCGCGACCTCGCGCCGTTCGCCGTCGGCCTGACCTACGCCGGCCTGCTCTCCTTCCTCCTGCCCGTCACCAACGGCGGCATCAATCCCGTCCGGGCCGCGGCCTCGGCGATCTTCGCAGAGACCTGGGCCCTCGAGCAGCTGTGGCTGTTCTGGGCCGCGCCGATCGTCGGAGCGCTGATCGCGGGACTGATCTTCCGCAGCGTCGATACCCGGCGTCCCGCGCGCGCCTCCACGCAGGTCCTCGCGGGGGAGGCTCCCGCCTCCGGCGACGTGATCACTCAGGAGACCGGGCAGGAGACCGGGCCGGCGGCCGCGGCCGAGCAGCCTTCCGGTGATGCCCCATCCTTCTTCGACCAGCCGGCATCGCACGGGCGCGAAGCATCGCCCGATGCTTCCGGAACGTCCGGACCGGTGCGCTAGCCCATTTCGGGGTCTGCCGCGCGCTGATCCAGAGAATGTCGGCGTGCGGCGGTAGCGTGAAAATCATGAGGATCCTCCACACCTCCGACTGGCATCTGGGACGCTCCTTCCACGGGACGGGCACCCTCGATGCCCAGCGGATCTTCCTCGACAACCTCGAGAAGACCGTGCGTGAGGAAGCCGTCGACGTCGTGGTGGTCGCCGGGGACGTCTACGACCGCGCGCTGCCCGCCGTCGACGTCGTCGCACTCTTCGACGAGGCGCTGGACCGGCTGACGGTCGCGGGTGCCCACGTGGTCATCAGCAGCGGGAACCACGACTCGGCGACCCGGCTCGGTTTCGGCGGACGCATCCTCTCCCGCGGCGGAGTCCACCTCAGGACGCGCATCGAGGACATCGGCACCCCGGTGACCTTCTCCCTCGGCGAGGATGCCGAACTCGCGATCTACGGCGTGCCCTACCTCGAGCCACGCGTCGTCGCGGAGGTCCTGAAGGCGGACGGCACCACGCACACGGCCGTGACGCGCGCCGCCCTCGACCGGATCCGCGAGGACCTCGACGACCGGCGGGCGGATCGGCGGGTCGTCTCGATCGTCCTGGCGCACACCTTCGCCGCCGGCGGGACCGGCTCGGACAGCGAGCGTGACCTCGCGATCGGCGGACTGGGGTCCGTCCCGCTCTCCCTCTTCGAGGGGTTCGACTACAGCGCCCTCGGGCACCTGCACGGCAGGCAGAAGCTCTCGGACACCGTGCGCTACTCCGGGTCGCCCCTCGCGTACTCCTTCTCCGAGGTGAACCAGAACAAGGGCGCCTGGCTCCTCGAGGTGACCGCCGACGGGGTGCAGAAGATCCGCGCCGTGGAGTGGCCGGCACCGCGCGAGCTCGCCGTCCTCGCCGGGACGCTCGAGGACCTGCTGAGCCGCGAGGACCTCGACTGGGCAACGGCAGCGTACTGCCACATCACCCTCACCGACAGCGAGCGCCCGGCCCGCGCGATGGAGCGCCTGAGGACCCGGTTCCCCGACACCCTCGTGCTCGCCTTCGCACCGGAGGGCGGGAACCGGGAGGACACCCGGACGTACAGCCAGCGCATCGCCGAAGCCCGGGACGATGCCGACATCTGCTGCGGCTTCCTGGAACACGTCCGCGGGCGGAAGGCCTCACCCGAGGAGCATGCCCTGGTCCGGTCGACGGTCGACGCCGCCCTGAGCCTCGCCCACGAACGCTAGGACCGGCCCATGAGACTCCACCAGCTCGAGATCCAGGCCTTCGGGCCGTTCGCCGACCGGCAGAGCGTCGACTTAGATGCGCTGTCGAGCCAGGGGCTGTTTCTCCTCAACGGCCCCACCGGGGCCGGGAAGTCGAGCGTGCTCGACGCCGTGTGCTTCGCGCTCTACGGCTCGGTCCCGGGCGCGCGCCAGGCGGCCAAGAGGCTCCGCAGCGATCATGCGGCTGAATCCGTAGCACCGGAGGTCGCCCTCGAGTTCTCCGTAGCGGAGCGCCGCTTCCGCGTCGTGCGGTCCCCCGCCTGGGACAGGCCCGCGCGGCGGGGGAGTGGCACCACCACCGAACAGGCACGCACCCTCCTGAGCGAACGGATCGGGACCGAGTGGGTGCAGAAGTCCGCACGCAACGACGAGGCCGGTCTCGAACTGCAGTCCTTGCTCGGCATGGATAAGGAACAGTTCACCAAGGTGGTCATGCTGCCCCAGGGCGAGTTCGCCGCCTTCCTGCGGGCGGACGCGAAGCCACGGCGGGAACTCCTGCAGAGGCTGTTCTCCACGACGCGCTTCGAGGACCTCGAGAGACTGTTCGCCGAGGAGAGCCAGCGGGCGGCGCGGGGCCTCGCGGAGCAGGAGGCGAGGCAACGGCACCTCTTCCTGCGGGCGGTCGACGAGGCCGGCCGCCATGACCTGGGGACGGCGGACACCGGCATCGATCCGGAGTCCTCCGAGGACTGGGCGACGTCGCTGCAGGCACTGACCGCGGCCCTCACGGACCGCAGGGACGCAGCAGTGCTGGAGAGCACCGAACTCGCGGAGCGGAGCGCGCTCGCGGACGGCTCGCTGGCGGCGCTGCGGCAGCGGCGGAGCCGCGCCGAAGCCCTCGCGGAGGTGCGGAAGCAGCAGCAGGACCATGACCACCGCGAGGACGAGATCGCGCGGCTGGTGGAGCTGGCCGGCCGCCACGACCAGGCGACGGGGCTCGCTGCCCTGCTCCGCCTGGAGGACGAGGGAGCCGCAGCGGTCGACGGCGCCCGCGCCCGGTACGGGAAGGCCCTTCGCCGCCTGCAGGACAACACCGCATCCGCCGAGTACCTCGACGCCGGCCTCGATTCCCAGGACGAGGTACCGCGTGACGTGCTGAGCAGCGGTTGTGCGGCGTCCTCGTCCGCGCTGGGAGTCCTCCGTGCGGCGCTGCCCGACGAGCAGCGACTGCTCGACGTCCGGGCCGAGCTCGATGCCCGGACCACGGACGTCGCCGCCCTCGACGAACGGATCGAGCGCGCCGGCGAGACCATCAGCGTCCTGCAACGCCGGCGCATCGCCGATGCGGAGGGCCTGGTGTCCCTGCGTGAGGCAGCGGACGGCCTCGCGCACCTGCGCGCAGACCTTGCTGCAGCAGTCGCCGCGGAGGAGACGGTTCAGCAGTACCGTGCGTCCGAGAAGCGCCGTGCCGCAGCCGATGCGGAGCACGCCGTGGCGTCGGAGCGTTTCCTGGCGCTGAAGGAGGAGTGGCTCGCCAAACTGCAGCTCCGGCTCGAGCAGGCTGCGGAGGAACTCGCCGAACAACTGGTGGACGGCCGGCCGTGCCCGGTGTGCGGCAGCGCCGAGCATCCGGCCCCGGTGACGTCCCCGGGCGGCGATCGGATCACCCTGGACGAGGAACAGGCTGCACGCCGGCTGCAGGCGGACGCCGAACGGGCGCTGCACGAGGCCCGGGAGGCGCGGGACCGGGCGCGCCTCGAGGCGGCGGAACTCGCTGCCCGCGGTGGGGAGCTGGCCCCGGAGGAGGCAGCCGCGTCGACGCGGGCGGCACGCGGCAGGCTGGAGGATGCCGAGGCAGCGCACGCCGAGTGCGTAGCCGTCGAGGAGCGCCTGCGCCGTGCCACCGAGGAGGAGGAGCGGACGCGCGCGGAGTGGAACTCCCTGCGCGAGGAACGTACCGCGGCCGACTCGCGACGGCTCTCGCTGCTGGACCAGGACCGAGTGCTCGCGCTGCGGCTCTCCGGACTGCAGGCGGCCGCGCCGTCGCTGGGAGCGCGCATCGAGGAGGTGCAGCAGGCCTACGACGACTTCGAGGCGGTCCGCGATGCCCTCGATGCCCTCGTGCAGGCATCGGCACGCCACGAGGACAACCGGCGGCGCGTCGAGGAGGCGCTGCTCGACACCCCGTTCGCGTCGGCGGACGAGGCACGCGCCGCGCTCCTGCCGGACGACCGCCATGCACGCATCGTGCAGGAGGTGAAGGACCATGAGGTCCGCGGACACCGTCTCGACGCTGCGTGGGACGACGACCGTGTCCGGGAAGGCCTGCGCGAGGAGCAGGACGGCGTCGAGCCGCCCTCCGACGAGGACGAACGCGTCGCCGGTGCTGCCGCCGACGAGCTCCGGGGGCGTGCACAGCGGGCCGGTGTCAGCGCCGAGGTGCTCGGACACTCGGTTGCACAGCTCGAGGGGTACGCGCTCCAACTCGCGCAGCTCGAGCAGGAGATCGCGCCGGTGCGCGACCGGGCGCGGCTCGCCGCGGCCGTGGCGGACACAGCCCGCGGGGGAGGGGAGAACCTGTACAAGATGTCCCTCGCCACCTACGTCCTCGCCTCGCGCCTCGAGCAGGTGGCCGCTGCTGCCACCGAGCGGCTGCTGCAGATGTCCGACGGCCGGTATGCGCTGGTGCACAGCGACGCCACCGCGGGCAACAAGCGTTCTGGCCTCGGCCTGAACGTGATCGACGGCTGGACGGGAAACCGGAGGGACACCTCGACGCTGTCCGGCGGGGAGTCCTTCATGGCGTCCCTCGCGCTCGCCCTCGGACTCGCCGACGTGGTGCAGCAGGAAGCGGGCGGCCTCGACATCGAGACCCTCTTCGTCGACGAAGGATTCGGGTCGCTGGACGACCAGGCGCTCGAGCAGGTCATGGATGCGCTCGAGGGCCTGCGGAGCGGCGGGCGCGTGGTGGGGCTGGTCAGCCACGTACCCGAACTGAAGCAGCGCGTGAGCGCACAACTGCAGGTCGTGAAGGGCCGCCAGGGCTCCAGCCTCCGCTATGTGGAGCAGCCCGCCAGCGTGTAAAATCGTCGGGTTACCGGGTCGGGCGCATCGGGAGGGGGGACGATGCGCGTTCGATGCACCCGGAAAGCGTATGTACACGAATCCCGTCCCGGCCCCGCCGGAATCCTCCCCGGCCCCAAATCCCCCGGCCGGCCGCCCTGAACGGTCCCGCCTCGGCAGGTTCGGGGTCCTCCCGCAGCTCGCGGGCACCTCCTTCCTGATCATCGGTCTCTTCGCGCGGCTTCCGCTCGCGATGCTCACCGTCGGAGCCCTGACGCTCGTCACCGCAGCGAGCGGTTCCTACGCAGCCGGCGGTTTCGCGGCCGGAGCGGTCGGTCTCGGCTCTGCGCTCGGTGCGCCGCTGCTCGGTTTCCTCGCCGACAAGCGCGGGCAGCGGATCGTGCTGCTCGTCTCGGCGATCCTCAACACCCTCGCCATCGCCGCTCTCCTGCTGGTGACCCTGACGAGTGGACGCTTCACCGGCGGTGCCCTCGCCCTCGTCCTCGCAGCGTCCTTCGGCACGGGCTTCACCTGCCCGCAGATCGGTCCACTGGCTCGGGTGCGCTGGATGGCGATGACCCGCCGGAGCCCGCGGTCCGCCCTGGACACGGCCCTCTCGTACGAGGGCACGGCCGACGAGCTGACCTTCGTCCTCGGCCCCGCACTGGTCGGCCTGCTGGCCGCCCTGATCGCCCCCTGGCTTCCGCTGGTCCTGGCCGGGGCGTTGACTCTCACCCTCGTCAGCGCGTTCGCCGTCCACAGGACCGTCGCCTTCAGCGATGCGGGATCGACGGCTGCCGAGGCCGGGGACGGGCAGGAGCGCAGCCCGGCGTCGCGGGATCCCCGTCCGGTCCTGGTCCTGCTGCCCGTGGCGGGAATGATCGCCATCGGAACGTTCTTCGGCTCCACGCAGACGTTCCTCACGGCCTTCGCAGGACAGTTCGGCATCGCCGAATCCTCGGGCCTGCTCTACGCCGTCATGGGTCTGAGCTCGGCAGGTGCAGCCCTGTCGGTCGCCTACTGGTCCCGGCGCTTCCGGGACACGGGTCGGTGGATGGCGTCCGCCGCAGGGATGGCAGCGGTCGCCGCGGCGCTCGTCCTGCCCGGTTCGATTCCCGGCATGCTGGCAGTGCTGTTCGTCCTCGGGGTCTTCGTCGGTCCCACGATGGTCACCATCTTCTCGATCGGGTCCGCCGTCGCTCCCGGGCACCGGCTGGGCACGGCCATGACGCTCCTCGCGAGCGGGATCGTCGCCGGGACGGCCATCGGTTCGGCTTGTGCCGGCACGCTCGCCGAGGCCTCCGGTGCATCGGGAGCCGCGGTGGTCCCCGCTGCGGCCGCCGTCGTCCTGCTCGTCCTCGGAGCGGTGTCCGCCGTTGCCCTGCAGCGCGGCGACACGGCCTGACGGTCGCCGACCGGACATCATCAGTCGGCTGTCAATTCCCCTGGACCGAGCATAGGATCGAATGACATCCGAGATGGAGGAGGGCGCATGAGCACCGAAGGCACCAAGCACGAGGACGCTGATGGCACGTCGCAGGGATTGGGCCCCGACGGCACGATCCCGGTGAGTGACGACGGAGTGGCCGCGGGTGCGATGGACGAGGCGAGCAACTTCGAGCCGGAGGAAGACAGCGACGACGACGGCGGGTCCTAGGCAGCGCGGACCCGCAGCAGTCCGGATGCTGTCCCGTCGGGTACGTCCCGGCGGGACAGCGCTGTTCGGGCCACCGGCCCGGCGAGCATCAGCTGATGCTGGGGGCGTGATCCGGCGGTTCGGGGATGCGCACATTGCCCGTGAACACGCCACCGGTGACGATCTCGGTCTCGTCGGTCCCGGCCGCTGATCCGGTCACCCGCGTCGGGTCCTGCGTCACCGGATGCGCATCGAACTGTTCGTCCGCGTAGCTCCGGAGCTGCAGGGCGACGTCATGGGCGTGGGGCCTGCGAGCGGGGTCCCTGGCTGTCATCCGCCGCAGGAGGTCGCTCCAGTCCGGTCCGAGCGAGTCGGGCACGTCCGGATCGCGCAGCAGCCGCGCCAGCGCTGCCTCGACGATCGGGCCGGGGAAGGCCTTCTCGCCGGTCAGGCACTCGAGGAGCACGAGGCCGAGTGAATAGATGTCACTGCGCTCATTCAGCGGATCGCCCTTGGCCTGCTCCGGGCTGAGGTAGTTCGCGGTACCGATCGTCGCTCCGACCGCCGTCGCCATGGTGGCATCCACCATGCGGGCGATGCCGAAGTCCGTCAGTTTCGGATAGAGGCGCGTGCCGTTGTCCCCGCTGTGGAACATGAGGATGTTGGCCGGCTTGACGTCGCGATGGACGACACCTTCGGCGTGGATGTAGGCCAGGGCGTCGGCCAGGTCCGCACCCAGCTGGGCGACACCCTCCGCGGGAAGCGCGCCGCGCTTCAGCAGGTGTCGGAGATCCTCCCCGTCCACGAGTTCCATCACCAGGAAGCCCGTGGTCCGGCCTTCCTCGTCCTCGTGAATTCCCGCATCATGCAGCGTCACGAGGCCGGGGTGGTTCAGGGTGGACAGCAGCATCGTCTCGGTGTGCTGGCGCCGGTAGTTGTCATCGTCCGACGTCGTGGGGTTGAAGATCTTGACCGCGACATCGCGCCCGAGATTCCTGTCCACCGCGCGGTACACCGATGCGGCACCGCCGACCCCGAGGAGCTCGGTGGTCTGATACCGGTCAGCAAGGAGCACATCCATGCGTGTCCTCCCGCTACAGGTTGTGGGTGTCGATCATCACGGAGCCTGATAAGGCTGCTGATCAGTTCCCAGTATAACGTGACGTTCGCAGCGTCCAGCGCCCGCCGCGCGGGGCCGATCCCTTCCGGGGCACCCTCAGGCGAGGAACGCGAGCGCCGCCTCCTTGAAGATCCGGGACGTCACCGCGTTCGCATGGGTCCTGCCCGGCAGCGTCGCGATCTCGGCGCCGGGAGCCCAGGCCGCGAGGTCCCGGATGCCCTGCGTGTACTCGTCCTGGTCTCCGGCGACGAGCAGCAGCGGCATCCTGGGTACGGCGCCCTGCGGGTCGAAAGGTTCCGTCTTGATGGCCGAGACCATCGCGAGGAGTGCCGGAAGGTTCGTCTCCGGGCCGGCCTGTGCCATGCGCAGCAGGTCCATGGTGGTCGGGTCACTCGACGCGGGGCCGCCGGCGAGGAAGCGCTCCGCGCCTTCCAGGTCGAAGGCGGCAAGGGGATCGGCCGTGCCCGGCCCTCCGAGCACCATCCGGCGGACGATCTCGGGCTGCGTGGCAGCGAACTCCCAGGCCAGGCGCGACCCGAGGGAGTAACCGATGATGTCGACGCCGGAGGCCCGGTCGCCGTCGCGGAGAGGAACGACCCGCTCGTCGAACAGTGCCTGGAGGATGTCCGCCCGCATGCGGCTCGGCGCGTAGGCGCCCGCGTCCTCGGGAGCCGCGCTGTCCCCGTGGGCCGGGAGGTCCACCATGATCACACTCCGGCCGGCGTCGTTGAGGAACCGGACCCAGCCCGAGTCCATCCAGTTGCGGCGGGACGAGGAGCCGAAGCCGTGCAGCAGAAGGATCGGCGGGAGGGGGCGGGGCGAGTCCGGGTCGCTGCGCGTGATGGCCAGGTGGGGGTCGACGCCCTCGACCGGATGTACGGCGTGGTGGTCCATGCCCCCATCGTAAGGGCGGCAGAGACATGTGCACCGTTGAACACATCTCCGCCGCGCGGCCTGGACGGCCGACGACTGTGACTTTAGACACTTTTGCCGCAGGCAGCAACCCGGCGTACTCCGCCGGGTTCGTATGAGGGGCGCGCAGGGCTAGGGCAGGGAGCCCAAATGAGTTATAGTCATTTCGACCCTAACAACGGGCACCTCATTCCTCGGACGGAAGGCCGCCATGTACAGCTCGGCCAACGTCTCGGAGCGCCAGGCGCAGGCACCGTCGCTCGCCATCTCCACCGTCATCTTCGCGCTCCGCACCGACCCGGACACCGGCCGTTCCGAGATCTGGCTCCCCCTGGTGCGGCGCATCCGGCAACCGCACCTCGGAAAATGGGCACTTCCCGGGGGCCCGCTCGGCGGCCGCGAATCCCTTCAGGACGCAGCCGCCCGGAACCTGCGCGAGACCACGGAGCTCGAGCCGACCTACCTCGAGCAGCTCTACGCCTTCGGGGGACTCGACCGATCAGCGACGCAGCGCCTCGTGTCGATCGTCTACTGGGCGCTCGTCCGGCCGGAACAGGCCGATCTCGCCCGCGAGTCCGAGAACGTGCGATGGTTCCGGGCCTCCGACGCCGCCGGCCTCGCCTTCGACCACGACGAGATCGTCGCCTACGCCCTCGAGCGGCTCCGCGGCAAGATCGAGTACGGCTCGGTGGCCTACCACTTCCTGGGTGCGCGGTTCACGTTCGCGCAGTTGCGGGGCGTCTACGAGGCGGTGCTCGGCCGACACCTCGACCCGGCGAACTTCCGGCGCCAGCTCCGCTCGGCGAGGGACATCGCCGCAACCGACGAGGTGCTCCAGGGCGGCCGCAACCGCCCGCCGCGCCTCTACACGTACACGGGCCCGCACCAGGAAGCTCCTTCGCCCGGCCCCGCCGCCGCGCTCCCCGCGGAGAGGCAGTCCGCCGGTCCGCCGTCCTAGCCGTCCCTCCGTTCTCGACCCCCACGACCCGCCTCCGGTGCGAACCCACGCGCCGGACCCATCCCAGGGAGAAGCCTTGTCCGTTCCCACAGCCATCCAGCTCATCTCACGCGGCGAGGCAGGGGCCCCCGCGGTGGGGACCTGC
Source organism: Arthrobacter rhamnosi (assembly GCF_054510855.1). Taxonomy (NCBI): domain Bacteria; kingdom Bacillati; phylum Actinomycetota; class Actinomycetes; order Micrococcales; family Micrococcaceae; genus Arthrobacter; species Arthrobacter rhamnosi. The sequence goes on along the minus strand of NZ_JBTNDT010000001.1, from coordinate 373,683 downwards.
TCGCCGAACCTCGTGCGCGACCCCTGGGCCTTCGACGCCCTTCCCCTGCCCGACTACGGGCCCGGCGCCTCGATGCACGACGCCGCCCCTCCCACGACCCCCCGCCAGGGCGAACTGCCCGAGGAGTACCGCACGGCTTCCGCGGAGGAACTCGACCGGCGGATCCTCGCAGCCAAGAAGGCACTCGGGGACTCCGTGGTGATCCTCGGCCACTTCTACCAGCGCGACGAAGTCGTGAAGTACGCGGACTTCGTCGGCGACAGCTACCAGCTGGCCCGCGCTGCCACCGAGCGCAGCGCCGCGGAGGCCATCATCTTCTGCGGCGTCCACTTCATGGCGGAGACGGCGGACATGCTCTCCACGCCGGACCAGGCCGTCATCCTCCCCAACCTCGCCGCCGGTTGCTCCATGGCCGACATGGCCGACATCGATTCGGTGTCGGAGTGCTGGGACCAGCTGACGGAGCTCTTCGGGTCGGAGCCCGACGCCGGCGGCCGGCAGCCCGTCATCCCCGTGACCTACATGAACTCCTCCGCGGCGCTGAAGGGATTCTGCGGTGAGCACGGCGGAATCGTCTGCACGTCCTCGAACGCCGCCGCGGTGCTCGAATGGGCGTTCGAGCGCGGCCAGCGCGTCCTTTTCTTCCCGGACCAGCACCTGGGTCGCAACACGGCGAAAGCGATGGGCGTGCCGCTCGAGCAGATGCCGATGTGGAACCCGCGCAAGGCCTGGGGCGGGACGGACGAGCAGACCCTGCGTGACTCCCGGGTGATCCTGTGGCACGGCTTCTGCTCGGTCCACAAACGTTTCACCGTCGCGCAGATCGAGAAGGCCCGGGCCGACTTCCCGGATGTGCGCGTGATCGTGCACCCCGAGTGCCCCATGCCCGTGGTCGACGCCGCGGACGAATCCGGGTCCACCGACTACATCCGGAAGGCGATCGACGACGCCGCCCCGGGCAGCACCTTCGCGATCGGCACGGAGATCAACATGGTGAACCGGCTCGCCGCCCAGTATCCGGAGCACACCATCTTCTGCCTCGACCCCGTCATCTGCCCGTGTTCGACGATGTACCGCATCCACCCGGGCTACCTCGCCTGGGTGCTGGAAGGGCTCGTCGAGGGCCGGGTCCTCAACCGGATCACCGTGCCGGACGGCGTGGCGGAGCCCGCCCGCGTGGCCCTGAACCGGATGCTCGCGGTCCAGCCGTGACGCCGGCCCGTCCCGTCCCGCAGGACATGCGGGCCGATCGCCCGTCCCGGCGGGTCGTGGTCGTCGGAGCCGGTATCGCCGGGCTGCAGACGGCGCTGGTGCTGCGCCGGCTCGATCCGCGCTGCGACGTGGTCCTGGTGTCCAAGGCCGGCCTCACCGAGAGCAACACGCGGTACGCGCAGGGCGGCATCGCAGCGGTCCTCCCGGACGCAGCGGATGCAGCCGGTGCAGCACGCCCTGACCCGGGGGCCGACCCGCAGGACTCCATCGAGGCGCACATCGCCGATACCCTCGCTGCGGGTGCCGGTCTGGCCGACCCGGGTGCGGTCGAGGTCCTCTGCCGGGGCGCGGCGGACGGCATCGACGGCCTGCAGCGGGCCGGAGTCGTCTTCGACCGCTCGCCCGGCCGGCCCTCGTCGCCGGCACGCGGGCGCGAGGCGGCACACTCCGCGGCGCGGATCCTCCACCTGGGGGGCGACGCGACCGGGGCGGGCCTCGTCGACGCACTCGTCGGCGCGGTACACGCCGACGCAGGGATCCGCGCCGTGGAGCACGGCGTCGTGACGCGGATACTGCTCGACGGCGTGGGAAGCGCCACCGGCGTCGAGGTGCTGAAGGACGGTGCCGCGCACCGGATCGGAGCCGACGCCGTCGTGCTGGCGACCGGGGGAGCGGGGCAGCTCTTCGAGCACACCACCAACCCGGAGATCGCCACCGGCGACGGGGTGGCCCTGGCGTGGCGGGCCGGCGCGGCAGTCGCCGACCTCGAGTTCTTCCAGTTCCACCCGACCTCCCTCGACGTCCCGGGGAACCCGCTCATCTCCGAAGCCGTGCGGGGCGAAGGCGCGCGCCTCGTCGATGCCGATGGGCGCCGCTTCATGCCGGACTACCACCCGGACGGCGACCTCGCGCCGCGCGACGTCGTCTCGCGCAGCATCGCCCGCCATCTGGCGCGCCGGCCCTCGGCCGACGTCCGCGACCGGGTCTACCTCGACGCGACGGCGTTCGGTGCCACGTTCCTGGCCCGGCGCTTCCCCTCCCTCACGGACCTCACCGCGCGCCACGGCTACGACTGGTCCACCGTCGTCGTGCCGGTCGTGCCGGCGGCCCACTACTGGATGGGTGGCGTGCGGACCGACACGGACGGACGCACCTCGGTCCCGGGCCTCTTCGCCGTCGGGGAGGTCGCCCGCACCGGCGTGCACGGCGCCAACCGGCTCGCCTCCAACAGCCTCCTCGAGGGCGTCGTGTTCGGCGCACGGTGTGCGGCCGCGATCGTCGACGGGGGACGGGCGCCCGAGTTCGACGCCGAGCAGCTCGATCTCGACGCCGAGGAGACGGGCACCGAGTCCTTCACGCGCAGGGACCTGAAGTCGCTGATGTCCGACCACGCGGGAGTCCTGCGCACGGGCAGCGGCCTCGCCGTCGCCCGCAAGCACCTCGCCTCCTACCGCAGCGACACCGATCCCGGAACGGCGAACCTGCTGCTGTGCGCGCGTCTGCTCGTGCACTCGGCCGCGAACCGGACCGGGTCCTGCGGAGCGCACTACCGCTCCGACCAGCCCGACACCTCTGCCGGCCGGCCCGCCCCGAGCCGGTCCTACGTACGAGCCCCCGAAGGAACGCCATGACCTCCACCGCCAGCAGCCCCCTCCGCACCGAAGCGGGCCCGGCGCGACCACCGCAGCACCTCGTCGATGCCATCGTCGCCGCAGCCCTCGCCGAGGACGCGCCGTGGGGTGACATCACCTGCCAGGCGCTCATCGACCCCGATCTGCGCGCGACGGCGGCCCTGACCGCCCGTGAGCCCGGCGTGCTCTGCGGGACGCCGGCCATCGAGGCGGCCCTGCGGCTCACGGATCCGCGCATCGAGGTCTCCTTCCCGCAGGCCGACGGGGCCCGGTTCGACGCGGGCGACGTCCTCGCGGAGATCAGCGGACCGGCGGCCGGCATCCTCACGGCGGAGCGGACGGCGCTCAACATCACGCAGCGGCTGAGCGGCATCGCCACCATGACGCGCGACTTCGTGGCGGCAGCCGGAGACACCCGCGCCCGCATCGTCGACACCCGCAAGACCACCCCGGGCCTCCGGGTCCTCGAGCGCTGGGCCGTCCGCTGCGGTGGGGGCTCGAACCACCGGTCCAGCCTGTCCGATGCCGTGATGGTGAAGGACAACCACCTGGCGCTGCTCGCCGTCGACGGGCCTGCAGCGCTCACCGACGCGCTGCTGGCGGTCCGGTCCCGGCTGCCGCACACCGTGCACGTGGAGGTCGAGGTGGACCGGCTCGACCAGATCGAGCCTGTGCTCGCCGCCGGGGTGGACACCATCATGCTGGACAACTTCTCGCTCCACGACCTCGCGGAGGGCGTGCGTCGTGTCGGCGGACGTGCGCTCGTCGAGGCGAGCGGCAACGTCCGCCTCGACACGGTAGCGGCCATCGCGGCAACCGGCGTGGACATCATCTCGGCGGGGGCCCTGACGCACAGTGTGCGGTCCCTCGACCTCGGCCTGGACTTCGTGCCCCCGGGCGCCGTCGCGGGGCGGGCATGATCTACCTCGATGCCGCCGCCACGGCGCCGGCTCGGCGGGAGGTCCTGGAGGAGATGTGGCCGCTGCTGACCTCCACCTTCGGGAACCCCTCCAGCCACCACGCCTACGGTGAGGCTGCCGCGGCCGAGTTCTCCCGCGCCCGCTCGCGGATCGCCGCGCTGCTCGGCTGCAGGGCCTCGGAGATCATCTTCACCTCGGGGGGAACCGAGGCCGACAACCTCGCCCTCAAGGGCATCGCGCTGGCATCGCCGAGGGGACGGCACATCGTCGCCAGTCCGATCGAGCACCCGGCGGTGCTGGAGGCCCTGGCCTACCTCCGGGACTTCCACGGGTTCCGCATCACGAGCCTGCCCGTGTCCGCGACCGGCAGGATCTCACCGGCCGAGCTGGAGGCCGCGCTCGAGGACGGCACGACCCTCTGCACTGTCATGTACGCCAACAACGAGGTGGGGACCGTCCAGGACATCGCGGCACTGGCGGCGGTCTGCCGGAAGGCCGGAATCCCCTTCCACACCGACGCCGTGCAGGCGGCGGGGTGGCTGCCCCTCGATGTCGGGGACCTGGGCGTCACGGCGCTCAGTATCTCGGGGCACAAGCTCGGGACGCCGAAAGGTATCGGCCTGCTCTACCTCCGGGCGGGCACGCGCTGCGAACCCGTGCTGCACGGTGGCGGCCAGGAGCGGGGGCGCCGGTCCGGCACGGAGAACGTGGCCGGTGCTGTCGGTCTGGCGCGTGCGCTGGAACTCGCCCAGGGTGCCCTGCCGGCTGCGGCCGACAGGGCCTGCGCGCTGCGCGACACCTTCACCGACTCCGTCCTGGACGCCGTGCCCGGTGCGGTCCTGACCGGTGATGCCGAGTACCGCCTCCCGAACCTCGCCTCGTTCTACTTCCCCGGAGTCAGCGGCGAGTCCGTGCTCCTGGAACTCGAGCGCCGAGGTGTCGTCTGCTCGAGCGGTTCCGCCTGCGCGGCGGGTTCCTCGGAGCCGTCCACCGTGCTCCGTGCCCTCGGTGTCGACGACGAAACCGCCTACAGCGCCGTGCGGCTGTCCTGGACCTCGGACACGACGAGGGCGGACCTCGAGGAGGCGGCCCGCGCCGTCGTCGCGTCGGTCAGCGCCGTCCGCGCCCTGGGCGCGGCACCCGCCGGTCCGTCCGCGCTGCCCGCGTAGCAGCCGGGCAGGGTCAGCCCACGGGGTTCAAGGCTCCGTAGTCGACGCCCGTCAGCTCGACGCTGCGATTCCACAGCCGCACCGCGATGTCCCGATCGAGGACGCGCGGCACGGGAGCGACGAGCCGCGGAGCGCCGCGGGTCTCCCCGGGGCCCGACGGACCGTAGTAGTCCCCGCCCCGAACCTCCGGTGAGGTCGCCGCATACAGGGTGGGGAGTGCCCCTGCGGCGTCGGACTGGCTCATCAGCTTCACGAACCCGCCGAGCACGTCGAGCATCGCCGGTACCTGCATGCCCGCGGTCAGGTTCGTGTTCGCCAGGCCCGGATGGGCTGCCACCGACGTCAGGTCCCAGCCCGCGGTCCGCGCACGCCGGTCGAGCTCCACCATGAAGTACAGGTTCGCGATCTTGCTCTGCCCGTACGCGCCCCACCGGCGGTAGCCGCGCTCCGACTGGAGGTCGTCGAAATCGATGCGGCCCCGCTTGTGCGCGAGGCTGGAGAGCGTGACCACGCGCGCGGACCCGGCGTCGCGCAGGTTCTCCAGCAGCAGGCCGGTCAGCGCGAAATGTCCCAGGTGGTTGGTGCCGAACTGCAGTTCGAAGCCGTCGGCCGTCGTCGACCTCGGCGTCGCCATGACCCCTGCATTGTTCACGAGGATGGAGACCGGATCGGTGATCCCGGCCGCGAACGTGCGGACCGACTCGAGGCTCGCCAGGTCGAGGACGCGCAGAACGACCCGGCCGCTGCCTGTCAGGGAGCGTACCTTCTGTTCGGCATCGCGGCCGCGCTGCTCGTTCCGGCAGGCGAGCACCACCTCGGCGCCCTTCCTGGCCAGTCCCACGGCCGTCTGCAGTCCGATGCCGCTGTTCGCGCCGGTGATGACCACGCGCTTGCCTGTCAGATCGCCGATGGCGTCCGCTGAAAAATCGCCCATGGTATTCCTTCCCTGGCGGCGTGTCCTGCCCGGTCGGGGAGTACCCGACCGGCGTCGAGGGTCGCCGCCTCCAACAGCTTAGAGTTGTAGGCGATCCCACCGCCTACCGGAAGCAACGAACCATGCAACGCACCGTCTCCGCCGATCTCAGTGCTACGACGATCGCGGGTACCCAGGTGGTCCTGTCGATCGCCGTCGCAAGCCCTGAGGCGTACCAGGCGGTCGACGAGCACCTGACCGTGCTGGTTGACGGTGAACCGGCGCAGCTCCGTGAACGGCAGGACGGGGACGGCAGCCGGCTGCACCTGCTCAGCACGCCGCGGGCGTCGGCGCTGGAGGTGCACTACCGGGCGACGGTGACGGGAACCGTCGCACCGGCACCAGGGGACGACGTCGACCTGGTGCGGTACGTGCGGCCCAGCCGCTACTGCGAATCGGACAGGATCCTGCCGACGGCGTATGCGGTGCTGCCCACCCTGCAGGGCACCCGGCTCGTCCAGGGCGTGCGGGACTGGGTGGCGGACGAGCTGTCCTACGTGTCGGGTTCGTCCCGCTTCACCGACGGCGCCGTGGACACCCTCCTGGCCCGCAGGGGAGTCTGCCGCGACTACGCCCACCTCGTGATCGCACTGCTGAGGGCTCGGGATGTCCCCGCACGGCTCGCATCCGTCTATGCCCCGGGGCTGAGCCCGATGGACTTCCACGCCGTGGTCGAGGCCTGGGTCGACGGGTCGTGGCACCTGGTGGATGCCACGGGCCTCGCGCCGCGCGCCTCGATGCTGCGCATCGCGACAGGTCGCGACGCAGCCGACACGGCGTTCCTCTCGACGGTCGGCGGATCGCTGCAGCTGACCGGGCTGTCCGTCACCGCGACGGTCGACGAGCTCCCGCTGGAGCAGACGGACACGCTGCTCTCCCTGCGCTGACCCAGGCCGGCCACGCCGCTCGACGCCGGCGGGTCGACGCCGGGCGGGTCACGGCAGGCGGGCGTTGAGCTTGTCCGTGAGTGCCTTCAGCTGCTCCAGCTCCGCCGGATCCAGTGCGGGTGCGAGGACCTCGTGGATGCGGTGCACGTGGGCGGAACCGATGCGCCGCTGAACCGCCCTGCCCTCGTCCGTCAGCGCCAGTTCGACACCCCTCTGATCGGACTCCGCGGGTCGCTTCCGGATGAGGTTCTTCGCCTCCAGCCGGTCGACCATGCGGCTCAGGCTGGGCTGGCTGATGAGCAGGGCGTTGTTGAGCTCGTTGAGACGGGTCCAGCCCGTAGGACAGCGGCTCAGGTTGAAGAGGACGTCGTATTCCCCGATGGGCAGCTCGCGGAACACCGGATCCTGCCGGATGCGCCGCATCACCCCCACCTGCGCCCGGAAGAGGGACTCCCATGCCTCCGACACCTCGCGGACGGAGGGAACTGCCGCAGCGTCGCCCTCATCCGATGACGATTGTCCTGTCCGCCCGACGGCGGTCTCTCCGTGGTCAGCCATGGCTGTTTCCGGCCTCCTGCCGGCGCCGCCGGCAAACTCGATGCTTTTGCATCTATTGTACGCCTGGTCCCGATCCCCGCCGCTTACGAACGGGAGTCAGACACCCTCGGCCGCCGCCCTGCGCAGCGCGCGCCCTTCGCGGCGGCCCTCGATCAGCCGGTACAGGACGGGGACGAGGATGAGCGTGAGCGCCGTGGACGAGACGAGTCCGCCGATCACCACGACGGCCAGCGGCTGCGAGATGAAGCCGCCCTCGCCGGTCAGGCCGAGGGCCATCGGAGTCAGCGCGAAGACGGTCGCGAGCGCGGTCATGAGGATCGGGCGGAGCCGCTGGCGTGCACCCTCGCGGATGGCGTCGGCGACGCGCAGTCCCGGGGAGCCGTCGCGTGGCTGCCGGTACTGGTTGATCAGGTCGATCAGCACGATCGCGTTGGTGACGACGATGCCCACGAGCATCAGCATCCCGATGAGGGAGGGCAGTCCGAGCGGGATCCGCGTGATCAGCAGCAGCGCGATCGCGCCCGTGGCGGCGAAGGGGATCGACACGAGCAGGATCAGGGGCTGCACGAGGCTCTTGAACGTCGCGACCATGATGACGTACACGATCGCGACGGCGGCCCAGAGCGCCAGGAAGAGCTGGTCGAAGGACTCGGCCTGCTGGCTGGAGGCGCCGCCGACGGTCGTGGTGGCCCCGGCGGGCAGGTCGATCCCGGCGAGGCGCTCGTTGACCGCCCCGGTGAGGGTGCCGAGGTCGTCTCCCGACGGCGTGATGGACACCCTGGCCGTCCGCTCTCCGTTGGAGCTCGTCACCGAGAGCGGCACCTCGACCTCCTCGACCGAGGCGACGTCCGTCAGTGGAATGGGCCCCCGCGCCGTCGGGATCTGCAGGTCGCGGAGCTGGCCGAGGCTCGTGATCGGGGTGCCTTCGCCGATCAGCACCGGGAGGTCCTCCGCCTCGAAGCGCACCGTGCCCCCTGGCACGGGGCTGATGCTGCCGCCGAGGAGTCCCGCGATCTGGCCCTCGCTCAGCCCCGCCGCGACCGCGGCGGCGCGGTCGACGTCGATCTGGACCTGCGGCTGCGCCGCCGACAGGTTGCTGGTCACCTCACCGGCGCCCTCGAGCCCCTGCATCCCGTCGAGCACGGCGCTGTTGGCCGTGGCGAGGTCGGCGCTGGCGGGAGCCGTGATGTCGATGTCGATGGTGCTCGAGGTCCCGAAGCCGCCCTGCTGGCTCGACAGGGAGAAGGTGCCGGCGTCCTCGAGTCCCTCGAGATCCTGGCGGACCGACTCCTGCAGTGCCTCCTGGTCGGCGTCCTCGCGCGTGATGACGGTGAAGGTCGCGACGGAGGCGCCCCCGGAGAACCGGGCGGCGAAGGCATCCGCCGGGTTGCCGACCGTGAGCTGGACGTCCCGGACGTCGGGGTTGTCCGCAAGGATCTCCTCCGTCCGGCCGGCGGCTTTCGCGGTCGTCCCGAGGCTGGAACCCTGCGGCAGGGTCTGGGTGATGGAGAAGCTGTTCTGCCCGGACCCGCCGAGCAGGTTCGTGGGGAGGAACGGGATCATCGCCGCCGTACCGCCGAGGACGAGCAGGGCGCTGATGAGCGTGATGACGGGGTGCCGCTGCGTCCCGGCGAGGATCGGGAGGTAGCCACGCTGGAGGAGCGATGGACGCTCGGGCGGGGCGGCTGCCGGGGAACTCCCGCCGGCTGCGTCCGGTGCCGCGGCGGCCGCGTGGCGCGCCTCGTGCCGGCGCGACGACGTCCGCGGCAGGAACCAGTAGGCGAGCACCGGGATGATGGTCAGCGACACGGCGAGCGACGCCAGCAGTGCGATGCCCGTTGTAACGGCGAAGGGCCGGAAAAGCTCCCCGGCAAGCCCGCCGACGAACGCGATCGGCGCGAAGACGGCCACCGTGGTGAGCGTCGAGGCGGTGACGGCGCCGGCCACCTCACGGACCGCCGTCAGGATCGCCTGCCGCTTCTCCTCCCCGTACCCGAGGTGCCGCTTGATGTTCTCGATGACGACGATCGAGTCGTCCACCACGCGCCCGATGGCGATGGTCAGTGCGCCGAGCGTCAGCAGGTTGAGGGAGTAGCCGGCCACGTAGAGCCCGATGAAGGTGACGAGCAGCGACAGGGGGATCGAGATCGCGGTGACCAGCGTCGAGCGGACGGACAGCAGGAAGATGAGGATGATGAGCACGGCGAAGCCGAGTCCGAGGAGGCCCTCCGTGGTGAGGTCGTCGATACTGCGCTCGATGAACGGCGCCTGGTCGAACACCACCGTGATGTCGGCCGCGTTGCCGAGCTCGGCCTCGAGGTCGGGGACGAGATCGACGATCTGCTGCGAGATCTCCACGGTGTCGCCGTCGGGCACCTTGGTCACCGCCAGCGCGAGCGTCTCGATCCCGTTGGTCCGTGCGATCGACGTGGCCTCATCGTCGGCGAGGCTGACGTCGGCGACCTGGCCGATGGTCACGACGGTGCGGGGCGCAGGGGCCGCCGGGGTGCTGGGTGACGGTGCGGCGGGGCTCGCCGGGGTGCGAGGCGACGCCGGGGTACCAGGGCCCGCCGGGGTGTCGGGGGCGGACGTGTCGGGAGCTCCATCCTCCGAGGAGGGGAGGACGGGGAGTGCCTCGATGTCCTCCAGCGATCCGATCCGGCTGCCCGCCTGGATGGTCAGGGACCGGGGGTCCTCCTCGAGGCTTCCGACAGGGAACAGGGCGCCGTTGTCCTCGAGTGTCCCGGCGAGGTCGCCGACCGTCAGACCCGCATCCTCCAGGGCGCCGTCCCGGGGCAGGATCGCGACATGCTGGGTCGTGCCGCCGGAGACGTCCGCGGTCCTCACGCCGTCGATCTTCTGCAGGCGCGGAACGGTCAGTCGGGCGAGGTCGCCGTTCAGTTCACTGAGGGACTGGTCCGAGGACACCGCCATGAAGACGATGGGCAGGTCGCTGATGCTGCCGGCGAGGGCCTGGGGTTCGACGTCGTCCGGGAGGCCGGGGCGCACGGTCGAGATCGCCCGATCCACCTGCGCGCGTGCCCGGTCCAGGTTCGTGCCGTACACGAAGACCAGGCTGACGGTCGAGACCCCGGTCCGTGAGGTGGACGACGACGACTCGAGGCCCTCCACGCCGCTCAGCGCAGCCTCCAGCGGCTCGCTGACCTGCTGGTCGAGGTATTCCGGAGAGGCGCCCGGCACCGTGGACAGCACCGTGATCTGCGGGAACTCGAGCGACGGGATGAGTTCCTGCTTCAGGGATCCGAGCGTGATGACCCCGAAGACCGAAGCGAAGATCGTGATGAGCGCGATGAGCGCCCTGTTGCCCAGGGAGAGCTGCGCCAGACGGAACAAGGAACCTGCCTTCGGTGCTGGCGGTCGCCCGGCTGGCCGGCTCCGCCGTCGTTACTTGAGTTTGAGGACCCGATCGGTCAGGGACAGCACCTCGGCGGCCAGGGACGGGTTCTCGTTGAGCCGAACGCCGTAGCCCGGGAGCATCTCCTTCAGCTTCGGCTCCCAGTCGGACATCTTGGCGGGGAAGCACCGCTTCAGGAGCTCCACCATGATCGGGGCCGCCGTGGATGCGCCGGGAGAGGCACCGAGCAGCGCACCGACCGAGCCGTCCGACGACGTGATGACCTCGGTGCCGAACTGCAGCACGCCGCCCTTCTTCGGAGCCTTCTTGATGACCTGTACACGCTGCCCGGCCGAGATCAGTTCCCACTTGCCCCCGTCGGCCGACGGGAGGAACTCGTTGAGCGACTCGTTCTTGGCATCGCGGTTCTTCAGGACCTCGGTGATGAGGTACTTGGTCAGCGGCATGTTGTCCTTCGCCACCGCGAGCATCGGCACGAGGTTCGACGGCCGGATGGAGCCGGGGAGGTCCAGGTAGGAGCCGCGCTTCAGGAACTTGGTGGAGAATCCCGCGTAGGGGCCGAAGAGCAGCGAACGCTCGCCCTTGACGAAGCGCGTGTCCAGGTGGGGCACGGACATCGGGGGAGCGCCCACCGACGCCTGGCCGTACACCTTGGCATTGTGCTGGCTGACCAGCTCGGCGTCGGTGCAGCGCAGGAACTGGCCCGACACGGGGAACCCCGCGAAGCCGCGACCCTCGGGGATCCCGCTGCGCTGCAGGAGGTGCAGGGCTCCGCCGCCCGCGCCGATGAAGACGAACTTCGTGGTCACGGTGGTGGTCTGGCCCGTCGCCCTGTTCTTGACCTTGACGTCCCAGCGGCCGTCGGAGGCGCGCGCGACGTCGAGCACGTCGAAGCCGTAGTGGAGGTCGACGCCGGTTCCCTCCAGGTAGCCGGTGAGCTGGCGCGTCAGGGCGCCGAAATCGACGTCCGTCCCGCCCTCGACACGCGACGCCGCGACGGGCTGGGAGGGGTTCCGGCCCTTCATCACCAGCGGTGCCCAGCCGGCGATGGTGTCGTGGTCCTCGCTGTGCTCCATCGTGTTGAACAGCGGCTGCGGGCTGAGCGCCTCGTAGCGCTTCCGCAGGTAGTCGGCGTTGGCCTGGCCCCAGACGAAGCTCATGTGCGGCACGGGATTGATGAACGTGCGCGGATCGCCGATGTGCCCCTCGGACACCATGTGCGACCAGAATTGGCGCGAGACCTGGAACTGCTCGTTGATTGCGACGGCCTTGGCGGGATCGACGGCCCCGTCCTTGCCGGCAGGAGCGTAGTTCAGTTCACACAGTGCCGCGTGGCCTGTTCCGGCATTGTTCCAGGGGTCGGAACTCTCGAGACCGGCGACGTCGAGCCGCTCGAAGAGTGAGATGTCCCACTCGGGCTGGAGCTGCCGGAGGAAGGCGCCGAGTGTGGCGCTCATGATCCCGCCGCCGATCAGGATGACGTCGGTGGACGTGGCGGGTGTGCCCTGGCTGTTTGTGGTCAACGTGGTCTCCAGTCGCGAGGTTCTAGCAGGGAAAGCCTAGCGTCTGGGAGTGACCTTACTTAAATCAGCGCGGCGTCCCCGGGCGTTGGTCCGGCGTCACTCCGAGGGGGCGGGCCGGGGCTCGACATCGGCGAGGTCGATCCGGTTGAAGACCTCGTTCATGACGGGGCTGACGGGGTAGGCCGTCACGCGCGCGCTCATCGCCAGCGCGGAGATCGGGAAGGCGAGCGGTACGGCGGGGATCCGGTCGGAGATCTGCGCACTGATGTCGCCATAGGCCGCCGTACGGTCCTCCCCGTTCGGCAGGCCCCGTGCCCGGTTGATCTTGCTGAACAGCTGGGGGTCCTCGTAGGCGAACTCGTCGTTGTAGCTGCCGAAGAGAGCGCCGACGAAGTTGTCAGGATCCTGGTACCCGCCACTCCAGCCGAGGAGGTGGAAGGCCCTGGCCCCGGACTCCTGGACCGTCGCCACATAGCCGTCGCTCCACTCGATCGGCACGGGCTTGATGTTGAACCCTGCTGCCGTCAGCTGGCGGCTCAGCTCGGCGTAGGCCTTCTCCGGCGACGGCAGGTAGGCGCGGGACACGTTGCGCGGGTAGTAGAAGGGGAGCTCCCGCCCGTCGTAGCCGGATTCGGCGAGCAGTTCCTGCGCGAGGTCGAGGTCGTAGTTGTAGTCCTCGACGGTGTCGTTGCTGACCCCGAGCTTCTCCGGGACGAACTGGCGCGCCGGCTTGGTCCCGTTCAGGAAGCGGCCGTCGATGAGCGCGTCCTTGTCGATGGCATGCGCGACGGCCTGGCGGAAGAGGATGTCGTCCACGCCGGGGAAGTCCTGGTTCATCCCCAGGTACAGCACCGAGTACGGGTCGCGCTGGAGGAACTGGAGTCCGTTGCGGGCCAGGTCGACGGCGCTGTCGACGGAGACGAAGTCGTAGCCGTCGATCCGCCCGGACGTCAGCGCCCGCGCCCTGGAATCGGGATTGGAGATGGTCGTGAACACCACCTTGTCGACCTCGCCCCGCTCACCCCAGTACCCTTCGACGAATTCGAGTTCCACGTCGCCCCGGGCCCAGGAGACGAGCCGGAACGGGCCCGTGCCCACGGGTGCCTGCCCGTAGCGGGAGACGGCCGCCCCGCCGCGCGACTCACTGAGGTCGTCCGCCGCCCCCGCCTCGAGTGCCGCAGGGGATGAGATGGCGAACGCCGGAGCCGCCAGCGCCGGGATGAGGCCGGTGATCCGCCCGTTCAGCCGGAGGAGCACGGTGTACTCCGCCGTCGCCGCGCACCCCTTGTACAGGCTGACGTCGGGCTGGTCCGAGAACGCCTTGAACACGCTCTCGAAGGGAAGGCGGGAGGTGCCGGAGCGGGCGCTCCGGGGCAGCGAGTACCAGCGGTCGAAGTTGGCGCACACCGCCTCCGCGTCGAACGGTTGGCCGTCGGAGAAGGCGACGTCGTCCCGCAGCGTGAATTCGTAGGCCCGGCCGCTGTCCTGTTCCTCCCACGACTCGGCCAGCAGCGCTGTCGGTTCCGACGTCAGCGGGTCGACGCCGACGAGGCCCTGCAGGATCTGCTGGGTCACGCGGTAGGACTCGGTGTCGTTGGCGAGCGCGGGGTCCAGCGTGCGGGGCTCGGCGGCAGTCCCGAAGGTGAAGGTCGAGGCGCCCGGCACGGTGGTGGCGGTCGCCGACGGCGGCGGTGGCGCGATCTCGGCCGGCGTGCAGGAGACGAGCGGCACCAGGGCCGCCAGCACCGCTGCCAGCGTTCCGCGGCGGCTGGCCCGTCCGCGGGTGCGGCGCGCGGCAGGGGTCTTCACAGGCTTCGATCTCCGAAAGGCAGGGGGATGCCCGGTCCTTCGGGAGCCGGGTGTCTGGAAAGCCCAAGTCTAGGCGATGGTCCTGTCCGCGCCACCCAGGAAGAGGGTGTATCAGCACGGGGGAACGGACCCCCTCGCCCGAGGGCGGGAGGGTCCGTCGGTGACCCCCGGCCCGGGTTAGAGGACCGGACCAAGGACATCGGTGGCGATCATGTCGATGCCACAGGTAGTTCGGCCGCCGTGGAGAGTTGGATGGGTCGCGCATGAGAAAGCCCTGCCGGGCATGAAAAAGCCCTGCCGGGCGCGAGCCCGGCAGGGCTGGTCCCCGGGGACTTACGGCCCGGGTGCTCCTGGTTTCGTGGTGCGCAAGAGGGGACTTGAACCCCTACGTCCGAAGACACTGGAACCTAAATCCAGCGCGTCTGCCAATTCCGCCACTCGCGCTCGGATGCCGCCCGGCAGGAGGGCATCCTTCGGGTTTCACTCTAGCGCCAAAGGGGCACGGCCTCCGATCCCTACGGGTCGGTCCCTACTGGTGGGTCCCTACTGGTCGATCCCGAGGTCGCGACGCAGCTTCGCCACGTGCCCGGTGGCCCGCACGTTGTACTGCGCGAGGGCGACCTTCCCGTTCCCGTCCACGACGACCGTGGAGCGGATGAGCCCCTCGTAGGTCTTGCCGTAGTTCTGCTTCTCGCCCCAGGCTCCGTAGGTCTCCGCGACCGCGTGGTCCTCGTCGGACAGGAGCGGGAAGTTCAGCGACTCGTTGCCGGCGAAGGCTGCCAGCTTGTCCACCGGGTCCGGTGAGATCCCGAGGACGCGGTAGCCCGCGGCGCCGAGCGAGGCCAGGTTGTCACGGAAGTCGCAGGCCTGTGTGGTGCATCCGGGCGTTGCCGCCGCAGGGTAGAAGTACACGACGACGTTGCTGCCCCGGAAGGAGGACAACGTCACCTCGTTGCCCTGGGCGTCGTTAAGCGTAAAGTCGGGGGCACTGTCACCTGTGGCTAGTCGTTGCGACATGGATACTCCTGAGGATTCGGACGGGCGGGAGGAGCCCGCCTCCCGGCAGGGTCCCCCTCGCGCTGACCGGAGGAATTGACTAGTCAGCCTAGATATCATAGGTGGAAGATCCGACGCCGACGGCGGCCGCCGGTCTCGCAAGCGAGAGGAAGTGCACTGTCCTATGCCCAATCTGGAGCAATGGCCCACCGGCCGACTGCTGACGACGGCCGCGCGCCTGGTGGAGCACGCCTGGAACGAGCGGTTGGTGGACATCGGCGTGACCCATGCGGGCGTGATCGCGCTGGGAGTCCTCGCCGACCAGGGGGCCATGACGCAGGCGGGCCTCGCCCAGATCGTGCGGGTCCAGGCGCAGACGATGGGCAAGACCCTCGCGCGCCTCGAGTCCAGGGGGCATGTGACACGGGTGCGCAACGACCTCGACCGACGCTCCCACCTGGTGTCCATCTCGCCGGCCGGGCGGGAAGTCCTCGATGCCGCGGACGACATCGAACGCACCCTGGTGGCGGGCGGCGGACTCGTCTCCGAGGAACTGCGGAGCCATCTCCAGGCGGTCATCCGTGAACTCGGGGCCCCACGCTGGAACCCGGCGCAGGCGACCGGCACGGCCGATGCCGACCTGCCCCTCGGGGAGCCGGGAGCGGCAGGACCCGCTGCGACCGTCGTCGGCTAGTTTTTCCGTTGCGCTGCTGGTGGGCGTCCGGTCGAAGCCCCTTGCCTACGGCGAGGGGCTCTTGCATGTCCTGACCCTCCCTTGACCGGGGAGCCGCTTTGTACAGGAGCGGCAGGGAAAGGGGAAGACCCCGACGCAAAAAGCTCCGGAGCAGAAGAGGGGTTGCGTACTAAGCAAGCTGATGTTTTGTTGGGAGACGTGAGTGCCCGACGCTTGATGGAGAACAGCATGCAGAGTACGGCCGCCCCCGTGGTGCCCGGCGAATCCCTTGCGGGGTACGTCGCCGACCAGAACGACGTCGAGCCGAACGACGCCGGACAGGACGAGCGCGACGACGTCGAGCAGGACGACCGGGACGACGTCGGACCGAACGGCCTCGACGACGCCGATCGCACCGGCGGCGAGGGAGCCGGCCGCACGTACCCCGAGCGTCCCCTCAAGGCGGCACTGCAGGACGACATCGCCCTGCGGCACATGGATATCGCAGAATCGGTGGCGCGGTCCTTCGCGGCGTCGGGGCCGGAGGCCTCCGACATTCGACAGGTCGCCTACCTCGGACTCATCAAGGCCGTGCAGCGTTTCAACCCGGCACGGGGCGTCCCCTTCGCCTCCTTCGCCGTCCCGACGATCAACGGCGAGATCAAGCGGTACCTGCGGGATTCGTGCTGGGTGGTCCGGCCGCCGCGGGAGGTCCAGGACCTGCGCACGGAGATCGCCCGGGCCGCACCCGCCATGGCCCAGAGGCTCGGCCGTGAGGCGACGGCCCGCGAACTCGGGCTGGAGCTCGGCTGGCCGGAGGAGAAGATCCGCGAGGCGCAGGCGTCCCATTCGAGCCTGCGGCCCGACTCCCTCGATGCGCCCTTCGAGGGACGCAGCTGGGCGGACACGCTGGCCACCGACTACAACGGCATGGAACGCAGCGACGACCTGATCTCCCTGCGCAGTGCCGTCAACGAACTCGACAGCAGCGAGAAGGAACTCCTCTACCGCCGCTACTTCATGGAGCAGACCCAGCAGTGCATCGGCGACGAGCTCGGGATGTCCCAGATGCAGGTCTCCAGGACCCTCGCACGGATCCTCGTCAAGCTGCAGAAGAGGCTCCTCGGCGCTCCTGCCGCCCAGGACCAGCGGGCGGCAGGACGCAGGATCGCCTGACCGGGCCCGGACCGGCCTGACCTCCAGGGGAGGAGCCCGACTGCGGGCGGACGGGCCTCCCCGGAGGACCGGACCTAGGAGATGCCGTGGTCCGCCGCGGCTGCCAGCACCTGTTCGACCGTCACGGCCAGCAGGGCGGGGTCAGGCGTGGGGGAGAAGGTCTCACCGAGGCGGAGGGACTCATCGGTCAGGACCGTGTGGGGTCCGGGCGGCGGCCCCCACGACGACACCGGCGCGGGCCCGAACAGGATGACCGACGGCCGCGCGTAGGCCGACGCGAGGTGGGCGGCGCCCGTGTCCGCGGAGATCACGAGGGACGCGCCCGCGATCAGCCGGGCGAAGCGGTCCAGCGGGAGCGTGCCGGCGGCGACCGTGTCCTCGGGAAGCCCGGCTGCGTCCGCGACGGCGAGGGCGCGCGGCCGCTCCTTCTCGCTGCCCGTGAAGACCACCTGATGGCCTGAGGCGGCCAGGGTGCGGGCCACGTCGGCGAACCGCTCGACCGGCCAGAGCCGGCTGCCGTACGCCGCCCCGACATGCACGACGACGGCGTCGGGGGCGGGGCTCTCGCCGTCGGGTACCCGGAGGCGGCAGTCCAGTGGATCTGCCGGGACGCCGTGCCAGCCGACGAGCGAGGCCCAGCGCTTCCGCTCGAGTGCGTCGTTGTCCCACGCGGGCCCGTCCCAGCCCGGGGCTCGATGGCCCATCAGGCGCTTCGCGCCGATCTCCTCGAGGCGTCCCCGGCTTTCCGGTCCGTTGCCGTGGAGGTTCACGGCCAGATCGATCCGCCCGTGCTCGATGGGCAGGGGGTCGTCGAGCCCGTGCGTGGGCAGCAGGTCGTCGACGGCATCCGTGAGGGCGACGATGGGGCGGAGCCATTCCTGCGCGGCGTAGAAGATCCGGTGGTCGGGGAATGCGCGGCGCAGCCCCCGGAGGGCGGGTACGGCGACGAGCAGGTCGCCGAGTTTCAGGGCGCGGAGGGCCAGGATCTCGGGACGCCCGTCGGGTGGGGGAGTCGTGCTGGGGATGGCACGGGGAGCGGGATCGGCGGCGGGGTGCCGGTGCGGTGCCTGGGATGCGTGGTGGGCGCTCGCGGCGCTGGTGCCCTCGGAAGTCATGCGAATTATCCTGCCAGAGGATCGGCGGGCGTCCGTCGTCGTGCGCCGGCGCGGGGCCGGGATCGCGGTTTGAAAGTAGCCGCGGGAGGAGGGGCAGGAGGAGGAACAGGAGAAGAAGTTCGGCAGAAAGTGTTTAGTACTGCTTCTTCCCGGGAACTAAGCCTGTATGAACACTTCGGCCGGACGATCCCAGACAGCCCCCCGGGCGGTCCTGTTCGACCGCGACGGGACCATCGTGGTCGACGTCCCGTACAACGGGAACCCAGCGCTCGTACGGCCCATGCCGGGGGCGCGTGAGGTCCTCGACGGCCTGCGCTCGCGGGGCATCCCCGTGGGGGTCGTCACCAACCAGTCGGGCATCGCGCGGGGCTTCGTCACGCGGGAGCAGGTGGATGCCGTCAACGCCCGGGTGGAGGAACTGCTGGGCCCCTTCGACGTCTGGGAGGTCTGCCCCCACGGGGCGTCCGACGGGTGCGCCTGCCGCAAGCCCGGTCCCGGCATGGTCCTCTCCGCCAGTGCGCGCCTCGGCCTCGACCCGTCCGACGTCGCCGTCGTGGGGGATATCGGTGCGGACATGGGTGCTGCCGCGGCCGCCGGGGCCCGCGGGGTGCTGGTCCCGACCGACATCACGCTCGAGGAGGAGATCCTCTCGGCCCCGGTTGTCGCCCGCGATCTCGCCCATGCCGTCGAGTCCCTGGGGGTGACGCCATGAGGCGGCGCGTGCTCGTGGCCCGGCTCGACAGCGCCGGCGACGTGCTCCTCGCCGGTCCGGCCGTCCGCGCGATCGCCGCAGGGGACCACGGGGACTCCCCGAACGACGTCGTCATGCTGTGCGGGCCGCAGGGGGCCGCGGCCGCCCGGCTCCTGCCCGGCGTCGTCGACGTTCTCACCTGGGCCGCGCCCTGGATCGTGGATCCCCCGCCCGAGGCCACTCCCGAACTCGTCGGGGAACTGCAGGAGGCGGTGCTGGCCCTGGACGTGGACGAGGCCGTTCTCCTGACCTCGTTCCACCAGTCGCCGCTGCCGCTCGCACTGCTCCTCCGGTTGGCCGGAGTGCGGCGGATCGCCGGTGCGTCCGTCGACTACCCGGGCTCGCTCCTGGACGTGCGGCTCAAGCCCGGTGAGGATTTCCCGGAGGACCAGCCGGAGGCCGAGCGCGCGCTGGGCATCGCGGAAGCCGCGGGCTACGCCCTGCCGCCCGGCGACGACGGCAGGCTCCAGGTCACCAACCTCACCGATGCGTCGGACCTCGTGGGACGGGGGCCCTACGTCGTCGTGCATCCCGGGGCGTCCGTGCCCGCTCGCGCCTGGCCGCCGCTGCACCACGCGGCCGCCGTCGAACTCCTGACGGCGGCCGGATTCCGCGTCGTCGTCACGGGCGGACCGAACGAGACCGACCTGACCTCCACCGTCGCCGGACCCGAGGCCCTGGACCTCGGCGGACGGACCGACCTCGCCGCGCTGGGTTCCGTCCTCGCCGGAGCGTCCGTCGTCGTCACCGGGAACACCGGTCCCGCGCACCTGGCGGCCGCCGTCGGCACCCCCGTGGTCTGCCTCTTCTCGCCCGTCGTCCCGGCGATCCGCTGGGCCCCCTACCGCGTGCCCGTCGAGCTGCTGGGGGACCAGCAGGCAGCGTGTGCGCTCAGCCGGGCCCGCATCTGCCCCGTCCAGGGCCACCCGTGCCTGTCCGACGTCTCCCCGGAGGACGTCGTCGACGCCGTCCTCCGACTCAGTTCCGGAATATCGTCACTCGGCTCGCGCCGCAGTATCGGCCGAACAGAAGGCCGCAGAACAACGAGGGGAAACCGATGAGGATCCTGTTATGGCACGTCCACGGAGGGTGGACCGACGCCTTCGTGAGGGGTGCACACACCTATGTGCTGCCGACCACCCCCGACGGCGGCGCGTGGGGCCTCGGCCGTGCCGGCCGCGACTGGCCGGCGTCCGTCATCGAGGTAGCGCCCTCCGACCTCCGGGATGCCGACATCGACGTCGTGGTCCTGCAGCGGGTCGAGGAGATCGCCGAGTGCGAGCGGCTCCTCGGGCGCACGCCGGGGCGGGACCTCCCGGCCGTCTTCCTCGAGCACAACACCCCGCGTCGCGACATCGTCGGCACCGTGCACCCGCTCGCCGGGCAGACCGACATCCCCGTCGTCCATGTCACCCACTTCAACGAACTCTTCTGGGACAACGGCTCCGCGAGGACCCGGGTCATCGAGCACGGCATCGTCGACCCGGGGTACCTCTACACCGGGGAGCTCGAGCAGCTCGCCGTCGTCATCAATGAGCCCGTCCGCCGCGGACGCATCACCGGCACGGACCTCCTTCCGCGGTTCGCGGGCGTCGCCCCGCTGGAGGTCTTCGGCATGGGCACGGACAAGCTTGCCGACACGCTCGACCTCGGCCCCGGGGAGCTGCGCATCGGCGGAGACCTTCCCATGGCTGCACTGCACGCCCGGCTCGGACGCTCCCGGGCCTACGTCCACCCCCTGCGCTGGACCTCCCTCGGGCTCTCCCTCCTGGAAGCCATGCACGTGGGGATCCCCGTGCTGGCGCTCGCGACGACGGAGGCGGCACGCGCGGTGCCCCCCGAAGCCGGAGCCGTCTCGACCAGCGTCGACGACCTCGTGCGGATGGCGGCGCGCCTGATCGAGGACCCGGACGAAGCCCGGACACGGGGACTGGCTGCCCGGGAGGCGGCACTCGCACGGTACGGGCTCGCCCGGTTCCTCGCCGACTGGGACGACGTCCTGGAGCAGGAGCCGACGCGGCACCCGGTCCTGGCGGTAACAGAAAGGAAAGCGCAGTGAGGATATCGATGGTGTCTGAGCATGCAAGCCCACTCGCGGCGTTGGGGGGCGTGGATGCCGGTGGGCAGAACGTCCATGTGGCCGAACTGTCCCTCGCGCTGGCCCGCCGGGGACATGAGGTCACGGTGTACACGCGCCGGGACGACCCGGCCCTGCCCGACCGCGTGCGGACCGACCCGAGGCTGGAGGTCGTGCACATCACCGCGGGACCCGTGCGCAGCGTCCCGAAGGACATGCTGCTGCCCTACATGGGCGAGCTCGCCGCCGGCATCGTGGAGGACTGGGGCACCGAGCCGCCGGACATCGTGCACGGGCACTTCTGGATGTCGGGACTCGCCGCGCTCGATGCCGCCGGACAGTCACGGACCGCCGGGCGGCCGGTGCAGGTCGTCCAGACCTTCCACGCACTCGGAACGGTCAAGCGCCGTCACCAGGGCGGCGAGGACACCAGCCCGTCCGAGCGCCTCATGCTCGAGACCATGGTGGGCCGGAGCGCCGACCGCATCGTCGCGACCTGCTCGGACGA
This sequence comes from Arthrobacter rhamnosi, assembly GCF_054510855.1. Classification (NCBI taxonomy): domain Bacteria; kingdom Bacillati; phylum Actinomycetota; class Actinomycetes; order Micrococcales; family Micrococcaceae; genus Arthrobacter; species Arthrobacter rhamnosi. The sequence continues at coordinate 352,329 of NZ_JBTNDT010000001.1, read as the reverse complement.
GGTCTTCGAGCTCAAGGCCATGGGCGTCCCGGGCAGCCGGGTGTCGATCGCCCCCTGCGGCGTGGACCTCGACCTGTTCACGCCGCGCGGCCCGGTGGAGGAGCGCGGACGCGCCCACCGGATCGTGAGCGTGGGCCGCCTCGTGCCCCGCAAGGGCATGGACCTCGCGATCCGCGCCCTGCGCGAGCTCGCCGACATGGGGCGCGACGACGTCGAACTCGTCATCGTGGGCGGCGCGGGCAACTCCACCGGGCTCGAGGACGATCCCGAGGCGCAGCGGCTCCGCGCACTGGCGGTCGACCTCGGCATCGATGACAGGGTTCTCCTCCGCGGCCAGATGTCACGTGCCGAGATGCCCGCGGTCCTTCGGAGCGCCGACGCCGTCGTCTGCGCGCCCTGGTACGAGCCGTTCGGCATCGTCCCCCTCGAGGCGATGGCCTGCGGGGTGCCCGTGATCGCCGCGGCCGTCGGCGGGCTCGTGGACACGGTGGTGGACGGCAAGACCGGGCTCCACGTCCCCCCGCAGGACCCGGCGGCCATCGCGGCGGCCATCGCCGATATCGTCGCCGATCCCGAGTGGGCTCGCGAACTCGGCGACAACGGCTACCGCCGCGTCAGGGCCCGCTACTCCTGGAGCCGCATCGCGGCCGACACCGAGAAGGCCTACCAGACGGCACTGGGCGCGGCAGCGCCCGCACAACCGGCAACAGCGCGGCGCAGTACCGCGCGTCGACTCGAAAGCACAGGAGGCAGGGCACTGTGACCACGCATTTCTCCGACGTATTCCCGGATACGCGCACCGCGGCACCGGCCGCGACACCGACGATCGCACCGGCAGCTACGGCCCTCGATCCGGGCGGCCCGGACACCAGGGCCGACCAGGTGCGGGCCGATTCGCACCGGATCGTCCGTGAGCACCTGCGCGCTGTCGCACCGGCGGTCGAGTCCCTCCTCGGCAGCACCGCCACCCTGGCGGCCTGGGGCGTGGAGATGGCGGACCGCCTCCTGGCCGGCCAGCGCCTCCTCGCAGCGGGCAACGGCGGCTCGGCCGCCGAGGCGCAGCACCTGACCGCCGAGCTCGTGGGCCGGTTCGACGGCGAACGCGAGCCGTTCTCCGCGATCTCGCTCCACGCGGAGAGCTCCGCGGTGACGGCGATCGCCAACGACTACGGCTTCGACCGGATGTTCGCCCGCCAGGTGAGCGCCCACGGCCGTCCGGGGGACATCCTCATGCTCCTGAGCACGAGCGGCAAGAGCCCCAACCTGCTCCACGCGGTGGAGGCCGCACGTGCGGCCGGTATCACCACCTGGGCGCTCACCGGTGTGGGTCCCAATCCGCTGACCGAGTGCGTGGACGACTACGTGGCGGTCGACGCGCAGTCCGCCAATGCCCAGGAGGGCCACCTGATCGCCCTCCACGCCATCTGCCGTGCCTTCGACGCCGAGGTGCGCCGCCGGCGGGAGGAGCAGCGATGAGGATCGTGGTGGTCGGAGACGTACTGCTGGACACGGACCTGTCCGGTGGCGCCGGGCGGCTCTCGCCCGACGCCCCCGTGCCCGTCGTCGACGTCGACGCGGTCCAGCGCCGCGCGGGCGGAGCGGGCCTGGTGGCCCGCATGCTGCAGGCCGACGGGCACGACGCCGTCCTGGTCACCGTCCTCGGTGAGGACGACGCCGCCGGGCTGCTGCGCGCCGAACTCGACGGGATCACCGTCGTCGCCGGCCCCTCGGGCGCGCCCACCCCCGTGAAGACGCGCGTGCGCGCCTCCGGGCAGCCCGTGGTGCGCTTCGACGAGGGGTGCGCGAAGCCGCCCGTCCCGGGCTGCGCAGCGGACATGCTCTCGGCACTTGAGGGAGCCGACGCGATCATCGCCGCTGACTACGGCCGCGGGCTGCTCGCGAACGAGGACCTGCGTGCCCGCCTCGAGGCGCTCTCCGCCTCCATCCCCGTGGTCTGGGACCCCCATCCCGCCGGAGCGCAGCCCGTCCCGGGTGTCGCTGCCGTGACCCCGAACATCGGCGAGGCCCTCCGTTTCGCGGACGTCCAGGGTTCGGGGACCTCCGCGGCCGCCGCGGCTGCAGAGGTGCTGATCGGCACCTGGCAGAGCAAGGCCGTCCTCGTCACGATGGGGGAGCACGGGGCGCTCGTCGCCGCAGCCGGCCTCCTGCCCCAGGTGGTACCGGCGCCACGCGTGAGTGCCTCCGACCCCTGCGGGGCCGGTGACCGCTTCGCCTCCGCGCTCGCCGTCGGACTGGCGCAGGGAGCTCCGATCGACGCCGCGGCGCAGCAGGCGACCGAGGCCGCCGCGCACTTCCTGGCGTCCGGAGGCGTGGGCGCCATGGGCAGGAGCCGGGACGAGACGCCCGAGCAGCTGCCCATCGACGGCCTCGACGCCCTCAACGTCGTCCGCCGGATCCGGGAATCAGGAGGGACGGTGGTGGCGACCGGCGGGTGCTTCGACCTCCTGCACGCGGGCCACGCCCGCACGCTCGCTGCCGCCCGGCGCCTCGGCGACTGCCTCATCGTCTGCCTCAACTCGGACGAGTCGGTGCGCGGGCTGAAGGGCGAGGACCGGCCGATCATCCGGCAGGAGGACCGCGCCGAGCTGCTGTCCGCCCTCGAATGCGTCGACGCGGTGCTCATCTTCAGCGAGTCCACCCCCGAGAACGCCATCTCGCGCCTGCAGCCCGACATCTGGGTCAAGGGCGGCGACTACGCCGCGGAGGACCTGCCCGAGGCCGCCCTCGTCAGCAGCTGGGGCGGCAGGACGGTCACCGTCCCCTACATCCCGGCCCGCTCCACCACGAAACTTGCAGCCGCGCTCGCCCGCGTCGGCTGACGGGCTGCAGATCCGCGCCCGGTCCATGTCGTCGACCGGGTGCACGCAACGAAAGGAACAGCATGACTGAGAATGCATCAACCACCACAGGAACCGCCGCAGGAACAGCCGCAGGAACCGGGAGCTCCAACCCCGGGCGGGTCCTGGTGACCGGCGGAGGCTCGGGCCTCGGCGCTGCCATCGTGCAGGGCGTCATCGCCGCGGGAGGCACCCCGGTGGTGCTCGACCGCGACATCAGCCGCGTGACGGGCGTCAAGGCCTTCGAGGTCGACGTGGCGGACCGTGAGGCGGTCGAGGCGGCAGTCCGGGAGGCCGCGGAGATGATGGACGGCCTGGACGCCGTCGTCACCGCGGCCGGCATCGACCGGTGCGGCGCCCTCGACACGGTGCCTGCCGACCAGTGGGAGAAGGTGATCGGCGTGAACCTCATGGGGACCGCGTCGACCGCCCGCGCCGCCCTGCCGTACCTCAAGAAGACCCACGGCCGTGTGGTCACGATCGCCTCGACGCTGGGCATCAAGGCCGTCGGCGACGCGACGGCCTACTGCGCCTCCAAGTTCGGCGTCATGGGGTTCTCCCAGGCACTGGCCGCGGAGACCGCCGGCCAGATCGGCGTCACGACGATTATCCCCGGCGGCATGAAGACCCGCTTCTTCGACGACCGCGACGAGCAGTACAAGCCGCAGGACGATTCACGGCTGAACGACCCGGAGCGCGTCGCCGAGGCGATCCTCTTCGCGCTGTCGCAGCCCAAGAGCTGCGAGATCCGCGAAATGGTCATCGCCCACGCAGAAGAAGGCTCGTGGCCCTGAGTTCCGCCACGTCCGCGTAGACGGCGTCGGGCTGGACGGCCGCAACGAGCGAGTCATCGTGCTCGCAGCGTTCGGCGGTCCAGCCCACCTGCCGGACGTCCACCCCGCACACGGGGCACGAGGCCACCCAGGAGAAATGCACGCGGTGGAGCGATCGTCCCATCGCTCCCGCGTTGATCACATTGCCGATCCAGTAGACGCCGACGGTCGGCGTGCCGGCTGCCTGGGCCAGGTGCCGCGGCCCGCTGTCGTTGCCGACCATGACCGCGCTGCGGTCGAGCACCCCCGTCAGCTCGCCCAGCGTCAGCTGCCCGGCCAGAGAACGGACGTTCGCCGTCGGGTCGCGATCGAGCGCCAGGCGCACGATCTCCTCCGCCGTCGGGACATCCGTGGCATCCCCGACCACCAGCACCTCGCAGCCATCGGACGCTGCCCTCACGGCGACGTCCGCGAAGGACGACGACGGCCACCTCCGGCGCGGGTCCGTGGCTCCGGGGTGGAGCGCTATCACGGCGCCGCCCCCGGTCAGTGCGGCCGCGCGTTCGGCCTCCTCCGGCAGGACCTGGACCCGCGGCTCCAGGTCGACGGGTGTCGCGCCGGCCAGGCCCACCACCTCGAGGGCGCGGAACACCTCGTGCTGGTAATACACGTACGGGATGGTCCGTTCGAGTTCCGCGGCGTCGGGCGTGCGTGTCCCGATCGTGTGCCGGGCTTCCAGGCGCAGCAGGAAGGGATTCGAGTTGCGCCCACCACCATGGAGCTGGACGGCGAGATCGAAGGACCCGCGGATCCCGTCGAAGAACCGGTCGACGGCACCCGGGTCCTCATCGCCCGGCCGTACGCCGGGAGAGGACGGAAGTTGCAGGACGGCGGACACGGGCCCCGGCCTGCCCTCGAGCAGGGCGGCGTGGCCGGGCATGCCGAGGAGAGTGATCTCGGCATCCGGGTACCGGTTCTTGAGGGCCGCGATGGCCGGCATGGCGAACATGAGGTCGCCGAGTCCGCCGCCCCGCAGGACGGCGATCCGCCGGATGTCCGTGAACGGGGCGAGCACGGGCCCGACGGACCGCGCCGTGTCCTGCCGCCCGCCGAAGTCCGCCGTCGTGTCCTGCTGTGTCACGTATGTCCCCGTTCCTGTGCCTGATGTGCTGGTGTTCCTGGTGTGCCCCTTCACCGACAGGGCTGCTGCTGTCCATGCCTTCTACAAAAGCGGTGAGGCGGCCACGCCTCCTCCTGCCACATTATGCTAAGCGTGCTGATGGATGCGGGTGCAGAAATCGGCCGGTGGCGTGTGTGAACGCACGGCAGGTGGGTACGGGACCACTAGCCGTGCGGTGGAACCATGCCGCGGCGGTCCACGACATCAAGGAGAGCAATGTCCATCAACTCCCAGGCACACTCCCCGCTTGATGTGCAGGAGGACGAGTCGATCACCATCTCCGACCCCCGGGACGGCAGCGAGGTCGGGACCCTTCCCGGCGCTGCCCGCGAACAGGTGGCACTCGCGGTCTCACTGGCACGGGCGGTGCAGCCCGAGTGGGCGGCCACGAGCCCCGCGGACCGGGGCGCCGCGCTCCGGCGGGCCGCGGGTGCGCTCCGCGCCGGCGCCCGCGAACTCGCCGAACTCAACACGCGGGAGACCGGCAAGCCCCTCGAGGACGCGCTCGGCGGCATCGAAGCCGGGATCTCCACGCTGGAGCAGTACGCGGAACTCGGCCCCGTCCACCGTGGACTCAGCCTGCGGGGAGCTGTCACCGCCACCGACTACACCGTGGCCGAGCCGCGGGGAGTGGCCGTGCTCCTGACCCCCTGGAACGACCCCGTGGCCGTCGCCGCCGGACTCATCGGTGCAGCCCTCGTCACGGGCAACGCCGTCATCCACAAGCCGAGCGAACGGTGCCCGCACGTGGGCGAACTGCTCGGACGGCTGCTGCAGCCGGCCTTCCCGGACGGCGTCCTCACCACGCTCACCGGTGGTGCCGGGGTGGGCCAGATGCTCACGATGGAGACCGGCGTCGACGTCTTCGCCCACGTCGGTTCGAGCGCCACCGGGGCCCGGATCGCACGCGCCGCGTCCCTCACCGGCGCGCACGTGCTCCGCGAGAACGGCGGGAACGACCCCCTGATCATCGACGCCGGCGTCGACCCCGTGTGGGCAGCAGGCCAGGCGGCCCTCGGTGCCTTCGCCAATGCAGGCCAGATCTGCACGTCGGTGGAGCGTATCTACGTCCACCGGGCCATCGCCGAACCGTTCCTGGCCGCTCTCACCGAGGAGGCGCGCAGCCGGAACGCGAGCGGGACGTTCCCCCCGCTGGTGGACCGCCGCATGCGGGACGCCGTCGACGCTCAGGTCCGTGAGGCCGTCCAGCTCGGCGCCGACCCCCTCGAGGGCGGCAGCGTGCCCGAGGGCCCCGGAGCCCGGTACCCGGCCACGGTCCTGGCGGGCTGCACGGAGGCCATGACGATCATGACGGAGGAGACGTTCGGGCCCGTTGCGCCCGTGACCGTGGTCGACAGCTTCGACGAGGGCCTCCGCCTCGCTGCCGCCGGCCCCTACGGCCTGGCCGCATCCGTCCTCACCGGCAGCATCGCGCACGCCCAGCGTGCCATCGCCGGACTGGCCGTCGGCACCGTCAAGGTGAACGCGGTCTTCGGCGGCGCCCCGGGCGGCTCCGCCCAGCCCCGCGGCATCAGCGGGGCCGGCTTCGGCTACGGACCCGAACTGCTCGACGAGTTCGCCCTGGTGAAGGTCGTCCACATCAGCGCACCGCCGGAGGGTGCCTGATGGACGACGCACTGCAGGACTCCGCCGGGAGCACGACGCCGGACGGTGCGGGGGACCTCTCCGAGGTCCGTGGGCTCGCAGCCTGGGTCCCGGCCGCCATCGCCGACCGCGCACCCCGCATCACGGTGGTAGGCGACGCCATGCTCGACGGATGGTGGAGCGGTACCATCGAGCGCTTCTGCCGCGAGGCTCCGGCGCCCGTCGTCGACATCACCCGGCGCGACTACGCCGCCGGTGGTGCGGCGAACACGGCCATGAACCTCGCCGCCCTCGGCGCGCGGGTGCGGATGTGCGGACTCATCGGGACGGACGACGCCGGTCGCCGCCTGCACGCGATCCTCGAGGACGCCGGGGTGGACACGACGGACCTCGTGCAGGACGACCGCGTGGGCACCACCACGAAGTACCGGATCCTCGGTGGCGACCAGGTCATGCTCCGGCTCGACGACACGCACGACCAGCTCCCCCCGGAGGCCGTCACCGCGCTCGCCGCTCGAATCCCCCATGCCGTCGCGGGCGCCGACGCCATCGTCGTCTGCGACTACGGCTCGGGTGCCCTCGGGGACGAGGTCCGGGCCGCCCTGGTGCGCGCCTCGGCGGTCGGCCCGGAGACGCTCGTTGTCGTCGACGCCCACGACACCGCGGCCTGGTCCGCGCTGGGCCCCGACATCGTCACCCCCAACGCGCAGGAGGCCGCCCAGGTCCTCGCGATGCGCCTCGACCCGCGGTCGGACCGCGCCGCGACGGTGACCGAACGGCGGAGCGAGCTCCTGGCGGCCACGAACGCGGCCGCCGTCGTCGTGACCCTCGACCGCGACGGCACCGTGCTGCTCAGCCAGGACGGCGAGGAGCACCGCACGTGGGCAAAGCCCGCCACCGAGAAGCAGGCCTCCGGTGCGGGCGACACCTTCGTCGCGAGCCTCACGGCCGCGCGCGCAGCGGGCCTGCCGCTCACGACGAGCCTCGACCTCGCCCAGGCGGCGGCCGACGTCGTCGTCCATCGGCCGGGCACCTCCGTCTGCACGACGGCGGACCTGACGGGCCACCTGCAGCAGTTCGCGGACACCGCGCTGTCGACGGCGGAACTGCTCCGGAAGGTGGCGGACGACCGCGCGGCGGGACGCCGCATCGTCCTGACCAACGGCTGCTTCGACGTGCTGCACCGCGGTCACACCCGCTACCTCAACCAGGCGAAGCAGCTCGGCGACGTCCTCGTGGTGGCCCTGAACGACGACGACGGCGTGCGGAGGCTGAAGGGCCCCGACCGTCCCATCAATCCGATCGCGGACCGCGCGGGCGTCATCGCCTCGCTCAGCTGCGTCGACTACGTCACCGTCTTCGGCTCCGACACACTCGTCCCGCTGATCGAACTGCTGAAGCCCGATGTGTATGCCAAGGGCGGTGACTACACCACGCAGATGCTCGAGGAGGCTCCCGCCGTCGAGGCCTGCGGCGGCCGGGTCAGCATCCTCGACTACGTCCCGGAACACTCGACCGCGGCCGTGGTGCGCCGGATCCGCTCGAGCCCGCTGGCAGGGGACCTGCCGTGACCCGCCGCTGGTCGGGGGAGTGGGCCCTGGACACGTCCGGGGACGAGCCCGCCGTCGATGTGCTGATCCCGTCCTTCGGCCGCCCCGCCGAACTCGCCGTGACGCTCTCCGGGCTCGCGGCCCAGGACGGCGTGCCGTTCCGGGTGATCGTGAGCGACCAGACCGAGGGGGCCGAGGCGTCCTACGAGCACCCCGCCGTCCGCGCGATGGTGCGGGTCCTCGAAGCCCAGGGCCGCCCGGTGCGGCTCGAACGCCACCTGCCGCGCCGGGGGCTGGCGGAACACCGCAGCTACCTGCTGGGACTGGCGAGCGCCCCGCTCGTCCTGTTCGTCGACAACGACGTCTGGCTGGAACCCGGTTCGGTGGACCGCATGACGAGGGCGATCCGGGCGGCCCGGTGCGGATTCATCGGATCCGCCGTCCAGGGCCTGTCCTACCTCGAGGACCGCAGGCCGCACGAGCGGGCGGAGCTCGCGCTGTGGCCGGACGACGAGGTGACGCCGGAGCGGATCCGCCCCGGGTCGGAGGGCTTCGCCCGCTGGCCGCTCCACAACGCGGCGAACCTCGCCCATGCCGCGGCCGAACTGGCGATCCCGCCCGGGGGCTGGCGGCTGTATCGCGTCGCCTGGGTGGGCGGATGCGTGCTGTTCGACCGCGAGGCGCTCGTGGAGTGCGGCGGGTTCGACTTCTGGGACGAGCTCCCGCCCGAGCACGCCGGCGAGGACGTCGCCGCCCAGTGGCGCGTCATGGAACGCCACGGCGGGGCGGGCATCATCCCCTCCGGAGCCGTACATCTCGAGGCGCCCACCACGGTGGTCGACCGCGCAATAGACGCTGCCCACGTGATCCTGGGCCAGTGACGGTGCCCGTCCCCGGAGCACCGTGCAAGAGAACCGACACGAAGGAGCAGTCATGGCAGATCCGAGTCCGATCGACATCCAGAAAGCACTGGGCGGTATGAACTACCCGGCCTCCAAGGAGGACCTCGTCAAGCACGCCCAGGACAAGGGCGCCGACGACACCGTCCTCGAGACGCTCAACAACCTTCCCGACCGCGAGTTCGACTCGCCGACGGACGTGAACAAGGAAGCGTCGAAGTAGCAGGTAGCGGGTGGCGGCGGCATCCGCCTGCCGCCGCCCGCGGAGGCGTTCCGGAAGGACGGCATGAAGAACCAGGTATCGCAGGCGGAGGACCGGGCCCGGTCGGACGGCGACGGGCGGGGCGACGGAGCGCAACGGGACCGTCCACCGGGCGGCGAGGGAGTGCTGACCGTCATCATCGCCTTCGTGGCCAACTTCCTGGTCGCAGGCGCCAAGACGGTTGCCGCGTTCATCACGGGCTCGGCCTCGATGACAGCGGAGGCGGCCCACTCGTGGGCGGACACCGGCAACCAGATCTTCCTGCTCATCGCCGAGCGCAAATCGCGGCGCCGCAGGGACCGGGCGCACCCGATGGGCTACGGGCGCGAGGCGTACGTCTGGTCCATGTTCGCGGCCTTCGGGCTGTTCACCGCGGGAGCCGTGGTCTCGATCTGGCACGGTGTCCAGCAACTGCTCGAACCCGAACCCGGCGGGGATTTCAGCATCGCCTACGCGGTCCTCGCGGTCGCGTTCGTCCTCGAGGGGATCTCCTTCGCCCAGGCCTTCCGGCAGGCGCGGAAGGCCGGCCGTGAAAGGGGCACCACCACGCTGCAGAGCGTGTCGACGACGTCGAATCCCACGCTGCGCGCGGTGTTCGCGGAGGACTCCGCCGCGCTGATCGGCCTCGTCCTCGCGTTCCTCGGGATCCTGCTGCACCAGCTGACCGGCTCTCCCGTCCCCGACGCGGTCGGCTCGATCCTGGTGGGCGTGCTGCTCGGGGTGATCGCCGTGATCCTGATCGACCGAAACCGGCGTTTCCTCGTCGGCCAGGCGGTGTCCCCGGCCCTGCTCGAATCGGTCGCCCGACGGCTGGGAGCACACGACAGCATCGAGCGCGTGACGTACCTGCACCTCGAGTACGTGGGTCCCGAGCGCCTGTACCTGGTGGCGGCGGTGGACCTGGTGGGGGACCGGCGGGAGCACGACGTCGCCATCGCCCTCCGCGCCGTCGAGCGGGACATCGAGGATCACGAGCGCATCGAGGAGGCCGTACTCACGCTCTCCACGCCGGACGAGCCGACGCTGACCTTCGAAGCGGGTGCACGCGCCTGACGCCGGGCGGGGCGGACGACACGGGCCGCCGGGCCTTCAGACGCCGGTGGCGTCGCCGGACGTGTCCGCAGGGGCGCCTGCAGGTGCCGCAGCGGCGGCTGCAGGGGTCTCCTGTCCGGCCGCGGGGGCCCCGGCGATGTTCACCATCCAGGTGACGCCGAAGCGGTCGATGCACATGCCGAAGCTGTCGCCCCAGGGTGACTGCGCGAGGGGCACGATCTCGCTGCCGCTGCCGGCGAGGGCGTCCCAGTACCCGCGGAGCTCCGCCTCGTCGTCGCCGCTGACCGAGAGTGCATGCCCGGCCGGGGCGGTGTACTCCATGCTGTTGGGCGTGTCGGCCGCCATCAGGACCTGCCCCGACGGCGTGGTCAGCATGGAATGCATGATCTCGTCCTGCTCTGCCGGGTCCTCGCTCACCTGGAACTCCGCGAACGTACTGCGCTGGAGTTCGCCGCCGAACACGGACCGGTAGAAGTCCATCGCCTGCGCCGCCGTGTCGCGGAAGCTGAGATAGGAATTGATCGTCGCCGCCATGGTGTCCGCCTTCTGCCGGTGGCTCACGCCACGCCGTCCGTATGTAGGCGATTATTGTTCAGCCGCGGCGCGCAGGGAAGGGAAGCGCGGTATCAGGACGGGGAGGGCTCGGAACGCGGGCCGATCTCCCCGGCGACCTTCTCCTCCAGCGACGTGATGGTGGCATCCGGCAGGACGATCAGCCCGTCCAGTTCGCGGCGGGCCCGGCGGTAGGCCGTCTGCCGTTCCGCTGCCGTCGCCGCGTCGTCCACGACCACCGTGACGAGCTTGCGGGCGGTCGAGAGCCGCTGCCGCTCCTCCGCGCTGAACCCGCTGGCTCGAACGCGTCGGGCCTCGGTCTCCGCCACCTGGAAAGCGACGTCGTACGAGGTGACGGCGGACCGGTAGGCGGCGAGGTCCTCCGCGGACACACCCGAGGGTTCCTCCGGCCGCAGCGAGTCCGCTTCACGCTTGGCCCTGAGGAAGGCGACGGTGAGCGGCTCCCGCACGTCGGTCATCGTGGGGTAGTCGATCAGCTTCGCCGCGTCGAGCTCGTAGGACAGCCACTTCCTGTCGACCTCGTCGTGCATGCGCTCGACGTGCCGGACATCCCGCTCCAGCCGGGGTGCCTGCTGCGGGAGCTGTTCGGAGGTGTGCGCGCCGTGGAGGACACCGGGGTGCTTGAGGCGGTAGATCTCCATCCTGCGCTGGTGGCGCCGTTCGCCCGCCTCCGACCACTGCCGCCCCCACACCGCGAACACACCCGACAGCGGGAAGACCAGCCACCAGTAGTTCCCTGCGAAGGACAGGATCTCGTTCACGGGTCCATCGTAGGCCCGGGCGGAGCGAAGCGGCCGGTAGCCGCGGGGGACCGGTCAGTCCTTCGCGTCCTCGCGCCCGGGGTGCCGCCTCCGGGTGCGCCGCACGAGCGTCACGAGGACCAGCGCGCTGACGAGGAGATGGAGGAACGAGAGGGAGGGGAGCACCGTCAGCAGCAGGATCGTCACGAGGCCGAGCAGGACACTGGCCTGCAGGACCGAGAGGTAGTGTGCCGGGACCGGGCGCGGCCACGGGTGGAAGTCGATGATGGGCGGTTCATCCGCCGCGTTCCTGAACATGGTGGTCCTCCGGGAGTGGGATACCAGTCATCGTGCAGGAATTCGGAAAGCCGGTGCAATGCGGTCCGGGGCAGGGGTGGGGCCTTGACTGTCCGGGCGCGGCATGGCGGCGTTCCCGGGGGAGGACGTCACCGGCGTTGCCAGGGCAGATACCGCCGGGACCGGCCGGCGGGAGCGCTGACGCGGCTACGTGGTGTGCCGCCGCTTCCGGGCCCGTGCCACCACGAGCCAGGTGACACCCGTCAGGATCAGCGCCAGTGGGATGGCGCCGGGTTCGCTGTCCGCAGAGATCTGCGCGATCATGAGCACCACCCCGAGCACGGCGACGAGTGCCGGTACCAGTGTTGTCACTTTCAGCCCCTTCCGGTCTCCGACGCTGCTCTGCCACGCTCAGTGTAGTGGCGGACCGAACGAGCTGGAGGAAGCCGGTATCAGGGCAAGACAAAACCCCGCATCCCAGGCGGCGAGACCTGGAACACGGGGTTCTGTTGTGCACCCCCCGGGACTTGAACCCGGAACCCATTGATTAAGAGTCAATTGCTCTGCCAATTGAGCTAGAGGTGCGTGCCGTTTTGCCTCCCGATTTCACTCGGTTGGCTCATCCGCAACAGCATGAAACTCTACCAGCACTTCGCCCGAAACATGAAACCGGCTCCCCGACCTCCGCTCGGGACACCTTCTCCGCACCGTGTCCGCACCGTCCGGCGAGGCCGATTCCGCCGGAGCCCCTAGGCTGGCGCCATGACGATTCCCGCAACGAGCCCCGATGCCCCGACCGTCCGTACCTTGAGCGTCCCCACCGCCGACCTGCGGGACGCGCTGGCCGGCGCTTCCCCCGCCGTCGACGTCGTGCTCTGGGACTTCCAGGGCGCACCGGAGGGCCTCGACCCCGCCGACCTCGATGCCGCGGTGCTGCCGTACACGGGCCGCGCACACCTCGACGGGGCGCTCGACGCCGCGCGGAACCTTCGGCTCGTCCAGACGCAGTCCACGGGGTACGACGGCGTCCCGGACCTCCTGGGACCCGATGTGGCCATCGCGACCGCTGCGGGAGTGCACGCGGCGGCCACCGCCGAACTCGCCGTCGGGCTCGCCCTGGCCTCGTTGCGCGGGATCGACGACGCCGTCCGCCAGCAGGCCGAAGGCCGGTGGCACAGCGCACGCTATCCCGGGCTCGCGGACCGCCGGGTCCTCCTCGTGGGTGTCGGCGGCATCGGCGAGGAGATCCGCAGGCGCCTGGACACCTTCGAGGCGCAGGTCACCCGCGTCGGCAGCGCCGCACGCGACGACACCCTCGGCCACGTCCACGGCAGCGACGAACTGGTGGACCTCGCCCCCCACCACGACGTCGTCGTGGTGATCACGCCGCTCACCGAGGCCACACGCGGACTCATCGGGAAGGACGTGCTCGCGGCCCTGCCCGACGGCGCGCTCGTCGTCAACGTCGCCCGCGGCGCGGTGGTGGACACCGAGGCCCTCACCCGGGAAGTCGTGGCAGGCCGCCTGAAGGCGGCGCTCGACGTCGTCGACCCCGAACCGCTGCCCGAGGGCCACCCGCTGTGGAGTGCTCCCGGCGTTCTCATCACGCCGCACGTCGGGGGCAACACCGGTGCCTTCCCGCCCCGGATCCTCGCGCTGCTGAGGCGCCAGGTCGAACTGCTCGGCCGCGGACAGGAACCCGCCAACCTCGTACGGCGCGGACCCTGGGGCTAGGCGCGGCTCGGCGTGGACCCTGGCTCGGGCTCAGGCCATGGCGATGAAGGCGTCCATGAAGGAGTCGAAGTCGGCCAGGTCGTCGTCCTGCGTCAGCCTCATCGGGGTGCCGGGACCGATATCGAGGACCGGGTCCGCGCTGACGCCGAAGCGGAAGACCCGGCCGGTGCTCGTGCCCACCTCGTAGCTGCCGTCCTCGACCCACTGCAGGGCGTGCGCGAGATTGGTCATGTTGATCTCGACGGGAACGCCCGCGCCCCTGATGGCCGCGAGGTCCACCGGCGCGATCATCAGCTCGGCGGGCTTCCAGCGGTACCCCACCACGTAGCCGATCGGATACGCCGGGCCCTCGGGGCCCCGTGCGTACGGCGCCGCGAAGACGAGGTTGTAGTCGCCGTAGTTCGGGATCTGCCCGTCGAACACGCGACGGAGGGCGTTCTTCAGTCCCTGCCCGCCAGGGAGCGGTCGGCCGGTTCCGGAGGGATCATCGGGAGTCATATCATGCCGTTGCGGTAGGAGGCTGTCGGACTGGTCCCCGAAGGGATGGTTCGCGGTGTGCCCGGCCGGCGGGCCGAAAGGATCGCCCGCGAAATCCACACTGTACCGGAGCAGGGAGCCGCCGCACGAGGACCCGGGCGGGGAGGCGCGGCCCTTCCGGTCGGCGCAGGGGCCGCTGTAACAGGCGGGTCACATGGCGAAATCCCCCTGTTACACGGGCCTAGACTTCTACCATGACCGAGGAAACAAAGCCAGACATCAAGCCAAGAAGCCGCGTCGTCACCGACGGCATCCATGCGGCACCGTCCCGCGGGATGTTGCGAGCCGTGGGTATGGGCGACGAGGACTTCGCGAAGCCGCAGGTCGGCGTCGCCAGCTCCTGGAACGAGATCACTCCCTGCAACCTGTCCCTCAACCGCCTTGCCGAGGGAGCCAAGGAGGGCGTGCGTGACGGGGGAGGGTTCCCCATGCAGTTCGGCACCATCTCCGTGTCCGACGGCATCTCGATGGGCCACGAGGGCATGCACTTCTCGCTCGTCTCCCGTGAGGTCATCGCGGATTCGGTGGAGACGGTGATGCAGGCCGAACGCATCGACGGTTCGGTGCTCCTCGCCGGGTGCGACAAGTCCCTTCCGGGCATGCTCATGGCGGCGGCCCGCCTCGACCTCGCCTCGGTGTTCCTGTACGCGGGAACGATCATGCCGGGGTTCGCGAAGCTCGAGGACGGGACCGAGAAGGAAGTCACCCTCATCGATGCCTTCGAGGCGGTCGGCGCGTGCGCCGCCGGCAAGATGAGCCACAAGGACCTCGACAGCATCGAACGCGCCGTCTGCCCCGGAGAGGGCGCCTGCGGCGGTATGTACACGGCGAACACGATGGCCTGCATCGGCGAGGCCCTCGGGATGTCCCTGCCCGGGTCGGCAGCGCCGCCCTCGGTCGACCGCCGCCGCGACATGTTCGCGCGGAAGTCCGGCGAGGCCGTCGTGAACCTGCTGCGCCTTGGCATCACGGCCCGCGACATCATGACGAAGAAGGCGTTCGAGAACGCCATCGCGGTCACCATGGCCTTCGGTGGTTCGACCAACGCCGTCCTCCACCTGCTGGCCATCGCCCGTGAGGCCGAGGTCGAACTGACGCTCGACGACTTCACGCGCATCGGTGACCGGATCCCGCACCTCGGCGACCTCAAGCCCTTCGGCCGCTACGTCATGTACGACGTCGACAAGGTGGGCGGCGTGCCGGTCATCATGAAGGCGCTGCTCGACGCCGGCCTGCTGCACGGCGACTGCCTGACGGTGACCGGCAAGACCCTCGCGGAGAACCTCGCGGAGATCGACCCGCCGGACCTCGACGGCAAGATCCTTCGCGCGCTCGACAACCCGCTGCACAAGACCGGTGGCATCACCATCCTGCACGGCTCCCTGGCCCCCGAGGGTGCCGTGGTGAAGAGCGCCGGCTTCGACGCCGACGTCTTCGAGGGCACCGCCCGCGTGTTCGAGCGTGAGCAGGGCGCCCTCGATGCGCTCGATTCCGGCGAGATCCAGGCCGGCGACGTCCTCGTCATCCGCTACGAGGGACCCAAGGGCGGCCCCGGCATGCGCGAGATGCTCGCCATCACCGGTGCGATCAAGGGAGCCGGCCTGGGCAAGGACGTCCTCCTGCTCACGGACGGCCGCTTCTCCGGAGGCACCACCGGCCTGTGTATCGGCCACGTGGCGCCGGAAGCCGTCGACGGCGGCCCCATCGCCTTCGTGCGCGACGGCGACCGCATCCGCGTCGACATCGCGGCGAAGAGCTTCGACCTCCTCGTCGACGAGGCGGAACTCGAGCAGCGCAGGGTGGGCTGGGAGCCGCTCCCGGCCCGCTACACGAAGGGCGTGCTGGCGAAATACGCAAAGCTCGTGCACTCCGCATCCAAGGGTGCAGTCACGGGCTAGGGATGCCGCAGGCGCTGCCCGGGACGGGATGTCCTCCTGTTCCGGGCAGTGCCGACACCAGGGGTGGGGTCCACTCACTGGACGCCGGTGTCCATCATGTGAGACAAGCAGGGGTGCGGTTGACACCCTTTCGCGGGGGCGTGGAAACTACAGGTATGCAGCCCGAACCAGTAGTCGTCGTCCTTACCCAGCGCGTGGCCTGAAGCCCGTCCGGTAGACGACTACAGTCACGCGCAACCCCTCGCAGAGCCCGACAAGGCTGAGGGGTTTTTTTGTTGACACACCTTGTTGGCACAGAAGAAGCGCGCGGAAGTCAATCCGCAGTCATAGCTGCAGCAGTGCAGCGACCGTTCCAAAGGAAGCCGAAGATGTCCAAGGGATCGCCCATCAGCCCAGCGCTGCTGGCAGCAAGGCCAGCACCTCCCGCAGCACCCGCGCGTGAGACAGCACCCGTCGTCCCGGCGAGCGCCGTCCGTGGCCCCAACAACGTCGTGGGCCCCACCGAGATGCTCGGTTCCGCGGCGATCGTCCGGTCCCTCGAGGAACTCGGCGTCGACGACGTCTTCGGTCTTCCCGGGGGAGCGATCCTTCCGACGTACGACCCCCTGCTGGCTTCCACGAAGCTCCGGCACGTCCTCGTGCGGCACGAGCAGGGTGCAGGCCATGCGGCGCAGGGCTACGCCATGGTGACCGGTCGGCCCGGTGTCTGCATCGCCACCTCGGGTCCGGGTGCCACCAACCTCGTGACGGCCATCGCCGACGCCCACATGGACTCGGTGCCCATGGTGGCCATCACGGGTCAGGTCTCCAGTGCGTTCATCGGCTCGGACGCGTTCCAGGAAGCCGACATCGTCGGCATCACGATGCCCATCACCAAGCACTCCTACCTGGTGACGAACGCGCAGGACATCCCCCGCGTCCTCGCCGAGGCCTTCCACATCGCGACCACCGGGCGTCCCGGGCCCGTGCTGGTGGACATCGCCAAGGACGCCCAGCAGTCCAGCATGACCTTCTCCTGGCCGCCCAAGGTGG
Organism: Arthrobacter rhamnosi; assembly: GCF_054510855.1. Taxonomy (NCBI): domain Bacteria; kingdom Bacillati; phylum Actinomycetota; class Actinomycetes; order Micrococcales; family Micrococcaceae; genus Arthrobacter; species Arthrobacter rhamnosi. The sequence goes on along the minus strand of NZ_JBTNDT010000001.1, from coordinate 335,338 downwards.
ACATCCCGGGTTACCGGCCCGTGGTGCGCGGCCACTCCAAGCAGGTCCGCGAGGCGGCCCGCCTCATCACCACCGCGCAGCGCCCCGTCTTCTACGTGGGCGGCGGCGTCGTCAAGGCCCACGCCTCCGTGGAGCTGAAGGAGCTGGCCGAGCTCGTCGGTGCCCCCGTCGTCACCACCCTCATGGCCCGCGGCGTCTTCCCCGACTCCCACGACCAGCACGTGGGAATGCCCGGGATGCACGGTTCCGTCTCCGCCGTGACGGCGCTGCAGCAGGCTGACCTCCTGATCACCCTCGGAGCGCGGTTCGACGACCGCGTCACGGGAGTCCTCTCCAGCTTCGCCCCGAACGCGAAGGTCATCCACGCGGACATCGATCCGGCGGAGATCTCCAAGAACCGTGCCGCGGACGTGCCCATCGTCGGGTCCGTCAAGGAGATCATCCCCGAGCTGACCGCCGCCGTCCGCGACGCGTTCGAGACGCAGGAGCGGCCGGACCTCTCCGCCTGGTGGAAGACCCTCAACCACCTGCGCGAGACCTACCCGGTCGGTTTCACGCAGCCAGAGGACGGTCTGTCGGCACCGCAGCAGGTCATCAAGCGGATCGGTGAACTGACCGGTCCCGAGGGCGTCTTCGTCTCGGGCGTGGGGCAGCACCAGATGTGGGCGGCGCAGTTCATCCAGTACGAGCGCCCGCACGCCTGGCTCAACTCCGGCGGCCTCGGCACCATGGGTTACTCCGTGCCGGCCGCGATGGGCGCCAAGGTGGGCGACCCGGACCGCGTGGTGTGGGCGATCGACGGCGACGGCTGTTTCCAGATGACCAACCAGGAACTGGCCACCTGCGTCATCAACAACATCCCCATCAAGGTCGCGGTCATCAACAACTCCTCGCTGGGCATGGTGCGGCAGTGGCAGACCCTCTTCTACGAGGGCCGCTACTCGAACACCGACCTCAACACGGGCCACGACACCGTGCGCGTCCCGGACTTCGTGAAGCTCGCCGACGCCTACGGCTGCGTGGGCCTGCGCTGCGAGCGGGACGAGGACATCGACGCGACGATCGAGCAGGCGCTGGCGATCAACGACCGCCCCGTCGTCATCGACTTCGTGGTCAGCCGCGACTCCATGGTCTGGCCGATGGTGCCCTCGGGCGTCAGCAACGACCTCATCCAGATTGCCCGCAACATGACCCCGACATGGGAACAGGAGGACTGATCATGGCACGACACACCCTTTCCGTGCTCGTCGAGGACGTGCCCGGCGTCCTGACCCGCGTCGCGAGCCTGTTCGCCCGGCGCGCGTTCAACATCAACTCACTTGCGGTCGGACCGACCGAGGTCGCGGGCATGTCCCGCATCACCGTTGTGGTGGAAGCCGAGGGAGATCTCCTCGAGCAGGTCACCAAGCAGCTGAACAAGCTCATCAACGTCATCAAGATCGTCGAACTGACGACCGAGCAGTCGGTGCAGCGCGACCACGTCCTGATCAAGGTCCGGGCAGACGCGGCGACGCGCCTGCAGGTGACCCAGGCCGCGGACCTGTTCCGCGCGTCGGTCGTCGACGTGGCGATCGACTCGCTCATCATCGAGGCGACGGGAACACCCGAGAAGCTCTCGGCGCTCCTGTCCGTCCTCGAGCCGTTCGGCGTCCGCGAGATCGTGCAGTCCGGCACCCTCGCCATCAGCCGTGGCGCCAAGTCGATGAGCGACCGCGCCCTGCGCAGCGCCTGACGGCACCCCTTCCAGACCTTCCCAGCACCACCCACAAGAGGAGAAACACCCGTGACCGAGTTGTTCTATGACGACGATGCAGACCTTTCGATCATCCAGGGCCGCACCGTGGCCGTCATCGGCTACGGCAGCCAGGGCCACGCCCACGCGCTGAGCCTGCGCGATTCCGGCGTCGACGTGCGCGTCGGCCTGAAGGAAGGATCGGCATCGCGTGCCAAGGCCGAAGCCGAGGGGCTCCGGGTCCTCTCGGTCGCCGAGGCGACCGCCGAAGCCGACCTCATCATGGTGCTCACGCCCGACCAGGTACAGCGCCACGTGTACAAGGAGGACATCGCACCGAACCTGCAGGCCGGTGACGCCCTGTTCTTCGGCCACGGCTTCAACATCCGCTACGGCTACATCCAGCCGCCCTCCGACGTCGACGTCGCCCTCGTGGCCCCGAAGGGCCCCGGGCACATCGTCCGCCGCGAGTTCGAGGCCGGCCGCGGCGTCCCCGACCTGATCGCCGTCGAGCAGGACGCATCGGGCAAGGCACGCGACCTCGCACTGTCCTACGCGAAGGCGATCGGCGGCACCCGCGCCGGCGTCATCGAGACCACCTTCACCGAGGAGACCGAGACGGACCTCTTCGGCGAGCAGGCCGTCCTGTGCGGCGGGGCCTCGCAGCTGATCCAGTACGGCTTCGAGACGCTGACGGAGGCAGGCTACAAGCCCGAGGTCGCGTACTTCGAGGTCCTGCACGAGCTCAAGCTCATCGTCGACCTCATGGTCGAGGGTGGCATCGCCAAGCAGCGCTGGAGCGTCTCCGACACGGCCGAGTACGGCGACTACGTCTCCGGCCCCCGCGTCATCACCCCCGAGGTGAAGGAGAACATGAAGGCCGTCCTCGCGGATATCCAGAACGGTGCCTTCGCCAAGCGCTTCATCGACGACCAGGACGCCGGAGCGCCCGAGTTCACCGAGCTGCGCAAGAAGGGCGAGGACCACCCGATCGAGAGCACGGGCCGCGAGCTCCGCAAGCTCTTCTCGTGGATCAAGACGAACGACGACTACACCGAGGGTTCCGTAGCGCGCTAGCGCCCCCACTGCCGGCAGGACACGTGATCGACGCTCAGCGACGAGCAGGTGTCCTGCCGGACCTGTGCCCGGGCCCGCTTCCTCCCGTCCTGACCGTGCCCGGCTGATCCCGTCCTGATCCCGCAAGCCCACCGCAGAAGGAATTCTCCCGTGACCACCAAGCCCGTCGTCCTCCTCGCCGAAGAACTCTCACCCGCCACCGTCGAAGCACTGGGACCCGACTTCGAGATCCGCAGCACCGACGGCGCAGACCGCGCCCAGCTCCTCGCCGCCCTCGCCGACGTCGACGCCGTGCTGGTCCGCTCCGCGACGCAGATGGACGAGGAAGCCATCTCGGCCGCGCCCAGGCTGAAGGTCATCGCCCGCGCGGGAGTCGGCCTCGACAACGTCGACATCAAGGCCGCGACGAGGGCCGGCGTCATGGTCGTGAACGCACCGACGTCGAACATCATCTCCGCCGCCGAACTCACGGTCGGCCACATCCTGAGCCTCGCCCGCAACATCCCCCAGGCCAGCGCGGCCCTCAAGGCGGGGGAGTGGAAGCGCTCCAAGTACTCCGGCACGGAGCTGTACGAGAAGAACATCGGCATCATCGGGCTCGGACGCATCGGCGCGCTCGTCGCGGCGCGCCTCCAGGGCTTCGGCACGCAGATCCTCGCCTACGACCCCTACGTGACCTCGGCCCGGGCGGCTCAGCTCGGCGTGCGGCTCGTGTCCCTCGACGAACTGCTGCGCGAATCCGACTTCGTGACCATCCACATGCCGAAGACCCCGGAGACCGTCGGGATGCTCGGCGCCGACGCGTTCGCGATCATGAAGGACACCGCCTACGTGGTCAACGTGGCACGGGGAGGCCTCGTGGACGAGGCCGCGCTCCACACCGCACTCGAGCAGGGACAGATCGCCGGCGCCGGCGTCGACGTCTTCGTCCGGGAGCCCAGCACCGACCTCCCGTTCTTCGCCCACGACAGCGTCGTGGTGACACCGCACCTCGGGGCGTCCACCGAGGAGGCCCAGGAGAAGGCCGGCATCTCCGTCGCGAAGTCGGTCCGGCTCGCCCTGGCCGGCGAACTCGTCCCCGACGCCGTCAACGTGGCCGGAGGCGTCATCGACCCGGCCGTCCGTCCCGGCATCCCGCTCATGGAGAAGCTCGGGCGGATCTTCACCGCGCTGACGCACGCCTCCCTCACCCAGATCGACATCGAGGTCGCCGGTGAGATCGCCGCCCTCGACGTCAAGGCCCTCGAGCTCGCCGCGCTCAAGGGCGTCTTCACCGACGTCGTCTCCGAGAAGGTCTCCTACGTGAACGCGCCCATCCTCGCTGAACAGCGCGGCATCACGACCCGGCTCGTCACCACGCCCGAGTCCGAGGAGTACCGCAACGTGCTCCGGCTCCGTGGGGCGCTCTCCGACGGCACGCAGATCTCCGTGGCGGGGACCCTGACCGGTCCGAAGCAGGTGGAGAAGCTCGTCGGCGTCAACGGCTACGACCTCGAGATCCCCATCAGCGACCACCTCCTGGTGCTGCTCTACACCGACCGCCCCGGCGTGATCGGCGCGCTCGGCCGCCTCCTCGGCGAACGGGACATCAACATCGCGGGCATGCAGGTGGCACGGAACACGGAAGGCGGTCAGGCGCTCTCCCTCCTCACCGTGGACAGCTCCGTGCCCCAGGACGTCCTCGACGCCATCCGTTCCGAGATCGGCGCGTCGGTGGCCCGCGAAGTGGACCTCCAGGACTGAGCGGCCAGGACGGGCGAGGGGGTCCGATGGCTCTGCACCGGTTACCGGCCGAACCTGCGACGGCGACGCAGGTCCTGTCCAGGGACACCCCGCCGGTCCTCTGGATCGAGCCGGGGGACCGGGTCGTCGTCGACTCCCTCGACGCCTGGGGCCACCTCGAGCGGCAGGCGACGCCGGGCGCGGTCACGCCCTACCGGTTCCCCTCCCGGCAGGGGCACGCCCTCACCGGGCCCATCGAGGTCGCCGGGGCCGTCCCGGGCGACGTGCTGGCCGTCCGGTTCGAGTCCCTCGAGCCCGGGGACTGGGGCTGGACCCGCGCAGGACGGCGGGATGACGCCTTCACCCGCAGCCTGGGCCTCGAGGGTGCGGAGCCCGCGTGGCTGCTGTGGGACCTCGACAGCGCCGCCGGCACCGGCACCAACCAGTACGGGCATGTCGTCCGCCTCGCCCCGTTCCTCGGCGTGGTCGGCCTGCCGCCCGCCGAGCCGGGGGAGCACTCCACGACGCCGCCGCGCTCGGCGGGTGGCGGCAACATCGACTGCCGGGAGCTGACGGCCGGCTCCACGCTCTTCCTCCCGGTGACCGTGCCCGGCGCGCTGCTGCACCTCGGGGACGGGCACGCCGCGCAGGGCGACGGGGAGGTCGGCGGTACGGCCATCGAGTGCGGCATGACGTCGACCGTCACGGTCGGCCTCGTGCGGGACGCGCCGCTCCACACCATCCACGCCGTCACGCCCACCGCGCGCATCACGTTCGGGTTCGACGCGGACCTCAACCGGGCGACGGCGGAGGCCCTCGGCGCCATGCTCACCTGGCTCCAGCAGCTCCACGGCCTCGAGCGGACGGCCGCGCTGGCCCTGGCCAGCTCCGTCGTCGACCTCCGGGTCACGCAGATCGCCAACCAGACGTGGGGCGTCCACGCCGTGCTCGCACTCGACGCCGTCGGCACGGCAGCCGCCACGCTTGGGTGAATCGGGGAGTGCCGGGGTAATTTCATAGGGTGACCTCCCCAGCTGACGCAAAGCCCTCGTTCTACATCACCACGGCCATCTCCTACCCCAACGGCGTGCCCCACATCGGCCACGCCTACGAGACCATCGCCGTGGATGCCATGGCCCGCTTCAAGCGACTCGACGGCTTCGACGTCATGTACCTCACGGGCACCGACGAGCACGGCCTCAAGATGCAGCAGGCCGCGGACCGGGAGGGCATCCCCGTCCGGGACCTCGCCACGCGCAACGCGCGGGCGTTCCGGGATATGAACGACGTCGTCGGGACCTCCTACGACCGCTTCATCCGGACCACGGACGAGGACCATTACGCCGCGGCCGCCGCGATCTGGAAGCGGATGGAGGTGAACGGGGACATCTACCTCGACAAGTACGCCGGCTGGTATTCCGTGCGGGACGAGGCCTTCTGGGCGGAGGACGACACCGAGGTCCGCGAGGACGGCGTGCGGTACTCGAAGGAGACCGACACCGAGGTCACCTGGACCGAGGAGGAGAGCTACTTCTTCCGGCTCTCGGCCTACCAGCAGAAGCTCCTCGACCTCTACGAGTCGCAGCCGGAGTTCGGTGCGCCGCAGTCCCGCTTCAACGAGGTCATCTCGTTCGTGCGGCGCGGACTCGAGGACCTCTCCATCAGCCGCACGACGTTCGACTGGGGCGTCCCGGTCCCGGGTGACGACCGGCACGTCATGTACGTCTGGGTGGACGCCCTGACCAACTACCTCACCGGCGTCGGCTTCCCCGACACGGACTCGGAACGGTTCCGCACGTACTGGCCCGCCGACGTCCATGTGATCGGCAAGGACATCTCGCGCTTCCATGCCATCTACTGGCCCGCCTTCCTCATGTCCGCGGGCCTCGAGCTGCCGAAGCGCGTCATGATCCACGGCTTCCTGCACAACCGGGGGGTCAAGATGTCGAAGTCGCTCGGCAACACCGTGGCGCCTGCGGATTGGGTGGACCAGTACGGCCTCGACTCCGTGCGCTTCTTCCTCCTCCGCGAGGTCCCGTTCGGAGCCGACGGCTCCTACAGCCACGAGGCCGTCGTCGGGCGGATGAACTCGGACCTCGCCAACAACTTCGGCAACCTGGCCCAGCGGTCACTGTCCATGGTGGCGAAGAACTGCGGCGGCGCCGTGCCCCGGCCGGGAGCGTTCGCACCGGCCGACACGGCGATCCTCGACCAGGCCCATGCCCTGCTGGAGGCAAGCCGCGCCGCGTACGACCGGCAGGAGTTCTCCCGTGCCCTCGAAGCCGTGTGGGCTGTCCTCGGCGATACGAACGCCTACTTCGCCGATCAGCAGCCCTGGGTCCTGCGGAAGACCGACGCCGAGCGCATGAACACGGTCCTGTACGTGACCCTGGAGGTCCTCCGGGTGGTCGCCGTCCTCGCCCAGCCCGTCATGCCGGGCAGCGCCGGGCAGATCCTCACGGCGCTCGGCCAGGGCACGGAGACCGACGACGCCCGGCGTCGCTTCAGTGCGCTCGGCCGGCGCATCGAGCCGGGGACCGCCCTGCCCGCACCGTCGCCGGTGTTCCCCAAGTACGAGGAACCTGCGGCGTCCTGACCGTAGCGGCCCGCTTCCCGCGGTCTCAGCGCCGCAGGAAGCGGTCCGCGGCCGTCTGCGTCATGACGCGGGCGACGGTCTCCTGCTGGCGCTTCGACGCGTCGAGCAGCTGCTCCAGGACGGGGCGGTTGAGCACCGCGTCGCCCGCGGACGCCGAGGCATCCTCGGACAGCGCGAGGAGTGTGGACCAGAGTGATTCCTTGCCCTTCAGCAGGGACTGGAGGGCCTCGAGTTCCAGTTGGGCGCCGGCGTTCGCCCTGCGCCTCGTCGGGTTGAGCGGATCGAGTTCCGCCACGACGGACAGGGCGCGTGCCATCGCCATCTTCGGGAGGCTCGGCCGGTGGCCCAGAGCCTTGATCAGGCGCTTGAGGAAGGCGCGCTCCTGGTCGATCTCGCGGCGAAGGCGGGCGAAATCCTCCTCGTAGGGAGTCCCGGCCCAGGAGACCCGTGCCGCACCGAAGAGGCGCACCCCGTTGGTCGCGCCGACGAGGTGCAGGTCGAGGTAGGGCAGCAGCGTCCCGAGGTCCAGCTGGCGTACCGGGATGCCGTTCGCGGCGGGCGTCATAAGGAAGTCCTTCCGTGATTCGTCCAGCTCATCACCCTACGGGAGCGTGGCTCAACAGCGGTAGCGTGATCGCGACGGCGGTGCCGACGCCAAGGCTCGATTCGATCGTGATAGTCCCGTGGTGCGCCTCGAAGGTCTTCTTCGCGATGGACAGGCCGAGCCCGACTCCTGGCAGGACCTGGTTCGCGTTGGCCGCCCGGTGGAAGGACTCGAACAGTCGGGGCAGGTCGTCCGGGGGGATGCCGATGCCGGTATCGCGCACGACGACGACCACGTGTCCCTCGTCGGGTTCGTGCGTGAGGCCGACGAAGACCGTGCCGTCCTCCGGCGTGAACTTGATGGCGTTGGACAGCACGATGGCCAGGGCTGCGGAGAGCTGCTCGCGGTCGCCGGAGACCGTCACGGAGTGGTCCGGCAGCACGGAGTCCAGCGTGATGCCGCCGGCCGAGGCCTGCAGCACGGCGCGGCCCGTCAGCTGCGAGACGAGGTGGACGAGATCCACGGGGCCGTGCTCGGATGCGTCGGCGTCCCGCGAGGAGACCGCCGAGATGTGCTCGATGAGCTCACTCAGCTTCGCGGTGTTGCGCTCGACGGCCTGGAGCATCGTGCTGGCCTCCGGCGGCAGCTCGCCGCCGACGCCGTCGAGGATCATCTCGAGGTACCCGGCGATCGATGCGAGCGGAGTCCTCAGCTCGTGGTTCACGGTCCCCACGAAGTCGCTCTTCGCCCGGTTGAGGGCGCTCAGTTTGCGGACGGCCTGCTGCTGCCGGGAGATGAGCTGTGCCTGGATCAGCCCGTGGGCGAGGTTGCCGAGGACATGCTGCGTCAGCGCGCTCTCGACGCCGGACCAGGCGAGCGGCGTCTCCTCGCTGATGATCCAGAGCAGGCCGAACGGGGTGTCCCCCTCACCGAGCGCTGCGACGACCCCGCTGACCGTGCTGCCGTTGCCCGCGACGTCGCACAGCCACTGGGGAGCCTCGACGTCGCGCACGCCGGGGACGGCCGCACCGGTGCTGAACCTCGCACTCGAGGACTCCTCCCAGAGCCTCAGCGCGAGGGCGAGGGAGGCCTCCTGGTGGACCCGCAGCGGGGCGGCGGGGGGCTGGCGCCTGTCGCTGGTCCAGGTGCTGCTCCGGGCGGCGACGCGCTCGTCGTCGAAGATCTGCAGCACGAGGTGGTGTGCGCCGAGCGCCCGTCCGACTGCCGGGAGGAACTGGTCCACCATCGCCGCCGGATCGTTCGTGGCACGGATACGGGCGGAGATCCGCCTCATCTCCTCGCGCAGGCGGGCCGATGACGTCCTCTGCTGCAGGTGGCGCTGCTGCCGGGCGATCGCGGCGTGCGTACGGTGCAGCAGTTCGGCGGGGGTGACCGGGCGGAAGACGACGTCCGACACGAAGGGTGTCACCGCGTCCGGCAAGGCGTGGGTACCGGCTTCGGGCAGGAGGAGGATCACGGGCAGGCGGGCGAGTTGGGGGTGCTCTGCGAGGAGGTCGGCCAGGGACCCTGCGTAGGCGAGCGCCGTCTCCAGGTCCACGAGCAGGACATCCGGTCGCGCCGCGAGCACCTCGTCGAGGAGCGCCTCCGGCGTCATGGCAGCCGTGGAGGGATAGCCGCCGGCGGCGAGGATACGCTGCAGCTCGGCGCAGTCCTCCGCTGACGGGGACGCGACGACGGCAGATGCCTCACCGCGAACCCCTGCTTGTGCCTCCTGCGCCACGGTGTCCTCTCCGACCCTCTGCTGCAATGTCCCTAATATATGCCGCTCGGAGCGTGAATCGAGGACGCCGTGCGCTGGAGGGTCAGTTCATCGCGAGTCCCGCGACGGGTGAGAGCCGTGCAGCCTGGCGGGCGGGGAGTACGGAGGCCAGCAGCCCCGCGGCGACCGCCACCGCGATGACCGCCCCGATCTGGCCGGCCGGCACGGACGGGCTGACGGAGGCGATCCCGCCCAGCGCCGCCTGCGCTCCGAGCCAGCCGTAGAGGACGCCGAGGCCGGAGCCCAGGAGCGCCGCGACTCCCGCGATGAGCACCGCCTCGACCGCCAGCATCCCGCGCAGCTGGGCCCGCGTGAGACCGAGGGCACGGAGGAGCGAGTTCTCCCTGCGCCGCTCCAGCACGGAGAGGGACAGCGTGTTGGCGACGCCGATGAGTGCGATCAGGACGGCGACGGCGAGCAGGGCGGTGACGATCAGCAGCAGGACGTCGATGATCTGGTGGTAGGACGCCCTCTCGATCGCCGCTCCGGTGACCTGGTACTCGGAGATGCCGGTCGCATCGGTGATGCGCGACCGGACGTCCGCAACGGCCTGCGCGTCGAGCCCGTCATCGAGCTTCAACCAGAGGGTCGCACCGAAGTAGGTGGCGAGGCTGCTCCCCGCCTGCCCCTGCGCGTCCTCAGTGCCTGTCCCGGCGAGGAAATCCGAGAGGGCACCGACCGGGGCCCCGCCGAGTTGCTGCGCCGTAGCCATGGTGATGAGCGGCTGGAAGAACGTGGCGTCGGTGGCCGTGACGGGCAGGGTGGCTGAGCCGTCGCGGGTCTCCAGAGTGATTTCCGACTGCGTCCAGGTCTGCGGGGCCAGGATCATGCCGTCCGTCAGGGCTGTGCCCTGCGAGCGGAGCACTCCTGCTACGTCCGCGGGGTCGACGGCGTAGACGAGGGCTCCACCGTCGTCCGTGCTCGTGAACAGGACCGGGGTGAGTTCGACGACGGACTGCACGCCGTCGACCTGCAGGAGCGTCGGGACGGCAGCCCTCCGCGGCGTCCACGCCGCTCCGTCCGGTGCGGTGGACGCGGCACCGAGTCCCGAGACCTCGAGGTCGACCGCGTAGTTCTCGTCGAGCTCGCGGTCGAACGACGTCCGCGCGGTCTGTGCACCGACCATCATCATGGTCACGAGCGTCACGCCGACCATCAGCGCTGCCGACGAGGCGGTGGTGCGCGCCGGATTCCGGACGGCGTTGACCGATGCGAGGGTGCCGGGTACTCCCAGCGGGCGGGCGATCCTGCCGACGGCGGCAACGCTCGCGGGCACGAAGAACGGCGCGAGGAGGACGATGCCGAGGAAGGACACGGCGCCGCCGACGACCGCCTGGACGAGGGCGACGGATACGGCGCCGAGCAGGAGGAGCGCGCCGCCGACGACGAGGGCTGCGAAACCGACGGTGAGCCGTGCACGACCGCTCCTGGTCCCTGCTGCCGGCGGCTCGACGGGACGGAGCGCGGCCAGCGGGGCGACCCGGGTCGCGGCCCGCGCGGGAACGAGTGCTGCGAGGAGTGTCATCAGTACACCGGTGACCCCGCCGATGATGACGGCCGAGGGCGGAACGGCCAGGACGGCGAAGGAGCCGAACTCGGTCTGCCGTGCGAGGGCCACGAGCGCGGACATCACCCCGACGGCGAGCACCACCCCGAGCACCGATGACGCCAGACCGACGACGGCCGCCTCGACGAGCACCGACGTCCGCACCTGACGCCGCTGGGCACCGATGCAGCGCAGCAGGGCGAGTTCCCGCGTCCGCTGCGCCACCAGGACGGAGAAGGTGTTCGAGATGACGAGTCCGGCGACGAGGACGGCGACGGCCGCGAAGGCCAGGAGGATCCCCGTGAGGGCGTCATTGCCGCTCGACAGCTGCGCGACATCCGCAACAGTCTGATCGTTCGCCGTACGGACCGAGAGCGTCCCGGCACCGGTCGGTGAGCCGTCGAGGACCGGAACGGCGGCTGCGGCGACTCCGGCCGGATCTGCTCCCGGCCGCAGGGCGAGCTGGACGTTGCGGAAGGCGGTCTCCCCGCCGCCGAGTTCGCGCACGACGGACGCGGACGCGAGGACCTGCACCGCGCCGGACTGCGTGGGGTCCGCACTCGGTGCCGTCAGACCCGTGACCGTCAGGGCATGGCCCAGGGAGGTGGAGGGAGCGCCGGAGTCCACGGCGACGGTGTCCCCGGGGACGACACCGAGACGCGCGGCCGAGGCGTCGTCCAGTGCCACGTCGCCGGGCTCGGACGGGTAGGAGCCCTCCACGACCCGCGCGGTCTCCAGCCGGGCCGGAGCCGTCGACGTCAGGACGGCGAGGGACGTCTCCGCCCCCGTGGCCAGCTGACCATAGGCGCGCTCCAGGCCATGGACGGCCTCGACCCCGGGAACGGCGGCGAGTTCGTCGGCGAGGCCGGAGGGGACGGTGCCGCCGTCCTGGTCCGACACCACGAGATCCGCCTTGGCGTAGGAGGCGCCGATGCTCTGGCCGAGGCTGGCCCTGGTGGTCGCATCGACCATGAGGGTCGCGGAGAGGAAGGCCACGCCGAGCATCACGGCGAGGCCGACGGCAAGGAAGCGCCGTGCGTGGACCCGGACCTGGGCGAGGGCTACCTGCAGCACGTCAGGCCCCCAGCTTCGCCAGGGCGCCGAGGATGGCGTCCGGTGTCGATTGGTCGAGTTCGCCCACAAGTGCGCCGTCCCGCATGAGCAGGATGCGGTCCGCGTAGGAGGCCGCCACCGGATCGTGGGTGACCATGATGATGCTGCGGCCCATCTCGCGGCAGCTGCGGCGCAGCAGGGACAGCACTTCGGCCCCTGTCGCGGAATCGAGGTTGCCGGTGGGCTCGTCCCCGAAGATGACGTCCGGCCTCGTCAGCAGGGCACGCGCGACGGCGACCCGCTGCTGCTGACCGCCGGAGAGCTCGTGGGGGCGGTGGGACAGACGGTCCGTCAGGCCCAGGGAGGAGGAGATCTGCTGCAGCCAGGCGGTGTCCACTGTGCCGCCGGCCAGCGCCACCGGAAGCGTGATGTTCTGCTCCGCGGTCAGGGTGGGCACGAGGTTGAAGGCCTGGAAGACGAATCCCACGCGCTCGCGCCGGAGCCGCGTGAGGGCGGCATCGGCGAGCCCGGTGATATCCGTCCCGCCGATCCAGAGTCTCCCGGCATCGATGCTGTCCAGACCCGCGAGGCAGTGCATGAGCGTCGACTTGCCGGACCCGGACGGCCCCATGATGGCGGTGAAGCGTCCCTGCTCGAAGTCGAGCGAGACGTTCCGGAGCGCGTGGACGGCGGTCTCCCCGCGCCCGTAGCTCTTGGAGACGTCGCGCGCGGCCACGGCGGCCGCTGCAGGGGGTGAGGCCGGCACCGGGAGGCGGCCGGGCAGGTCGGTGGAGTTCGTGGAGATCGTCATGCTCCCACGCTAGGTTTCCCGGCGCTGCAGCGGATCGGCGCCAGGGCCGGGGTTCCGGCCGGAAACCTCATACCGCGGGATGAGGGGCAGCATCACCGGCGGGGACCGTGGTCCTGGTCCGACCCACGCCCCGTGGTCAGGGGCGGACGATGCCCGTCTCGTACGCCAGGACGACGGCTTGCACGCGGTCGCGGGCCTCGAGCTTCGCGAGGATGTGCCCGACGTGCGTCTTCACGGTCGCCTCGGACAGGACGAGCCTTCCGGCGATCTCCGGATTGGACAGGCCCTGGGCGATGAGTTCGAAGACCTCGCGTTCGCGTGCCGTCAGTCGTGCCACCGCGGCGGCGTGGGCTTTCTGGGTCGCAGAGGGTTGGCGCAGCAGCGGGGCCACGTGGTCGAGCAGGCGCCGCGTGGTCGACGGGGCGATGACGGCGTCGCCGCGGTGCACGGTGCGGATCGCCTCGAGCAGTTCCTCGGGCGGAGCGTCCTTGAGCAGGAAGCCGCTTGCCCCGGCGTGGATCGCGGACAGCGCGTACTCGTCCAAGTCGAACGTCGTCAGGACGACGATGCGCGGTCCCGTGGTTCCAGGGTCGCCCTCGTACGCGGCGAGGATGCGGCGCGTCGCTTCGATGCCGTCCATGCCCGGCATGCGCACATCCATCAGGACGACGTCGGCAGGGATGGCTGGAAGAAGCCGAACCGCTTCTCCACCGTTGGCCGCCTCGCAGACGACCTCCAGGTCCGGCTGCGACCCGATGAGCATCGCGAATCCGCTGCGGACCAGGTGCTGGTCATCGACGATGGCCACGCGGATCGGAGTGGCGTCGCTCCCGATCGTGCCGGGGGTGCTGATGGCGGTGCTGATAGGGGTACCGACAGTGCTGCTGGTCGTGCTGTCCACGGTGGTTCCGTTCTCCGATGCTGGCGGATGTGTGCTGTCGTGCCGGCTTACGCCTGCGTGTACGGGATGAACGCTTCGACACGGTACCCGCCGCCGGTACGCGGCCCAGCGGAGACGCTGCCGTCGTAGAGGCGCACGCGCTCGGTCATCCCCTTGATTCCCTGGCCCGCACCCGCGGTGGCGGGGTCCGCGGCCGCCCCGCGTCCGTCGTCGTCCACCGTGATGGTCAGGCCACGCGGTCCGTAGTCGAGCACCACCTCGGTGGTCGTGTCCGCACCCGCGTGCTTGAGGACATTCGTCAGGGACTCCTGCACCACGCGGTACCCGGTCAGTTCCGCGCCGAGGGGGAGTTGCCGGCGCGGGGTGCCGCCGCGGCGCCAGGTGACCCGCACTCCGGACCTGCGCACCGACTGGATCAGGGGATCGATGTCGTCGAGTGTCGGGAGGGGCCGGGTGGAGGCGATCTCGTCGCCCCGCAACACGCCCAGCAGCCGCCGCATCTCGCGCAGCGAGCCCCTGCCCGTGTCGGCGATCGTGCCGAGCGTCGAAACGGCGAGCTCCGGGGCCTGCGCACTCGCGTACCGTGCACCGTCGGCCTGCGTGATGATCACGGAGAGCGAGTGCGCCACGATGTCGTGCATCTCCCTGGCGATGTGGCTGCGCTCGTCCGCCGCCGCGAGGTCCCGCTCCTGCTGCCGCTCGACCTCCAGGCGGCGGGTCCGGTCCTCCAGCGCCTGGTACGTCAGCCTCCGTGACCGGGCGAGGTCGCCCGCCGTCCAGGCGAGGAGGACGAGTGATTCTCCGAGGAAGAGCAGGATCAGGAACAACGGCACCGTGGCGAGCACCGAGGGGGTGCCTCCCACTCCGATCATGTCGCCGTACCGCACCAGGCCGATGGCGGCTCCGGCGATGGCGAGTCCGAGGGCCGCCAGCCCGGCCCACCGCGGACCGTGGGCGGCGAGGGTGTAGAGCGTGATGAGGATGACGAACTGCACGGGAACGGGGTCGACGCCGGTGACGAGTTGCAGGACGGAGATTCCCGCGACGGCGCCGGCCGAGAGCATGACCCGCGACCGGCGCCAGGCCAGGGGCAGGACCAGGGCTGTGGACACGACGACGATCAGCCAGTACCCCGGGACACCGCTGACGGCGAAGGGCAGGACCAGGAGGACGAAGATCGCCGCGGCGAGACAGGCGTCGACCCGCCCCGGGTGCGTGCGCACCCAGTGCGCCAGCCGCAGGTGGAGGTCCATGGGGCCCAACTCTAGGCGGGCCGGTTCCTGTCGCACATCCGACCCAGGGTGGAGGCGTCGTCTCACCCTGCGGACGGATTGTTGCGCATGCTGCCGCTTTCCTACGCTGGAACCATGACTGATGCCCCGCACCGTATCGACCTCGCCGTCATCCCCGGAGACGGAATCGGCCCGGAAGTGACCGCGGAGGCGGTCAAGGTGCTGCGTGCGGCGGTCGGCGACGACGTCGAGCTCTCGCTGACCGACTACGAGCTGGGGGCGGAGCACTGGCTGGCCACGGGGGAGACCCTGCCCGACGCGACCCTGGAGCAGCTGCGGCGCCACGACGCCATCCTTTTCGGTGCCGTCGGGGCCGCCCCCGGCGACACCCGGATCCCTTCGGGGCTGATCGAGCGGGAGTTCCTGCTGAAGCTCCGCTTCTCCCTGGACCACTTCGTGAACCTGCGGCCCTCGAAGCTGTACCCCGGCGTAGCCAGTCCGCTGGCCGATCCCGGCGTCATCGACTTCGTCGTCGTGCGGGAGGGGACGGAGGGGCCGTACACCGGCAACGGGGGAACGCTGCGCGGTGGGACGCCCCACGAGGTGGCCACGGAGGTCTCCCTCAACACCGCTCATGGAGTGGAGCGGGTCGTGCGCGACGCCTTCGCGCGTGCCTCGGGGCGCCGGAAGAAGCTGACACTCGTCCACAAGCACAACGTCCTCGTGTACGCGGGCCACCTGTGGAAGCGCACCGTCGAGGCCGTCGCCGCCGAGTTCCCCGACGTCCACCACGACTACCTGCACGTGGACGCCGCGATGATCTTCCTCGTCACCGACCCCTCGCGCTTCGACGTCATCGTCACGGACAACCTCTTCGGTGACATCGTCACGGACCTGGCGGCAGCGGTCTCGGGCGGGATCGGCCTCGCGGCCTCCGCGAACCTCAACATGGACCGCACCGCCCCCTCGATGTTCGAGCCGGTGCACGGGTCGGCCCCGGACATCGCCGGCCAGCAGGTCGCGGACCCGACGGCCGCGATCCTGTCCGGAGCGCTCCTGCTCCGCCACCTCGGCCTCGATACCCATGCCCAGCGGATCGAGCAGGCCGTCGAGCAGGACATCGCGTCGCGTTCCGGTGCCCGCAGCACCTCGGCCATCGGCGATGCTATTGCCGCTGCCGTGTCCTAAGGTGGTTACACATTATTAACCCAGTGCCGGAGCACTGACCACCACGGGCGACGGCGGCCATGCCGCGCGTGCAGTCCGTTCCAGCGGAGGAACCATGACAGCCACCGATACCCAGTTCGCCCAGCACCTGTCGACGCAGCGGAAGTCGGCCGAGGAGCGGGAGGCGGTGCTGGCGAACCCGGGCTTCGGCAACTTCTTCACCGACCACACGGCCATCGTCGACTTCAGTGTCGACGCGTCCGGGGTCGGGGGCTGGCACGATGCCCGGCTCGAACCCTACGGGCCCATCGCGCTGGATCCGGCAGCCGCCGTGCTGCACTACGGCCAGGAGATCTTCGAGGGCATGAAGGCCTACCGGCACGCCGACGGCTCCGTGTGGACCTTCCGGGCCGACGCGAACGCAGCCCGCCTGAACCGCTCCGCAGTCCGCCTCGCCCTGCCCCAGCTGCCCGAGGAACTGTTCCTCGAGTCCCTGCGCCAGCTCGTCTCGGCCGACTCCGACTGGATCCCCTCCGGCGACGGGGAGAGCCTCTACCTCCGGCCCTTCATGATCGCCACCGAGGCATTCCTCGGCGTCCGGCCCGCCCGTGAGGTCTCCTACCGGGTGATCGCGTCACCCGCCGGCAACTACTTCGGTGGCGAGGTGAAGCCCGTGGACATCTGGGTCTCCCGCAACTACGCCCGTGCGGGACGCGGCGGTACCGGAGCTGCGAAGGCCGGCGGCAACTACGCCTCATCGCTCGCGGCGCAGCTCGAGGCCGAAGCGCACGGCTGCAAGCAGGTGCTGTTCCTCGACCAGTTCAACGACAACGCGGTCGAGGAACTCGGGGGTATGAACGTCTTCTTCGTGTTCCGTGACGGTTCCCTCGTCACTCCTGCGCTCTCCGGCACCATCCTCGAGGGTGTCACCCGGTCCTCGATCATCCAGCTCGGCAGGGACCGGGGACTCCAGGTGAGCGAACGCAAGATCACGCTGGACGAATGGCGCGACGGCGTCGCCAGCGGCGACATCACCGAGGTCTTCGCCTGCGGTACGGCCGCCGTCATCACGCCCATCGGGCAGCTGCGCGACGGCGACGAGTTCATCGGCTCGGCGGGTGCACCGGCCGGCGAGGTGACCATGTCGATCAGGAGCCAGCTGCTGGGGATCCAGACCGGCGTCGTGGAGGACACGCACGGCTGGCTGACGCGCCTCGTCTGAGACCGATCGGTGGAAACGGCGCCTGGCAGGCCCCGAAAGGGTCCGTCAGGCGCCGTCCGTATCAACGCGAGTGCATCATCGGGTGCCTGCGCCTCGGAGTCGCCCGGCCCGTCAGCGGGAGGGCGCGATCTCCGAACCGTCGATACCCTCGCCCGCGCGGAGATGACGCGTGGTTGCGAGCAGCGCTGACGCGTCGTCGGCGGGCAGGGGCCGGCTGAAGTAGTACCCCTGGCCGCTGGCGCAGCCGAGCTCCCGCAACTGGTCCGCCTGCTCCCGCGTCTCGATACCCTCGAAGACCGCTTCGAGTCCGGCAGCCCGGATGAGCTGCAGGATCGCCGCGACGAACTCGAGCTGGCCGGCCCTCGTGTTCAGCTCCACCAGGAGGGAGCGATCCACCTTCACCATGCTGACGGGCAGTTCACGGAGGTAGCTGATGGAGGAATAGCCCGTTCCGAAGTCGTCGATCTCGATGCCGACCCCGAGCTGCTGCAGGCTCAGCAGCGAGTACATCTCCACCTCACCCCGCGTCACGATCGCCGTCTCGGTGATCTCGATCACGAGGCTGTGCGCCGGCAGGTCCAGTGCCCGCAGGAGGGACCGCACGTGGTCGACGAGGTCGAGCTGCTTGAGTTCGACGGCGGACAGGTTGACCCTCAGCTGGAAGTCGTCGTCGAGCGCGAGGTCCCTCCGCCACTCGGCAAGCTGCCGCAGCGAGGTGGACATGACCCAGCGGTCCAGGTCGTGGATGACCCCGATCTCCTCGGCCAACGGGATGAAGGTGTCCGGGGGGATCAGTCCGCGCAGGGGGTGCTGCCACCGGACGAGGACCTCGACCCCCAGGATCCGGTTCGTGGCGAGCTCCACCACCGGCTGGTAGTGCAGGATGAGTTCGTCGGAACTGATGGCACCGCGCAGCTCCGTGGCCATCTGGCTCCGGAGCTGCCGCGAGTACAGCATCACGGGCTCGAAGACCTTGATGATGCTGCGGCCCTCGCGCTTCGCCGCGTACATGGCCGTGTCAGCGTCCAGCAGGAGGTCGTCGGCGGTCTGGCCGGGCGTGCCGAGGCGCACGCCGATGCTCGCTTTGGCGGTGACGTGGAGCGAGTCCAGCTGGATCTGTTCGTTCAGGACTTCGAGGGCGCGGCGCGCCACCTGTGTGGCGACGTCCTTGGATGCGGCAGGAAGCAGGATCGCGAACTCGTCGCCGCCCAGGCGCGCCACGAGGTCGCTCTCACGGACCACGCTGTTGAGCCGCTTCGCCACCTCCTGGAGCACGCGGTCACCGGCATCGTGGCCGAAGCGGTCGTTCACGTTCTTGAAGCTGTCCAGGTCGAGGAGCAGGAGAGCCGGGGGTGGTGCTCCGTTCGCGGCCTGGCCGAGCGCTTCCTCGATCCCCTCCATCAGCGCGACGCGGTTGGCGAGGCCGGTCAGGGCGTCGGACATCGCCATCTTCATCATGTCCAGGTGTGCCTGGCGAAGCATGGCGGTGCGGCTCTCGACGCGCTTCTCGAACTGCTCGTAGACCTGCTCGAGCTCCTCGGCGAGCAGGTTCACGCCGGTGATGACGGCGTCCACCTCGTCCCTCGCGGTCGAGGGTTCGATGCGGCTGCTGAGTTCTCCCCGGGAGAGCCGGACGATGCTCTCGACCAGCATCGCGAGCCGGGGGTCCTTGTCAGCGCTCATCGGTCCCAGCGTACGTTCCAGAGGGAGGTCGCGCTGCACGACGACCGTCGGGAACCGGTCCGGCCGCGTTACCGGAACAGGGCTGCATGCTGCGGACGATGACCGTCGTCATGGCACTACCCCCGAATTGTCCCCGCCGAACAAGGAATGGAGCGCATCGGCCTCTGCCGTCGCGCAGGTCCTGCAGCAGGCGGTGCGATGATGCTTCCGCACTACCTGACGGGGGCTAGGTTAGCATTCCTCGCCCCGGATCCTGCGGACATGCCGAGTCCGTGCGTACCGCACTGCGACTGGGCCGGTCCGGGCACGAAGAAGCCCCGGCCAGGGTGGGAGTAATGGGGGAAAACGCCCGGCCCGACCGGGGCCTGCTGAAGACTCTATGCCAGATTCCTCGGCTGGCACACCCCACTGCGAACACGGGTTTGGCAGGTTTTTGCTTGACTTCCCCCCGGTGGTCAGGGCGACCGATCCGGCTCCGCCGCGCCGGCACCGCGACTTTCACTGGCCCTGGATGCTGTCGATCAGTGCCCGCGCACTGGAGGCACGGTCCTCGGCCCCGGACTGCAGGAACAGATCCTCGCTCAGCTCGAGATCCGCGACGGCGCTTCCGCCATTCCCGAGTGCCGCCAGCGCTCGTCCGAGCAGGAGGTGAGCCTGGGCCGCGACATGCGATGCCAGGAGGTGCTTCTGTTCGATGATCTCGTTCAATTTCTCGATGGCGGCGTCGTACTGTCCGGTCAGGACGAGCCAGTGAGCGCGGGTCAGCTTCAACTCGAGGCGGTCACGTTCGGTCCCACCGACGATGGAGTTGGCGAGCTCGGCCCGCTCGATGCACTCGAGTGTTTCGGGCTCGACGACTCCCGCGGCCAGGCGGACTTGTGCGGAGCCGTGATTGAAGCGGGCCCAGAGGTCGAGGTCGTTGGTGGGCGACAGGTTCTTGGCGGCCTCCTGGTGATACGCGACACCCTCGGTGATGTGTGTAAGGAGGAAGGCTACGTTGCCGATGGCCCAGTAGGACTGGCCCGCATACCTGTTGTCCGGGTCTTTTCTCAGCAGGTCGGCTAGCACGAGGCACTCTCGCCATGCATCTTCCAGGAGGACACTCTCGGCCAAAGACGCGATGAGCGCGTTTTGCGCCTCGATGGCGATCGCGCTGTGGACCGGCTCGGTCAGGGCTGCTGCGGCCGCGCTCCGGGCTGCCGAAACGGCTGTGGTCAGGTCTCCGCTGCCCTGTGCGGCGAAAGCACGCAGGGTGAAGACCCGCGCCTGAAGTGCCACCGACTGCTGTGTCAGGGGGTGGGCCGCGAGTTGATCAGCGATTTTCCGAGACTCGTCCATCAGGTCCTGTTTGCGGAGGCACTCCGACACCAGGAAGGAGGCGTTCCACCAGCTCTCGTCTTCGTGGTGCGCAGACGACATTGCGGCCCACTGCTCGGCGAGCTTCTGCGCGGCCCCATAATTCCGCTGGTTCCACGCGTCACGGGCTTGGAACTCGAGCAGCATGCGTTCGCCAGGATCGCGCTGATGGGACATGCGTACCTTCGACTTCCGGTTGGCGGGCTGACTCATACCATTCTCGGGGGGAAAGGCTCAGGGGACAATCCTGCGGAAATAGTTCAAAATAACTTCGGGAATTCTGTTACAGAAGTGACTGGTGTGGCTTACGATAAATACGGAGGACGCCGTGGTAGTTAAGCGGGACTCCCACCACTGTCGATCAAGCCAAAAGGACGTACATCATGAAGCGCTTCACCTCCGCCCTCCTGCTCGCCACCCTCCTCGTCAGCGGCGGTGCCGCAGCTGCGAACGCTGCTCCCGCCAAGGCCGGTTCCGATTCCACCGTCTCCTCGACGGACCGCGTCGGCGCCTGGCCCTTCTAGCCAACTCGGCAGATACCTGACGTCTCATCAGGTATCTGAGCAATCCGGCTTGATCCGCAGTACTGATACCGCGGGCACCCTCGTCTCTGGGGAGGGAGTGCCCGCGGTATCTCTTTTAAGTCCCGCGGTATCTCTTCACGTCCAGGTGCGGGTCAACTCCTCGGTGTGAGCAAAGCATATTCGGGCGCGCTCCGCGGACAACACCTCACGTTAGGCTGGCGCTATGCGAATCGCACGCTTTGTCGTAAATGATGACCCAACGTTCGGAGTCGTGGAGGGAGCCCCCGGGAGCGAGGAAGTCGCCGTCATCCAGGGCGACCCCTTCTACGCCGGCGTCCAGCTCACCGGCGCACGCCATGCCCTGGAGGACGTCCGGCTCCTGGCCCCCGTCATTCCGCGCAGCAAGGTCGTGGGCATCGGCCGTAACTATGCCGACCACATCCAGGAGATGGGCAGCGAGACTCCGGCCGCGCCGCTGATGTTCCTCAAGCCGAACACCTCGGTCATCGGCCCCGGCGACCCCATCATGCTGCCCTCCTTCTCCGACCAGATCTCCTACGAGGCCGAACTGGCCGTCGTCATCGGGCGCATCTGCAAGGACGTCCCGCTCGAGCGCGTCGACGACGTCGTCTTCGGTTACACCTGCGCCAACGACCTGACGGCGCGGGACGTCCAGAAGACCGACGACCAGTGGGCCCGCGCGAAGGGCTTCGACACCTCCTGCCCGATCGGGCCCTGGATCGAGACCGACCTCGATCCCGAGAACCTCAGCATCCGCGGGACGCTGGACGGCGAACTCCGTCAGGACGGCTCCACGAGCGACATGATCTGGGGGGCACGCGAGCTGGTGGCCTACGTGTCGCAGGCCTTCACGCTGCTGCCCGGTGACATCATCCTCACCGGAACACCCGCCGGTGTCGGCATGATCACCGACGGCCAGCGGTTCGACGTCGACGTCGAAGGCATCGGACGGCTGTCCAACCCGGCACGCCGCTGACGGGCAAGGCGTCGTCGGGCCGCCGGACCGCGGTGCCCGACGGCGCATGGGTGATGGACGAGCTGCCCTCGGCGGAGATGCTGCACGAGGGCGGGCCCGGTGGTCGCACTTAGACTGGGACCATCATGACTACTGCCGCAGATATCCCCACCGTCACCGATGCCACACCCGTCCGGGTCCGATTCTGTCCGTCGCCGACGGGCACCCCGCATGTCGGGCTGATCCGCACGGCCCTGTTCAACTGGGCCTATGCACGCCACACCGGGGGGAAGCTCGTCTTCCGCATCGAGGACACCGACGCCGCCCGCGACAGCGAGGAGAGCTACCACCAGCTCCTGGAGGCCATGACGTGGCTGGGCATCGACTGGGACGAAGGCGTCGAGGTCGGAGGGCCGCACGCGCCCTACCGCCAGTCGCAGCGCGGCGAGCTGTACCAGGACGTCATCGAACGCCTCGTCCAGGCCGGCCACCTCTACGAGTCCTTCTCGACCCCCGAGGAGGTGGAGGAGCGCCACCGCGCAGCAGGACGCGACGTCAAGCTCGGCTACGACAACCATGACCGCACCCTGACCGAGGAGCAGAAGGAAGCCTTCCGGTCCTCCGGTCGCCCCGCCGTCCTGCGCCTGCGGATGCCGGACGAGGACATCACGTTCACCGACCTCGTCCGCGGTGACATCACCTTCCGGGCCGGCAGTGTGCCCGACTTCGCCGTCGTACGCGCCAACGGGGCGCCGCTCTACACGCTCGTCAACCCGGTCGACGACGCCCTCATGGGAATCACGCACGTCCTCCGCGGAGAGGACCTGCTGTCCTCCACGCCGCGGCAGGTCGCGCTGTACCGGGCGCTGATCGACATCGGAGTCGCACGCTACATGCCGCTGTTCGGGCACCTGCCGTACGTCATGGGCCAGGGCAACAAGAAGCTGTCCAAGCGGGATCCGGAGTCGAACCTGTTCCTGCACCGGGAGCGCGGCTTCATCCGCGAAGGACTCCTGAACTACCTGTCGCTGCTCGGCTGGAGCCTGTCGGCCGACGAGGACATCTTCTCGGTCGAGCAGCTCGTCGAGAAGTTCGACGTGCGCGACGTCCTCGCCAACCCCGCGCGCTTCGATCTCAAGAAGGCCGAGGCGATCAACGGGACGCACGTGCGGCTGCTCGACCCGGCCGAGTTCCGCTCACGGCTCCTGCCCTACCTCGCCGCCGCCGGCCTCATCGGCGCCGATCCCACGGAGGAGGAGCTGCGGATCGTCGCGGAAGCGGCCCCCCTCATCCAGGAGCGCATCACCCTCCTCGGCGAGGCGCCGGAGATGCTGGGATTCCTGTTCAAGGCCGACGACGCCATCGACATCGCCGACGACGCCCGCAAGGGACTCCCCGACAACCTGGGCGAGGTCCTCGACGCGACGCAGGAGGCCCTCGAGGGGGTCGCGTCGTGGGACGCGGAGTCCCTGCAGGGCGCACTCCGGTCCGCGCTGGTGGATACGCTGGGGCTGAAGCCCCGCCTGGCGTTCGGGCCGGTGCGTACCGCTGTGTCGGGTCGCAGGATCTCACCGCCGCTGTTCGAGTCGATGGTGATCCTCGGGCGGGATTCCTCGCTCGCCCGGGTCCGGGCGCTCCGCGCCACGGTGGGCTGAGCCGTGCCGGTTCCGATGACCCCGGCAGGGGCGGGGCAGGCGGCCGCGGGGGGCCCGGGCGTGGACGGCGTGCTGTTCGACATCGACGAGACGCTCGTCGACCTCGAACAGGCCATGGGGCACACGCTCCAGTCCATCCCGGATCCTGCACTCGACCACCTCAGCGACGACGACTGGGTCCGGTACAAGGCTCTGTACACGGGTGACCCGCAGAGGCACTATGACCGCTTCCTCGCCGGCGAGCTCACGTTCGAGGAGCAGCGCGTGCACCGGATCCGCCACGCGCGGGCGGGCTTCACCCGTGAACCCTTCCTCGGCCAGACGGCGGATGCATGGGTCCGGGCGTACGAGCAGATGCTTCCCCTGCATTTCCGGGCGTACGACGACGTGGTGCCGCTGCTCGACGAACTCGACGCGCGGGGCATCCCCTATGGAGCCGTGAGCAACAACGTGCACGACTACCAGCGGGCCAAGCTGGATCGGGCGGGCCTCCATCGCATCGCCGTCCTCGTCGGCATCGACGCGGTCGGCGTCGCGAAGCCCGATCCCGCCATCTACCGGGAGGGCGCGAGGCTCATCGGCACCGCTCCCGAACGCACCCTGTACGTGGGGGACAACCGCCTGATCGATGCCGTCGGGGCCCGCTCGGCAGGACTCGTCGGCGTCTGGCTCGACCGCACGGGGATGCGCGGGGAGCCCGGTACGGTATCGGCTCCGGATGCCTCGGGGGACCCGGTGGGACTGTCGGGTGGGGCGGGGAATCCGCTGGGATCCAGCTCCGCCGAGGACACCGTCGAGGTGCCGCGCATCACCGGTCTGGCGGCCGTTTTGCAGTTCCTGCCCTCTATCCGGTAAAGTTATATCTCGGCGCGGAGCGGTTACGCGGTCGAGAACCCAGCAGGATCGGGTCTTCGGGAAGTGCCATTGGGGTATGGTGTAATTGGCAACACACTGGTTTCTGGTACCAACATTCTAGGTTCGAGTCCTGGTACCCCAGCGCACTCCGGCCCTCACGGGCAGGATGGCACAAAGCAGTAAAAACCAGTAGTAGGATGGAAAAGTACTGGCCCCATCGTATAGCGGCCTAGTACGCTGCCCTCTCACGGCGGTAACGCGGGTTCGAATCCCGCTGGGGTCACAGCAGCCTGAACAGGCGCTCGTCCGCAAGGACACAACGGGAAATCCCGGACATCGTTCGATGTCCGGGATTTTCTGTTTTCCGGACGGATGTCGTTTTTCCGGACGGATGTCGTCAGGTAAGTCCGGGACGTGCTGGCGTGGAGCCCTGACCGCAGGGGGAGGGGCTGGCATGATGGAGCCATGAGTGCACCGTCGACCGCCAGCGAAGCCCGGGGGCTACCCCCGCTGTTGCGGGATGTGCGGGGGGCGCTCGAGAACCTCGCGTTCCCCCTGGCCCTGCCGAGCTCGGTCGATGCGAGGGAAGCGGCGGCAGCTGCCCGTGCGCAGCTGAACGACTACATCCTTCCCCGGCTGGCCAGCCTGGACGCGCCACTGATCGCCGTCGTCGGCGGTTCGACGGGTGCCGGGAAGTCCACCCTCGTGAACGCCCTCGTGGGGCGTCCCGTGTCCGGAACCGGCGCCGTCAGGCCGACCACGCGCCAGCCGCTCCTGCTCCACCACCCCGATGACGCAGGCTGGTTCGACGATGCCCGCGTCCTGCCGACGCTCAGCCGGGTCCGGCTGGCGGGCGACGACGGCGCGGAGGACGGGGATCCCGCAACGACACTGGATGTGCCGGGGCACGCCGCCGGGGCGGACACCCTGCTCCTCCGGCCCACCCGGACACTCCCGGCCGGCCTTGCCCTGCTCGACGCCCCCGACGTCGATTCCATCGCGGACGAGAACCGCAAGCTCGCCGGGCAGCTGCTGGCGGCAGCGGACCTCTGGATCTTCGTGACGACGGCCAACCGCTACGCCGACGCCGTGCCGTGGAAGCTGCTGGCCGAGGCGGGGCGGCGCGACGTCCTGGTGGCGGTCGTCCTCGATCGCGTCCCGCCCGGCGTGGAGGAGGAGATCAGGGGTGACCTCCTGAACCTCCTGTCCGCCGAGAACCTCGGACACGCTCCCATCTTCGTCGTCCCGGAACTTCCCCTCGGCCCGTCGCGCATGCTGCCCGCGGACGCCGTGGTGCCGATCAGCCGGTGGCTGCAGGCGCTCGCCGCCGACGCCGAGGGCCGCCGGGACATCGCACGGCGGACCGTGCAGGGCGCCATGCGCGCGCTGGCCGGGCGCATCGATTCGATCGCCGAGGCGGCCACGCAGGAGCAGGCGGTCGGTGACGCCCTGCGTGCCTCGGTCGACGGGGCCTACCGTGACGCGCTGACCGACGTCCTCGCCGCCACCGAGGACGGCAGGCTGCTGCGCGGCGAAGTGCTGGCCCGCTGGCAGGACTTCGTCGGCACCGGTGAATTCATGCGGGGCCTCGAGTCGAGGATCGGCTGGGCACGGGACCGGGTCAGCGCCTTCTTCACCGGCCGGCCGGCTCCTGCCGCGACGGTGGCAGACGCCCTCGGCAGTGGCCTGCAGACCGTCATCGTGGAGCAGGCGGCGCGCGCGGACGAAGCGACCCGCCGGCGCTGGCGGGCGGAGCAGGCCGGCAGGGTGCTGCTCGAGGGGGTACCGCCCTGGCGTGCCGAGGACTTCTCCTCCAGCGTGGCCCGCGAGATCCGGGCCTGGCAGCAGGACCTCCTGCAGCTGGTCCAGGCCGAGGGGGCCGACAAGCGGTTCACGGCGCGGATGCTCTCCTTCGGCGTCAACGGCGTCGCGGTGGCCCTGATGGTGGTGGTGTTCGCCTCCACCGGAGGGCTGACCGGTGGTGAGATCGGCATCGCCGGAGCGTCGGCGATCGCGGGTCAGAAGCTCCTGGAAGCGGTGTTCGGTGATGATGCCGTGCGGCGCCTCACGGCGATAGCGCGGAAGAACCTGTCGCAGCGGGTGGACGGCCTGTTCCGCCACGAACGCGAGGACTTCGACCGCTGCCTGGAGCCGCTGGCCCACCAGACACCGGCGGAGTCGCTGCGCGTCCTGGCCCAGCATCTGCGCACGGCGGTTCCGACCGGACTGCCGGCGGCCGCGGAGGACGGGGCATGAGCCGAGACACCGGAGCGGCGGCGGACGCGCTGCTCGCGACCTCCCTCCTGGCCGCTCTCACCCGTCTCCAGGAGGCGTACGACCTCGGAACGGACCGACTGCCGCAGGACGAGCTCGAGCGCCTCCGTGGCACGCTGGAGCGTGCCGGCGCGCGGCGGTCCCTGTCCGCCGACCACACGGTCGTGGGTGTGTTCGGACCCACCGGCAGCGGGAAGTCCTCCCTCGTGAACGCGCTGAGCGGCACGGACGCCGCGCGGGTGGCGGCACGGCGACCGACCACGTCGGAACCCCTCGCCCTGGTCTGGGGACGTCGGGGGAGCGATGAGCTGCTCGACTGGCTCGGGGTCGGCCAGCGTGTCCAACTGCCGGAGGGTGCCCCCCTCGTGGCCGGATCGCCCGTTCTCGCGTCGCAGGGAAGTACCGCTGCGCTCCGGTCCACGGGCGTCGCCGTCCTCGTCCTCGACGGGCACGAGGGTCATGACCGACAGGACGCACCCGGGGGGCAGGACGGGCAGGACGCGCGCGACGCACAGGGCACCGGCGATCCGACCGCCGGCCCGGCCCGGGACGGAACGACGGGCCTCCGCGGATTCTTCCGGCGGCGGCGCCGTCCCAAGGCTCCCCCCGAGCCCCAGGTCGCGGCAGCAGCGCGGACCGTCGCGGCGGACGACGCCCCCGGCCTGATCCTCCTCGACCTCCCGGACTTCGATTCGACGACGCTCGCCCATCGCGAGATCGTCCAGCGACTCGCCGGGCAGGTCGATGTCCTCCTCTGGGTGGTCGATCCGCAGAAGTACGCCGATGCGGCCCTCCATCACGGATTCCTGCGCGGGCTGGCGACCCACGAGGCCGTCACCGTCGTGGCCCTCAACCAGGCGGACCGTCTGGACCCCCAGGACCTCGAGGCCGTCACGTCGTCGCTGAGGGGCATCCTGGCCGGCGAGGGACTGTCCGACGTCGTCGTCCTTCCGGTGTCCGCACGCACCGGCGACGGCGTCACCACACTCGCCGACGCCATCCGGACCCTCGCCGAGAGCCGGGCAGCAGCCACGCGGAGGATGGCGGCGGACGCCGCGCGCGCCGCGGCGGACCTCCTCCCGTACGCCGGGGAGCACCCGGTGGCCAGGCCGTCCGGGGAGGCGACCACCGCCCTGTCCGACGAACTCGCATCCGCGGCGGGAGTACCGGTGGTGGTCGACGCCGTGCGCAGTGCCTACCGCCGTGATGCGCACGCCGTGGCAGGCTGGCCGGTCACGCGCTGGCTGGCCGGGCTCCGCCCGGATCCGCTCCGCCGGCTGAACCTCCGCCGGGAGGACATCGCCCCCGACATGCGCCGGTCCTCGCTGCCGCAGGGTCAGCCGGCCCAGCGGGCGAAGGTCGACCACGCCCTCCGCGTCTTCGGGGATGCGTCGGCCGCGGGAGCGGTCCAGCCCTGGCACACCTCGATCCGGGATGCCGCGCGCAGTACGGCCGCCGACCTCACCGATGCCCTCGACTCGGCCGTCACCGGCACCGACCTCGAGACCGGCCGGCGGGCATGGTGGGGGATCTTCGGTGTCCTGCAGTGGGTCGCCTTCGCCGCGCTCGCGGGGGGACTGGCCTGGCTCGGCGTCCTGGCCGTTCTCGGCTTCCTGCAGCTCCCCGCGATCGACGTCCCACGGGTGGAGGGGTTCCCGCTTCCCACGCTCCTGATCCTCGGTGGCGTGGTGACCGGCATCCTGCTGGGCGTTCTCGCGGCGCTGCTGGCGCGATGGGGAGCGGCGCGCAGGGCGTCCCGGGTGCGACGGCGGCTCCTGGCCTCCTGTTCGAGCGTCGCCCACGAGGTCGTTCTGCGGCCCGTGGAGGACGAAGTGGAACGCTGCAACAGCTTCCGCACCGCGGTCCGGGCGGCGCTTCAGCGCCCCTGAACTCCGGCCGGCGGGACGTGCCGTCCGTCGTCAGGAGGCCCGGATCGTCAGAGGGCCCGGACTGCCGTGCGGGCGACCGCGTTGTGGCCCGAGCAGACCCAGTCCACGGTTCCCGAGCCGATCCGTTCCGCGAGCACCCCGACGGAACGCGATGCGACCTGCGTGTCGTTGTTCAGCACGGCGTAGAAGGTCCTGACGCGTCCGTCCGCCGAGACCCGGGCGGCGTCGCCCGTGAACAGCACGCCACGCCACTGGTACGCGTAGTGGCCGGGAGTGTGGCCCGGGGTGGGCAGGTACTCGAGCCCCGGGAAGATCTCGCCGGAGCCGCTCAGCTCCCGGGCACCGTCGGGGAACGGGACGCGGGCCACCCTCTGCAGCACCTTCCGGAAGAGCGTCTTCGGCTTCGTGCGGCCGCGGAGGACATCGGCGTCCTCGGCTCCGATCCACACCGTCGCACCGAGGACCTCCTGGAGCCGCTGCGCCGCCTGTGCATGGTCGGCATCGTAGTGTGTGAGGACGATGTCGGTGACGGGGCCGATTCGAGCCTCGCCGGCTCGGAGTTCGGCGATGACGCCGTCGAACCCGGAGGACATGCCCGGGTCGATCACCGCCGTGCGCCCGGCGCCCGAGACGACGAAGCCGTGCGAGCCCTTCTGCTGCTCGAGTTCGTAGCAATCATCGGCGATGAGGCGCATGGCTGTCCTTGTGCTGATCCGGGGGAGAGGCTGGTCGAACACTACCAACGCGACAGTGCTGCCGACAGTGCTGCCGACAGTGCTGCTGAGCGTGCTGCCGACGGTGCTTGCTCCCGGCTCAGGCGAGGAGGCGTACCACCTTGTCCACCGTGTTGATGTTCCGTGTGGTGGACGTCGCCGCGTAGCGTGCCTTCGCGAGCAGCTTCGCGAGCGGGACCTCGGTCGATTGCCCCTTGGGGGAGAACCACCCGATGGCGCTTCCGCCCGCCAGCACCTCCGGCCGTCCGGGAAGTGCGTCGGCCTCGCCGAGGAAGGCCTCGAGGTCCGCGGGAGTCTTGAACAGGGTGACGTAGGTGTGCACGTCGTCCGCCCCCGCCGGAGGCTGGGGAACCGACGCGGCAATCGCGACGAGGTCGGCACGGCCGACGACGATCACCCAGGCGAGGTAGCCGAAGCGGCGCCTCAGTGCTTCCTCCACGCACTCCGTGAGCTCCGCAGCGCCGAGCGAGGACGAGCAGGTGACGTTGCCGCTGGCGAGCACCGTGGCCACATCGGTGACGGGAAGGGTGGCGAGCTCCTCGCGGAGCTCCGCCATCCGGACCGTGATCCCGCCGACGTTCACTCCACGGAGGAAGATGGCGTATCGCTGGGCGGCGTCGGGGCCGGCGCCGGCGTCGGCTGTGGGGCCTGCTCTAGGGCGGCCCGGCATCACTCCGCCTTACCGACGGCGAGGGTCAGCTGGCGTGCGGCGTCGGAGACGACCTCCGCGTGGATCCGCCCCGGTTGGCGGGTGAGGCGTTCCATCGGTCCCGAGATCGAGACGGCGGCGATCACGCGCCCCGAAGGACCGCGTACCGGAGCCGAGACCGATGCCACCCCCGCCTCCCGCTCGCCGAGGCTCTGGGCCCACCCCCGCCGCCGGACGCCGGCGAGGACCGTGGGCGTGAAGCGCGCGCTCTGCAGTCCCTTGAGCAGGCGGTCGTGGTCCTCCCACGCGAGGAGGCACTGCGCTGCGGACCCCGCCTTCATGGAGAGCTGCGTACCGACCGGAATGGTGTCCCGCAGTCCGACCGGGCGCTCTGCCGAGGCGACGCAGACGCGCCAGTCCCCCTGGCGGCGGAAGAGCTGGGCGCTTTCTCCGGTGGCGTCGCGCAGGCTGAGGAGCACGGGGCCCGCCGCCGCGATGAGACGGTCCTCGCCGGCGGCGGAGGCGAGCTCCACGAGCCTGCTCCCCAGGACGAAGCGCCCCTGGATGTCCCGGCCGACCAGGCGGTGGTGCGCGAGGGCGAGGGCCAGGCGATGGACGGTGGGCCGCGCGAGGCCCGTCGAAGCGACGAGCTGCGCCAGGGTGGTGGGTCCGGCCTCGAGGGCGTCGAGTACGAGGGCGGCCTTGTCGATAACTCCGACGCCGCTAGAATTGTCCATAGGATGATATTGCCGTCTCATTATCTGAGACGCAAGCCGCGCGGCTGGCACTCGCCGCACAGCACTGGTTGAGTTGTCGGAGCATCAGTCCCGGCAGCGGCCGCCCCACCGGGTCCCGGCCCGCCGGACAGAAAAGGACGATCGTCATGGGCAAGACACTGGCAGAGAAGGTCTGGGACGCGCACGTGGTCCGCAAGGGCGACGTCGTCGGCGCGGAGGCGCAACCCGACCTCCTCTACATCGACCTGCACCTGATCCACGAGGTGACCTCCCCGCAGGCCTTCGAGGGCCTTCGCCTGGCCAACCGGCCCCTCCGGCGGCCCGACCTCACGATCGCGACCGAGGACCACAACACGCCGACGATCGACATCGACAAGCCGATCGCCGACCTGACCAGCCGCACGCAGATCGAGACCCTGCGCGCCAACTGCAGGGAGTTCGGCGTCCGCCTGCACTCGCTCGGCGACGCGGAGCAGGGCATCGTCCATGTCGTCGGGCCCCAGCTCGGCCTGACGCAGCCGGGACTGACCGTCGTCTGCGGCGACTCCCACACCTCCACGCACGGCGCGTTCGGAGCGCTCGCCATGGGCATCGGCACGTCCGAGGTGGAGCACGTCATGGCGACGCAGACCCTCTCCCTG
The DNA here is from genome assembly GCF_054510855.1 of Arthrobacter rhamnosi. Taxonomy (NCBI): domain Bacteria; kingdom Bacillati; phylum Actinomycetota; class Actinomycetes; order Micrococcales; family Micrococcaceae; genus Arthrobacter; species Arthrobacter rhamnosi. Next base: position 303,982 of record NZ_JBTNDT010000001.1, on the reverse strand, counting down.
AAGCCGTTCCGGACCATGGGCATCACGGTCGAGGGGACGCTGAAGCCCGGCGTCACGTCGAAGGACATCATCCTCGCCGTCATCGCCAAGATCGGGACCGGCGGGGGACAGGGATACGTCCTCGAGTACCGCGGGTCGGCCATCCGCTCGCTGTCGATGGAAGCCCGCATGACCATCTGCAACATGTCCATCGAGGCAGGGGCGCGTGCCGGGATGGTCGCGCCCGACGACACGACCTTCGAGTACCTGAAGGGCCGGCCGCACGCGCCCCAGGGCGCGGACTGGGACGCCGCCGTCGCCGACTGGCGCGAGCTGCGCACCGACGGCGACGCCGTCTTCGATGCCGAGGTCTTCCTCGACGCGGACGAGCTCGAGCCCTTCGTGACCTGGGGTACCAACCCCGGTCAGGGTGTCTCCCTCTCGCAGGCCGTCCCCTCGCCCGACGACTTCGCGGACGAGAACGACAAGGCCGCCTGCAACCGGGCGCTGGACTACATGGCGCTCGAGCCGGGTACGCCCATGAAGGACATCCGGGTGGACACCGTCTTCCTCGGGTCGTGCACCAACAGCCGCATCGAGGACCTGCGCATCGCCGCGGACATCATCCGGGGCAGGGAGAAGGACCCCGCGATCCGGATGATGGTCGTCCCCGGATCGGCCCGCGTGCGCCTGCAGGCCGAGGCCGAGGGCCTCGACCGCGTGTTCAAGGACTTCGGTGCTGAGTGGCGGTTCGCCGGCTGCTCCATGTGCCTCGGCATGAACCCGGACCAGCTGGCACCGGGGGAGCGCTGCGCCTCGACCTCCAACCGCAACTTCGAGGGACGGCAGGGCAAGGGCGGACGCACGCACCTCGTCTCGCCCGTGGTCGCTGCCGCGACGGCCGTCCGTGGCACCCTCAGCTCGCCGTCGGACCTGGCGCCCCTTCCCCTCGGCGCCGGCGCCCATGCCGCCGAGCCCACGATCCCAGCAGCCTAGGAGAACGCCATGGAGAAGATCACCACCCACACCGGCATCGGCGTCCCCCTGCGCCAGAGCAACATCGACACGGACCAGATCATCCCGGCCGTGTACCTGAAGCGGATCACGCGGACGGGCTTCGAGGACGCACTCTTCGCCGGATGGCGGAAGGAAGAGGACTTCATCCTCAACCGCGAGCCCTACTCCCGCGGCTCGGTCCTCGTCGCAGGGCCGGACTTCGGGACCGGCTCGTCCCGGGAACACGCCGTCTGGGCACTGAAGGACTACGGCTTCAAGGCCGTCCTGTCCTCGCGCTTCGCCGACATCTTCCGCGGCAACTCCGGCAAGCAGGGGCTCGTCGCCGCCCAGGTGGCGCAGGACGACATCGAGCTCATCTGGAAGATCCTCGAGAACGAGCCGGGCACCACGGTCACGGTCGACCTCGAATCGCGGACGGTGCAGTGCGGCTCGGTCAGCGCCCCCTTCCAGATCGACGACTACACGCGCTGGCGCCTGCTCGAGGGACTGGACGACATCGGCCTGACGCTGCGGCAGGAAGAGCACATCACGGCCTTCGAGGCGAGCCGCCCGTCCTACAAGCCCACCACGCTGCCCGTCCGCACCTGAGGCGGCACCCGCCCCGTGGCACCGCGAGGGCGCCGGCGGCAGTAATGCATGTCACGGGACCCGCAGGCGCTTGCGAGGAATGGCGGCGCACCTGGACGGGTTGCTAACAGCAAACAGGGGATGCGCGAAGTACCCTTGTATTTCTGTCTGCTCCGCGGTGCTCCTATGCTTGGAACGAGCATTTCGGCGTCCGTGGGGTTTCACCATAGAAGGAAAATAGGTATTCATGGGTAGCGTTCTGACCATTCGCGGCGGACTTCCGTTGGCCGGCAAGGTATCCGTCCGCGGGGCGAAGAACCTGGTTCCGAAAGCAATGGTCGCCTCACTGCTGGGGAACACGCCCTCGGTCCTGCGCAACGTCCCGGAGATCAAGGACGTCGACGTCGTCACCAGCCTGCTGCAGCTGCACGGCGTCACGGTGACCAAGGACCCCGTCACCGGCGACCTCACGATGGACCCGAGCGAGGCCAAGATGGCCCGCTCCAAGGACATCGACGCCCACGCCGGTGACTCAAGGATCCCGATCCTCTTCTGCGGGCCCCTGATGCACAGCATCGGCGAGGCCTTCATCCCAGACCTCGGCGGCTGCAAGATCGGCGACCGTCCGATCGACTACCACCTCGAGGTCCTCCGCAACTTCGGCGCGGTCGTCGACAAGCGGCCCGGCGGCATCTCCATCTCGGCCCCGAAGGGTCTGCACGGCGCGAAGCTCACCCTGCCGTACCCGAGCGTCGGAGCCACCGAGCAGGTGCTCCTCACCGCCATCCGCGCGGAAGGCATCACCGAGCTCTCGGGTGCCGCCGTCGAGCCCGAGATCATGGACCTCATCGCCGTCCTGCAGAAGATGGGCGCCATCATCACGGTGCAGACGGACCGCGTCATCCGCATCGAGGGCGTCAAGACCCTCACCGGCTACAACCACAAGGCCATCTCCGACCGCAACGAGACGGCGTCCTGGGCCTCGGCGGCGCTGGTCACCAAGGGTGACATCTACGTGGAGGGCGCCCGGCAGCTCGACCTCACCGCCTTCCTCAACACCTACCGGAAGATCGGGGGCGCCTTCGACGTCGACGACGAGGGCATCCGCTTCTACCACCCCGGCGGCCTCCTCAAGCCACTGGTCCTCGAGACCGACGTCCACCCCGGCTTCATGACCGACTGGCAGCAGCCCCTCGTCGTCGCCCTCACGCAGGCTTCCGGCGTATCGATCGTCCACGAGACCGTCTACGAGAACCGGTTCGGCTTCACGGAAGCACTGATCCGCATGGGCGCCAACATCCAGGTGCACCGCGAGTGCCTCGGCAGCGTGCCCTGCCGCTTCGGGCAGCGCAACTTCCTGCACTCGGCCGTCATCTCCGGGCCGACGCAGCTGCGCGGCGCGGACATCGACATCCCCGACCTGCGCGGCGGCTTCAGCCACCTGATCGCGGCACTCGCGGCGGACGGCGTCTCGCGCGTCACCGGGATCGAGCTGATCAACCGCGGGTACGAGCGCTTCCAGGACAAGCTCGAGGGCCTGGGCGCCGACTTCGACATCACGGAGGATGCCCCGGCTGCCGCCGTGGCACTCTCCTAGGCGGTCCGGCACATGGGGGAGTCACGGGGCTCACGCGCCATGTTCACGTTCCTCGCCTCCTGGGTGAGGCCGGTCATGAACGCCCTGATGGACAAGGAATGGCACGGGCAGGAGAAGCTGCCCGTCGGGACGGGCATGATCATCTGTCCCAACCACGTCACCGAGATCGATCCGGTCGTGGTGGCGCACTTCCTGTACAACCAGGGCGTCATGCCGCACTTCCTCGCGAAGGCGTCGCTGTTCAAGGTGCCGGTGATCGGATCGATCCTGCGCACCATCAAGCAGGTGCCCGTGGAGCGCAGCTCGGCCGGAGCGAACCGGTCGCTCGAAGCCGCTCGCGAGGCCCTCGCCGACGGCGGCGGCATCATCATCTACCCCGAGGGCACCCTCACCCGCGACCCGGACCTGTGGCCCATGAAGGGCCGCACGGGCGCCGCCCGCCTCGCACTGCAGACCGGCGCGCCGGTGGTTCCGATCGCCCACTGGGGTGCGCACGAGGTTTTCCCGCCCTATGCCAAGCGCTTCTACCTCTTCCCTCGCAAGCGGTCCCGCGTGCTCGTCGGGGACCCCGTGGATCTCAGCGAGTTCAGGGGCGCGCCACTGACGAGGACCACGCTCGACCGTGCCACCGACCGCATCCTCGACGCCGTCACCGAGCTGCTGGCGGAGCTGAGGGGCGAGGAAGCGCCCGCCGAGCGGTGGGACCCTGCGGAGAAGCAGCAGAAGCGGATGGGCCGCACCGTCCGGGCGCAGGACGACGAGATGAATCCTGGTGAACCCCTGACCGGAGGGGAATCGTGACAGCGGGGCCGCGTGCCGCGCAGCCCGCGAAGATCGCCGTCCTCGGGTCCGGCAGCTGGGGCACCACCTTCGCGAAGGTGCTCGCGGATGCCTCTCCGGACACGGCGGTCATGCTCTGGTCGCGACGCTCCGAGGTGGCGGCCGAGATCACGGCGGACCACAGGAACTCGCCGTACCTCGGCGACACGCGTCTTCCGGGAAATGTGAGCGCCTCCGCGGACGTCCGGGAGGTCCTGGCCGGAAGCGACCTGGTGGTCCTCGCCGTGCCCGCCCAGACGCTGCGCGCCCAGCTCCCGGCCTGGCGGCCCTTCCTGCCGGCGGACGCCGTCGTCGTCTCCCTCATGAAGGGCCTCGAGGTCGGCACGGACGCCCGCATGAGCGAGGTGATCGCGGAGGAGCTCGCACTGCCGGCCGACCGCATCGCCGTCGTGTCCGGGCCCAACCTCGCCATGGAGATAGCACGCGAGGAGCCGACGGCGTCCGTCGTCGCGTGTCCCGACCACGGGACGGCGGCCTGGATCGCGGCGGCGTGCACATCCTCCTACTTCCGCCCCTACACCTCCACCGATGTCATCGGCGTGGAGATCGGCGGCATCGTGAAGAACGTGATCGCCCTGGCGGTCGGCATCTGCGAGGGACGCCGCATGGGGGACAACACGAAGGCGTCCGTCATCACCCGCGGGCTCGCCGAGACGACCCGCCTCGCCGTGGCGCTGGGCGGCAGGCCGGAGACCATGGCGGGCCTGGCCGGCATGGGCGACCTGATCGCCACCTGCTCCTCCGCGCTCTCGCGCAACCACACGGCGGGCCACCTGCTGGGGCAGGGCCTGACCCTCGACCAGGTGACGGTGAGGATGAACCAGACGGCGGAGGGCATCAAGTCGGCCCAGGCCGTCCTCGATTCCGCCATGAAACTCGGCGTCGACATGCCCATCACCGAAAGCGTCGTGGCCGTCCTCCAGGGACGCCTGTCCGTCAACGACCTGGGGCCGCGACTGCTGGCCCGCAACCTCAAGCCGGAAGGCGATTCCGCACCGTGACCACCGATACTCCTGTCCGCTCCCGCAAACCGCGCGTCCTCGTCCTGTTCGGCGGCCGGTCCAGCGAGCACGCGGTGAGCTGCGTGACCGCGGCGGGCGTCCTCGAGGCGATCGACCGCACCCGGTACGAGGTGGTGCCGGTGGGCATCACCAAGTCCGGCCAGTGGTCCCTCGTCTCGGCCGACCCGTCCTCGTGGTCCCTGCGCGCCGACGTGCTGCCCGAGGTCACCGCGACCGAGCAGGCCGTGGTGATGGGCACTGCCGCCGACGGCAGCGACGGGCAGGAACTCCTCGTCGCCGCTCCCGGGTCCGTCCCCGAGAGCCTGGGCGGCGTCGACGTCGTGCTGCCGCTGCTGCACGGACCGTTCGGCGAGGACGGTACCCTGCAGGGCATGCTGGAGCTGGCCGACATGCGCTACGTCGGGGCCGGGGTCCTGGCGTCCGCGGTCGGGATGGACAAGCACTACATGAAGGTGGTCTTCGCCGCGGCGGGCCTCGAGGTGGGCCCGTACGTGGTGGTGACGGACCGCCAGTGGCGGACCGGCACCGAGGAGAGCATCCAGCGCGCCGCAGCGCTCGGGTTCCCGCTGTTCGTCAAGCCGGCCCGCGCCGGGTCCTCCATGGGGATCAGCCGGGTCGAGGACGCGGACGGCATCCGGGCCGCGGTCGAGGCCGCGCGCGCGTTCGATCCCAAGGTGGTCATCGAGGCCGGGATCCTCGGACGCGAGATCGAGGTGGCGGTCCTGCAGGGTAGGGGCCTGGACGGCCCGCGCACGTCGCTGCCCGGCGAGATCGCCATCCAGCCCGGGGAGCACGCCTGGTACGACTTCGAGGCGAAGTACGTCGACGGTGCTGCCGCCGAGCTGTCCTGCCCGGCGGACCTCCCGCAGGACGTGATCGACCGCGTCCGCAGGCTCGCGGGTGAGGCCTTCGATGCGATCGGCGGCGAGGGACTGTCCCGCGTGGACTTCTTCTACACGCCCGACGGCCGCCTGGTCATCAACGAGATCAACACCATGCCCGGCTTCACGCCGATCAGCATGTACCCGCAGATGTGGGCGAAGTCCGGCCTCGGCTACACCGAGCTCATCGACGAACTGATCGGGCTGGCGCTCGAGCGCGGCACCGGCCTGCGCTGACCGGGAGGTCCCTGCCGGTCGGGACCCGGCAAGGACCTCCCGGTCCTGGTCACCCGGCGGCCGTGACGGCGCCGACCCTGTGCGGAGTGTGCACCGGCCTGTCGGGGACATGGGCGGGTCGCCGCTTGGCGAACTCCGCCCGCAGTTCGGGAAGCACGAGCTCGCCGAAGAGGTCGAGCTGGTTCAGTACCGTCTTCAGTGGCAGGCCGGCGTGGTCGATCAGGAACAGCTGGCGCTGGTAGTCGCCGAAATACTCCTGGAAGGACAGAGTCTTCTCGATGACTTCCTGGGGGCTGCCGACCGTCAGTGGCGTCTGGGCCATGAAACTCTCCATCGTCGGCCCGTGGCCGTAGACGGGGGCGTTGTCGAAGAACGGGCGGAACTCCTTCACCGCGTCCTGTGACTTCCGCGCCAGGTAGAACTGTCCGCCCAGTCCCACGATCGCCTGGTCGGCGGTGCCGTGGCCGTAGTGGGCATAGCGTTCCCGGTAGAGGCCGATGAGCTGCTGGTAGTGCTCCTTCGGCCAGAAGATGTTGTTGGCGAAGAACCCGTCGCCGAAGTAGGCGGCGATCTCCGCGACCTCCGGCGTGCGGATGGAGCCGTGCCAGACGAACGGTGCTACGCCGTCGAGCGGGCGCGGGGTCGAGGTGAAGTTGCGCAGCGGTGTGCGGTACTTGCCTTCCCAGTTCACGACGTCGTTGTCCCACAGCTGGCGCAGCAGGTTGTAGTTCTCGACGGTCAGTTCGAGGCTGTCCTGCTGGTTCTTGCCGAACCAGGGGTAGACGGGCCCTGTGTTGCCGCGGCCGAGGATCAGGTCCACGCGCCCGTCGGCGAGGTGCTGCAGCGTGGCGAAGTCCTCCGCGATCTTGACCGGGTCGTTGGTGGTGATCAGGGTGGTGCTGGTGGACAGGGTGATGCGCTCGGTCTGGGCTGCGATGTAGCCGAGGAGGGTGGTCGGGGAGCTGGCGTAGAAGGGCGGGTTGTGGTGCTCGCCGGTCGCATAGACGTCCATGCCGATCTCTTCGACCTTCCTGGCGATGGCAACAGCGGCCTTGATGCGCTCACCCTCGGTGGGCGTCTCGCCGGTGAGGGGGTTCCGGGTGACGTCACTGACTGTGAAAACACCAATTTCCATGATTCTTCTCCGAAGCGGTTATAGGGGTGAACGGCGGGTGGCCCGGGGTTCAGGACGTCGGTCCCTGGATCCTTGCCAGGAGGTCCTCGAACGGTGCGGACGGTTCCAGCTGGTGGGCAGGGCGTGCTGGGGGCTGCCCGGCGAGCATTCCGGCCAGTTCCCGTGCGGCACGGCGCGACCTCTGTTCCAACGCGGGTTCGTCGTCGGTGCCGGCGCCCCAGTCCTGGGGCGCCGCATAGACGGCAGTGGGAGCCACCCGTGCCCGCAGGTAACTGAAGAGGGGCCGCAGGGCGTGGTCGAGAACCAGGGCGTGACGCGCGCTGCCGCCTGTCGCCCCCAGGAGAACGGGCATGCCCTCCAGCGCGGTGTTGTCGATGACATCGAAGAAGGATTTGAACAGTCCGCTGTAGGACCCCGAGAACACAGGACTGACGACGATCAGGGCGTCCGCGTCCGTGACGTTCCGGATGGCGGCGGCCAGGGCAGGGGGCGCGAAGCCGCTCACCAGATGGTGCGCGATGTCCACTGCGTGGTCGCGGAGCTCGAGGACGTCGACGGTGACGTCGGAACCGGACCGGGACAGCTCACCCTTCACGGCGTCCGACAGCACATCTGCAAGCATTCGACTGGACGACGGGACACCGAGTCCCGCTGTGACAACTGCGACCTTCATTCTGGCACCCTCTCTAGTAGATGCATATGCATCGATTCCTTCAACACGTCGAGGCGTCGAGTCATTCCCGAGGTACCTGCCGTTGCAGGAGGGCCTGCCGATCCGGCGTCGCTAGGCCAGGACGACGACGCCGAGCAGTGAGACTCCCGCCAGCAGCAGCGTCGAGGCTGCACCGACCACGGCGAACCGTCCCCCCGTGCGCAGGAGGCGCCGGACGTCGATCCCGGCGCCCAGTCCGAACATCCCGGCGGCCAGCAGGACGGTGGCCACGGTGCGGCCGGCATCCAGGACCGGCGGAGGCAGGACGCCGAGCGAGCGCAGGACGACCAGGGCCAGGAAGCCCAGGACGAAGAGGGGCACGAGGGGTGCGGCCGCCCGCCCGTTCCCGTCCGCGGCGGTCGTCGTGCCGTGCCGATTCGAGCGTCGTCGTTCCCCGAGGCCCGCTGCCGCTGCGACCGGCGCCAGCATCAGGACCCGCCCCAGCTTGACGACGGTCGCCGCGGCGAGCGCTGTCGCCCCGGCCGTACTGGCGACGGCCACCACCTGTGCCACCTCATGGACGGCGAGGCCCGACCACACGCCGAACGCCGTCGGGTCGAGGCCGAGGAGCGTGTTCAGCAGGGGCAGGGCGATGATCATGAGGGATCCGTACAGCGTGACCATGGCGACGGCGGAGGCCACCTCGTCGTCGTCCGCGTCCGCGATGCCCTGCATCCCGGCCACCGCGGACGCGCCGCAGATGGAGAAGCCCGCTGCCATCAGGAGCGCCCCGGCCCGGCTCAGCCCGAGGCGCTCACCGAGCCAGAGGGTGGCGTAGAAGCTTCCGGCGACGCACGCGACGATGAGCAGGAGGACCTGCGGGCCCAGGGCGAGGATGTCCGGCAGGGCGAGCTGGAGTCCGAGCAGGACGACGCCGGCGCGCAGCAGGCGCTTCGTCCCACCGCCGATGCCCGTGCGGAGTGTCGCCGTGAAGAGGCCGGAATTGCCCAGCAGGATCCCGAGGATCAGGGCGATCACGAGGGCCCCGAGGACCGTCTGGAGGCCGGCCAGGCCCAGCGCTGCGGTGACGCCGGCCGCGAGCACCAGAAGACCCGGGATCCACGCTCGGAGCTGGGGATCCCGGGTCTTCGGGGTGGTGCTGCGGCTGTTCATCGGTGGCGCGATCCTTCCGGCCGCCCGGCGGCAGCATGGTGCTCTCCGGATCGATTGTGCCAGAGTGCCGCCGTGCCCCCCGTGCCTTCCGCCGCCGGTCCTAGACGATGCCCTCGGTCAGCGCGTTGGGCGTGCCGAACCGGTGCGCCGTGATGCTGATGGCCTGCTCCTGCAGGAACGGGAGCAGCTCCACTCGGCCCGATTCGGTGACGGGCTGTGCGTAGATCGCGAGGTCGGGACGTCCGCCGGTCGCGGCGGCCAGCGCGGACAGGCCCCCGCCGATGAGCCGGACGCGCCGGACGGGAAGCGCTGCTGCCCGTGCCAGCCATGCGCCGTCGTCCTCGATGGTGAGCGTCTCGGCCTGTTCCCCGACGACGGTACGGAGCGCCGCCGGGAGCTCCACGGCACTCGAGACCGCTACCGGGGCGCCGGCCGCCTTCGCCGCGAGGAGGACACGGACGAGATCGGCGACGGGGGCGCCGTCCGCGAGGCGCACCGTCACGGGGTGGGCCAGGTAGCGGAAGAGGTTGCGTTCGGCCGAGAGGCCGGAGACATCCTTCACCTGGCCGAACTCCCCGTTCCAGGCCGTGGCATCGGATGCCGCGGCGCGGCCCAGCCGGGCGAGGTCTGCTGCGGGCAGGCCCGCCGAGCGCGCAGCGGACAGCAGCGGAGCCACGGCGGGCAGGGGCGCACCCTGGGCCACCGATTCCCGGGGCGTCCAGGTCCCGAGTCCCACGAGGTAGTTGGGACCCCCTGCCTTGGTGCCCGCCCCGACGGCGGACTTCTTCCAGCCGCCGAAGGGCTGGCGCTGCACGATGGCACCGGTGATGCCCCGGTTGACGTAGAGGTTGCCGGCCTGCACGCCGTCGATCCAGGTGGCGATCTCACGGCTGTCGAGGGAGTGGATGCCGGAGGTGAGGCCGTAGTCGATGTCGTTCTGCAGGACGATGGCGTCCTCGAGCGTCGGCGCGGTCATGATGCCGAGGATGGGGCCGAAGTACTCCGTCAGGTGGTACGTCGATCCCCGCTTCACGCCGTCGCGCACGCCGGGGCTCCACAGCCTGCCCGAATCGTCGAGCCGCTGCGGCTCCACGAGCCAGGACTCGCCGTCCCCGAGGGTCGTCAGCCCGTCGAGGAGCTTGCCGGCGGCCGGCTCGATGACGGGGCCCATCTGCGTGGAGGGGTCCGACGGGTACCCGACGGACAGCGAGGTCACCGCGTCGAGGAGCTGGTTGCGGAAGCGCTGCGACGTGCCCACGCTGCCCACGAGGATGACCAGGGAGGCGGCCGAGCACTTCTGCCCGGCGTGGCCGAAGGCGGACTGCGCGACGTCCTTCGCGGCGAGGTCGAGATCGGCGCTCGGTGTCACGATGATCGCGTTCTTGCCGGACGTCTCGGCGAGCAGCGGCAGGTCGGTGCGGAAAGAACGGAAGAGCTCCGCCGTCTCGTACCCGCCGGTGAGGATCACGCGGTCCACCCGGGCATCGGAGATGAGCCGGCGCCCGAGGTCGCCCTCCTCGACCTGGACGAGGTGCAGGACCTCGCGCGGCACGCCCGCGGCCCAGAGTGCCTCGATCATGACGGAACCGGAGCGGCGGGCCTGCGAGGCCGGCTTGATGATCACCGACGAGCCGGCGGCGAGGGCGGCGAGGGTCGATCCCGCGGGGATCGCGACCGGGAAGTTCCACGGCGGTGTCACCACCGTGAGGCGGACGGGGGAGAACGAGGCGCCGTCCACGTCGTCGAGCTCACGGGCGCGCTCGGCGTAGTAGTGGGCGAAGTCCACGGCTTCGGAGATCTCGGGATCCGCCTGGTCGAGGGTCTTCCCGGTCTCGGCGGCCATGACCTCCATGAGGTCGGCACGGCGTGCCTCGAGCGCGTCGCCCGCTCGGTGGAGGACGGCCGCGCGCTCGGCACCCGTCAGGGACCCCCAGGAGGACGCTGCGGCGACCGCGCCGGCGATGGTGTTCTCGAGGTCCTCCGCCCGGGTGAGCGTGGTGGCGGCGACGACGTCGTTGCCCAGTTCGGAGGTGGTCACGCGCTCGAGGATCGCCCTGCCCCAGGCCCGGTTGGCCGGGAGGGACGGGTCGGTGTCCGGGGTGTTGGTGAATCCGGACCCGGGGTGGGCCGGTTCGGGGAGGGTGCGGTCCTGCCGGCGGTTCGGTGCCGGGATGGAGGTGTCCAGCGCTGCCAGCGACGCGAGGAAGCGGTTTTTCTCGCGCTCGAACAGAGCCTCGTTCTCGGACAGTTCGAAGACCGCCGACATGAAGTTGTCCTGGCTTGCGCCCTCTTCGAGGCGGCGGATCAGGTAGGCGATGGCGACGTCGAACTCGCCCGGGTGCACCACGGGCGTGTAGAGCAGCAGCGACCCGACATCGCGCTTGACGGCCTCGGCCTGGCCCTGCGCCATCCCGAGGAGCATCTCGAACTCGATGCCGGAGCGTACGCCCCGCTCGCCGGCGAGGAGCCAGGCGAAGGCGAGGTCGAAGAGGTTGTGGCCCGCGACGCCGATGCGCACGTTGTCGACGCGCCCGGGCTGCAGGGCGTAGTTGAGGACGCGCTTGTAGTGCGTGTCCGAGTCCTGCTTCGTGCCCCAGGTGGCGAGCGGCCAGTCGTGGAGGGAGGCCTCGACGTGTTCCATCGGGAGGTTGGCGCCCTTGACCACGCGGACCTTGATGCCGGCACCGCCCCTGGCGCGCCGGGCTGCCGCCCACTCCTGCAGCCGGATCATCGCCGCGAGGGAGTCGGGGAGGTAGGCCTGCAGCACGATCCCTGCCTCGAGGTCCGTGAACTCGGGCCGGTCGAGGATCGCCATGAACACGGCGATCGTGAGGTCCAGGTCCTTGTACTCCTCCATGTCGAGGTTGATGAACTTCGGCTTCTCGGACCGGGCGGCGAGCGCGTAGAGGGGTGCGAGCTTCTCGGCGACGTGCTCCACGGCCTCCTCGAAGGCCCACGCGGGGTGCGGGGCGACGGTGGAGGACACCTTGATGGAGACGTAGTCGACGTCCGGGCGCTCGAGGAGCCGGACCGTGCCTTCGAGGCGGCGTTCGGCCTCGTGCTCGCCGAGGACGGCCTCGCCGAGCAGGTTCACGTTGAGCCGGATGCCCTCGCGCCTGATCTTGCTGATGGACCGCCCGAGCCGGGCGTCGGAGGCGTCGATGATGAGGTGCCCCACCATCTCCCGGAGGACGCGGCGGGCGATGGGGATGACGACCTGCGGCAGCACGGGGGCGACGGCGGCGCCGACCTTCACGGCCGAGCGCATGTACCAGGGGAGGAAGCCGGGGACCTTCGGAGCGATGGCCCCGAGGTTGCGGGCTGCGACCGAGAGGTCCTCGGGGCGGATGACGCCGTCGACGAAGCCCACCGTGAAGGCGAGCCCGTTGGGGTCCTTGAGGACGCCCGCGAGCTGCTTGGCCGAGGAGTCCACCGGTACTTTCGATGCCTCGGTCAGCCAGCGCCGGACGAGGGCGACCGATGCGTCCGGCAGTCCTGCAGGGATGTCCGTCGTCCCGCCGGGAGCGGCGGAGAACCGGGGGGCGCGGTCCGACCCCGGGTAAGGGGTGGGGTGCGCGTTCTGGAGCGCCGGGCTGTCGGCGAGGCCCTCGAGGGGCGGGATCTGGGTTGTCATGGCAACGGCTTTCGGTTCGACGGCTTCCGCCGGTCACAGGATGAAGCAGCTACTTCACGTCCAGTATCGGCCCGGCCGTAGGATTAGGAAAAGCGATGATTATCGAAGGGTATTCATCAGTAGAACCGAACCGGGAGGCCCCGTGCTCGACCTGCGCAGACTGCGCCTGCTCCGCGAACTCAAGATCCGCGGAACCCTCGCCGACGTTGCCGCCGCCCTCAGCTACAGCCCCTCCTCCGTGTCCCAGCAGCTTGCCCTGCTCGAGAAGGAAGTGGGCGTGGAGCTGCTCCGGAAGACCGGCCGGCGGGTGGTCCTCACGGCGCAGGCCGACGTGCTGGTCGCGCACACCGCCGAACTGCTCGAGACACTGGAGCGGGCGGAAGCCGACCTGGCGGCCTCCCTGACCACGGTGTCCGGCACCGTCCGGGTGGCGGTCTTCCAGTCGGCTGCCCTGGCGCTCATGCCCGATGCCCTGACGGTCATGACGCGCGACTATCCCGACGTGCGGGTGGAGATGGTGCAGCGGGAGCCCGAGACGGCCCTGTACGAGACGTTCGCGCGGGACTTCGACCTCGTGATCGCCGAGCAGTACCCGGGCCACGCGGCTCCCCGCCACCCGGAACTCGACCACGTGCCGCTGACGGAGGATGCGATCCGCCTCGCCGTCCCGCTGGTCGGACCCGCCGCCGGGATCTCCTCGGTCGCCGGGGCGGCGGGAGCGGCCTGGGTGATGGAGCCCCGGGGGGCGGCGTCCCGGCACTGGGCGGAGCAGGCATGCCGGCTCGCCGGGTTCGAGCCCGACGTCCGGTACGAGACGGCGGACCTCCAGGCGCAGATCCGGCTGATCGAGTCGGGCAACGCCGTCGCCCTGATGCCGGACCTCGTGTGGACCGGCCGCAACGTGCCGGTGCAGCTGTTCGACCTCGACGAGAACCCGCGCCGGTCCATCTTCACCTCGGCGCGCCGTGCCGGTGCGCGCCGGCCCGCCGTCCTGGCCGTCCGCGAGGTCCTCGAACGCGCCGCGGCAGGCGTGAGCCGTCCGGACCGGGTGCCGCAATAAATGGTCCCCCCGTCCTGTTGACTCCTACGACACGCGTTTTCGCGTCGTCCCGCCACGCTCCTAAGGTTGATGCATGACCCAGTCCACCCAGCTTGAGTCCGCCTCCGTGCCGGCCACGGTCGAGAGGGTTGCGGAGACCGTCCTGCCCACCCGGCACGGCACGTTCCGCATGATCGGCTACCGCGACGGCGAGGGGACCGAGCACGTCGCGCTCGCGCAGGGGATCCACGATGGCGTCCACGCCGCGCAGGATGCAGCTCCGCTGGTCCGCGTCCACAGCGAGTGCCTCACGGGTGACGCCTTCGGGTCCTGGCGCTGCGACTGCGGGGAACAGCTGGATGCCGCGCTCGCCGCCATCTCCGAGGAGGGCCGCGGCGTGGTGGTCTATGTGCGGGGACACGAGGGCCGGGGCATCGGACTGCTCGACAAGCTGAAGGCGTACGCCCTGCAGGACCGGGGCGTGGACACGGTCGATGCGAACACCGCCCTCGGGCTTCCCGTCGACGCCCGGCGCTACGACCAGGCCGCGGAGATCCTGCAGGACCTCGGCATCGGCGCCGTCCGCCTGCTCTCCGGCAATCCCGCCAAGGAGGAAGCGCTGGAGGACCTGGGCATCGCGGTCGTCGAGCGCCGCGGACTGCCCGTGTCCGAGCGCTCGGAGAACGCGGGTTACCTCGCGACCAAGCGGGCACGGATGCGGCACGACGAGGCCCCCTCGGCCGACGCCTGGAGCGACCTGCTCGACGGCGTCGTCCCTGCAGCGCCCGCGCCGGGCGAGGCGGAGGAGCTCGCGCACCGGTACGGCTACCTGGCCGGTGCGTCAGGACAGATCGTCGTCGGGCAGCTGCGCCAGAGCCTGGACGGGTTCATCGCGTCGCGCTCCGGGGACTCCGGCTTCCACGAGGACCGCGGCGACCACGGGCACCTCCAGCGGCTGCGCGCCCTCGTGGACGCCGTCGTCGTCGGTGCGTCCACCGTGCTCACCGAGGACTGCTCGCTCGCCGTCGAGGACGTGCCGGGCAGCAGCCCCGTCCGCGTGGTGCTCGACGCCGCGGCGCGGGTGGACGTCGGCGCGCGCGTCCTGGCCGACGACGGCGTGCCGACCCTCTGGATCGTGGGGCACGATGCGGAGGTGCCCGCGGCCCTGCCCGCCTTGGTGGAGGTGGTGAGGCTGGCCGCGGACGATTTCGCGCCGCGCCGCGTCCTCGACATCCTGCAGGCGCGGGACCTGTGGAAGGTGCTGGTCGAGGGAGGCGGCAACACCGTCTCGCGCTTCCTGGAGGCCGGCCTGCTAGACCGGCTGTACCTGACCACTGCCCCGGTGCTGGTGGGCGACGGCGTCCCCGGTATCCGGTTCTCCGGGTCGGATGCGCTGGCGGAGGCCCGCACGGCACCCGTCCGCCGGTTCGTCTTCGGCCAGGACATCTGCACCGAGTTCAACTTCGCCGCCGTGCGCTGAGCCTGCCCGGAGCCGGCACTCCGCCCTGCAGCATCCCGCCCTGCAGCATCCGTGGGTGGATGCTGCAGGAGGGGGTCGCTACGAGTCGCCGCCGAGCCTCTTGCTCTTGTTCTGCAGGCGGTCGATGTGCTCCGAGGCCTCCGCCTTGGTGATGTCCGCCGGGATCTCCTCGCCCGCCTCCCGTGCCAGCGTGTCGAGGTAGCTGCGCTGTGCGGCGGTCATGGGCTCGTCGCCGGTGACCCAGTCCGCAGGATCCCGTTCGAAACCGCCCTCAGGCTCGGAGGTGGGGCTTCCCAGTGTGTCTGCCATGTCGGTTCCTATCGGTCGTGGCCAGCATGAGCCATCAGTCTACTTACTTTCCCGGGGTGCCCCGCGTGGGGGGCGCTGCCGGGAGAGAGGTGGCTCCTGCCGGCAGCGCGCCGGCGACGCCGCGCTGCTCGAGCCGCGCGCGCAGGTACCGCTCCGAGTGCGCTGCGAGGAGCATCCTGCCGCCGGCGTACCGCACACCCCCGCGTGCCCTGCTCGCGACGGCGAGCCAGCTGCAGACGGCGCGTTCGAGGAGCCAGACCGGTGCCCACAGGGCGGCCGTGGGCCCGAAGACGTGCCGTCCGCCCCGCCGTCGCCGGCCGACCTCGGCGACGGCGACGACCGCCAGTCCCGCCAGCGCGAGGTGGTGCGGGGCAGGTCGGGCCAGGAGGACCGCGGGCAGCAGGCCGAGTTCGACGGCGAGCCGTCCGGGCTGCGCGAAGCTGTCATAGGCCTGGCGGACCCGCTGGCGGCCGAAGTGCCGCGAGGAGCAGGGGAGCCGTGCCACGAAGAGGTCGTCGGCGCGGGCCTCGACGCCACCGGCCGCCTTCACGGTGCGGATGAGCTCGAGGTTCTCGAAGAGGGCGTCGGCGCAGTAGCCGCCCGCCGCGAGGAGCGTGCTCCGGCGGACGCCGAGCGTGCCCGGATAGTCGGAGGAGAAGGCCCTGTTGAGCAGTGTGCGGCCCGTGTCCCACCGGGCGTGCCACGGCAGCCGGGCGAAGTAGTTCTGCGGGCGCACGAGGTCGGACTCCTCGAGGAGCTCGAGGACCCATTGGAGCTCGGGGCGCCGGTACCGGACGTCGTCGTCCGCGATCACGACGAGCTCGTGCCGAGCCGCGGCGAGCCCCGTCAGCACGCCGTGCACCTTCCCGTTGCCGCCCCGGCGGACGAGCTCCGGATCGGGCCGGAGATGGCGGACCTCCGGCGGGAAGGCCCGGGAATGCCGGTCGAAGGAGGGGTCGTCGGAGCCGTCGACCACGGTGACGTCGATCCAGCGGACGAGATCGCGCAGGTAGTGCGCCAGTTCCGTCACGGGCCCCGTGCCGTTCCACTTCAGGGGCAGGATGTATTCGGCTGGGTACTGCATGGACGGTGGGTGTCCTCCTTGTGCAACGGGTTTTCCGACCGGCCGGCCGCTTCCCTCCAATTACTAAGCGTGCTTACGGTGAGGGTGCAAGGAACCGGCGGGTGGAATTGCCCGTAGACACCAGGAGGAACAGTGAGCCAGCCAGCGCAGCAGCAGGAACCGCCCGGAACCACCGGTGCCATGGAGCCCACCCCGGACCACGGCGAGCAGTCCTACCGCGGGTCGGGACGACTCGCCGGCAAGAAGGCGGTCATCACGGGTGGTGACAGCGGCATCGGCCGGGCTGTCGCCATCGCCTATGCACGGGAGGGGGCCGACGTCCTCATCAGCTACCTGAACGAGGACGAGGACGCCCAGGAGACGGCCCGGTGGGTGGAGGAGGCCGGGCGCAGGGCTGTCCTGTTCCCGGGAGACCTCGCTGATCCTGCGACGTGCCGGGCCGTGATCGACACGGCCGTCCAGGAGTTCGGGAAGGTGGACATCCTCGTCAGCAACGCCGCCTTCCAGATGACGCACGAGACCATCGAGGAGATCCCGGACGAGGAGTGGGACCGCACCCTGGCCATCAACCTCAGCGCGTTCTTCCACCTCACGAAGGCGGTTCTGCCCTTCATGCCGCCGGGCGGGTCCATCATCGGCTCGAGCTCGGTGAATTCCGACAACCCCGTGCCCACCCTGCTGCCCTACTCGGCGACGAAGGCCGGCATCGCGAACATGACGGCGTCGATGGCCCAGCTCCTCGCGGACCGCGGCATCCGGGCGAATTCCGTGGCACCCGGTCCCATCTGGACCCCGCTCATCCCGGCCACGATGCCCGAGGACGAGGTGGAGAGCTTCGGCCAGCAGGTCCCCCTGCAGCGGGCCGGCCAGCCCGCCGAACTCGCGGCCGTCTACGTCCTGCTGGCGTCCGACGAGGCCAGCTACGTCTCGGGTGCGCGCATCGCGGTCACCGGAGGCAAGCCGATCCTCTGACGTCCCGCCGGCCCCATCCGCGGCCGGACCGGCGACGAAGGACTCTCGGCATTCCCCGGGCGCTTGACAGTGGTGGTCCGGGGAATGCCGGTGCGCTACCCCCTGAACATCGGCAGCGGCGTGCCGGCGACTCCGGGCTCGACGGCGAACAGGGCCCCCGCCGTCGGCTCGGAACCGGCCGGGATGTTCTCCTGCGTGGTGGTGATGAACAGCGTCCCGAGGTCCGTCCCGCCGAAAGCGCACGCGGTCACGTTCGTGACGGGCAGCGGGATGTGCTCGGAGAGCCTGCCCGAGGCGTCGTAGCGGGCGACGGCCCCGCCCCCGTAGAGCGCGGTCCAGATACCGCCCTCCGCGTCGATGGCCATGCCGTCGGGCATACCGAGTGCGGGCTCGACGACGGCGAACGTGCGGCGATCGGTGAACCGCCCGCTCGCCATGTCGTACCCGAGGGCGTCGATCCTCCCCGTGGGGGTGTCGCTGAAGAACGCGGTCCCCCCGTCCGGGGAGAAGTGGAGGCCGTTCGAGATGGTGGCGCCGGTCAGCACGGTGGACACCGAGAGATCCGTGTCCAGGGAGTAGAGGGTGCCCAGGCCGAAGCCGCCCTCCCACCCCATCGATCCGCAGAGGAAGCGTCCGGCCGGGTCGCAGCCGCCGTCGTTCATGCGCACGGCCGCATCGCTGAATGCCTCCGGTCCGTGCTCGAGGACCGCCAAGGCGTCGTCGGCGAACAGGAATCCCCGCTCGACCCCGACCACGTAGCCGCCCGACTCCCGGCCCCGGATCACGCCCGCGAGCCGCGGGTGCACGTCGTGGCGGTCGATGCTGCCGTCCTCGTGGCGTACCAGGACGTCGCCCTCCATCATGTCGACGAGCAGGAGCTCGCTGCGGCGTGGGTCCCAGTACGGGCCTTCGCCGTGGAAGGTGCAGACGTCGGAGATTTGCTCGGCCTTCACGGGTCCTCCTGCTGGTTGGTGCGGTCGGGATTGCTCGGTGCCGGTTCCGACTGCTGGTCGGTGCGGTCGGCATGGTTCGTGCTGGGGTGCATGGCCGGCGGGACGGTCAGCCGCCCGAGGGTGCGGGGGTCGCGTCGGACAGTCCCACGCACGCCCGCGTCTGCCCGATCCTCGACACCGCGTCCCCGAGTTCCACGAGGACCGTGCTCGACGCGACCTCGTCGGGGTCGAAGAGGACCTCGACGGCAGGGTCGCGCCCGTACGTGGTGGCGGTCCAGGCCGGATCCCCCTCGCGGACCACCCAGTCGACGTCGTTCACGGTCACGCAGGGGTCGGTGGTGGGTCCCGGAACGGTCACCCCGCACCGCAGGACCACTTTCGAGGGATCCCCCCAGGCGGACGTCGCCTGGCTGGTCGTCTCGCGCTGATCGTTCTCGGCGACCGTCGGTGGCAGGGCGATCATCACGTCGGCGCACCGGGCGTTCGCGGCATCGGCGGCGGGGTCGACATCCACCGCCGGGGCACAGCCGGACAGCGTGAGAAGCAGCACCGCCGCAGGCACCAGGCGGGTTCCGACACGGGGGAGGGCAGGCATGGCTCCACCCTAGTAGGTGGCCCGTGCACAGGAGCGACACGACGGCGTCGTCCTCCCTGGAAAGCAGGGTGGGGAAGGCCGCCGACAGTAGGATTCGAGAGCCGCAGCCGGTCTCAGGCTGCTGTTCCACCCGCACCCCGCGTGTCGCCTTCCAGCCCGTCGGGGGCGAGAGCCCGAGCCGAGGACACATGAACGCGCCCCACCGCCGCACCCCGACAACCGCCAGTACCAGGATTCTGTCCGCGGCCGCTGCCGCCCTCCTCGCGGGTGCGGTCCTCGCCGCACCGATGGCCGCGTCCGCGGTCGAATCCGAGCCGGCCCCCGTCCTGCCTGCGCCGGCCGAGCAGCAACCCGTGGTGGCACAGCAGCCGCAGCCGGCCGCCACCTTCGGCGAACCGGCTCCACCCGCTGACGACTCGACGGCGACGTCGGGGATCGACCCGGAGACCGGGTTCGCCATCAACGCCCGCACCGGATTCCTGGTCCACCCTGCCACCGGGTACCTGATCGAGCCCGGAACCGGAAACCTCGTATTCCCCGACACCCTCATCTACACGAACCTGCGCTACGACGCCCTCACGGGCGAGGTTGGAGAGGTCGACGGCGAGATCGCCGCTCCGGATCCGGGCCCGGGGGGGACGGCGCCGATACCGGCACCAACAGCGACAGCACCGGTGACGGCACCGGCGACTGCGACTGCGACTGCGACGGCGACGGCGACGGCCTCCGCCCCCGCGTCGCCCTCCGGTACGCCTGCCCCGGCCGGCGAGGCTCCCGCCCCGGTGGCCCCGGCCGGGACGTCCTCGACGACCGCGACCCCGCAGGCGAGCCGCTCCGGCACGCCCACCGCCCGCAGCACCGCGCAGGCGGTACAGGAGGCGCGGACCTCGTCCCCGGCCCCGGCCGCGTGGATCGGCGCGGGGATCCTCGCGGTCGCGCTCGTCGCCGTCGCGGTCCTCGCCGTTCGGCGGCGGGGCCGGCACCAGTCCTGAGGCACGGGGAGGCGCCTGTACGACGGGCGCCTCCCGCGCTGCGGAAACCAGGACCTGGCCGCGCCCCGCTCCGGCAGTCCCCGTTCCGCCCGGTAAAGTGCAGGACGTGAAGAATCTCTTGGTGACCGGCGGCGCCGGCTTTATCGGGTCCAATTTCGTCCACTACCTGATGGAGCACACGGACACCTCCGTCACGGTCCTCGACAAGATGACCTACGCCGGCAACCATGCCTCGCTCGAGGGGCTGCCCCGCGACCGCTTCGAACTGGTCGTCGGGGACATCGCCGACGCCGCCGTCGTCGACCCGCTCACCGAGCGCGCGGACGCCGTCGTGCACTACGCGGCCGAGTCGCACAACGACAACTCGCTGCACGACCCGCGCCCCTTCCTCGATACGAACATCATCGGCACCTACACGCTGCTCGAAGCGGCGCGCCGGTACGGGAAGCGGTTCCACCACATCAGCACCGACGAGGTCTACGGCGACCTCGAACTCGACGACCCGGCGCGCTTCACCGAGGACACGCCCTACAACCCCTCGAGCCCCTACTCGTCCACGAAGGCAGGGTCGGACCTGCTCGTGCGGGCCTGGGTCCGCTCCTTCGGTGTCCGGGCGACCATCAGCAACTGCTCGAACAACTACGGGCCGTACCAGCACGTCGAGAAGTTCATCCCCCGCCAGATCACCAACGTGATCGACGGCGTCCGCCCGAAGCTCTACGGCGAGGGGTTGAACGTGCGGGACTGGATCCACGCGAACGACCACTCGTCGGCGGTGTGGACGATCCTCACCACCGGCGAGATCGGGCAGACCTACCTGATCGGCGCCGACGGGGAGCGGAACAACAAGGACGTCGTCGAACTCATCCTCGCGGAGATGGGTCAGCCCGCCGACGCCTACGACCACGTGGTGGACCGCGCCGGACACGATCTGCGCTATGCCATCGACTCCACCAAGCTGCGCACCGAACTCGGCTGGACCCCCGAGTTCCACCACTTCGAGCAGGGCCTGCGCGACACCATAGCCTGGTACCGGGACAACGAGGACTGGTGGCGCCCGCAGAAGGCCGTCACCGAGTCCAAGTACACCGAGCTGGGGCAGTAAGGCCATGGGACCCGTTTTCTCGAAGCCCCTCGCCGCCCGCGAGACGCCGATCCCCGGCGTCGTCCTGTTCGACCTCCCTGTCCACGGCGACAACCGGGGCTGGTTCAAGGAGAACTGGCAGCGGACCACGATGACCGCCGCCGGCCTCGCCGACTTCGGTCCCGTGCAGAACAACATCTCCTTCAACGAGACCGCCGGCACCACGCGCGGCATCCACGCCGAGCCCTGGGACAAGTTCATCTCCGTCGCCACGGGCCGCGTGTTCGGGGCGTGGGTGGACCTCCGCGAGGGCCCGTCCTTCGGTGCCGTCTTCACGGCAGAGCTCGATCCGTCGACGGCGATCTTCATCCCGCGCGGGGTCGGCAACGCCTTCCAGACCCTGGAGGACGGCACCGCCTACACCTACCTCGTCAACGACCACTGGTCGGCCGATGCGCAGGACCAGTACGTGTTCCTCAACCTCGCCGACGAGACGGCCGCCATCGACTGGCCCATCCCGCTCGCCGACGCGGAACTGTCGGAGAAGGACCGGAAGCACCCGCGCCTGGCCGAGGTCACCCCGCTCGCTCCGCGCCGGACCCTCGTCGTCGGTGCCGACGGACAGCTCGGCAAGGCGCTGCGGGCCGCGCTCGTCGACCACCCCTCCGTGGAGTTCGCCGGGCGGGCCGACCTCGACCTCCTGGACGGGACCCTCGACGGCGCCCGGCCGTGGACCGCGTACGACACGATCATCAACGCCGCCGCGTACACCGCGGTCGACGCCGCGGAGACCCCGGAAGGCAGGGCGGCCGCGTGGGCCGTCAACGTCGCCGGCGTCGCCGCCCTCGCACGGGTTGCCAGTGCCCACCGCCTGACCCTGGTCCACATCTCCAGCGACTACGTCTTCGACGGGTCGCGGGAGCTCCACGACGAGGCCGAGCCCTTCAGTCCGCTCGGCGTGTACGGACAGACCAAGGCCGCGGGCGACGCGGTCGTCGCCACGGTGCCGCGCCACTACATCCTGCGCACGAGCTGGGTGATCGGCGAGGGCAACAACTTCGTCCGGACGATGGCCGGCCTCGCGGGCCGCGGCATCTCGCCGAGCGTCGTCGACGACCAGATCGGACGCCTCACCTTCACGGAGGACATCGCCGCGGCGATCCTGCATCTCCTGGCCACGGCAGGACCGTTCGGAACCTACAACGTCACGAACGACGGTGATGCGCAGAGCTGGGCGGAGATCGCCGCGGACGTGTACGCCCTCTGCGGCAGGGACCGCGCGGACGTCACCGGCGTGAGCACGGAGGCGTACTTCGCGGGCAAGGACGCCGCCCCCCGCCCGCTCCGGAGCACGCTCGACCTCACGAAGCTCAAGGCGACGGGCTTCGCACCGGCCGTGTCGGCGGACCGGCTCTCCGCCTACGTTGCGGCCCTGACGACGGCGTGAGCCGGCCCGGCCGTCCCGGACCGCAGTGTCGGCCGCACACCGTACGGTAGGCATCATGACCGAAGCATCACAGTGCCCCGCCGTCGGCGACCTGAGTGAGGGCGAGCTCCTCGCCCGGATCTTCCCGCTGCTCGGCCCGGCCACCGGCACGGTGGTCGGCCCGGGGGATGACGCCGCGGTGCTGGCCGACCACGGTGGGCCGGTCGTGGTGTCCGTGGACACCCTCGTCGAGGACCACGACTTCCGGCTGGTCCGGGCCAACGGCTTCCGGACCACCGGCTACGACGTCGGCTGGAAGTCCGCCGCCCAGAACCTGAGCGACATCAACGCGATGGGCGGCACGGCGACCGCCCTGGTGGTGAGCCTGACCCTTCCGCCGCAGACACCCGTGGACTGGGTCGAGGACTGCGCCCGTGGACTCGCCGCCGCCATTCGCGGTCTCGGCGCCGCCGGATGCTCCGTCGTCGGCGGCGACCTCGGGGGTGGCGGCCAGCTCGTGATCACCGCCGCGGTCACGGGAATGCTGGACGGTCGGGCCGCGGTCCTCCGTTCCGGAGCGCGGGCCGGCGATACCGTCGCCCTGGCCGGAACGCTGGGCCGCGCCGCGGCGGGCCTGGCCATCCTGGAGGACGGCCGCCCGGTGGAGGACTTCGGCCCGCCGGGGGAGGAGCTCGTCGCCGCCCAGCTGCGCCCCTGCCCGCCGCTGAAGGCCGGTCCCGCGGCCGCGGCGGCCGGCGCGAGCGCGATGCTTGACATCTCGGACGGCCTGGTCCGTGACGCCGGCCGGATCGCGACCGCGAGCGGGGTGCGGCTCGACCTCGATCCGGCCCTCCTGCGCCGGTACGCCGATCCGCTGCTCCCGGCCGCCGACCTGCTGGGCGTCGACCCGATGGCCTGGGTGCTGGGCGGCGGTGAGGACCACGGGCTCCTCGCCACCTTCCCGCAGGACGCCCTGCTGCCGGCCGGGTTCACTGCGGTAGGCTCGGTAGTGCCGGGCACGCCGCAGGTGACACTGGCGTCACAGGCGACTGCCCTCGGGGGATGGGATCACTTTGCAGACTAAGATCACCGCTAACGCAGTTGCGATGAAGCGCTGGTTGAGCAAGGCCGAAGAGTCCCTCGGCAACCACAGTGACCGCCTCAATGCCATCAACATCTTCCCTGTGGCCGACGGCGACACCGGCACCAACCTCTACCAGACCGTCCGCTCCGCGGCGCAGGCAGCCCACGACGCCGAGACCTCGGACCTGGGTGAGCTGCTCGCCATTGCGGGCAGGGCAGCCATGGAGGATGCCCGCGGCAACTCCGGCACCCTCTTCGCCGTCTTCCTCGCGGCTTTCGCCGAGCCGCTGCACGGAGTCACCCGCCTGACGTGCACGCTCCTGGCGTCCGCACTGCATCGCGCGCAGATCCGCAGCTGGTCGGCGCTCAGCGACCCCGTGCCCGGCACCATGCTCTCGGTCCTCGAATCGAGCGCGCGGGGTGCAGCCGAGGCTGCGTCAGGACACGCGGGCGACGACAGCAACCACGCGCTCGCGCTGGCCCTCAGGGGCTGCGTGCAGCACGCGCTGCTGGCGGTCGTGCGCACCGAGAGCCAGCTCGGTCCGCTCACCCGCGCGGAGGTGGTCGATGCCGGTGGTGTCGGTTTCCTGCTGGTCCTCGACGCGCTCCGCGCCGCCGCGCTCGGCGAGGAGCTCCAGGACGAGCTGCTCGACGGACTCCATGGCTACGACATCCAGGCACCGCACATCCACGACGGCGGCGACGCCGAGGGTGTGGAGGTCATGTGCACGATCAACCTCAGCCCGCTGGATGCCGCGACGCTCCGCCTCCACCTCGACGAGCTGGGTGATTCGGTCATCATGAGTGCCGTCACGGCCGTGGAGGAGGGCTACCGCTGGCGCGTCCACGTGCATGTCCCCGACCCCGGTCCGGCCCTCGCCCTCATCCATGCCGCAGGCACGCCCGTCAACATCTCGGTGACGCAGCTCGCCGCCCCCGCCGTAGGAGCCGAGGCCGGTGACTCCTGACGCGGCGCGGTCGGTGACCGCATCGGAGCTCGACGCACCGCTCGACCGGCACCTCGGGCCGGTCGCCAAGCAGCTCGCGAAGTACTTCGGCATCACCACCGTGGGCCAGCTGCTCAACCACTTCCCCCGCACCTACCTGAAGCGGGGAGAGCTGACGCCCATCGCGGACGTCCCGGTGGACGAGGAGGTCACGCTGATCGCGCGCGTGCAGTCCGCCGCGTCGCGCAGGATGCACACGCGCAAGGGGATGCTGCTCGAGGTCGTGATCACCGACGACGCCGACGGCCGGCTCGGCGGGATGAACCTGACGTTCTTCAACGGATTCGCTGCGGCACGCGACCTCAAGCCCGGCGTCCGTGCCATGTTCTCGGGCAAGGTGACGGTGTACCGCGGGAGACTGTCGCTCACCAATCCGCGATACGCCCTCCTCGACGAGGGCGACGACCCCGAGGACGTCCACCGGCCCATCCCGGTCTACCCGGCGGTGGAGAAGCTCGGGAGCGACCAGATCGCGACAGCGGTCGGGATCATCCTCAACACGCTGCGGCTCTCGGACCTCGACGATCCCGTCCCGGCGTCGATCGCCCGGCGCGACAAGCTCCTGAGCCTCGCCTCGGCGTACGAACTCGTGCACCGGCCGCTGCAGGTCGAGGACGCCTACCGGGCCCAGCACCGCTTCCGGTACCAGGAGGCGTTCGTCCTGCAGGCTGCCCTCGCGCGGCGCCGTGCGCTCACGGCCCGGGAGGAAGCGACAGCACGGCCCCCGCACGGCGGAGGCCTGCTCGACCAGTTCGACGCGCGGTTGCCCTTCACCCTCACGCAGGGCCAGCTCGACGTCGGCCGGACGCTCGCCGAGGACCTTGCACGCGACCACCCGATGAACCGGCTGCTGCAGGGGGAGGTCGGCTCGGGCAAGACCCTCGTGGCGCTGCGGGCCATGCTGCAGGTCATCGATGCCGGCGGGCAGGCGGCGCTCCTGGCGCCCACCGAGGTCCTGGCCGCCCAGCACCTCCAGTCCATCACCAGGACGCTGGGCCCGCTCGCCGAGGGCGGGATGCTGGGCGGTGCCACGGACGGGACGCGCGTGGTCCTGCTGACGGGCTCGATGTCCGCCGCGCAGCGCAAGAAGTCGCTGCTCGACGCCGCGTCGGGCGAGGCGGGCATCGTCATCGGTACCCATGCGCTCCTGTCCGACAACGTGGAGTTCTTCGACCTCGGCCTGATCGTCGTGGACGAGCAGCACCGCTTCGGGGTGGAGCAGCGGGACTCCCTGCGCACCAAGGCCCGCACGTCCCCGCACGTCCTGGTCATGACGGCGACACCCATCCCGCGGACCGTCGCCATGACGGTGTTCGGCGACCTCGAGACCTCGACGCTGTCCGAACTGCCCGCCGGCCGTTCTCCCATCGCCACCCACGAGGTGGGCCTCGCCGAACATCCCGCCTGGATGGACCGGATCTGGTCGCGGGCGCGTGAGGAGATCGACGCCGGCCGGCAGGTGTACGTGGTGTGCCCCAAGATCGGCGACGACGGGAAGACGGAGGAGGACGCGCCCGAGGCGCTCTACGCCGAGCCCGCGGCGGAGCGGAAGCCCGGCGGGCAGCAGGAGCTCACCAGTGTCGTGGGACTCGTCGAGTCCCTGGGTGGGATCCCGCAGCTCCAGGGCGTCACGAGCGGCATGCTGCACGGGCGGATGGACCCGCAGGACAAGTCGGACGTGATGGCGCGCTTCGCCGACGGCAGCGTGCGGTTGCTGATCGCGACGACCGTGATCGAAGTGGGCGTCGACGTGCCGAACGCGACGCTCATGGTCATCATGGACGCGGACCGCTTCGGCATCTCCCAGCTCCACCAGCTGCGCGGCCGCATCGGCCGTGGCGGCCACGCGGGCACGTGCCTGCTCGTCACGAAACTGGAACCCGGGCACCCGAGCCGCGAGCGGCTGTCCGCCGTGGCCTCCACGACCGACGGATTCGAGCTCTCGCAGAAGGACCTCGAGCTGCGGCGGGAGGGGAACATCCTCGGGGCAACCCAGTCCGGTGGCCGCTCGGCGCTGCGCTTCCTGAGGATCACCCAGCACGGCAAGGTCATCGAGAAGGCGCGCGCCGACGCACAGGAGATCGTCGCCGGTGATCCTGACCTGCACGACAACCCGGGACTCTCGCTCGCGATCGACCTCTACCTGAACCCCGAGAAGGAAGCATTCCTCGAGAAGGGATAGCAAGCACTTCCGCACCTGCGGGGGTAGCATCCTGTTCATGACGCAGATACGGGTGGGAGACGCGGCGCGGTTCCTCGGCGTCAGCGACGACACCGTCCGCCGCTGGATCGACGGCGGCATCCTCGGCAGCACGAAGGACTCCTCCGGCAGGGTCGTGGTCGATGCGCTGGAACTCGCGCGGCTCGCCCGGCGGAACGCCGTCCTGCCGGGCGATCCGTCGGACATCGGCCGGTCCGCGCGGAACCGGTTCGTCGGCATCGTCACCGACATCATCACCGACACCGTGATGGCGCAGGTCGAGCTCCAGTGCGGGCCGCACCGGGTGGTGTCCCTGATGAGCAGCGAGGCCGTCCGTGACCTCGGGCTCGCCGAGGGGTCCGTCGCGATCGCGGTCGTCAAGGCCACCACCGTCATCATCGAGACCCCGGGCGGGAAGGCATGAGGACGCGGCCGTCCCGCTTCCGGCTCCTGGCACTCGCCGCGCCCGCCGTCGTCGTGCTGGCCACCGGCTGCGGGAGCACCCCTGCGGACGGAGGCACCGAGCGGACCGGCGAGGCTGCCGGCGGCGCCATCACCGTCTTCGCGGCGGCGTCCCTCACGGCGCCCTTCACCGACCTGGCTGCGCGGTTCGAGGAGGCACACCCCGGCGCGGACGTGACGCTCACCTTCGCGGGGTCGTCCGACCTCGCCACCCAGATCACCGAGGGCGCGCCCGCCGACGTCTTCGCCTCCGCCGACACGAGGAACCTGGAGCGGGTCGCGGGTGCGGAGCTGCTCGCCGGAGACGCGGTCCCGTTCGCCACCAACACCCTCGAACTCGCCGTGCCCGCCGGCAACCCTGCCGGGATCTCGTCCCTCGCGGACGCCGCCCGGCCCGGCGTGAAGACGGTCGTCTGCGCGCAGCAGGTCCCCTGCGGGGCGGTGACGGCACGGGTCGAGGAGGCCGCGGACGTCGACCTGACGCCGGTCAGTGAGGAGTCGTCCGTCACCGATGTGCTGGGAAAGGTGGTCTCCGGAGAGGCGGACGCAGGCCTCGTCTACGTCACCGACGTCCGGGCGGCCGGGGAGGCCGTGCTCGGCATCCCCCTCCCCGAGGCGGCCGGTGCGACGACCACCTACCCCATCGCGGCGCTCGCCGGGAGGAAGGACACAGCGACGGCGCAGGCCTTCGTCGACTACGTGCTCGGCGCGGACGGACGGGCAGTGCTCGAGGCGGCTGGTTTCGGTGCGCCCTGAACCGGCCCGCTATCCAACTCCCCACCCGCCGGTAGCCGGCACCGGGGACGCGCGGTGAGCGGCGCGAGCCTGCCCCGCTGGGTGATGGCGATCGCCGTCGTGGGCGGCCTGTTCGTCGTCCTGCCGCTGGTAGCCCTGGCCCTGCGGGTCGACTGGCCCCGCTTCGTCCCCCTCGTCACGTCGGAGAGCGCACAGGCGGCGCTCCTGCTCAGCCTGAGGACATCCCTCACGGCGGCATTCCTCTGTGTCGTGGTCGGCGTACCCATGGCCCTCGTCCTGGCCCGGACGTCGTTCCGGGGACAGCGGCTCGTCCGGTCGCTCGTGCTCCTGCCGCTGGTGCTCCCGCCGGTGGTCGGCGGTATCGCCCTGCTCTACACCTTCGGGCGGCGCGGACTGCTCGGCGGCAGCCTCCACGCACTGGGCATCGACATCGCCTTCTCGACCACGGCGGTCGTGATGTCGCAGTCCTTCGTGGCGCTGCCCTTCCTCGTCCTCAGCCTCGAAGGGGCACTCCGCTCGGCCGGCACGCGCTACGAGGCCGTCGGGGCGACCCTCGGAGCGGGGCGCGGGACAGTCCTCCGGCGGATCACCCTGCCCCTCGTGCTGCCGTCGCTCGTGTCGGGGACGGTGCTCTCCTTCGCGCGGGCGCTGGGCGAGTTCGGAGCCACACTGACCTTCGCGGGCAGCCTCGAAGGCACCACGAGGACACTTCCGCTGGAGGTCTACCTGCAGCGGGAGACGGATCCGGACGCCGCCGTCGCCCTCTCGCTCATCCTCGTCGGAGTGGCCATCGCCGTCGTCGGTGTCGCACACCGGGTCCGGCCGCTCGGGGGCAGCGCGATGCCGTCGTTCCGGCCGGCAGACGACCGCGGCCCGGTCCGCTGATGGGCTTCACCTTCACCGCGACCCTCCCGGAGCGGGGGTTCGACGTGTCGTTCGAGCTGGCCCCGGGGGAGACGCTCGCCGTCCTCGGCCCGAACGGCGCAGGGAAGTCGACCCTGCTGGACCTGGTGGCGGGTCTCCTGGCTCCGGCGACGGGCCGGGCGGACCTGGACGGCACACTCCTCTTCGACGTCGGGCCCGGCCGGCGCGTCCTGACCGAGCCACGCCACCGCGGTGTCGCGCTCCTGGCGCAGGAAGCGCTGCTGTTCCCCCACCTCACGGTGCTGGAGAACGTCGCGTTCGGTCCACGGAGCCGCGGGCAGCACAGGTCCGCAGCCCGGTCGACGGCGCGGCACTGGCTCGAACGCGTCGGCGTCGACGACCTCGCCGCCCGCAGGCCCGCCCAGCTGTCGGGCGGGCAGGCGCAGCGCGTCGCCGTCGCGCGGGCGCTGGCCGCCGACCCGTCGCTGCTGCTGCTCGACGAGCCGCTCGCGGCCCTGGACGTCGGCGTCGCCCCGGCCCTCCGCACCCTCCTGCGGGACGTCCTGGCCGACCGCCCGACCATCCTCGTGACGCACGACCCACTCGACGCCTTCCTGCTCGCGGACCGGGTGCTCATCCTCGAGGGCGGCCGGATCGTCGAGTCGGGCCCCACGGGCGACGTCCTGACACGCCCCGTCACGGGTTTCGGGGCGCGTCTCGCCGGCCTGAACCTCGTACCGGGGCGGCGGACGACGGCGGGATTCCGGGCGGACAACGGACTGGACGTACCGCTGGAGCACGAAGCGCCGGTCGGAGCGCGCCTCGCCCTCGCCGTGCGCCCGGTCAGTGTCGGAGTGTCCCGGACAGCGGAGGCCGGTCCGGGGTGGAGCTGGATCGGAGCGGAGGTCGACGACCTCGAACACCGCGGCGACCTCGTCCGGGTGCATGCCGCGGGCCTTGCCGCCGACGTGGCGCCGGCGGCCGCCGTCGGGCTCGGAATCGCCCCCGGTGTGCGGATCTTCCTCGGCGTCCGTCCTGCGGATGCAACCGTCTATCCCGTGGACGAGACCGGTCTGCGAAGTCCTGCGGGCGGACGATAGAGTCGACAGCATGACCCGAATCATCGCCGGAGCCGCGGGCGGCTCGACCCTCACCAGCGTCGAGGGAAACGGGACGCGGCCCACGTCCGACCGCGTGAAGGAGGCCCTGTTCTCGAGCCTGGAATCCTACGGGGTGATCCACGGAGCGCACGTCCTGGACCTCTACGCCGGGTCCGGCTCGCTCGGGGTGGAGAGTGCGAGCCGCGGTGCGGCCTCCGTGGACCTCGTCGAATCCGCCGACCGGGCGGCCGCCGTCGCCCAGCGCAACGCGGACCTGGTGAACCGTGTGCTCGGCTGGACGGCCGTCCGCGTGCACCGGACGAAGGTCGAGACGTACCTCGAGCGGGTGGCACCGGAGTTGACCTGGGACCTCGTCCTGATGGACCCGCCCTACAGCGTCCGCGAGGACGGGGTGCTCACCGTCCTCGCGGCCCTGCGGTCGAGGCTGTCGGAGGGCGCCGTCGTCGTGGTGGAGCGATCCGCGAGGTCGCCGGAACCGGAATGGCCCGCGTGGCTCGAGCGCTTCTCGGACAAGAAGTACGGCGAGACGCGCCTGTGGTTCCTGGAGCCCGCCGTCGACTGACCCGCTCCGGCCCCCTGTCGGGGAGGGCGCGGTGCCGGTTCGCCTGCCGGCACCGCGCTGCGAGTCCGCCGTACTTCCCGGAGGGTTATGCCCTGCGCCGCGTCCGGACCAGTGCGGTTCCGCCGGCGGCCAGTCCGAGCAGGCCCGCGATGAGGCCTGCCCACGCGAGGGCCGAGGGGGATCCCGCCGTCGCCGAGGCCTGCTCGGCGTCGATGGCCTCCGGGGCCTCGGTGGCCTCCGGGCCTCCATGGGACGCGTCGCCCTCGACCGCGGCGGTGGTGACGAAGGACGGCGCGGGCTTCTCGGGCTCCTCCTCGCCCTCGGTCGGCTGGTTCCACTCGACGACCTCACCATCCGTGTAGGACTGGGTGGTCGGGAGCAGCACCGTGGAGCCTGCCTCGGGCAGGCGTCCCACGGAGATCGAGAAGGTCTGGTATTCCTGCTGCGAGATCTCCGCGCCCGGTTCCGCGGTCCATACGACGGACAGGGGAGCTTCGGTGAGCGTCGCTCCGTCGGTCGTCGTGACCGGTTCGGGCAGGGCGCCGGAGACGACCTCCGCCGTCCAGCCCTCGACGGGCTTGACGCGGACCGAGGTGAAGGGCTGGCCGGTGGGAAGCTGCACCTCGAGCTTGTTCGTCGCTGCGGTCTCGGACTCGCTGGGCACGCTGAAGGTGAGCTGCGAATAACCGTTCTCGGTCGTGGACGTAGGTGCGACCGAGACGTGGGCGCTTGCGGCACCGAGGCCGAGGGCCATCAGTCCGGCGGTGGTGAGGACCACACCGGTGAAGGCGCGCTGGGGGTAGGACGAGATCATGGAACTGCCTTTCGGAAAAGCGCTGCGGCCCGCGAGGGCGGACGGCAGCAGGGAACGGGGAACCGGGACGGGGCAAGGACCGCCGGCCGACCCGCCGTCCGGAAAGGCAGGGTCAGGCGGGCTGCGGTCCGCGGAGCGGCGGACCCCGCAGCGTCGGGACCGAGGCGTGGACGGACAGCGGCGGAACGGGCGGTGGCACGTCGAGCACCGGGCGGCGCGTCGGCACCGGGGAAGCGACAGCGGGAAGGGTGAGGAGGGGAAGGAGCCAGGCGCGCAGCAGGGCGGCGGCCTCGTCACTCCGCGAGGCGGCAAGGGCCAGGAGGACGGTAGCCAGCCCGTGCAGGAGGACCATGAGGGGGGCGTCGATCGCCGCCGGGCCCATGGCATCCCGCGCGGGGGAGCAGGCGAGTTCGAACGCGGCATGGTGGCCGGGCAGGGCCGAGGAGCTCTTGCACACCGCGGGGGCGGCGGTCATCCCGAAGAGGGTGTGCAGCAGGAACTGGCCGGCACCCATCGCCAGCAGCGACGAGCGGAGGGAGAGCACGCGTCGGCCGAGCAGCGTCATCGGTACGAGGAGGAGCACGCCGAACAGGAGCAGGACCCCGGGGGCGGGCAGATGGCCCTCCGCGAGGACGTGCGACGCGGACGAGACCGACACGACCAGCGAGACGAGGACCAGGGACCGGAGATAGGGAAGGCCTGCCACTGCTGTCTCCTCCCCGTTCCGTCTGCGGTCCTGCGAGCCCGGCGTCGTCGGGCTTCTTCCTCAGGGTACCGCCGCACGGCCGGAGCCTGCGTGCAGGTGGTTCGCGTCCGGCGGCCCCGCGGATGGGAACGCACCCGGGACGTTGCGGACGCGCAGGACGACGAATGCGGATCTGCGTGCCCGGTGCGAGGAGTCCCACCCGGCTCGCAGGTTCGGCGTGCCCCTCCGGGGCGGTGCAGGTGTTCAGGCCGCGAAGCGGATTCCACGCCGTGCCTGCGGTTCGGGCTACTGCTCGCGTCCCGGCCCGGAGGGCTGGGGGACGTCCTGCTCGAAGGCCTCGCGGTCCCGGCCCACGAGGACTGCCGCCGGGTGCGGCCCTGCCGCCAGGAGTGCTCGCGTCCATGCGTCCGGCCAGCCCGCGGGGCGGGCGGCGATGATGACGTTGCCGGGATGCTCGCCGCCGACCATGCCGGCCTCGGTCAGGACGGCGGTCCCTGCCGTGAGCGCGGAGAGCTGCCGGCTCTGCGCTCGGGCGAAGGCGAGCGGCGGGTCGTCCCCGACGTTCACCAGGACGACGCCGTCCTCCGCGCAGACCCTGAGCAGGTGGGCCGCGAAGTCCGCGCCGGTCAGGTGGGCGGGTGCGTCGGCTCCGGCGAAGATGTCGAGCACGACGGCGTCGAACGCCGCGTCCGGCTGCTCGAGGACGGCGTCCGCGGCGTCGGCGACGACGACCTCGCACACCGTGCCGTCCGGGAGCGGCATGGCGTCGAGGACGAAGTCGATCAGGTCGGCCTCCAGGTCCACCGCCACCTGCGCGGACCCGGGACGGGTCGCCTGGACGTACCGGACGAGGGTCAGGGCCCCGGCGCCGAGGTGCAGGACCCGCAGGGGAGTGGCGGGGGGCCGCACCAGGTCGATGACCCGCGCGATGCGCTGGAGGTATTCGTAGAACACCCGGTCGGGGTGGTGCAGATCGACGTGGGACTGCTGCGCCCCACCGATGCTGAGGATCAGCGCTCCGTCGATGTAGGCGTCCTCGTCGATCTCCGCATAGGCGGCTGCGCCGGGCAGCCAGCGCGTGGGGACGTCGAAGTCGCCCTCGGACTCCGGCTCATGGGACGGACTCACACGCGTTCCCGCAGCGTGGCGAGGCGGCGGGCGCCCTCCTCGATCACGTCGAACTTCTTGCAGAAGGCGAACCGCAGCATGGAGCGCGTGTGCTCGGCGCCCTCCTCGTGGCAGAACACCGCCACCGGGATGGCCGCGACCCCGATCAGGGACGGCAGGCGCCGCGCGAGGTCGGTCGCGTCGTCGATGCCCAGGGGAGCGGCATCGACCACGGTGAAGAACGTGCCCTGCGGCTCGAAGACGTCGAAGCCGGCTGCCCGGAGCCCCTCGCCCAGGAGGTCCCGTTTCTTCCGCAGCGTCGCCGCGGCGGAGGAGAAGTACTCGTCGGGCAGCCCCAGGCCCAGGGCGACGGCACCCTGGAACGGCGTTCCCGAGGTGTACGTCAGGAAGGTCTTGACGGTGCGGACCTGTGCCACCAGCTCGGCGGGTCCGCTGAGCCAGCCGACCTTCCAGCCGGTCACCGAGAACGTCTTGCCCGCGGAGGAGATGGTCAGGGTGCGCTCGGCGGCCCCCGGCAGGGATGCGATCGGCAGGTGCCCGCTCCCGAACGTCAGGTGCTCGTACACCTCGTCCGTCACGATGATGGCCCCGTACCGCTCGGCCAGCTGCACGATGAGCTCGAGGGCCGGTCGGGTGAAGACGCTGCCCGTCGGGTTGTGCGGATTGTTGACGACGACGACCCGGGTGCGCTCGCTGAAGGCGGCCTCCAGCGAGGCGGCGTCGGGCTGGAAATCCGGAGCCCTCAGGGGTGCGGTGGTGTGCGTGGCACCCGAGAGCCCGATCACGGCACCGTAGGAGTCGTAGAAGGGCTCGAAGGTGAGCACCTCGTCGCCCGGACCGGCGAAAGCGAGGATCGCGGCCGCGATCGACTCGGTGGCCCCCGTGCTGACGATGACCTCGTTCTGCGGATCGACGTGCAGGCCGTAGAAGCGCTCCTGGTGCGCGGCGATCGCATGGCGCAGGACGGCGAGCCCCTGCCCGGGGGCGTACTGGTTGGCGCCCTCGGCGATCGCGGTGCGGGCAGCCTCGAGGATCTCCTGCGGCCCGTCCTCGTCCGGGAAGCCCTGCCCGAGGTTGATCGCCGCGTGCTGCTGCGCGAGGGCCGTCACCTCCTCGAAGATCGTGATGCCGAGTCTGCCGTCGCTGCCGAGCAGGTTCGCGCCGAGCGCCGTTCTTGCCCACGGTGCCGTCCCACGGGCCGGGGTGATGGTGGTGCGCGCTTCCGTCGTCATGACACCAGTATCGCCGCTCCTGCCGGCCGGAGGCCTCCCGTACCGCCGGAGGGGACAGGGTGCTCCTCGTCCCGTACTGCCTCCCGGCGCTCCGTCCGCATGTCCTGTTCCCACGGCGCCCGCCCGACTGGGTAGCGTGGGGGTATGAGCCGCGCCGTCTGCCCCGGATCCTTCGACCCCCTCCACAACGGACACGTCGAGATCATCAGCCGGGCAGCCCGCCTGTTCGACGAGGTGATCGTCGCGGTGTCGACGAACTATGCGAAGAAGTACCGGTTCCCCCTGGACGAGCGCATCGCGTTCTGCACGGGGAGTCTCTCGCACCTCGACGGGGTCACGGTGCTCCCGATGGGGTCCGGCCTCCTGGCCGACTTCTGCAGGGAACACGGTGCGACGGCGCTGGTGAAGGGACTGAGGTCCGGGCTCGACTTCGACTACGAACTCCCCATGGCCACGATGAACCGCCACCTCGCCGACGTCGAGACCGTCTTCCTGCCGACGGGAAGCGAGTTCGCGCACGTCTCCTCGACGCTCCTGAAGGAGGTTGCCTTCCTGGGCGGCGATGTGCAGCCGTTCGTTCCCGACGCGGTGTTCCGCCGTCTGGTGCCGTCCGGCGGCGCCCCGGGCACGGCACGGATCGCCGCTGATCGCCCGGAACGGGCGTGACCCGCTCCCTGCTGCCGTTTTGGGGCTGCCCGCCTCATCAGGCTAAGATGGTACGTCGGTCATATGTTCTACAGGAGTCACCATTAAAAGCGATCTCAGTTCGCCTTTGACGTTCAGTGTCAAGGATCTCGGACGCAGTCCGGGAAGCATGCGGACAGTTGAAGAACATGTACCGGCACCGAAGGACTTCGGCGTCGCACTGATCGGTGTGCAGGAAGGTTCCGAGATGGAACTGGACCTGCGGTTCGAATCGGTGCACGAGGGAATCCTGGTGTCGGGAACGGCAAACGTCGAGGTAACCGGCGAGTGCGGCCGTTGCCTGGAGCCACTGCGGTTCGAGCGCGATGTGGACATCCAGGAACTCTTCTTCTACAGCGACTCGCTGTCGGTGGAAGAGGACGAAGAACAGTACAGGGTGGAGAACGATTCGGTCGATCTGGAACCCGTGCTGAGGGATGCGGTGGTTACGTCGCTGCCATTCCAGCCGGTGTGCCGGGAGGATTGCAAGGGTCTGTGCTCCGAATGCGGAGCCCGGCTCAACGATGATCCGGACCACCACCATGAAGTTTTGGATCCTCGCTGGTCAGCCCTTGCCGGGCTGGCGGGCACCGCCGCTGAGAATGACGCGGCAACCAAGTCAGAGTCAGACGAGAGAGAAGAGAGTTAGCCGTGGCTGTCCCGAAGCGGAAGATGTCCCGCGCGAATACCCGTGCACGCCGGTCCCAGTGGAAGGCAACCGCCCCCAAGCTGGTCAAGACCATCGAGAACGGCCGCGTCACCTACAGCCTCGCCCACCAGGCCAAGGTTGTCACCGACTCAGCCGGTACCCCGCTGTTCCTTGAGTACAAGGGCCGCAAGGTAGCCGACGTCTAGCAACGGACCGCAGCCTGCCGCACGCCTGGTGCGGCAGGCATCCGTCCGATGCCGGATCAGCTGATGCGGTTGTGAAGAATACAGCAGAACTCACGAAGCGTCTCGGTGTCGATATCGACACCGAGACGCTTCGTCTTGCCCTGACGCACCGGTCCTACGCCTACGAACAGGGCGGGATCCCGACGAACGAGCGCCTGGAATTCCTCGGTGACTCCGTGCTCGGCCTGTCCGTGACGGATGCGTTGTACCGGGACAATCCCGGCCTGTCCGAGGGTGAACTCGCGAAGCGGCGCTCCGCCGTCGTCAGCACCAAGGCGCTGGCGGGTGTGGCCCGTTCCCTCGATCTCGGCGACTACGTGCTGCTCGGCCAGGGGGAGAAGCTCACCAACGGCCGCGACAAGGCCTCCATCCTCGCCGACACGATGGAAGCCGTCATCGGGGCGGCGTACCTGAGCCACGGGATCGAGACCGCACGCGCGATGGTCATGCGGCTCATCGGACCGCTCCTGCGGGATTCAGCGGTCCTCGGGGAGGGCACCGACTGGAAGACCCGTATCCAGGAGACCGCCGCTGCCCGTCGCCTGGGGCTGATCGACTACCAGGTCGACGGGACCGGTCCCGACCACGCCCGCACGTTCACGGCCCGCCTGGTGATCGGCGGCGTCGACTACGGCTCCGGCTGCGGGCACTCCAAGAAGGAAGCGGAGCAGGCGGCGGCGGCCGAGTCGTGGAGGCTCCTCGCCGACGCACCCGGTGCGGATGCCGGGCCCGGAGCGGCCGGCGGTTCGTCCGCGGGGGCCTGAGTGCCTGAACTCCCCGAGGTCGAGGTGGTCCGCCGAGGCCTGGCGCGCTGGGTGACCGGGCGTACGGTCGAGGACGTCGACGTGCTGGACGCGCGATCGCTTCGACGGCACGTCCACGGCGTCGAGGACTTCCGCGGCAACGTCACGGGTGCCCGCGTGAGCGACGTCGTGCGCCGCGGGAAGTTCCTCTGGATGATCCTCGAGGATCCGGACGGCCCCCGCAGCGCTCCCTCCGCCGCTCCTTCCACCGCCCTCATGGCCCACCTCGGGATGAGCGGGCAACTGCTCGTCGAGGACCCCGACGCCCCGGTGGAGAAGCACCTGAAGGTGCGGCTGAGACTGTCCGCCGCAGCCGATGCCGACGGCACTCCGCTCCCGGGGGACCTGCGTTTCGTGGACCAGCGGATCTTCGGCGGCATGTTCGTGACGGACCTCGAGCCGACGGCCGATGGCCGGCCAGGCGGACTCGGGGGCGGGAGCCTCCCGCTCATTCCCCGCCAGGCGGCGCACATCGCCCGCGATCCCCTCGACCCGGCATTCTCCACGGAGTCCCTGCACCGCCGGCTCCGGGAGCGGAGAACCGGCCTCAAGCGTGCACTCCTCGATCAGGGCCTCATCTCAGGCATCGGGAACATCTATGCCGACGAGGCCCTGTGGGCGGCGAGGATGCACTATGCCCGTCCCACCGACACCCTCCGCCGGCCGGACACCCTCCGCATCGTCGAGGCGGTCACCACCGTGATGCGGCGGGCCCTGGAGGCCGGCGGCACCAGTTTCGACTCGCTGTACGTCAACGTCAACGGTGCGTCCGGCTACTTCGCACGCGACCTGGAAGCCTACGGGCGTGCCGGGCAGCCCTGCCGCCGGTGCCTGTCGGAGGGCCGGACGACCCTCCTGCGGCGGGAGGCATTCATGAACCGGTCGTCCTTCCTCTGCCCTTTCTGCCAGCCCAGACCGCGCAACGCGCGATCCTAGCCGAGGCTCCGGGACCCCGTCGCGATACGGCGTTCGTGACCCAAACGTGACAAGACGCGCTCGACCGCGTACGGTTAAGCCCGCACCCGGTCCACCACGGACGGGCGCCCATCCTCGCACTGCCTAACCCTGTCGATGAGGATGGACCGTTCGCTCAACACGTTCGACAGGGGCGGGGGAACCAATAGCGGACTCACCTGTGTGAGTCCTTGGGGTTAAGACGCGCGTAGACCAGCACCGGGGGCGGTGGTCTGCGAGAAACGCGTCCGGATGTCCCATCCGAACCCGACAGCTAACTTCGTAGGCATTGGGAAAGGCAACAGCATGTCCAAGAAGAGCACTTTTGCGCGCCACCGGGCAGTCCCCACGCGCATCAACCCCCTCGTCACCGCATCCCGCGCAGTCAGCGCCACTGCTTCGGTGGCCGGCAAGCCCGCCGCCGTCGTCGTTGCCGCTTCCGGCATCATGCTCGGTGCAGCGCTTCCGGCAAGCGCCGCCGGCGAGATCAGCGTCGAGTCCATCAGCACCCAGCCGGCAGCGGCGACCACCGCTGCGGCAGGTACCTACACCGTCCAGGCCGGTGACACCCTCGGGAGCATCGCAGCAGCCCACGGCGTGAGCCTCCAGGCCGTCTTCACGGCCAACGGCCTCGGGTACAGCTCGATCATCTACCCCGGCCAGTCGATCTCCCTCGGCGGTTCCGCTGCACCCCAGCAGTACTCCACCCAGTCTGCAGCCATCGTCGCCGCACCGGTCGCGGCTCCGGTCGCTGCACCCGTAGCGGCTCCGGTCGCTGCACCCGTAGCGGCTCCGGTCGCTGCACCCGTAGCGGCTCCCGCAGCTGCTCCGGCAGGCAACTCGACGGGCCTCAGCACGCAGGCCGCAGCGTTCACGCCGGTGGCGACCAGCGGCATCACCGCGACCGCGATGCAGGGCCTCGGCTCGGCATACGTCTACGGCGGCACCTCCTTCGGCGCCTGGGACTGCTCCGGCTTCGTGCAGTGGGTCTACGCCCAGAACGGCATCAGCCTGCCGCGCACCACCTGGTCGCAGTTCGCCGCCCTGACGCCCACCAGCAACCCCCAGCCGGGCGACCTGGTGAGCCAGAACGGTGGCAGCCACGTCGGTATCTACCTCGGCAACGGCCAGATGATCAGCGCGCTGAACCCCTCGCAGGGAACGCTCGTGCACTCGGTCAACGCCATGTCGGTCGACGGCTACTACACGCGATAACCCTCCACCGGCCCTGCGCCGGTAGCAGGACGATACGAAGGAAGGGCGGGATGCACAGCATCCCGCCCTTCCTTGTCCGTTCGGTCGGTTCTGCCCGGTCCTGCCGGGTCCTGGTGCCGGGCTCAGCCGCGGTAGTGCGCAGCGAGCCGCTCGAGGCCCTCCTCGATGCTGACGGACGGCTGCCAGTCCAGCACCGCCCGCGTGTGCCGCTGGTCGAACCAGTGCGCCGTGGAGAGCTGTTCGGCCAGGAAGCGGGTCATGGGAGGCTCCTCCGCGCGTCCGAGTGCCAGCCATGCCCGTTCGATCACCGCGCCGGCGCCCCGGGCCAGTGCCCCCGGCACCGACCACGCGGGGGGCCGGACGCCGCCGGAGCGGCAGATCCCGTCCAGCAGCTCGGCAATGGGGCGCGGCTCGCCGTTCGTCACCACGAACGCCTGCCCCTGCGCGGCCTGCATCCGGTGGAGGCAGGCGACGATGGCCGACGCCGCGTTGTCCACGTAGGTGGTGTCGATGAGGGCTGTACCGCCGTCGAGCAGCGGCAGGCGACCGTGCCGGGCCCGGTCGAGGACGCGCTCGACGAGCTGCGTGTCGCCCGGTCCCCACACGATGTGCGGCCGCACTGCCGCGACGCGGAACTCCGGGGTCGAGCGTGCGAGGGCGAGCAGCTCCGCCGCCGCCTTGGTCCGCGCATAGTGTCCGCGCGCGTACTCCGGGTCCGCGGGGCCGGCCGGAGCGCCCACCAGCGACGTCCCGTCGTGGGCGACGGACGGGGAGGAGACGTACACGACGTCGGTGGCCCCGGCCTCCTGCGCGGCGTCGAGCAGGAGCCGGGTCCCCTCCACGTTCGTGCGGTCGAACTCGGCCGGGGTCCCGGTGAAGGAGACCTTCGCGGCGAGATGGATGACGGCATGGCAGTCCTGCACCGCTGCCGTGACCGCCCCGGCGTCCCCGACGGAGCCGAGGAGCTCCTCGACCCCGTCGATGCCGGACGGACGGCGCTGGAAGCACCGCACCTCGGAACCGCCGGCCAGGAGGTGTTCCGCGACGGCCCGGCCCAGCATGCCGCTGGCCCCCGTCACGAGGACGGTCACAGGGATCCTGCCCGACCGCCCGACAGGAAGCGGGCACTCCAAGCCGCGACGCGGGACCGGTCGATCTTGGCATTGTGGCGGATGTCGACCGGGAGTGCGGGCACGGTGAGAACGGCCGCGAGGTCCACGCCGAGGCCCCGCGCGGCCGCGCGGGCAGCTGCCGCGAGCCGGAGGTCGGCCAGGCGCGGCCGCCGCCCTGCCGTCTCCTCCTGCAGGACCGCCGCGACGGCCTGCGTGCCCGCGGGTCCGACGCCGACGACGGCGGCGAGGCGCACTCCGTCGAGTTGCTCCAGCGCCTGCTCGAGCCCGACCGGGGTCAGGACGCCTGCCGCCGCTGTCACGACATGGCCCAGCCGGCCTTCGACCCACAGTCGTCCTTCGGCGTCGAAGTGGCCGACGTCGCCCGTGCGGTGGTACGGAGGCGTGCGCGACGACTCCTGCTGCGTCCTCCACAGGCGGAAGTAGCGATCCTTGACGTGCGGCGCGTCGACGAGGATCTCTCCGGTCACCCCGGGGGCGGCCGTCGGTGCTCCCGTCGCCGCGCCTGTGCCGTCGAGGGGGCTGACCGCCACGCGGGCACCGGAGACTGGTCGGCCGACGCAGACGCCGTTGCCGGCGCCCTCGAGACCGGCCGCCGCGCCCGCGGCATGGATTCCCGCCAGATCGATGTCCGCGACGAGCAGCGACTCGGTCATGCCGTAGGGCGTGTGGAGCACGGCGGACGGTACGAGGTCCTGCACGGCGTCCAGGAGCGGGACGGGAACCGGCGCGCCGGCGGAGAGCAGAAGCGTGATCCTGGCCAGGGCCACCCGCCCGGCTCCGGTGACGTCCGCCGAGGTCGCCAGCACGTTCCGCAGGGCTGCGGGAGACGCGAAGACGACGGTCGCGTCGATGGCCGCGGCTGCGTCGGCCAGCGCCTGGGCGGTCAGGGTCCCGGGAGCGGTGACATCCATGTCGGGCGTCACCGATGTCGCGCCGAGGGCGGGCCCCAGCAGGGCGAAGGGCGCGAAGCCCGCGACGAGCGCGCCTCCGGGTCCCAGTCCGAGCGTGGTCCCGACGGCGTCGCGCATGGCGGAGAGCTGCCGGTGCGTGTACACCACGCCCTTGGCCGGCCCGGTGGAACCGGACGTGAAGAGGATGGCGGCGTCGGCGTCGGGCGCGGCCTCCGCCGGGTCCGCGGGACGGGCGGCGCGGAGGTCGTTGAGTGAGGCCTCGACGCGTAGTGCTGCCCGCCTCGCCGGCGACAGCGGAGCGACGCTGATCCGGCGACCCGGCCAGCCGAAGGCGCGCGCCGCGAGGAGTGCCCGCTCGATGCCGATGACGACGTCGGGCGCGGAACCCTTCACGGCCCGGCTGAGTCCGCGCGCCCCGAGCCCGGCGTCGGCGACGACGATCACCGCGCCGATCCGGAGGCATGCGTAGATCAGGACGGTCAGGTCCACACCGGGCGGGACGAGCAGGCTCACCCTGCTGCCCGCGCCGACGCCGAGTGCGGTGAGGCCGCCGGCGACGGCACGGATATCGTCGTCCAGCTCACGCCAGGACAGCGTGCGCGTCCCGGCGGCCGTCAGCTCGGCGACGGCGGTGGTGGTTCCTGCAGGACCGGCTGCCAGTTCCGGGATGCGGGCACCCAGCGGCAGGTAGGCGGCGTCCTGGGAGGAGGACCGTGGAGGATCCTGCCGGACAGGGTCCCGTTCCGTCCCGGCACGGGATTCTCCGACGGAGCGGTTCCCGAGCCACTCCATGGCCGTCGACGCCGTCGGGGCGTCCTCCTGCACGAGGTGGCCGGACCGCTCGAAACGGTGGATGTCCGCGTGCGGCATCCGGCGGGCGAGGTCCTCGAGGTAGGGGTCGGAGAAGATCGGATCGTGCGGACCCCACATCATAAGGACGGGCACATCGAGGCTGCGGATCCCCTCCGCCGTCGCGGTGAGGGCACCGTAGCTCGGGTGGGACGCGTCGGCGGGGATGTCCGAGACGAAGTTCGCGATGCCCTGGCGAGCGGCGGCCGTGCGGTAGGGGTCCCGGAACGCGCGGCGCACGTCCCGGTCCAGGGCGGGCCGGGCGAGGGACAGGGTCACGTCCAGGAACGCCGTACTGGTCCTGGTGCCCAGCCCGTGCACGCCCGGAGCGAGCGCGACCCGCAGCGGAGCCGGGATCGGGCGGTCGGGATCCTGGTGGATGGCCGTGTTGGTCAGGATGACGGCGGCGAGGTCGTCCCGGTTGCGGTTCGCGAAGCCGAGGCTGACGACGCCGCCCCAGTCATGGCCCACCGTGACCACGGGCCCCGACAGGCCCACCGCGGCGACGAAGTCCTCGAGGTCGGTGATGCGGTGCTCGAGGCGGCGGAAGACGCCCGTCCGCTCCGAGTAGCCCATGTCGAGCTGGTCGACGGCGATGACGCGCCACCCGGACTCCAGTCCTGCGGCGAGATAGCTCCGCCACAGGTAGGACCACGTCGGGTTGCCGTGGACGCACAGGAGCGTCCCCCGCGCGCTGCCGGCGCCGTCCCGGCCGAGCCCGTTGTCGAGGTAGTGCCAGCGATGGCTGGTGCCCGGGGCGTCCGCGGCACTGGAGGAGGGCACGTCGATGTACGTCGACCACGAGGGGTCAACGCCGGGGAGTGCTACCACGCAATCTCCATCATGGAGGTGTTCAGGCCCGATCCGACGCCCAGGCACAGCACGCGGTCTCCCGGCGAGAGCGACTGGGACTCCTGCGCGAGGGTCATCGGCAGCGATGCGGGCCCCACGTTGCCCCAGTGGGGGAAGGTGATGGGGACGCGCTCGCGTTCGAGATCCACGGCCTTGATGATGGCGTTGGTGTAGGAGTTGGAGACCTGGTGGGTTACGTAGCGGTCCATCGCGCCCCACGACCAGCCGTCGGCCTGCGCCTCGTGCCACGCGGTGACCACGAGTTCGAGCCCGCCGTCGAGCAGGCCCTTCGTGTCGGTGTACATCCCGTCGATGCCGCCCACGCACAGTTCGTGGTGCTGGGTGCCGGCACGCGAGACCCCGCCGAGGATGCGGTGGGACCCGGGGTGGGAGTCGGCGGGACCGAGGACGGCGGCGGCAGCCCCGGAACCGAGGGTGAGGGTCGCGAATTCGCTGAGGAAGTCCTCGCGGGTGGAGTCCTCGCGGTTCAGCCGCCTGAACGTCGCTTCCTGGGTCCGCTGGGCGTCCTCGCCGGCGACGATCAGGGCGTACTTGATCTGCCCGGAGTCGATCATGTTGGCGGCAAGGGTCATACCGTTCACGAAGCCGAGGCAGGCGTTGGCCAGGTCGAAGTTCATGGCGGACGAGGGGAGGCCCAGCGAGTGGTGGATCTTCACCGCGACGGACGGTTCGAGGT
Source organism: Arthrobacter rhamnosi (assembly GCF_054510855.1). Classification (NCBI taxonomy): domain Bacteria; kingdom Bacillati; phylum Actinomycetota; class Actinomycetes; order Micrococcales; family Micrococcaceae; genus Arthrobacter; species Arthrobacter rhamnosi. Next base: position 260,387 of record NZ_JBTNDT010000001.1, on the reverse strand, counting down.
TGCGGCGGGTCACCGAGGTGTTGATCAGCAGGCCCACGTCACCGGGTTCGATGCCGGCTTCCGCCATGGCCTTGGCTCCCGCCTCGATGGCGGCGTCGTCGAAGTCGGACCCGGGCGACCACCAGCGGCGCTCCGTCACGCCGGCCACGCGCTCGAGGAGCCGCTTCGAGAGCCGGAGCCTCTTCAGGCTGGGCGCCAGCCGTTCGTCGAACTCTGCGGAACTGACGACTACCGGCGCCTCCACACTCGTGACGGCGAGCAAGGCCGTGTTGTCATGTCGAAACGTCGCGTTACCGGTCAAATTTCCTGCCTCGTCAACTGGTCAGCGCCGGTAGGTGGCCGTAGAGGATCCACGGATGGATCGGCCTGGACGCCTCTGGATACTGCTGGAACGGATACTGTTGAAACTTTTGTAAGCCTACTTCTTAATGCACCGGCCGGTCACTCCCGATTCGAGGAGGTCACGGCCTTGCCCACCCGATACAGCCCCGCACCCGTACAGTCGGTGCGTTCCAGTAGATTAGGGAGGTCCCATTCCCCCTGGAGATCCTGACACTGTGCATCTGAAGAGTCTAACCATGCGGGGGTTCAAGTCTTTCGCGTCGGCGACGACCTTCGACTTCGAACCCGGCGTGACCGCCGTCGTCGGCCCCAACGGTTCCGGCAAGTCCAACGTCGTCGACGCACTCGCCTGGGTCATGGGGGAGCAGGGCGCCAAGACGCTGCGCGGCGGCAAGATGGAGGACGTCATCTTCGCCGGGACGTCCGGACGAGCTCCGCTCGGGCGGGCCCAGGTCTCCCTCACCATCGACAACAGCGACGGCGCCCTGCCCATCGAGTACACCGAGGTCACGATCTCGCGCACGCTCTTCCGCGCGGGCGGCTCGGAGTACGCGATCAACGGCAAGAACTGCAGGCTCCTCGACATCCAGGAACTCCTCTCCGATTCCGGGCTCGGACGCGAGATGCACGTCATCGTCGGGCAGGGACAGCTCGACAAGGTGCTGCATGCCACACCGGAGGAGCGGCGCGGCTTCATCGAGGAAGCCGCCGGGATCCTGAAGCACCGCCGCCGGCGCGAGAAGACGGTGCGGAAGCTCGACGCGATGCAGGCGAACCTCGCGCGCCTGTCCGACCTCACCGCCGAGCTCCGGCGGCAGCTGACCCCGCTCGGGAAGCAGGCCGAGGTGGCACGTCGTGCCCAGCAGGTGCAGTTCGCCGTGCGGGACGCGCGGTCCCGCCTGCTCGCGGACGAGCTGGTGACGCTGCGCTCCGGGTTCGAGCGCGACGTCGCCGCCGAGGCCGCGCTCCAGGCACGCCGGGAGGAGGTCGAGCAGGCACTCGGCGCCGGTCAGGAACGCCAGGCCGACCTCGAGCAGGCCGCCGCGGGGGCCGTCCCGGCCCTCAACCGGGCGCGGGAGACCTGGTACGCGCTGGCGAGTGCCCGCGAGAAGCTCGCCGCCCTCGCCGCCCGTGCCGAGGATCGCGGGCACCTGCTGGGGCAGGGTGGCCCCGAACCGGACTCCGGACGCGATCCCGACCACCTCGACCGGCAGGCCGCGCGTGTGCGGACCGAGGTCGCCGCGCTGCAGGAGGAGGAGGCCTCGCTCGGACACGCACTCGAAGCGACGCTGTCCGCGCGTCGCGCCGCCGAGGACGCGTCGGCCGCCGAGGACGCGAGGCTCGCGTGCCTGCTGCGCGCAGCCGCCGACAGGCGCGAGGGCGAGGCCAAACTGGCGGGAACCGTGGGAGCGGCCCGCTCCCGCGTCGAGTCGGCCGTCGCGGAACTCGGACGCCTCCGGGCGTCCATCGCCGCCGCCGAGGAACGGCGCGGTGCCGCCGAGCGGGACTTCACCGCGCTCGAGGGCCAGGTGGCCGGCCACGAGGAGGGTGAGGAGGGCCTCGACGCCGAGTACGAGGAGGCTTCGGCCCTCCTCGGGACCATCACGGACGAACTGCAGGCGCTCGCCGGGGAGGAACGTGCCGCCGAGCGGGAACGGAGCGCCCTCGCGGCCCGCCTCGAGGCGCAGCGCGAGGGGCTGCAGCAGCGCGACGGCTCCGGAGCCCTCCTGGCCGCCGGGCTCGACGGCGTGGCGCTGCCGCTTCCGCAGCTCCTCCAGGTCGCACCGGGCTTCGAGAAGGCGGTCGCCGCGGCGCTCGCAGGCTCCGCCGATGCAGTCACCGTGGAGAGCGTCGCCGCCGCCGTCGCGGCACTGGAGCTCCTGAAGCACGACGACGCCGGTCAGGTGTCCCTCGTCGTCGCCCCCGGGGCCGGAGCGGGTGGGCGTCCGGCGAAGGCGTCCCCGCGCGTAACCGGTCCTGTCGATCCGAGCGCCGTCGTCCCCGTGCTCTCGGTCCTGGAGGTACCCTCCGCACTCCGTCCCGCGCTCGAGGACCTGCTGCGCGGCGCCGTCGTCGTCGAGGACCTGGACCGCGCCCGCCGCGTGATCGAGGACGGTGCGGCACCGCTCGCCGTGACGCGCGACGGGGACGTCCTGTCCCGCCATGCCGCCCGCGGCGGCACGCCCGGTGCGGCAGGCTACCTGGAGCTCCGCGCGGCTGCCGAGGAGACGGAGGAGCGCCTGGCCTCGGCCGTCGCCTCGACCGAGCGCCTGCGGTTCCGCCTCTCGGGCGCGAGGACCCGGCAGCAGGCCGCGCAGCAGCGCGTGGACGCGGCGCTCGAGCGCCTGCACGAGTCCGACGCGCGCATGGCCGCCGTCGCCGAGAAGCTCGGACACCTCAACGCGACCCTGCGCTCGGCCTCCGGCGAAGCCGAACGCCTGGCCGCACTGATGCGGACCGCCGAGGCGAACCTCGCACAGGAGGAGACCCGGCTCTCCGAGGCGGCGCAGCGGTTGAAGGACCTGCAGGAGCAGCCCGTCGAGGCCGAGCCGTCCACCGAGCAGCGGACCGTCCTGCACCGTGCCGCCGCCGACGCGCGGCAGGCCGAGCTCGAGGCGCGGCTGGCCCTGCGCAGCGGCGAGGAGCAGTTGTCGGCGCTCGGGAACAGGGCGGCGTCGCTCGAGCGCGCCGCCCAGTCGGAGCGCCGGGCGCGTGAACAGGCGGCGGAGAAGGCACGGGTCCGGCGGGCGCAGGCCGTCAAGGCCGCGGCGGTCGCCCGGGCTGCCCGGTCTGCCGAGCGGCGGGCCGCGGAGTCCGTCGCGGTCGCGGCCGAGCAGCGCGATGCCGCCGAGCGGCTGCGCGAACAGCAGGACACGGAGCTGCAGGCGGTCCGCAAGGCCAACGCGGAACTCGGCGCCGAGCTCGCACGCCTGACGGACTCCGTGCATCGTGACGAGCTCGCCCGCACCCAGCAGAGGCTTCGGATCGAGGCCCTGGAGAACCGGTCCATCGAGGAGCTCGGACTGACGCCCGACCACCTCGTGGACGAGTTCGGCCCGCACCTGCCCGTGCCCCAGGACTCCGCGGACTCCCCGGAGGACAAGTGGGCAGCCCTGCGGGCACCGGTCGACGACGACGGCATCCCGGTGCCGCAGGGAATACCGTTCGTCCGGGAGCAGCAGGAGAAGAGGCTGAAGCGCGCGGAACGGGATCTCGCGGCGCTCGGCAAGGTCAATCCCCTCGCCCTGGAGGAATTCGCGGCACTCGAGGAGCGGCACCAGTTCCTCAGTACGCAGCTGGCGGACCTCAAGGCCACCCGGAAGGACCTCCTCGACATCATCCGGGAAGTCGACGAGCGCGTCGAGCGGGTCTTCACGGACGCCTACCGGGACACGGCCGAGCAGTTCGAACGCGTGTTCGCCACGCTGTTCCCCGGCGGTGAGGGCAGGCTCGTGCTCACCGATCCCTCCGACATGCTCGCCACGGGCATCGAGGTGGAGGCTCGGCCCGCAGGCAAGAAGATCAAGCGGCTGTCCCTGCTGTCGGGCGGGGAACGCTCGCTGACCGCCGTCGCGCTCCTGGTCGCCATCTTCAAGGCACGGCCATCGCCCTTCTACGTCATGGACGAGGTCGAGGCCGCCCTCGACGACACGAACCTCGGCCGGCTCATCAGCATCTTCCGGGAACTCCGCGCGTCGAGCCAGCTCATCATCATCACGCACCAGAAACGGACCATGGAGGTGGCCGACGCGCTCTACGGCGTCACGATGCGCGGTGACGGGGTGTCCACCGTCATCAGCCAGCGCCTGGACGCCGAGGAGCAGCTCCTCGGCTAGCCGGACACCTCGACCCCGGACTGCCGGGGGAGTGTCTCGCGGGACGCCAGCCAGGTGACGGCGGCGAGCACGGCCAGGACACCCGTGGCGACGAAGGCCAGGGCGTAGGAGCCCACGACGAGGCGGTCGATGATGAGGCCGGCGACGATCGGGCCGAAGATGGCGCCGAGGTCCGCGCTCATCTGGAACGTCGCCAGGACCTTGCCGCCACTGCGGCCGGTGCCGATGATGTCCGCCACGGCCGCCTGCTGTGCCGGATTCAGCAGCCCCGTCCCGATCCCGCCGACCACGCAGGCCGCCAGGAACACGGGGACGCTGCCCGAGAAGCCGAGCGCGGCCATCGCGGCGCCGTTGACCAGAAGCCCGGTGATGACCAGGGGCTTCCTGCCGGCCGTGTCGGCGAGGCGCCCGGACACCGTCAGCGACAGCGCGGTCCCGCCCGCGAAGAAGGCGAGCGAGATCCCTGCGACCTGCGGCCCGGCGTCGAGCACGGCGGTCGCGAAGAGCGGGACCAGGGCCATCCGGATGCCGAACGAGGACCACCCGTTGGCGAAGCCCGAGAGGAGCGACGCACGGTAGGCGGAGTCACGGACGGCCTCCCGGACCGACAGCGGTGCCTGCTGGCGTGCCGCCCGCCGGTCGGCGAGGGAGGTGTCCCGGAGCTGGAAGAACACGACGGCGGATGCGACGAGCAGCGCGACGGCGTAGGCGAGGAACGGCACGCGGAGCCCGAGGCCGGCGAGCAGGCCCCCGACGAGGGGCCCGCCGATACTGCCGAGCAGGAATGCCGTGGCGTAGGCACCGGAGACCCGGCCACGGATGGACGGCGGCGCGAGCCGGACGATCAGTCCCATGGCCGAGACGGTGAACAGGGTCGACCCGATGCCGCCCAGCGCCCGGAAGACCAGCAGCTGCCAGTAGTCCGCGGCGAAGGCACACGCGGCGGTGGACAGGGCCACGATGAGCAGGCCGATGATGTAGACCGGACGCTCACCGAGCTTCTCCACGAGCCACCCGCCCGTCGGTGCGAACAGGAGCCTCGTGAAGGCGAAGGCACTGACGATCACGGACGCCGCCGTCACGCCGACGTCGAAGCTCTGCGCGAACTGCGGCAGGATCGGGGCCACGAGCCCGAAGCCGATGGCGATCACGAACGCCGCCGCGATGAGGACCCGGATTTCGCGCGGGATGGCGAGGCGCCCCGGCGCGGGAGCGTCGCCCTCTCCCCGTGTCCTCCACGGAAGGATCGGGAGGAGGGACTGCTTGCGAGCGCGAGGGGAACCGGCCATGGTCCTCGCATTCTGTCACCGCATCCGTCGGATGCTCAATCGGCCCGTATGAGAAGGTGGATCAGTGAACGACATCCTTCTGCCTGTCATCTTCGTCATCCTCGCGATCGCCGTGATCGGGTCGCTCGCCGTCCTCCTCGTCCGGGGCCGGCGCACACCTCCCGGGCTCTATTCCTCGCCGAGGGATCCCGACGACCAGGCCGGCGTCGCCGCCCACGGCGCCACCTCCCTCGACGTCCTCGACAGCCCGGGTGGGACCACGACGGACGTCCTGGTGCCGGACGACCTCAGCACCCTCCACGAGGCGCCTCCCGCCCCGCGCTTCGATACCGTCGAACCCATGCAGGGCCGCCTCGCCCGGCTGCGGGCACGACTCGTCCGCTCGAACAACGCGCTCGGCAAGGGACTGCTCACCCTGCTGTCGCGCGACAGGATCGACGAGGACGTCTGGGACGAGGTGGAGGAGACCCTCCTGATGGCGGACCTCGGTACCGAGCCCACCATGGAACTGGTCGACGCGCTGCGCGAGCGCGTGAAGGTGGCCGGCAGCCGCAACCCCGCCGAGGTCAAGGACATGCTGCGCGAGGAACTGGTGAAGCTCGTCGATCCCTCGATGGACCGCTCGCTCGCCACGCAGCGTCACGCGGACCGGCCCGCGATCGTGATGGTGGTCGGCGTGAACGGGGTGGGCAAGACCACCACCGTCGGCAAGCTCGCGCGCGCGCTGGTCGCCGACGACAAGGACGTGCTCCTGGGAGCGGCGGACACCTTCCGCGCAGCCGCGGCGGAGCAGCTGGCCACCTGGGGGGCGCGCGTCGGCGTGCCCACGGTGAAGTCCGACGTCGACGGCGCCGATCCGGCGTCCGTGGCCTTCGAGGCCGTCAAGGCGGGCATCGAGCAGGAAGTGGACGTGGTCCTGATCGACACCGCCGGGCGCCTGCAGAACAAGGTCGGCCTGATGGACGAGCTCGGCAAGGTCAAGCGCGTCGTCGAGAAGCAGGGCACGGTCGACGAGGTCCTCCTGGTACTGGATGCCACCACCGGGCAGAACGGACTCAACCAGGCGCGGGTCTTCGCCGAGGTCGTGAACATCAGCGGGATCGTGCTCACCAAACTTGACGGAACCGCGAAGGGCGGCATCGTGGTGGCGATCCAGCGCAGCCTGGGCGTGCCCGTGAAGCTGATCGGCCTCGGCGAGGGCGCCGACGACCTCGCGGCCTTCGACGCGGAGGGCTTCGTCGACGCGCTGCTGAGCTAGCCGTGCTGTCAGGACGCGCTGCCGATCGGACCGTCCCCTAGGGTCCAGCCGGGAAACCGGCAAGGGTCCGGGCCCCGGGAAACCTGCCGGAAATACTCGCGTCATGCGCCTTTTACGTCGGTGAGACTGATGTAACCTGCGCGCAATGTTCCGCCCCAAGGACGGAAACACGCCCATCGCATTCTGGAGGTGCGGGAAGTCCCCGCCCCTTTGGAAGGATCGTGTTTGATGGACCTCACAGCAGGCCACGTCTGGGTGATGATCTCAGCTGCCCTCGTACTCCTCATGACCCCGGGCCTCGCCTTCTTCTACGGCGGGATGACCCGTGCCAAGGCCGCACTGAACATGATGATGATGAGCTTCATCGCCGTCGGGCTCGTGGGGGTCGTCTGGGTCCTGTGGGGCTACTCGATGACCGGCGGGGACGGCATCGCCCAGCTCTTCGGCAATCCGTTCACCTCGTTCGGGCTTGCGAGCCTGATCGGCACGGAGGACCTCATCGGCGCGGGCTACGGCGCCACCTTCGCCATCATCACGGTGGCGCTCATCAGCGGAGCCATCGCCGACCGCGCCAAGTTCGGCGCCTGGACCATCTTCGTGCCCATCTGGGTCACGGCGGTCTACTGCCCGCTCGCGTTCATGGTGTGGGGCGGCGGACTCCTCAGCGCTGACGGTGCTGTCGGCAGCGCCGTCGGCGAAGCCATCGACTTCGCCGGAGGCACGGTGGTGCATATCAGCGCAGGCGTGGCAGCACTCGTCCTCGCCCTGATCCTCGGCAAGCGGCAGGGCTTCGGCCAGGACCCGGCCCAGCGCCCCCACAACATCCCGTTCGTGATGCTCGGCGCCGCACTCCTGTGGTTCGGCTGGTTCGGCTTCAACGGAGGCGCGGCAGGAAGCGCCGAGGAGGCCGGCCTGATCTGGATCAACACCATGGCAGCCCCCGCCGCCGCCATGGTCGGCTGGCTTATGACCGAGCGGATCCGCGACGGACGCCCGACGTCCCTCGGCGCCGCCTCGGGCATCGTCGCCGGCCTCGTCGCCATCACGCCCGCCTGCGCCAACGTCAGCCCCATCGGCGCCGTGGGCCTGGGCCTCCTCTCGGGCGCGGTCTGCGCCCTGGCCGTCGGCATCAAGTACCGCCTCGGCTTCGACGATTCGCTCGACGTAGTCGCCGTCCACCTCGTCGCGGGCATCGTGGGCACGCTGTCACTCGGGTTCATCGCACTGCCGGTCGAGGGTGCCGGTGGCGGACTCTTCTACGGCGGCGGCGCCGGCCAGCTCGTGGCCCAGATCGTCGCGGCCTCCATCGCGATCGCCCTGTCCGCGGTCATGACCGCCATCATCGGCCTGGCGATCCACAAGACCATCGGGTTCCGGGTCAGCGCCGACAACGAGATCGGTGGCGTCGACCTCTCGGAGCACGCGGAGACCGCCTACGAATTCGGTGGACTGGGAGTGGGCGGATCCTTCCACCCCTTCGCCGAGCAGATGTTCACGCCGCACAAGACCACGCAGAAGACCACCCAGCAGAACGTCACGGAGGGCGTACATTCATGAAACTGGTGACAGCGATCGTTCGTCCCGACAAGCTCGACGGCGTGCGGGGAGCACTCGAGAACTACGGGGTCCAGGGCCTCACGGTCAGCCAGGCGAGCGGCTACGGCCGCCAGCGCGGCCATACCGAGGTCTACCGCGGCGCCGAGTACACCGTGGACCTCCTCCAGAAGGCGCGCGTCGAAGTCCTCGTCGCGGATGCCTGGGTCACCGACATCGTCGATGTCCTGGTCTCGACGGCCAACACCGGGCGCGCCGGCGACGGCAAGGTCTGGGTGATCCCGGTCGAGGAAGCCGTCCGGGTCCGCACGGGTGAGCGCGGGGACGCCGCACTGTAACGCAATGTAGGAGACGCAGCAGGAGAACGACGGAAGGGCCGCCACATCGTTGCGGCCCTTCCGTCGTTCTCGGGGAGGCGCGGGGGAGGCGCGGGGAGCGGTCGTCAGGGCCGGCCGTGGGACGACGGCCAGGACTCCGGTCCGTTCGACCCGGCGGCGTACTCCTCGAGGGGTACCCGGTTCTCCGACCAGGCCCTGAGGACCGGCTCCACGATGCGCCAGCAGTCCTCGGCGGTGTCACCGCGGACGGACAGCGTGGGGTCCCCGGCGAGGACCCCGTCGAGTACTTCACCGTAGGGGAGCAGATCCGTCTCGTTGAGGTCTGCACTGAGGGTCGCGCGGTCCAGCGAGAAGATGTCACCCGGTCCGTTGACGTCGAGTTCGAGCTGGAGGGTGTCCGGTCCGAACCCGATACGCAGCTTCGTGGGCGCGTCCTGTCCCGTGAAGCCCACGGGCAGGTGGCTGACGGGCCGGAAGGTGATGACCGCTTCCTTGCGCTTGATGCCGAGGGCCTTGCCGGAGCGGAGGACGAACGGGACGCCCGACCAGCGCTCGTTGTTGATCGAGACGGTGACCTCGGCGAGGGTCTCGGTGCCCTTCGAGGGATCGACGCCGGGCTCCGCCGCGTAGTCGGGGATCCGGCGGTCGCCGATGGAGCCCGCCGTGTAGCGGGCGCGGCGGCTGCTGCCCGGGCTGTCGAGGTCCACCGAGCTCGCCCGGAGGATCGAGCCGATGTGGTCGCGCAGGTCCCGCTCGTGCAGGGTCGACGGCGCGTTCAGCGCCAGCAGCGCCATGACGTGCAGCAGGTGACTCTGGATCATGTCGCGCAGGGCGCCCGCCCCGTCGTAGTAGCGGGCGCGGTTCTCCAGTGCGAGGTCCTCGTCGAAGATGACCTCGACCTTCTCGATGTGGAGGTTGTTCCACACCGGCTCGAGGATGCGGTTGGCGAAGCGCAGGCCCAGGATGTTGAAGACGGTCGCCTTGCCGAGGAAGTGATCCACGCGGTGGATGTTCTGCTCCGGGACCAGTCTCGCCAGCTTCTCGTTGAGCCGATGGGCCGAGGCCTGGTCCGTGCCGAACGGCTTCTCCATGACGAGGCGCGTGCTCTTGGGCAGGGAGTCCGGCCCGAGGGCGCTGCAGGCCTTCTGGCTGATGGCCGGAGGCAGGGCGAAGTACAGGGCCACCGGGCCTTCGAGCGTCTGCACCAGGTCGCCGAGCCCGTCCTGGGTGACGTCGATCAGGTGGTAGGTGCTGTTGTCGCGCACCTGCTGCAGGGATGCCCGGCCGGCGTCGTCCGCCTTGTCGAGGGACCCCGCGAACGCTTTGTCGATGCGCTCGCGCCACTGGTCGTCGGTGAGGTCGTCGGACCCCGCGCCCACGAGCTTCAGCCCGTCGGCCCTGCCCAGGCGGATGAGCCGGGCGAGCCCCGGGAGCAGCAGGCGTCCCGTGAGGTCGCCGGAGGCCCCGAGGATGAGGAGTGTCTTCACCCGGGTATCGGCATCGGCGGGAATGGTGTCGTGTTCTGCGAGGGAGGAAGTGTCCACCTCTTCACCTTGCCACTTATCCCTGCGCGTGTCCTGCCCTCCCGCGCCGCGTCGCCCGTTGCGCCGGCAGTGTCCGGTGCGGCCGGACCGGCCCGCGTCAGGCATCCCTCCGGCACCCCCAGTTGGTACCCTAGGGAGTTGAGTCTCTCTACTTCCCGATGAAAGAAGTTCACGGCACGTGTTCAATTCACTCTCCGACCGGCTGACTGCGACCTTCAAGAACCTCCGTGGCAAGGGCCGCCTCACCGAGGCGGACATCGACGCCACCGTCCGCGAGATCCGGCGCGCCCTGCTCGACGCGGACGTCGCCGTGCCCGTGGTGCGCGCCTTCACGGCCGCCGTCAAGGAACGCGCCCTCGGCCTCGAGGTCTCCCAGGCCCTGAACCCGGGCCAGCAGGTCGTCAAGATCGTCAACGAGGAACTCGTCGGGATCCTCGGCGGGGAGACCCGCCGGATCCGCCTGGCGAAGAACCCGCCGACCGTCATCATGCTGGCGGGCCTGCAGGGTGCCGGAAAGACCACGCTCGCCGGGAAGCTGTCCAAGTGGCTCAAGGGCCAGGGACACAGCCCGCTGCTGGTCGCCTGCGACCTCCAGCGCCCGAATGCCGTCCGGCAGCTCCAGGTGAACGGTGAGCGCGCGGGCGTTCCCGTCTACGCGCCGCACCCGGGCGTCAGCTCCGAATTCGAGTCCGCCACCGGGGACCCGGTCGCCGTCGCCCGCCAGGGTGTCGCGGAGGCGCGGGCGCGCCTGTACGACGTCGTCATCGTCGACACCGCGGGCCGTCTCGGCGTGGATGCCGAACTGATGCAGCAGGCCGCGGACATCCGCGCCGCCATCAGCCCCGACGAGGTGCTGTTCGTCATCGACGCGATGATCGGCCAGGATGCCGTCAACACCGCCCTCGCGTTCAACGAGGGCGTCGACTTCACCGGTGTCGTCCTGACCAAGCTCGACGGCGACGCCCGCGGTGGTGCCGCCCTCTCCGTCGCCTCGGTCACCGGCAAGCCGGTCATGTTCGCGTCCACGGGCGAGGGACTGAACGACTTCGAGCTGTTCCACCCCGACCGCATGGCCTCGCGCATCCTGGACATGGGCGACATCCTGACGCTCATCGAGCAGGCGGAGCAGTCCTGGGACAAGGACGAAGCGGCCCGGATGGCGAAGAAGTTCGCCGACCAGGAGGAGTTCACCCTCGAGGACTTCCTCGCCCAGATGCAGCAGATCCGCAACATGGGCTCCATGAAGAAGATGCTCATGATGATGCCCGGTGCCGCCAACATGCGGGAGCAGCTCGAGAACTTCGACGAGCGCGAGATCGACCGTGTCGAGGCCATCGTCCGCTCCATGACCCCGCATGAGCGGCTCGCCCCCAAGATCATCAACGGATCCCGCCGCGCGAGAATCGCCCGTGGGTCCGGCGTGCACGTCTCCGAGGTGAACGGACTGCTCGAGCGCTTCACCCAGGCGCAGAAGATGATGAAGAAGATGGCATCCGGCGGAGGCATCCCGGGCATGCCCGGGATGGCCGGCCCCGGTGGCTTCGGCGGTCCGCGCAAGGCGAAGGCCGTCGCGGCCAAGGGCAAGAAGAAGCCCCGCTCGGGCAACCCCGCGAAGGCCGCCCAGGAACTGCAGCAGGCGGAGGCGCGGCGCACCGCGGCCCGTACGGCGGCACCGGGTGCAGCGTTCGGCGGTCAGCAGGACTTCGACCCGTCGGCCATGAACCTCCCGAAGGGCTTCGAGAAGTTCCTCGGGAAGTAGCGATTCCAGTGCAGCCCGCACCGGACCCGGCGGGTTCCTTCCAGTGCTGAGCCTCGAGCGCGTCGTCTTCGTCCATGGCAGTGGCCGTTTCGGAGCCGCCGCCTGGCCGAGGCAGCACGGCCTCTCGCTCGACTACGACTGCCTGTACCTCCGGCGCCACGGCTTCGACGCGGAGGCGGAGCCCCTGGCCACGGACCACGATCGCGACCAGGAGATCCTCGCCGAGGCCCTGGGCGCCGGCGGGCATGTCGTCGCCCACGCGGAGGGTGCCGTTCCCGCCATGCTGCTCGCCGTGGAGCGGCCCGACCTCGTGGGTTCCCTGACGCTCATCGAGCCTGCGTGCCTCTCACTGACGGCCGGCCTCCCCGCGACGAAGGCGCACATCGACCTGATGGCACCCCTCGTCGCCGAGCGCCACGCGCTGTCGGACGGGGATTTCCTCCGGGAGTTCCTGCGGCGCGGATCCATCACGGAGGAAGCGGAGGAACCTGTGGGCGGTCCCGGGCGGGATGCCGCCCGGCTGCGGCTCCAGAGCCCGCCCTGGGAGGCTCCGCTGTCGATCGTCCCCGGCGTGCCGACCCTCGTCCTCACGGGTGGCTGGGAGCCACTCTACGAGGAGGTGGCCCAGTACCTGGCCGGGACCGGCGCCATCCACCGCGTGGTCCCGGGCGGACACCGCCCGCACGACACCCCCGAGGGTGCCGCCCTCATCCGCGCCTTTTTGCGCTCCGCAGGCGAGGAGGCCGCGGCGTGAGCGCGTTCCAGCGGACCTATGCCCCGTTCCCTGCCGGCAAGACCCCTGCCGACAAGACCCCTGCCGACATGACCCCGCCATGACCCCGCCGACCGGCGGCTACCTGCACCTCACGGGCACGGTGCTGCTGTCGCCGTCGCGCGCCGTCCCCGATGTCTACGTGCAGGACGGGCGGTTCACCTTCACAAGGCCGCCCGGGGCACCGTCGCGCACGCTGGAGGGGTGGGTCCTGCCCGGCCTCGTCGACGCGCACTGCCATGTGGGCCTCGACCGGAGGGGCCGGGTACCGGACGCCCTGGCCGAACAGCAGGCCCTGGCCGACAGGGACGCGGGCACACTCCTCATCCGGGACGCGGGCGTCGTCAACGACACGCGGTGGGTGCAGCAGCGGCCGGACCTGCCGCGGCTGGTACGGGCAGGGCGCCATGTCGCCCGCACCCGCCGCTACTTCCGCGACTACGCCGTGGAGGTGGAGCCCTCGCAGCTCGCCGACGCCGTGACGGAGCAGGCACGGCGCGGCGACGGCTGGGTGAAGATCGTGGGGGACTGGATCGACCGGTCGCTCGGGGACCTGACTCCTGCCTTCCCGACCGCGGCCCTTCGGGACGCGGTCGACGCCGCCCACGCCGAGGGCGCCCGCGTCACCGCCCACTGCTTCGCCGCCGACACGCTCGACGGGATGCTCGACGCCGGTATCGACTGCATCGAGCACGCCACGGGGATGCTTCCCCGGCACGTCCCGCGCTTCGTGGAGCAGGGCGTGGCCATCGTCCCGACGCTGATCAACATCGACACCTTCCCCGCCATCGCCGACGGTGCCGCGGAGAAGTACCCGGACTATGCGGCGCACATGCGGCGCCTGTGGGGCGGACGGCAGGACATGGTGCGCAGGGCGCACGATGCCGGGATCGCCGTCTACGCGGGAACGGACGCCGGGAGCGTGATCGCGCACGGCCGCCTCCCGGACGAGGTGGCCGCACTGGCAGCCGCCGGACTGGGTGCAGCGGCGGCCCTCGATGCCGCCTGCTGGTCCGCCCGCCGCTGGCTGGGCTTCCTCGGTATCGAGGAGGGGGCCGGCGCCGACGCCGTCGTCTGCTCCTCCGATCCACGCCGGGACGTCGGCACCCTGGCCGACCTCCGGGCGATCGTGCTGCGCGGATCGGTCGTGCGCCCGGCGCCGAGGGATGAGCAGTCCGCCTCCCCGGAATAACTTGAAGCTTCAAGTAGTTATACGGAGGACAGTACGATCACCGCCGAAGGAGCCGCTATGCACCAGGACCTGCTACCCACCACCACCGCCATGGGCACGCTGACCCTTCGGGTCGGGGACCTCGCGGCCATGACCACCTACTACGCCACCGCGCTGGGTCTGGAGGTGCTCGAGGACCTTGCGGACGCCGTCGTGCTCGGACGCCGGGGGAAGGCCGTCATCCGCCTCGAAGGCGCCGGCCACCTGCGCCTGCCCCCGCGCGGCGAGGCCGGCCTGTTCCACACCGCCCTCCTGTTCTCGGACCGCGCGGACCTGGCCGCGGCCGTCGCGTCCGCGGCGCGCCACCCGCTCAGCTCCTACGTGGGCAGTGCCGACCACCTCGTGAGCGAGGCCTTCTACTTCAGCGATCCCGAGGGCAACGGCATCGAACTGTACTTCGACCGCCCGAGGGAGACCTGGGACTGGTCCCGGGACGAGCGCGGCAACCGCTCCGTCGTGATGGACAGCCTCCCGCTGTCGCCGCGGGCCTACCTGGAGGAACACCTGACTGAGGACGCCGTGGCGCATGCCGCGTCGAAGAGCGCGGAGGTCGGGCACGTGCACCTGCAGGTGGGCGACGTGGACACGGCGCAGCGGTTCTACGTCGACGTGCTGGGATTCGAGCGGACGGCGGGCTGGCACGGCCAGGCCCTCTTCGTGTCGGCCGGAGGCTATCACCACCACATGGCCATGAACGTCTGGAACAGCAGGGGCGCCGGCCCCCGCAAGGACACGCTCGGTCTCGGCGAGGTGCTCATCCAGGTGCCCGCCGCCGACGAGGTGGGGGCGCTCGCCGACCGGCTGGCCTCCGCCGGGATCGCGAGCCACCATACCGGGGCGGAACTGCGCTTCGAGGACCCCTGGCGCAACCGGCTGAGGGTCGCCGTCGAGGGCGCCGCGGGCGGAATCGCCTAAACTTCGCCCGTCTGGCACAATGGATTCGTACTCGATCCGTGCAGCCCCTCTCTCTGTGCGTGAATTGTGTCCTTTGAACCCCTCGAAATGGCCCGCCCCACGGGAGCAGGACGACGGGTTCGCCCCTTTTCATTTACAAGGAGTGACCACACAAGTGGCCGTAAAGATTCGCCTCAAGCGCATGGGTAAGATCCGCGCACCTTTCTACCGTGTCGTCGTCATGGATGCACGCTCCAAGCGTGATGGCCGTGCCCTCGAAGAAATCGGCAAGTACAACCCCACCGAGGAGCCCTCGTTCATCGAGATCGACTCCGACCGTGCGCAGTACTGGCTCGGCGTCGGCGCCCAGCCGACCGAGCAGGTCTCCGTGCTGCTGAAGATCACCGGTGACTGGCAGAAGTTCAAGGGACTCAAGGGCCAGGAAGGCACCCTGAGGACCAAGGCAGCCAAGGAATCGTTCGTCGCCCCCGAGAAGGGTTCGGTGATCGTCCCCGAGGCCATCACGCCGAAGGCGAAGAAGAACGACGACGCCGCCGCGGAAGCGACCGAGGCAGAGTAAGTTGCTGGCCGAAGCTCTGGAGCACCTCGTCCGCGGCATCGTCGACAACCCGGACGACGTCCGGGTCTCCGCGAAGAACAACCGCCGCGGTGAGACGCTCGAGGTCCGCGTCCACCAGGAGGACCTCGGCCGCGTGATCGGCCGCCAGGGGCGCACCGCCCGGGCGCTGCGTACCGTGGTCGCCGCCCTCGCGGACGGCGAGCCGGTCCGCGTCGACGTCGTCGACACCGACCGCCGCAGGGGCTGACCCCTCCAGAGCACGGCACGAATCGGCCCCGCCACCAGAACCTGGTGGCGGGGCCGATCGGTTTTCCCCGTAGTCCCCGTACCACCCCCGCACAACCCCGGATTCCCCGTGGCACAACCAGCAGGAGCAGCACGATGGAAGTACTCGTAGCCAGGATCGGCAAGCCCCACGGCATCCGGGGCGAGGTGACCGTCCAGCTCTTCACCGACGCCCCCGAGGACCGGTTCGAGCCCGGCGAGACCTTCCGGGTCGAGGACGCCGCCGTCTCCGAGCTGACCGTCGCCAAGGCCCGGTGGAACAAGGACATCCTGATCGTGGGCTTCGAGCAGGTGGCCGACCGCAACCAGGCCGAGACGCTGCGCGGCGCCCGGCTCTTCATCGACTCCGACGGGACCAACGACGGCGACGACGACTCCTGGTACGAGCACGAACTCGTCGGCCTCGATGCCCGCGTCGAGGGAGAGTCCGTGGGCAAGGTCACCGGCCTGCGGACGATGGCCGTCCAGGACCTGCTGGTCGTCGAACTCGCCGACGGCCACGAGGCCCTCGTGCCCTTCGTCGGCGAGATCGTCCCCGAGGTGGATCCCGAGGGCGGCTTCGTGACGATCGTGCCGCCGGCAGGGCTCTTCGACCTGAACACCCCCGGTTCCAACCAGGCACCCGACGACGGCGACGACGACGGGGCTCCGGCGGAGGAGCGCGACTAGTGCGCATCGACGTCGTCTCCATCTTCCCGGAGTACCTTGCCGCCCTCGACCTGTCGCTGATCGGCAAGGCCCGGCAGGACGGCGTCCTCGATGTACGGGTCCATGACCTCCGCTCCTTCACGACGGACCGGCACCGGACGGTCGACGACACCCCGTACGGCGGCGGAGCCGGCATGGTCATGAAGGCCGAGCCGTGGGCCCTGGCACTCGAAGCGGTCCTCGCCGGGTCGCCCGCGGACGGGGACCGGCCCACCCTGATCGTTCCCTCACCGGCCGGAGCCGTGTTCAACCAGGCCATGGCGTACGAGTTCGCGGAGCTCGGCCACCTCGTCTTCGCCTGCGGGCGGTACGAGGGGATCGACGAGCGGGCGATCGACTGGGCTCGCGGGGCGTTCGACGTCCGCCCCGTCTCCCTCGGCGACTACGTCCTGAACGGCGGGGAGGTGGCTGTCCTCGCGATGGTCGAGGCCGTCGCCCGGCTGATCCCCGGCGTGGTCGGCAACCCGGAATCGCTCGTGGAGGAGTCCCACTCCGACGGCCTGCTGGAGTACCCGGTCTACACGAAACCGTCGTCCTGGCGCGGTAGGGAGATCCCCGACGTCCTGCTGAGCGGCAACCACGCGAGGATCGCCCAGTGGCGACGGCTCGAGCAGTTCCACCGGACGGCGGAGCGGCGCCCCGACCTGCTGGCGGGCGTCGACACCGCGTCGCTGACGAAGGCGGACCTCGCGGCGCTGCGGGAGGCCGGGTTCGACGTCGTCGACGGCAGGCTGACCCGCCCGTCGCATTAGCAGTTGGTCCCGCTCCTGTGGAATAATCGTAGATTGTGTCCACTGGGCCGGACCCTGCCACAGGGGGCGTCCAGCCAACAGTCCCACACCGGCCACCGGATCTCCGGATCGGCCGGAATCCTGCTTCGGCGGCATTGCCCGGGCCTCGCGCCCTGTCCTTGACCGCCGTGACCAACGTGAATGACCTGTGGCGTTCGCCAGGAGTATCAGTATGCATATTCTCGATTCCGTCGACGCCGGATCCTTCCGCGACAACGTCCCCGACTTCCGCGCCGGCGACACCGTCAACGTCCACGTCAACATCATCGAAGGCAAGAACACCCGTGTTCAGATCTTCAAGGGCTTCGTCCTCGGCCGCCAGGGCGACGGCATCCGCGAGACCTTCACGGTCCGCAAGGTGAGCTTCGGTGTCGGCGTGGAGCGTACGTTCCCCGTCCACAGCCCGGTCCTCGACAAGATCGAGGTTGTCTCCAAGGGCGATGTGCGCCGCGCCAAGCTGTACTACATGCGCGAACTGCGCGGCAAGGCAGCCAAGATCAAGGAGAAGCGCGACCCCAAGACGGTCAAGTAACCTCCTGAAGGTGCACGAAACCCCCGCTTCCCAGCTTCCGGCTGGAGAGCACATGAAACGCCGGTCCCGCTGTGCGGGCTGGCGTTTCGTGTTCTCCGCCGTCCTCGTCGCAGCCCTTCTCACGGGGCTCGTGCGCGGTTTCCTCGTCGACGTCTACTTCATCCCGTCAGCCTCCATGGAGCCCCTGCTCAGGGAAGGTGACCGGGTGCTCGTCAGCAAGGTCGAGGACACCCGTGGCACCGTGCAGCGCGGGGACGTCGTCGTCTTCGACGGCCGCGGGTCCTTCGACCCCATCACCGATCCGCGCGGCGTCCCGGAACGTCTGGCCGCCGGCACGGCCCAGTGGCTCGGCCTGGCGGGGAGCGACACGGTCTACGTGAAGCGCGTGATCGGCGTCGGCGGGGACCGGGTGGCCTGCTGCTCCGACGACGGGCGACTGACCCTCAACGGGACTCCCGTCGACGAGCCGTACGTCCATCCGGGGGATGCGGCGAGCGATCTCGACTTCGACGTCGTCGTCCCCGAGGGGCGGCTCTGGCTCCTCGGGGACCACCGGTCGGTCTCAATGGACTCCCGTTCGCTGCTCGGCGCAGCGGGTGGAGGCCTCGTCGCGGAGGATCGCATCATCGGACGGGCCTTTCAGCTAGTCTGGCCATTTGACAGGTATGCTCCGATCAACGGGCCGGTCGGCTGAATCGACCGGCCTAGCAGCGCGGATGCCGCACCAGCAGGACTCCCTTCGGTGGGTGGCCGCCGGGTACCACGACCACAGAGGACACCAGCACATGGCACGGAGCTTCCGCAGGAAGTCCGCCGCGGGGGAACCCGCAGCACACTCGTTCGATCCCGACGCCGCCGGGGACGGTCCCTCAGCAGACGGGTTGCGGGACCGGACGCGGGACCCGAAGCGGGACGCGAAGGATTCCGACCGGGGCTTCGGGGCGTGGCTGAAGGAGATCGGGACGATCGTCGTGATCGCGCTGGTGCTGTCCTTCCTCATCAAGACCTTCCTGTTCCGCGCGTTCTTCATCCCGTCCGGCTCCATGGAGGAGACCCTCGAGATCGACGACCGGATCTTCGTGAACCAACTCGTGCCGCAGCCCTTCGATCTGCAGCACGGCGACATCGTGGTCTTCCGGGACACCAAGGGCTGGCTCCCGCCGCAGGCGGAGTCCAGCGTGAGCTGGTTCAAGGAAGCGCTCATCTTCGTCGGGCTCGCTCCCGACGAGTCGCAGCAGCACCTCGTGAAGCGTGTCATCGGACTCCCCGGCGACCATGTCATCTGCTGCGACGCCAAGGGCCTCATCACCGTCAACGGGGAGCCCCTGGAGGAGCCCTACCTCTTCCCCGGTGCCAACCCCTCCGATCTCCCGTTCGACATCGTCGTGCCCGAGGGCACGGTGTGGGTCATGGGAGACCACCGCAACGCGTCAGCGGACTCCCGGGCCAACCGCGACAAGGAGGGTGAGGGCTTCGTCGACATCGAGGACATCGAGGGCAGGGCCGCTGTCATCGCCTGGCCGCTGGACCGCATCGGCTTCCTCGGCAACCACCCGGACGTGTTCGACGGCATCCCCGAGCCTGAGCCCTCGGCGCAACCCACTCCCACCGGACCATGACGGCCCTCCGGAAGAAACGCTCCTCCGCTCCCACCCTGAGCTTCGAGAAGTCCTTCGCCGTCGACGGTCACCGCTACATCGCCGGGTGCGACGAGGTAGGCAGGGGAGCGCTGGCCGGCCCCGTGTCGGTCGGCGTCGTCGTCGTCGACCTCGATGCGGCTCCAGGCCTGCGGGGCGTCCGCGACAGCAAACTGCTCCTGCCGGCCGAGCGCCAGGCACTCGTGCCGCGCATCCGGCGCTGGTCCGTGGCCTCCGCTGTGGGGCACGCGTCCGCCGCGGAGATCGACGCACTGGGGCTGATGGCCGCACTGCGGACCGCCGGCAGTCGTGCCTGGGCGGCCGTCCTCGACACCGTGACGCCCGACGCCGTCATCCTCGACGGCAATCACGACTGGCTCTCCGCCCGGTCCCAGGGCATCCTGTTCGACGGCGGCGGGAGCCCCGCGGCACCCGCCGTCGGCTGCACGGCGCCCGTCCACACCCGCATCAAGGCGGACCTGAAGTGCCTGAGCGTCGCGGCGGCCAGCGTCCTGGCCAAGGTCGAGCGCGACGCCCTGATGGTCTCCCTGGCCGCCGACCACCCCGCCTTCGGCTGGGACGGGAACAAGGGCTACGCGACGGAAGCGCACCGTGCAGCCATCGACGCCCAGGGACCCAGCGAGTATCACCGAAAGACGTGGCGGCTGGGACGCCAGGACAGGACCGGCATGCCACACGCGGAAATTGGGGGATGATTGTCGAATGAGTGCTGAGGATCTTGAAAACTACGAGACCGACATGGAGCTCCAGCTCTACCGCGAGTACCGGGACGTCGTGGGTCTCTTCAGCTACGTCGTGGAGACGGAGCGCCGGTTCTACCTGGCCAACAACGTGGACCTGCAGGCGCGCTCGGCCGACGGCGAGGTCTACTTCGACCTGACGCTCCAGGACGCCTGGGTCTGGGACGTGTACCGTTCGGCGCGGTTCGTGAAGAACGTCCGCGTCATCACGTTCAAGGACGTCAACGTCGAGGAGCTCTCGAAGTCGGACGACATCGCCCTGCCGAAGGACGGCACACTGGGCTGACCGGCCCCTCGCGGCCGACCGGCTCCTGGGTTATCGGCTGCTGGGCCGATCGGCCCTCACGCGGTCTTCACAAGGGCGGGTCGTCGTCCGTCCCGCCGTAGGGGAAGGCGTCCTCGCCTTCCAGCGGGACGTCTGCTGCCTGTTCGAGCCGGTCGGCCTCCGATCCACCCGTGCCTTCACCGGCGATGCCGCCTCCCAAGCCGTCGTCGCCGGATCCGGCGGGCATCCCCTGTTCCTGGAGGTCCGCCTCCGACCCGCCCGTCCCCGTACCGGCCCGGTCCGCGCCCGGACGTGCTGTCGCGTCCTGTTCCTGCAGGTCCGCCTCCGATCCGCCTCGCAGGATGTCACTGGATTCTGACACGGTGTCCTCCGTTCTCCCGGGCCGACGTCGGGTCGACGTCGCTTCTCCGTCCACGGTACGAGGGGCGGGGGACCTGTGCCACCGCTTTCTTCCCCGACCCACGGTCTTCTTCCCCGGCCAACGGCTTTCTTCCCCGGCCCACCGCGTGAGGGTACCGGGGCCGGCGGTCACCCCGTCGGGACAGGTTCCGACCGGCCCGCGGAAGCCGTGTTGTCCACATAACCCCTCGCGCCGCGGTGTGCGTCGGCCGCTTCCCCGAGGCTGGGGGAGGAGGTGGAAGCCATGGTGGCAAAGGATCAGCTGGGTCGTCGCGGAGAGGCAACGGCGGCAGTCTTCCTCGAGCAGGCGGGCCTGAGGATCGTCGACCGGAACTGGCGGTGCCCGGCAGGGGAGATCGACCTGGTCGCGGTCGACGGATCGACGCTGGTGATCGTCGAGGTGAAGACGCGGAGCTCGGACGACTTCGGGCAGCCGCTGGAGGCCATCACGGCGAGCAAGCTGGAGCGGCTGTACCGGCTCGCCTCCACGTGGGCCCGCGCGCACAACCTGCGGTTCAGCGGGTTCCGCATCGACGCCGTGGGCGTGCTCGACGACGGTTCGGGAGCACCGCGGATCGAGCACGTGCGGGCGGTGATCTGATGGTGCTCGGCCGGACGTACGCGGTGTCGATGGTGGGCATGAACGGACACGTCGTCGAGGTCGAGGCCGATATCGGGCAGACCCTGCCCGCCTTCGTGCTGCTCGGCCTGCCCGACGCCTCGCTCAACGAGGCGAAGGACCGCATCCGGGCCGCGGCACGGAATGCCGGCGTCCCGCTCAGCCGCCGCAAGATCACGGTCAACCTGATACCGGCCTCCCTGCCCAAGCGCGGTTCGGCCTTCGACCTCGCGATCGTCATGTCCGCACTGGCGGCTGCAGGAGACGTGCGGGGGTGTGGCTCCACGGTCTTCCTCGCCGAACTGGGCCTGGATGGGCAACTCCGTCCCGTCCACGGCGTCCTGCCCGCCGTCATGGCGGCCGTGCAGGCGGGACACACCAGCATCGTCGTCGCGGAGGAGAACGCCGCCGAGGCCGCTCTGGTCCCTGCCGCCGGCGTGCGGTCCTTCCGGACGCTCGCAGAGGTGGCGCTGGCGTTCGGAGCGGACGGCGCTCGGGTCACGCTGCCGGATCCGGTGTCGCGGCAGGAGCCGCGGGCGCCGGCAGTCCCGGCGGTACCGCTGCGGGACCTGTCCGATATCGCGGGCCAGCACGAGGCGAGGTACGCGCTGGAGATCGCCGCCGCCGGTGCCCACCATCTCCTCATGGTCGGACCTCCCGGGGCGGGGAAGACGATGCTGGCAGAACGCCTGTCCGGGATCCTGCCGGAGCTCGAGGACGATCACGCGATGGAAGTGACGGCCATCCACAGCCTGAGCGGGGAGCGGTACTGCGGCGAACTGGTCCGCACGCCGCCCTTCGAAAGTCCCCACCACACCGCGACCCCTGCCGCCATCATCGGCGGAGGAAGCGGGATCCCGAGGCCCGGTGCCGCATCACGGGCGCATCGGGGCGTCCTGTTCCTCGATGAGGCGCCCGAGTACGAACGCCGGGTCCTGGAGGCCCTGCGTGAACCGCTGGAGAGCGGCCGCCTCGTCCTGCACCGCGCGTCCGGAACCGCGTCCTATCCCGCCAGGTTCCAACTCGTCCTCGCGCTCAACCCCTGTCCGTGCGGTCTTGCCAACGGGAAGGGCATCGACTGCATGTGCACGGCCCAGCAGCGCCGGCGGTACTTCAACCGTCTCTCGGGACCGCTGCTGGACCGCGTCGACCTGCAGCTCGCGGTACAGCGGGTCAGCCTTGCCGACTACGCCGCGGGTGGGTCGGCCGAGACATCCGCCCGTGTGGCAGAGCGGGTCGCTGCGGCTCGGAGTGCCCAGCGGGAGAGATTGCGCCCGTGGAACTACGCGACGAATGCGGAGGTGCAGGGCCGGATCCTCCGCGGCGAGCTCGCACTGCCGCGGGCGGTGACTGCATCCCTGGACAGGGCACTGGACAGGAACCTGGTCAGCGCGCGTGGCTGGGACAGGGTCCTTCGTGTCGCCTGGACCGTGTCCGATCTGGCAGGCCGCGCCCGGCCGGATGCGGACGATGTGGTGACGGCCCTCGGCTTCCGGCTGCAGGAGCGTGCGGCATGAGTGGGTTCGCGAGCAGCAGTCTGGCCAGGGCAGCACTGTCGAGGCTGTTCGACCCCTCCGACACCGTCGGCATGGGGCTTGTCTCGATCGTCGGTCCGGTCGATGCCCTGCGCGTCGCCCGCCGGGAGATCAGCGCGGGCCAGGAGCTCACCCGGCACCTGTGCGAAGCACTGGGCATCGGGGAACGCCGGGACCTCCTCGGGGAGGGACTGGCCCGCTGGGCTCCCCGCCTCGGCGACCTCGCTCCCGAGCGTGACCTGGCGACGCTTGCGCGGTTGGGTGGGCGACTGGTCGTGCCTGAATCCGAGGAGTGGCCGGAAGCGCTCGACGACCTGCAGGTCTCCGCTCCGCTGTGCCTCTGGGTGCGGGGGCGGCACCAGGTCCCCGGGATCGAGCGGCTGGTTGCCCTCGTGGGTTCCCGCGACAGCACCACCTACGGATCCTCCGTGACGACCGACCTGGCGTCCGGTCTCACGACCCGCGGCTTCACGGTGGTCTCGGGCGGGGCGTACGGCATCGATGCCCAGGCCCACCGGGCCGCTCTCGCCACCACGGACGGTCGCGACACCCCGGCGACCGTCGCCCTTCTGGCCTCAGGCGTGGACCGGTACTATCCGGCAGGCAACGAGGAGCTGCTCCGTGCGATCGCGGATCGGGGACTCCTCATCTCCGAAGTCCCACCCGGCAGCTCTCCCACCCGATGGAGGTTCCTGCAACGGAACCGGCTGATCGCGGCCCTCAGCGCTGCCACGGTGGTGGTCGAGGCGCGCTGGCGATCGGGCGCGCTCAACACCGCCCACCACGCGGGCGAGCTGGGCAGGCCGGTGGGCGCCGTGCCCGGCTCCGTCCACTCGGCCAATTCGGCGGGGTGCCACCGACTGCTGCGGGACGGCACCGCGGTCTGTGTCACGGATGCAGCCGACGTGGCAGAGCTGGCGGGTCCACTGGGCAGCGAATCGGGGGACCGGGCCAGGGAGGAGGCGTCTCCGGCGCACGACCACGACGGCCTGACGATTCCCGATCTGCTGCTGCTCGACGGCCTGCCGGTCCGCGCCTCGACATCGGTCGACAAACTGTCGAGCGTCGCGGGCCTCTCCACCAAGGACGTCATCAGCGGTCTCGCGCGCCTCGAACTGGCGGGCCTGGCCCACAGGACGGCCGAAGGCTGGCGACGACAGAAGGGCTGAGCCCCGGCAGGCGCACGGGCAGGCACGACACGAAGAGCCGGACGACGACGGACGGCACGACCGGGAGGACGTCATGACACGCAGCAAGGGGTTCGCCCCGGAGGACGAGCGGTTCCACGCCGAGATCGATACACCCCTCGGGCTCCTGCGCGTGGTCGCCCAAGGGGTCGCCATCGTCGGCCTGTACCACGGCGACCATCATCCGCCGCCGGCTCCGGCCCTGCTGGGCCACGCGGCTCCCACTCCCGGAAGCCCCGGCTCCGTGCCCGGACCGGAGGGACAGGTGCCGCCGGTGCCGGAGCCGACGGCGGCCGTACTCCTCCAGGCATGCCGTGAGCTGACGGACTACTTCGACGGCTCGGTGCGGGACTTCGCTGCTCCCATCGACCTCTCCGGTACTCCGTTCCAGCTGAGCGTCTGGGCCGCGCTTCGGCGGATCCCGTACGGGGAGCGCCGCAGCTATCGGGACGTCGCTGAGCAACTGGGCAATCCGCGGATGGGCCGGGCGATCGGCGCGGCGGTCAGGGCCAATCCGGTCTCGATCATCGTCCCGGGCCACCGTGTGGTCAGCAGCGCGGGCACGGTCATCGGGTATGCCGCGGGCCCGGAGGTGAAGAGGGCGCTCCTCGATCTGGAACGAGTCGGGCGGGGCCTGGAGGGGTAGGGAGCCCGGGGCGGGGATACTGGGAGGGGAGGCGAACATGACAACTAGTGGCGCTCCGCTTGCAGGCGAGCTCGGCGCAGCCCTTTCCGGGTTCGCGGACTACCTCACGCGGGAACGCAACCGCTCGGCCCACACGGTGCGGGCATACCGGACGGACATCGAGCTCTTCCTCGCCCACGCTGCACAGGCGGGGGTGTCTGCACTGGACCAGCTGGAGCTCCGCCACTTCCGGTCCTGGCTCGGTGCACTGGACGGGGCGGGCCTGTCCCGGTCGACGATCGCGAGGCGTGCGGCGTCGGTGCGCTCCTTCATGGACTGGGCCGTCCGCGAGGAGACGATTCTCGCCAACCCCGCCCTGCGCCTCCGCGCGCCCAAGCGGAGCAGCAGCCTGCCCGCCGTCCTCAGCCGGCCGCAGACCGACGTCCTCTTCGAGGGCCTCGATGAGCAGGCAGTGCAGGGCGATCCCTCGAACCTCCAGCGGCGCGCCATGATCGAGCTGCTCTACGGTACCGGTGTCCGGGTCGGTGAGCTTGTCGGCCTCGACATCGACGACGTCGACACGGAGCGGCGCACCCTGGCGGTCCTCGGCAAGGGGTCGAAGGAGCGGACCGTGCCCTACGGGGTTCCCGCGGCCCATGCCCTCGACGACTGGCTGCGCCGCGGTCGACCGCAGTGGGTGTCGGAGAAGAGCGGACCGGCCCTGTTCCTGGGCCGCAGGGGCGGACGCATCGACCAACGCGCCGTCCGCACCCAGGTCAAGGACGCCCTCGATGCCCTCGGCGACACCGCCGCGCAGGGACCGCACGCGCTCCGCCACAGCGCCGCCACGCACCTGCTCGACGGAGGGGCCGACCTCAGGGCCGTGCAGGAGATCCTCGGCCACTCGAGCCTTGCTACGACGCAGCTCTACACGCACGTATCGGTCGAACGCCTCCGCCGAAGCTACGAGCAGGCCCACCCCAGGGCCTGACCCCGCGTGGGCCCCGAGCGGGCGGGGGAGGGCAGGGCATTGCAGGCGGGTAGTGACAGTGGCGAAATTCACGCTTCTCGGGCAGAATGAGCACTAGTGGAACGGAACCCGCATGATATGCGCGGGTGGGTCTCGTAAAGCTCTGGCATCATCCGTTGCAGTTTCATCAGCCATATGAAGGTCGTTGGGGAAGACGTACCTACAGCTATGGAGGATGGAATGTCTGTTGTGATGGCGCGCGGTGTCTTGTACGTGCACTCGGCCCCTACTGCGTTGTGCCCTCATGTCGAATGGGCTATCGGCTCTGTCCTGGACAAGCGCATCGACATGGAGTGGACAGCGCAACCTGCCGCGCCCGGAATGCTGCGCGCCGAGCTCTCATGGGTCGGCCCGCAGGGCTCCGGATCGCAGCTCGCATCCGCCCTGCGCGGCTGGGCGCACCTCCGCTACGAGGTCACCGAGGAGCAGAGCCCCGGCGCCGATGGCGGGCGCTGGTCGCACACTCCTGAGCTCGGGATCTTCCACGCCACGACGGACGTCCACGGCAACATCATGGTGACCGAGGACCGGATCCGGTACGCCTATGAGGCGGGTGCCGGCGATCCTGCCGCCGTCTACCATGAACTCTCCCTCGCACTCGGGGAGTCCTGGGACGAGGAACTGGAGCCCTTCCGCCACGCGGCCGAGGGCGCTCCGGTCCGCTGGCTCCACCAGGTCGGCTGACAGTCTCCCCGTACCCGGCCCTGCTGGGGCTGCAGTTCATCGCCCGCACCCGACAGGAAGTCGCGACGGCGAGGTAGCTGTCGTCATACGAAAGGCGCCGCCCGGAAGGGCGGCGCCTTTCGTATGACGGCTGTGCTCAGACGTTGCGGAGCACGATGACGGCGTTGTGTCCGCCGAAGCCGAAGGAGTTGCTCAGGGCGACGATGTCCCCCTGGGGAAGGTCCCTCGGCGAGGTCACGACGTCGAGCGGGATCTCGGGATCCTGGTTGTCGAGGTTGATGGTGACCGGTGCCTTCCGGTCGTAGATGGCCAGCACGGTCATCACGGCCTCGACGGCGCCGGACGCGCCGAGGAGGTGACCTGTCTGGGACTTCGTCGCGGAGACCGCGACCTGGTCCGTGTGGGCACCCAGGGAGGCCCTGAGGGCGGTGTACTCGGGCTTGTCACCGACGGGGGTGGACGTCGCGTGCGCGTTGACGTGGACCACGTCCTCCGCCTGGGCGCGCGCATCGAAGAGTGCGGCCTTCAGCGCCCGGGTGGCCCCGAGGCCCTCGGGGTCGGGGGCGGTGATGTGGTACGCGTCGGCCGTGACGGCTGTGCCCGCCAGCTCCGCGTAGATCCGCGCACCGCGCGCGAGGGCGTGCTCCTCGGCCTCGAGGACCAGGGCGCCGGCACCTTCACCCATGACGAAGCCGTCCCGGCCGGTGTCGTAGGGACGCGAGGCCAGCTCCGGCTCGTCGTTCCGCCGGGACAGCGCCTGCATCGCGGCGAAGGCTGCGATGGGCATCGGGTGGATGGCGGCTTCGGCGCCGCCGCATACCACCACGTCGGCCTTGCCGGACCGGATCAGTTCGAGGCCCTGGTGCAGTGCCTCCGTGCCCGAGGCGCAGGCGGATACGGGGGTGTGCGCACCGGCGCGCGCACCGAGGTCGAGGCTCACGGCCGCAGCGGGTCCGTTGGGCATCAGCATGGGGACGGTCATGGGGAGGACGCGGCGGGGGCCTTTCTCGCGCAGCGTGTCCCAGGCGTCCAGCAGGGTCCACACACCGCCGATGCCCGTGGCGAACGCGACCGCGAGGCGGTCCTTGTCGACGTCCTCGATGCCCGAGTCGCGCCAGGCCTCACGGGAGGCGACGACGGCGAACTGCGTCGACGGGTCCATGCGCTTGGCCTCGACCCGTGAGAGGACCTCCGACGCCGGGGTGGCGATCTGCGCGGCGAAGGTCACCGGCAGTTCGAACTCCTGCACCCAGTCGGCTTCGATGGTGCGTGCGCCCGACACTCCCTTGAGGGCGTTGGCCCACATGGTGGGGACGTCTCCGCCGATGGGGGTGGTTGCACCGAGTCCGGTGATGACGACTTTGCGTGGCATGGTCACTCTTTCGAAGCTGTGGCGTGCGCCGGCAGGACCGGGGCGAGGGGATGACGAGTACGGCCGCCCACGGCGGGAACACCGGGAGCGGCCGCAGCGCTGGGAACGGCAGGAATCAGGCCTGCGCGCCCGAGATGAAGGTGACGGCGTCGCCGACGGTCTTCAGGTTCTTGACCTCTTCGTCGGGGATGCGCACGCCGAACTTCTCCTCGGCGTTGACGACGATGGTCATCATCGAGATGGAGTCGATGTCGAGGTCGTCGGTGAAGGACTTGTCCATCTCGACGGACTCGGGTGCGAGTCCCGTCTCTTCGTTGACGATCTCGGCCAGACCGGTCAGGATTTCTTCGTTGCTAGCCATGGTGGCTCCTTTTCTGTTCGTGCCGGTGCACCGGCGGGGATGGTCAAACCGCACGGTCGCGGTCTGGGCTTGAAAACTAGGGGAGGACGACGACCTGCGCCCCGAAGACGAGGCCGGCGCCGAAACCGATCTGCAGTGCCAGCTTGCCGCTGAGGGAGGGCTGCTCCTGGAGCGTGCGATGCATGGCGAGGGGGATGGAGGCGGCGGAGGTGTTGCCGGCGTCCACGATGTCGCGTGCCACGTAGACGTGCTCGGGGAGCTTGAGCTGCTTCACCATCTCATCGATGATACGGATGTTGGCCTGGTGGGGGAGGAACACCGCGAGGTCGTCCGCTGTGACGCCGGCGGCGTCGAGCGCGCGCTGTGCGACCTTCGCCATCTCCCACACGGCCCAGCGGAACACCGTCGGCCCGTCCTGGCGCATGGTGGGCCACAGGCTCTCGCGACCGGCGTCGACGTCCTGCTCGCGCTCGGTGTCGGTGGCGACGGCGCCGATGGCGTAGTCCCGGACATCGGTCAGGGAGCGCGTCATCCGGATCGCCTCGTGCTTGCTGCCGTCGGACCCCCAGACGGAGGGCCCGATGCCTGCCGCGTCACCAGGGCCGATGACGACGGCGCCGGCACCGTCGCCGAGGAGGAAGGAGATCGTGCGGTCGGAGTTGTCGATGAAGTCCGAGAGCTTCTCGACGCCGACCACCAGGACGTACTCGGCCGTGCCGGCGTGGACCAGGGCGTCGCCCTGGGCGATCCCGTAGCAGTAGCCGGCACAGGCGGCCGAGATGTCGTACGCGGGTGCCGGCGTCGCTCCGAGGCGGTCGGTCAGCTGTGCAGCGGCCGACGGCGTCGCATAGGGGTGGGTCACGGTGGACACCAGCACGGCGCCGATCTGGGATGCGTCGATGCCGGCCGCGGCCAGCGCCTCCCGGGATGCGGCCTCCGCCATGTCGATGACACTCACGTCGCGCGGAGCGCGGTGCCGGGTGACGATGCCGGTCCGCTGCCGGATCCACTCGTCGGAGGAGTCGATCCACTGGCACACGTCGTCGTTGGTGACGATGATCTCCGGCCGGTAGGCGCCGACGCCGAGGATGCGGGTGTGCTCGCGGAGGGGGGCTTGCTTGATGGCGGTGATGCTCACTGAGGTCCTTCGGGGGTAAGGGACGGATCGAGGTCCGTGGTCCGCGAGTGCTCCTGCATGAAGCCGCGGGCGGCATCCAGGTCCTCGGGCGATTTTACGGCCAGTGCCGCCGTACCGCGCATTCCGCGCTTGGCCAGGCCGGTCAGCGTTCCCGCCGGAGCGAGCTCGATCATCCCCGTGACACCCATCCCCTGCATCGATTCCATGCACAGGTCCCAGCGGACCGGACGCGAAACCTGCGCGATCAGGCTGTCGAGGTTGCCCTCGCCGGTCGCCACGGGCTGCCCGTCATAGTTGGACATGAGCGTGGCCACCGGGTCGGCGGGAGCCAGGGACGGCCGCAGTGCCTCGAGGGCCGTGACGGCGGGAGACATGTGTCCGGTGTGGAAGGCGCCGGCGACCTTGAGTGCAATCACGCGGGCCTTCGCGGGCGGGTTCTCGGCAAGCGCTGCGAGCTGCTCGAGGGTTCCCGCTGCCACCACCTGTCCACCACCGTTGGCGTTGGCGGCGGTGAGGCCGAGTTCCGCGAGCCGCGCCGCGACCTCCTCGGGATCACCACCCAGGACCGCGCTCATGCCGGTCGGTGTCGCGGCGGCAGCTTCCGCCATCGCCGTGGCGCGGACCCGGACGAACGCGACGGCGTCGTCCTCGGAGAGGGCCCCGGCGATGCCCGACGCCGTCAGTTCGCCCACGGAGTGTCCCGTCACGACGGTCGCTGCGGTCAGCGGAGCGTCCTGGAGGAGGAGGCGGGCGGTCACGAGGCCGGCGGCCACGATGAGCGGCTGGGCGACGGCGGTGTCCTTGATGGTCTCCTCGTCGGAGACGGTGCCGTGCCGGATGAGGTCGGTGCCGGCCCGGTCGCTGAGACGCTCGAGGTGGTCCCTTACTCCCGGAAGGTCGAGCCAGGGGCTGAGGAAGCCCGGGGTCTGTGAGCCCTGTCCGGGGCAGGCGATTGCAAGCACTGTTCCAGCTTTCCAAAGAGGTGGAGCATTATCGGGTGTTCGGCTGAACCAAGCTGGCTGTGCCTCTTTGTAGGAAGTCTACAAGGCACTCGAACGCCCGAGAGCAACCGGCGGGGCTTTGTCGACGCTTCCCGCGCGGGCCGGGCGCCCGTTTCCCGTCCCCGAGGCACCGTTCGCAGCGATCGGCGGGGCCGGCGGTGCGGAGAGGCGTCCGACGACCAGCGCGGTCTGCAGGACGTACGCCTCCCGCGGGATCAGGGGGTCCCACCCGGTCACGTCGCACACCCGGCGGAGGCGGTACCGGACCGTGTTGGCGTGCACGAAGAGGGACCGCGAGGTTGCTTCGAGCGAGTGCCCGAGGGTGAGGTACGCGGACAGTGTCTGCTCGAGGCCGTTCGACGCCGCCAGGAGCGGGCGGTAGATGCTGCGCACGAGCGAGCGCCGCGCCGTGTCGTCCCCCGACATCACGCGCTCCGGCCACAGATCCTCCGACGAGACGGGACGCGGGGCTCCGGGCCACGCCCGGGCGGCGGTGAGTCCGGCGAAGGCGGCCTGGGCGGAACTGCTGGCGGCGACCAGCGACTCCGCCTCCGGGCCGAACACGACGGCGCCGTCCCCGAAGAGCTCGCTGATCCTGGGGTAGGCCTTGGCGGGGTCCCGCACGCCTCCGAGCACGAGGATGAGCCGCTCGCCCTGGATGCCCACGAGGACGTCCTCCGCGAGGCGCCCGGTCACGCGGCGGAGCTCGTTGAGGAAAGCGACGTTCGGTTCGGAGGGAGCGCTGCCGACCATCACCGTGATGCGGGCCTGCGATTTCCAGCCGACGGCGGCGATGCGGGAACGTAGGGCGTCGGAACTCTCGCCGCGGAGGATGGCGTCGACCACCAGCGCCTCGAGGCGCGTGTCCCACGACCCCCGGGTCTCGGCCGCACGGGCATAGACGTCCGCGGCGGCGAAGGCCACCTCGCGGGAGTACCGGAGTACGGCCTCGCGCAGCGGCCCCTGGTCGGCCGCGGGCGCGAGGAACGGCACGTGGTCCTCGACCACCTGCACCACCACGCGGATGAGCTGGAGGGCCTTCTGCAGGCTGATGGATCGCGTCAGCTCCGTGGGCGCTGTGCCGAAGACATCACTGAGGACCCACTCCGGGGACACCGGCTTCTGGTACCAGTTGACGAAGGAGGCGATACCCTTCTGCGCCACCATCCCGAGGGCGGACCGCTCGTCCGGCCGGAGCCCGCGGTACCACGGCAGGTCCGCGTCGAGCTGCTTGAGGGTCGCCGTGGACAGCGAGCCGATCGTGGAGCGCAGCTTCTCCACGGTGGCGGGATCCGGGGGAGTTGTCCCCGCGTTAGTCGCTCCGGCCGCCCTGGGGGCGCTACCGGGATCATCTTCGGGCTGCGGCATCCTCCGAGCATACGGTCTCGGCGCTGCGGCCTTCCATTTGTGAGAAGGCTACAAAAAGAACGACGGCGGACGCAGCGTTGATGCTGTGTCCGCCGTCGCCGGTGGTGCGGTGTGGTGGGGTGGTGCGGGGGGGCCTAGGAGTCGCCGCCGGCGTTGCCGGTGGTGCCGGCGTTGACGTCGAGGAGGCGGTATTTCTCGATGGCTTCCTTGGGTGCGTTGGCGTCGACCTCGCCGCGGCGGGCGAGCATCTCCAGGGCCCGGACGACGACGGAGTGGCTGTCGATCTTGAAGTACCGACGTGCCGCGGCGCGTGTGTCGGAGAACCCGAAGCCGTCGGCTCCGAGGGTCGCGAACTCGTTGGGGAGGAATTGGCGGATCTGGTCCGGGACGGCCTTCATGAAGTCCGAGACCGCGACGATCGGGCCGGTCGCGCCTTCGAGCTGCTGGGTGATGAAGGGTTTGCGTGCCTCGGCGCCGGGGTTGAGGAAGGCTTCCTCCTCGGCGTCCAGGCCGTCGCGGCGCAGTTCGTTCCAGGACGTCACGGACCACACATCGGCCGAGACGCCCCATTCCCTGGCGAGGATCTGCTGGGCTTCCAGGGCCCAGGGGACGGCCACGCCGGAGGCGAGCAGCTGGGTGCGGGGTCCGTCGACCTTCGCGGGCTTGAGCAGGTAGATGCCCTTGAGCAGGCCCGTCACGTCCAGTTCCTCGGGTTCGGCCGGCTGCACGAAGGGCTCGTTGTAGACGGTGAGGTAGTACATGACGTTGCGGAAGGACTCGGGCTTGTCGCCGATGTCCCCGTACATGCGGTTCAGGCCGTCGCGGACGATGTGCCCGATCTCGTACCCGAACGCGGGATCGTAGGTGATCACGGCGGGGTTCGTCGAGGCCAGGATCGGTGAGTGCCCGTCGGCGTGCTGCAGGCCCTCACCGGTGAGCGTGGTCCGTCCGGCGGTGGCGCCGATGATGAACCCGCGGGCCATCTGGTCCGCGGCGGCCCAGATCGAGTCCCCGGTGCGCTGGAACCCGAACATCGAGTAGAACACGTAGATCGGGATCAGCGGCTGGCCCTGCGTGGCGTAGGCGGTCCCGGCGGCCGTGAACGCGGCCATGGAGCCGGCCTCGTTGATGCCCGCGTGCAGGATCTGGCCCTCGATGGACTCCTTGTACGCCAGGACCAGGTCGCGGTCCACGGAGAGGTAGTTCTGCCCGTTGGGGTTGTAGATCTTCGCGGTGGGGAAGAACGCGTCCATGCCGAAGGTCCGGGCCTCGTCCGGGATGATCGGCGCGATCCGCCGGCCGAAGTCCTTGTCCCGCATCAGGTCCTTCAGGATCCGCACGAACGCCATCGTGGTCGCGGCCGCCTGCTTGCCCGAACCCCGCTTGGCCGTCTCGTACGCCTTGTCCCCGGGCAGCACGACGTCGGTGTGCCTGGTGCGCCGTTCGGGCACGAACCCGCCGAGCTCGCGGCGGCGCTCGAGCAGGTACTTGATCTCCGGGGCATCGGCGCCCGGGTGGTAGTACGGCGCGTTGTAGAGGTCGTCGTCGATCTGCTCGTCGGTGACCGGGATGCGCAGGTGATCACGGAACGCCTTGAGGTCGGCGTTGGTGAGCTTCTTCATCTGGTGGGTCGCGTTGCGGCCCTCGAAGTGCGGGCCCAGGCCGTAGCCCTTGACGGTCTTGGCGAGGATGACGGTGGGCTTGCCCTTGAACTCCGTGGCGGCCTTGTACGCGGCGTAGACCTTGCGGTAGTCGTGCCCGCCGCGCTTGAGGTTCCAGATCTCATCATCCGAGAGGTCCTCGACCATGGCCTTGGCCTCGGGGGACTTACCGAAGAAATGATCGCGCACGAACCCGCCGGACTCGGCCTTGTAGGTCTGGTAGTCGCCGTCGGGCGTCTGATTCATGATCTCCACCAGCGCACCGGAATCGTCCTTCTCCAGCAGCGCATCCCACTCACGCCCCCACACGACCTTGATGACGTTCCAGCCCGCACCGCGGAAGAACGCCTCGAGTTCCTGCATGATCTTGCCATTACCGCGCACCGGCCCGTCCAGGCGCTGCAGGTTGCAGTTGATCACGAAGTTCAGGTTGTCGAGCTTCTCGTTCGCGGCCAGCTGCAGCAGACCGCGCGACTCCGGCTCGTCCATCTCACCATCGCCCAGGAACGCCCAGACCTGCTGCCCCGAGGTGTCCTTGAACCCGCGGTTGTGCAGGTACCGGTTGGACTGCGCCTGGTAGATCGCGTTCATCGGCCCGATGCCCATCGACACGGTCGGGAACTCCCAGAACTCCGGCATCAGGCGCGGATGCGGATACGAGGACAGCGCCGAGCCCTCCTTGGACTTCTCCTGCCGGAACCCGTCGAGGTCCTCCTCGGTCAGGCGGCCCTCGAGGTACGCCCGCGCGTACATGCCCGGCGACGCGTGCCCCTGGAAGAAGACCTGATCCCCACCACCGGGGTGGTCCTTGCCCTTGAAGAAATGATTGAACCCGACCTCATACAGCGTCGCCGCGCCCGCGTAGGTGGAGATGTGCCCGCCCACGCCGATCTCCGGGCGCTGCGCGCGGTGAACCATGACGGCGGCGTTCCAGCGCATCCACGCACGGTACTTCCGCTCGATCTCCTCATCCCCGGGGAACTCCGGTTCCTGGTCCGCCGGGATGGTGTTCACATAATCCGTCGTCGTGACCATGGGCACGCCCACGGACTGCGCACCGGCACGCTGCAGCAACGAACGCATGATGTACTGCGCGCGCTCGGTGCCCTGGGTGCGAATCAGCTGGTCGAGGGATTCGATCCACTCCGCGGTCTCTTCCGGATCCCCATCGGGCTTACCGACGGTCAACCCGCTCAGAATATCCGCCGTACCTTGTTCTGCAGCCACGCGATATCTCTCCACTTCCACAGATCTTGTCTGTGTCGCTTTATGCCTGCGCCCGGCTCGTGGGCCCGCGCAGGGATGCAAGCCCCGGTGCTTGGACCGCGGCCATATAAGGCCACACTCTATCGCCGCCGGGCCTTCCATGCGTAGCGGGACCGGGGCGGCCGGGTAGATTACGCCGAGGGCGTGCCCTTCCTGCCCCGGGGCGGACGTCCGGCGCCGCTCCGGGGCACTCGGAGCTCCAAAAGGACGCACTGGCTTGATGCTTGGCGGATAAGGGTGTTGGCTGGTAGCAATGTATATCTACACGAGGGCCCGTCAGCCGACAGTCCCGTCTTTCCAGGAGGAGCTAAGTGAGCGAGGCTGAAGCCGCCACTGCGGTCAACGTGGCAGGCAAGTTGGGTTTCAAGGACGGAGACCTTGTTCAGGAACTCGGCTACGACGACGACGTCGACTTCGACTTCCGGGAGAGCCTGGAGGACGGCATCGGCTCCGAGCTGCTCACGGAGGATGACCAGGACGTCGTCGACGGTGTGATCCTCTGGTGGCGCAACGGGGACGGCGACCTCGTCGATGCCCTCGTGGACGCCCTGACCTCGCTCGGCGCCGGCGGCGTCGTATGGCTCTTCACGCCCAAATCCGGCCGACCGGGCTATGTGGCTCCGGCGGACGTCCAGGAAGCCGCTCCGACGGCCGGCCTGCATTCGACGTCGTCGGCCGGAGTCTCCAAGGAATGGGCCGCGACGCGGCTCGTCAGTCGCCGGAAGCAGTAGGCGTTGCCGCTCGGGATCGGGTCCGCCGCGCCCAGGTTCACGCTCGACAACCAGTTCGGTGAGACCGTGGACAGCGCGTCGCTCGTCGGCGGGTCCGTCGTCGTCTTCTTCCCGTTCGCCTTCTCCCGCGTGTGCACCGATGAACTCGGCCAGCTCCGGGAGAACCTCGACCTCTTCGACGCCGCGGGCGTCACGCTGGTCGCGGTGTCCGTCGACCACAAGTACACGCTGCGCGCCTTCGCGGACGCGAACGACATCTCCTTCGACCTCCTGGCCGACTTCTGGCCCCACGGCTCGGTGACCCGCGCCTTCGACGCCTTCGACGCCGTCCACGGGTACGCGGAGCGGGTCAGCTACGTCCTGGACGGCACCGGCACCGTGCGTGCCGTGGTGTCGTCGCCGCACGGACAGGGACGGCCCATCGCCGACTACGCGCGAGCGCTGGGCTCGGTCGAAGCCGCATTGTGACGGCGGAGGGGGACAAGCACGACCAGGACGGGCCCGGATCCAACCCGCGCCTCGGTCTGACCGGGTTCGCGAGCGGGACACCGGCGTCGGGCCTGAATCCCCTGGCCCCCGGGGAGCGCCACCTCCTCGACCAGGCCGTGGACCTCCTCGGCGGACTGCGGCTTGCCGTGCTGACCGGAGCGGGACTGAGCACCGACTCGGGCATCCCCGACTACCGCGGCCCGCAGTCGGTCCCGCGCAATCCCATGACCTACCAGCAGTTCGTGGGCGACGAAGCGCTCCGCCGCCGGTACTGGGCGCGCAACCACGTCGGCTGGAGGCATCTCCGCCGCGCCGACCCGAACGCGGGCCACGCGGCCGTGGCGAAAATGGAGCAGCGGGGCCTGCTCTCGGGCCTCATCACCCAGAACGTCGACAGGCTCCACTCCTCGGCCGGGAGCGTGAACGTCATCAACCTGCACGGGACGTTCGACCGCGTCGTGTGCCTGCAGTGCGCGTCGACCTTCGCGCGATCCCTCATCGCCGAGATCCTCGAGGACCTCAATCCCGGGTACCTCGAGCGGGAGTCCGACGCCGGCGACGTGGCCCCCGACGCGGACGCGGATGTCGACGACACCGAGGACTTCGTGATGGCGCCCTGCCCGGTGTGCGGCGGCATGCTGAAGCCCGACTTCGTCTACTTCGGCGAGAACGTGCCGAAGGACCGCGTCGCCGACGCGTACGCCATGGTGGATGCCGCAGGGGCGCTGCTGGTCGCCGGGTCGTCCCTGACGGTCATGAGCGGACTCCGCTTCGTCCGGCACGCCGTCAAGGCGGGCAAGCCCGCCGTCATCATCAACCGCGGCTGGACGCGCGGCGACGACCTCGCCACCCTCAAGATCGAGGCAGGCGTGTCGGAGGCCCTGACGTACCTCGCCGAGCGGCTGCCCGAACTTCCGCGGGCCTAGGTATCCACCACCGGCTGGTCCGAGTAGTCAACCCGCAAAGCGAGTAGCGCCCACTGTTTCCCCGTCATCGACTGCGCCGTAGGTTCAACCCATAGGTCTCTCAACTGGGGTGGAACATGCGTCAATCAACACGGTCTCTGCTGGTCGCTCTCGGAACAGTGATGGCTGCGGCCATCGCTCCCCTGGCTCTCGAATACCAGGGGCAGGCTGCGGAGGACGCTCCAGTCTCCGCCGTCGTCGACGCGGTCGCTCCGGCGCCGTCAGGTGCCGCCGGCGACCTCGTTGCGGATCCCGCCCCGTCGACGGGCGGGCAGGAGTCCCCGGTGCCCGAGGACACGCCGCCTGCTCCCGCTCCCGCTCCGGCTCCCGCATGGCCCGGCAGTGGCATGGGCGGTGACCTCCCGCCCGGCTCGCTGCCCGTCCCGCCGTACCCGGAGTGTCCTATTACCGAGGCAGGGGCCTGGTGGACCGACCCCGCCGACCCCTACACCTGCATCCCGCCGGGCTCCGTGCCGTTCCACGAGCCCACGCCACCGGGAATCGATCCGGAACTGCTCGAGCCGATCTTCGAGGAGCCCCAGACGCAGCCCGGTCCCGGCGATGACTGCAGGCTCGTCGGCGCGCTGCAGTGCACCGTGACCATCATGGGCCAGGACTATGTGGTGACGTTTTCCGACGGCAAGCCCGTCGGCGTCGCGGAGGCCCGGCAGTAGCCGAGCGCCGTAGCCGACCGCGGAGAGCCCGGAATGCGAAAAGCCCCGCCGGCGGCGCCTGCGGGGCTTTTCGTGGTGGGTCCTACCGGGATCGAACCGATGACATCCACGGTGTAAACGTGGCGCTCTACCAGCTGAGCTAAAGACCCTGGTCCTGGATGCCGTCCCGCCGGCTACAGCCGGCAGCGCGTCATCACGAGGATCGACTATACCGGCTCGGCGGAGGATCGCGCCAATCCGTCCACGCTACTCGCCGGCCGCCAGCTGTCCGCAGGCACCGTCGATCTCCTTGCCGCGCGTATCGCGCAGGGTGGTGGGGATACCGGCGTCGCGCAGACGGTTGATGAACTCCGTCGAGACGCTCTTCTCCGACGCGGTCCAGATGGAGCCCGGCGTGGGGTTGAGCGGGATCGGGTTGACGTGCACCCAGCCACGGCCGCGCTGGTTGAGTTTCTTGGCCAGCAGGTCGGCACGCCACGCGTGGTCGTTCATGTCCTTGATGAGCGCGTACTCGATGCTCACGCGGCGCCCGGTGGTCCGGTAGTAGTTGTAGGCCGCGTCGAGGGCCTCGTCGACCTTCCAGCGCGTGTTCACCGGGATGAGCTCGTCGCGGAGTTCGTCGTCGGGTGCGTGGAGCGACAGCGCGAAGGTGACCGGCAGTGACTCGGCCGCCAGCTTGTTGATGGCCGGCACCAGACCGACCGTCGACACGGTGATGTTGCGGGCCGACATGCCGAGACCCTCGGGGGAGTCGTCGACGAAGCGGTGCAGGGCCGCCATGACCCGCTTGTAGTTGGCCAGCGGCTCGCCCATGCCCATGAAGACGATGTTCGTCACGCGGTCGGCGTCGTGCCCGCCATCGGTGCGCAGGTCGCCCAGCGCGCCCTCGGCGAGGGCACGGTTCGCGGCGACGACCTGGTCCACGATCTCGGCCGTGGACATGTTGCGCGTGAGGCCGGCCTGGCCCGTCGCGCAGAACGGGCAGTTCATGCCGCATCCCGCCTGGGATGACACGCAGAGCGTCACGCGGCCCGGATAGCGCATCAGGACCGACTCGACGAGGGCGCCGTCGAAGAGGCGCCAGAGGAACTTGATGGTGTCACCGTTGTCCGTGGTCAGGCGCTTCACCTCGGTGAGCAGCGACGGGAACATGGCCTGCACCAGCTCCTCGCGCCCCGCCTTCGGCAGGTCGCTCATGGCGGCCGGGTCCGTGGTGTAGTGCGAGAAGTAGTGCGTGGACAGCTGCTTCGCACGGAAGCCCTGGTGGCCCAGTTCCTTCAGCCGGTCCTGCCGCTCGGCAAGGGTCAGGTCCGCCAGGTGCACCGGCGGCTGGCTGACGCGCGGCGACTTGAACTGCAGCAGCGGCCTGCCGTCGCTGGACACGATCGGCTCGGCGCCCTCCACTTCGGGGCGCACCTGAGGGCGCGAGGAGGCGGGGGCAGGGGCGGCGGGGGTAACCGTAACGTCGGACATCCTTACCATTCTTTCATGGATGGCGCCAGCGTCCCAGTCGACGGCGTGTTTGATGGGACACTCCCGCCGCGCGGAACCCGCCGACATAAAACGCCGGGTCCGGTCGCGCGTGTGGCGGCGGGTGTTGCGACGGTAATAGTGTGAAAGCGGCCGGTTGGCCCGCGCGGGAACGCGCCCGAAAGCACCGGCACATGCAGCGCACTGCATGCAGCGGATAAACGACGGAGAACACATTGAGCGCACAGATCGGCGTCACAGGCCTGGCAGTCATGGGAGCGAACCTCGCCCGGAACCTGGCCCGCAACGGCTACACCGTGGCCCTGCACAACAGGTCGGTGGAGAAGACCGACACCCTGCTGGAGAAGCACGGGAACGACGGCGACTTCATCCGCACCGAGACCCTGCAGGAACTGGTCGACTCCCTCGAGAAGCCCCGCCGTGTGCTGATCATGGTGAAGGCCGGCAAGCCGGTGGATTCGGTGATCGACCAGCTGACCCCGCTGCTGGAGCCCGGCGACATCGTGATCGACGGCGGCAACTCCCACTACGAGGACACGCGACGCCGCGAGGCCGCCCTCTCCCAGCACGACCTGCACTTCGTCGGCGTCGGGGTCTCCGGCGGCGAGGAGGGCGCCCTCCTGGGCCCGTCGATCATGCCCGGCGGCTCCCGCGAGTCCTACGATTCCCTCGGCCCGATGCTGGAGAAAATTTCTGCGAAGTACAACGGCGAGCCGTGCTGCACGTGGATCGGCACGGACGGTGCCGGGCACTTCGTGAAGATGGTGCACAACGGCATCGAGTACGCCGACATGCAGGTCATCGGGGAGGCCTTCGACCTGCTGCGCTCGGGTGCCGGGATCGAACCGGCCGAGCAGGCGAAGATCTTCACCGACTGGAACGCGGGCACCCTGTCCTCCTTCCTCATCGAGATCACCGCCGAGGTCCTCGGCCACACGGACGCGCGCACGGGCAAGCCCTTCGTCGACGTCGTCGTCGACTCCGCCGGGCAGAAGGGCACCGGGCGCTGGACCGTGGTCTCCGCGCTGGAA
Organism: Arthrobacter rhamnosi; assembly: GCF_054510855.1. Lineage (NCBI taxonomy): Bacteria > Bacillati > Actinomycetota > Actinomycetes > Micrococcales > Micrococcaceae > Arthrobacter > Arthrobacter rhamnosi. Next base: position 220,363 of record NZ_JBTNDT010000001.1, on the reverse strand, counting down.
CTGGGCAGCCCCACCTCGGGCATCGCCGAGTCGGTCTTCGCCCGCGCCCTGTCCTCGCAGAAGGACCAGCGGGTCCTGGCCCAGGACATCCTGCAGGGCCACGAGGGGAGCGTCGAGCTGCCCGAGAGCTTCGTGGAGGACGTCCGCCTGGCTTTGTACGCGTCGAAGCTCGTCAGCTACGCCCAGGGCATCGACATGCTCACCGCGGCCGCGAAGGAGTACGGCTGGGAGCTCAAGCTCGATGAGATCGCCTCGCTGTGGCGTGCCGGCTGCATCATCCGCGCCGAACTGCTCGACGACATCATGAAGGCCTACGCCGGCGACGAGCGCCCCGCGAACCTGCTGCTCGCCCCCGCCTTCGCCGAGGCCATCGCCGGCGCGGTCCCGGCGTGGCGCCGCGTGGTCGCGACCGCCGTGCAGCTGGGCATCCCCGTCCCGGTGTTCTCGGCATCGCTGGCCTACTACGACGGCCTGCGCCGCAAGCGCCTGCCCGCCGCCCTCACCCAGGGCCTGCGCGACCTGTTCGGCGCGCACACCTACAACCGGATCGACACCGACGGCACGTTCCACACCCTGTGGGGCGAGGACAAGTCCGAGATCGAAGCCGTCGACACCCACTGACGGCCCCCGCAACGACAGAAGCCCCGGACCTCGGTCCGGGGCTTCTGTCGTCGCGGCTAGATGTAGATGGCGGGGTCCACGTACTCCGCGGGGTCGACGGCAGGTTGCGTCTCCCGCCGCGAGTCGCGGTGGCGGAACGTCGCTGGGATGCCCGTGACGATGGAATCGGGTGGCGTGTCCTTCACCACGACGGCGTTGGCGCCGACGGCGCTGCCCGCCCCGATGGTGATGGGACCCAGCACCTTGGCTCCCGCCCCGATGGTGACGCGGTCACCGATCGTGGGGTGGCGCTTGACCTTCTCCAGCGAGCGGCCGCCGAGCGTCACGCCCTGGTAGAGCATGACGTCGTCGCCGATCTCTGCGGTGCTGCCGATCACGATGCCCATCCCGTGGTCGATGAAGAACCGGCGCCCGATGGTCGCCGCCGGATGGATCTCGACACCGGTGAGTGCCCGCGCGAGCTGGGCGAGGGCGCGCGCGGGGAAGCGCAGCTTCTCGTTGCGCCACATCCGGTGGGTGAGGCGATGCACCCAGATGGCATGGAGCCCGGAGTACACGACGGTGTTCTCGAAGGACCCGCGGGCAGCCGGATCGTGGGTCCGTGCGGTCTCGAGGTCCTCGCGCAGTCGTTCTAGAAAGCTCACCGGCTACCTTTTCCTGGGGATGTCGTGGTCTCGGACGGTATCCGAGGTCGTGCGGGCGGTCTCAGCCGCGGATGTCGTCGAAGAGCACCGTGGAGATGTAGCGTTCGCCGAAGTCGCAGACAACGGCCACGATGAGCTTACCGGCGTTCTCCGGACGCTTCGCGAGCTCCAGGGCGGCCCAGACGATGGCTCCGGACGAGATGCCGCCGAGGATGCCCTCCTGGGTGCCCAGGGCGCGTGCCACCCGGACGGAGTCCTCGACCGTCGCGTCCAGCACCTCGTCGTACGCCTCGCGGTCGAGGTTCTCCGGGATGAAGTTGGCGCCGAGGCCCTGGATCTTGTGGGGGCCCGGAGCTCCGCCGTTGAGGATGGGGGAATCGGCGGGCTCGACGGCGACGATCTGCACACCGGGCTTGCGCTCCTTCAGCACCTGGCCGACGCCCGTGATGGTGCCGCCGGTTCCCACACCGGCGACGAAGATGTCCACCCCGCCGTCGGTGTCCTCCCAGACCTCCTCCGCCGTGGTGGTGCGGTGGATCGCCGGGTTAGCGGCATTGGCGAACTGCTGCGCCCAGATCGCGTTCTCCGTCGTCGCGACGATGTCCTTCGCCCTGTCGACGGCTCCGCGCATGCCCTCCGAGCCCGGGGTCAGCACGATCTCCGCACCGTAGGCCCGCAGCATCACGCGCCGCTCGGTGGACATGGTCTCCGGCATCGTCAGGATGACCTTGTATCCCCGAGCGGCTCCGACCATGGCGAGGGCGATACCGGTGTTGCCGGAGGTGCCCTCGACGATCGTTCCGCCGGGGCGAAGGGCGCCTGCCCGCTCCGCCGCGTCGATGATGGCCACACCGATGCGGTCCTTCACGCTGTTGGCGGGATTGTAGAACTCCAGCTTGACGGCGACCTGGGCGTTGAGCCCCTCGGTCAGGCGGTTGAGGCGGACGAGGGGCGTCCGTCCCACCAACTGGGTAACGTCGTCATAGATCTTTGCCATGCGGGAGCCTGCCTGTTCGGGTGCGGTGGATGTCGGCGTCGGGCGGGGCGGATCCGAAGCGCCCGGGACCGACGGCGGTCAGCTTAACGGGTGGTCCGGGTTGCACCTACGCGGCGAGCCACTGGGCGTAATATTTCCGCGCCTTGGACAGCTTCGGGTTGATGATCACCTGGCAGTAGCCCTGCTCGGGGTGCTTCGCGTAGTAGTTCTGGTGCCAGTCCTCCGCGACGTGGAACCGGGGGAGTCTGCTGACCTCGGTGACGATCGGGTTCTTCCAGTTCTCCTGGTTGCGCCGGATCGCGTCCTCGAACAGTTCCTTCTGCTCCGCGTCCTGGTAGTACATGACGCTGCGGTACTGCGTGCCGACGTCGTAGCCCTGCCGGTTCAGCGTGGTGGGGTCGTGGGACACGAAGTACATGTCCAGGATGACGTCCTCGGGGATCACGTCCTCGTCGAAGGTCACCGCCACCACCTCCGCGTGGCCGGTCATCCCCGAGCAGACGGAATCGTAGTCAGGGTGCCTCGTGTGCCCGCCGGTGTAGCCCGAGACGACCTCGGTCACTCCGCGGGTCTTCTGGTAAAGGGCGTCGAGGCACCAGAAACAGCCTCCTCCGAGCACGAAAGTCTTCATGTCCTTGTCAATGCGCCGCGGGCGCGGATGATTCCCGGGGCGGATGGCCCGTTTGCGAACGGCGGAAGTTGGAGGCGTTCCGCGGCGGGGGTATTACTGGTGTCATGGAACAGAACCAGCACGACGACGCTCCGGTGGCAGCGGCGGCACCGACCGTCGGCGACGTCCTGCTCGCCATCGGCGAGTTGTGGCCCGAGAGCCTCGCAGAGGGCTGGGACGCCGTCGGGCTCGTGGCAGGCAGGGCGGAGAACCGGGCGGTGAAGATCCTGTTCGCGGTCGACCCGTCCGCCGCCGTCCTCGACGAGGCGCTCGCCTGGGGGGCGTCGATGATCGTGTCCCACCACCCGCTCCTGCTGAAGCCCGTCTCGTCGGTCGCGGCGTCCGGGTTCAAGGGCGACGTCGTCCATCGGTTGATCGAGGCGGGGTGCGCCCTCGTGACCGTCCACACCAACGGCGACAGTGCGGTCGGCGGCGTGTCCGACGTCCTGGCCGACGCCCTTGGGCTGCGCGACGTCGAACCGCTCGCACCGGCTGCCGGGGGCCTGCCCGAGGAGGGCATCGGGCGCGTGGGCGATCTCGGGACGCCGGTGACGCTCGGCGCCTTCGCCGAGGCGGTCTTCTCCATCCTGCCCGCCGTCGCAGGAGGGGTCAGGGTCGCAGGCAACAGCGATGCGCTGGTGCGCCGCGTCGCCGTGTGCGGCGGGGCCGGCGACTCCCTGTTCGACCGCGTCCGTACCAGCCGGGCCGATGTCTACGTCACCGCCGACCTGCGCCACCATCCGGCCTTCGAGGTCCGGGAGGCCGCAGCGGGCGGCCCGCCCTACCTGATCGACGTCTCCCACTTCGGCAGTGAGTGGCTGTGGCTGACGCCGGCCGCGGACGCCCTGGGCGATGTGCTGAGCGCGCGGGGCTTCACGACCGATATCCGGGTCAGCGGGGTCAACACGGACCCCTGGGACTTCGTCCTCACACCCGGCAGCTGATGTCCCGTCACCGACGTCCGGCCGCGGCGGCGTGGCCTAGGCTTGGACGACGCCCACGCCCGCTCGTCGTGCCCCATCCGACCCATCCTGGAGGTTAACCGTGGCCAAGGCTGCACCCGAGGAACAACTCCGCCTGCTCGACCTGCAGGCGCTCGATTCGACCCTCAACAAGCTGAGCCGGCAGGCTGCTGCCGCGCGCGCCAACCCCGAGCTCGGCACAGTCGGCGCCCGGGTGGCCGAGGTGGACGGGGAACTCGTGCGCGCCACCACGGAGCTGGGGGACCTCGAGCGTGAGCTGACCCGCGCGGAGGACGAGGTGCAGGCGGTCGTCAACCGCCTCGAACGCGACGAGAAGCGCCTGAACAGCGGAACCGGGACCTCGAAGGACCTGACGGCGCTGCAGCACGAGGTCGCGTCCCTCACCAGGCGGCGCTCGGACCTCGAGGACGTCGAACTCGACGTCATGGAACGGGTGGAGGCGGCACGCACCGCCCAGGCCGAGGTCCAGGGCCGGACGGACTCCGTCAGGGCGGAACTCCGGGCCCTCGAGGAAGCGCGTGACGCCGAACTCGCGGCCCTCGAGGTGCAGCGCGGCCAGGTGCAGGCGCAGCGCGACGAACTCGCGGCGACCTTCGACGCGGGGCTGCTCGCGATCTACGAACGGATCCTCGCCAAGCGCGGCGTCGGTGCCGCACGCCTGTTCCACGGCAAGTCCGAGGGCTCGGGGATGCAGCTGAGCCCAGGCGACCTCGCCGACATCTCCGGTTCCGCCCCCGACGACATCGTGCTGTGCCCCGACTCCGGGTGCATCCTCGTCCGGTCCGGCGACTGGGGAAACCAGTAGCCGTGACAGATCAGCAGTTGTTCGACCCGTACGAATCCAGCAACTCGAAGAAGGGCGCGTCGACCCGACAGGATCAGGGCGCCCCTGCGCGACTCGTCGTCGAGGCCGACGGCGGATCGCGCGGCAATCCCGGGCACGCGGGCTACGGCGCCCTCGTGCGCGACCCGGAGACGGGCCGCATCCTCGTGGAGAAGGCCGCCTACATCGGCAAGGCCTCCAACAACGTGGCGGAGTACTCAGGGCTCGTCTCGGGGTTGGAGCTTGCCCGCGAGATCAATCCCCGGGCATCCGTCCACGTGAAGATGGACTCAAAGCTGGTCGTCGAGCAGATGTCCGGCCGGTGGCAGATCAAGCACGCCGACATGCGGACGCTGGCGGCCAAGGCGCGGAAGGTCCTCGATCCGCGCCAAGTGAGCTACGAGTGGATTCCGCGCGAGCGGAACAAGGACGCCGACCGGCTGTCCAACGAGGCGATGGACGCCGGCATGGCCGGCGTCGAGTGGAAACCGCGTGCCGCTGCCGCGCAGCCCGCGGAGCCCGCGGAGCCCGAGGCTCCGGCCGAGGAGGCACCCCGTCCCGCAGGCAGGCTCCACCACCTGGAGGTGTGGACCCAGGACATCGCTGCCTCAGAGGCGAGCCTGGGCTGGCTGCTCGAACGGCTGGGCTTCCCCCGCAGGGACTCCTGGAAGGACGGGGTGAGCTACGGCTCCGACGAGTTCTACCTCGTCCTGGAAAGCGGTCCCGACGTCGCCGCCGGCGCCCACGAGCGCCGCCGGCCCGGCGTGAACCACCTCGCATTCCGCGCCGGCGCACGAGCCGACGTCGACCTGCTGGCGCGGCGTGCTGCGAGCCACGGATGGTCCCTGATGTCTACGGACAGGCACCCGTTCGCGGGCGGGCCGGAGCACTATGCCGCCTACCTCGAGAACGCCGAGGGCTTCGAAGTGGAGCTGGTCGCCGACTGACCGTCAGTCGAGCACGATGGTGAGCTGCGCGGGCTTCCGGCCGCCGGAAGGCTCGAGCTCCGCTGTCCACTTCTCGCGGGCCACCTTGAGCAGGGCCTCCGCGGTCTCCGGCGCGGCGCCGCGTCGCGTGAGCAGGTGGCGGGCGAATTCGCCGCGCGTGTGCTTGGCGAAATGGGACACGACGGTCCTCCTGCCGTTGCGCAGCTGGACCACGTTGACGGCCGCGCTCTGCTGCGCCGGCGGCGCCCAGGCGGCGGCGTAGGTGCTCGACCGGCAGTCGACGACGAGCCCCGCGCCTGCGTGCTCGGTCAGGGGCGAGGCGAGGTGCTTCTTCCAGAAGCCCGCCAGCCGTCCCGTCCCGGGCAGGTCGACCGACATCGACAACCGGTAGGCGGGGATCGGATCGCCGAACGCGATCGCGCCCCACAGGCCCGAGACGACGACGCAGTGCTCGCGTGCCCTGCGCTTCTGCACCGGCGTCATGCCGGCGTAGCCGAGCGCGTCGTAGAGGACCCCGGAATAGACGTCGTGTGCGGGAGCGGCCGGGGCGACGTCGAGCACCAGGTTCCGGGCCACATCGGCTGCGAGGGATTCTCCTACGCCGAGGATCGCGTGCGCGTCCGCGGCGCTGCTGGCGCTCTTGAGGGCGGCGAGGACAGCCCGGCGGGCGTCGTTGAGTTCCGGGAAGTGCAGGTCCTCCAGGTGGACCGGGCCACCCTTACGGGCTGCGGACTTGCCTTCGGACGGGGGAAGCAGGATCAGCACCGATCAACTGTACCCAACCGGGCCGGCTCACTGTGCCCCCGGACAGGACGGCCGGCTGGGCCGCCTAGAATGGTTCCTGGATGGGTCGACCAGGCGGCCGCGTTGGACGGTGCTCGCACCGCTCCACCGAGGAACGTCCGGGCTCCGCAGGGCAGGGTGGTGGGTAACGCCCACTCGGGGTAACCCGCAGGCCAGTGCCACAGAAAAGAGACCGCTGTCCGCCGCAGGCTTCGGCCGCTGCAGGCAGTAAGGGTGAAAAGGCGGTGTAAGAGACCACCAGCACGCCGGGTGACCGGCGTGGCTCGGTAAACCCCACCCGGAGCAAGGCCAGACAGTGCACGTTCGAGGGCTGCCCGCCCGAGTGCACGGGTAGGCCGCTGGAGGGCGTCGGCAACGGCGTTCGTAGATGGATGGCCGCCACTCGCGCGACGGTAACGGCGCGCGATGACAGAACCCGGCGTATCGGTCGACCCATCCCTCGACCCCCTGATCACCCGCAGATTTTGGCGCTTTTCCCGGAATCACTTGACACAATCCGCTGCGCTAATGGTCGATATTGTCCATCATTAGCAAACAGGTGGCGGCGAGATATGTGGCGGTCTGCGGCGTCGGCGCCACGGGCTCACCAGGGGCAGGGAATCCTAGTCTCGTCCATGAACGGGGCAGGTCCGGTTACGCCGTCCACGGAGTGAGGGCGGCATCTCGCCGCAGGTAAAGGGGATGCCCGGGGTGTCCGTCTTTGGTTCTGCCCCAGCACTTGAGGGTGATGCCGTGGGACGCGGCCATGGCGTGGACGGCCTTTGCTCGCTCGATGGCGAACTTGTCGGCACCCCATGCCACGACCATGAAGTCTCCGGCGAGGTTCTGCATGCACTTCGTGAGGATCTCGTCGTTGCGTGGCCCGATCGGGTCAGCGTGGGTGCGAAGTCCTCGCGGATCTGTAGAGCGTAAGGCGAAGAGATTGATGACGCGGAGCCCGTCGAGACCGAGGGATTGGGCTTAGCCGATGCAGCGGCGGATTGTCGGGTCGTCGCTGAGGCCATCGGCGACCGAGGGGTTGAGCATGATGAGGTGCAGGATGTTCTGCGATGTCTCATCGGTGCCCCAATGCCGATCGAGCGTGTACCTGTAATCGCCGTCGATGTGCGCCTCGCGCCTCATAGTGCTTCCTCATGCTCGGATGACTTGTTCTCAATGGCAACAGTAGTGCTAGGGCTGACTTCGAGGCAGGGGAGCAGCGCACCGACGCTCGTTCCGATGGCTTCCTCTGCCTTATGCAGCTGATTCATTCGGGCCCGGTGGGCAGCGGTGAGGTCCGCAAACCGGTGCACGTGAGGGCGAGGCTGTTGGACCAAACGCACGCAAATGGCTTGGTGATATCAATCTGGACGATATCGACCGGCCATCCACGACCGGGCAGGACGCCGCCTTACTTGCGACACCGCCGCTCCTCGTTGCCACAGGAGTGCAACCTCTGGCTCCCGTTGCGTGCGGCCCGCAGCCTTGGTCTCATGGATGTCAGGCGAGGTGGGAGGAAGGCAGCGATGACAACCGGAGCAGAACTTCGGAGCGACGTCTCGGCCATGATGCGCCTGATGCATGCGACGCCGGAAGAACTGTGGCTGACGTACTTCGCCGACTCCGGTGATGCCAGCGAGCATGAGGTGGAGGAGTGGCTGTACGGGGTTCGCGAGCTGCCGGCCCCCCAGGTGGACCTGTTGAGCGTGGCGGTCAACGACCTCGCCGAGGAACACGGTCTCCAGACCCGGGTGGGGGACATCGCCGAGCGCAGTGCGGCTTTTCTTGCGGGTGAGGTGTAGCGACAGGGACCGCAGCGGGAGCGCGTCGCGACCGACGTCGCCCGGAGAACGGTTCCGCCCCGTGACGGTTCTGGTACGCGCCCGGCGCGTCGCGCGGTGTCCCGCGCCGTCGGGCGGCCTACCCTATGGGAACCGCCGCAGGTCTCAAACGCAATTGCGACGGTAACGAACGGGTCGGCATACTGCTGGGGCTTCGGGCCGGCCCGTTCACCTCGCACGCCGGTGGTTTCCGAAGGCACCGGTGGTTCCCGACGTCGGGCGACGCGAGGCCGGGCAGAAAACGGTCCCCCGTACCCGGTCTCAAGAGGTAGGGGGACCGCCCGGCGTCTATAGCCGCCTCGGAAGCGCATCGACCGCGGTACTGCTGGGGAACGACCGCGGGACACCCTCCCATGAACCATTTTCCGCTCACCCTTGCCGCGCGGCAATCTCAGCGGACGGGCTAAGCCAAGGGAGAAACCGGGAACTTCCGCCAGCGCGACAAGTTATTACCAAAGCGAACTATTATCAGCCGCGGGATCTCCACCGTCAAGACCAGAGGAAGTGAGGCCGAGAAGTGGCCGAATGCGGCAGGGATCCCTACGCGTCCTCCGTTAGGGTGATCGGATGAGCGCTGGGGGTACAGGGAGAAGACACCTTCTGGTGCGCAACCAGAACTTCCGGGCCCTGATGGTTTCCAGTACATCCGGAGTGCTCGGCAATGCCGTCGCAGCCGTGGCTCTGCCGATCATCGCCGCGGTCGAACTCGATGCCAGCAACTTCGAGGTCGCGGCGCTCGCCGGCATGACGTTCCTGCCCTGGCTACTCTTCGGGCTCGTCATCGGCGTCTGGGTGGACCGGCTACCCCGGAAGCCGGTGATGCTCGCATCGCTCGTGGTGCGCGTGATCGTGCTCGCCCTGCTGCCGGTCGGCTACTGGCTCGGATTCCTCAGTACGCCGCTGCTGTTCGGTGCTGCCTTCGTCGCAGGGATCACGTCCGTGTTCTTCCAGCTGGCGGATGCCGCCCTCGTCCAGCAGGCCATCACGGCGGACGAGCTGATGGAGGGCAACGGCCTCATCACCGGCTCGGGCGCAGCGGCGGACGCGGCCGGCCGCTCCGCAGCCGGCTGGCTCACCAGCGCGGCAGGCGCGTCGAACACCCTGGTCGTGCAGCTGGCGACGTCGATCGTCTCCCTCGTGGCCATCCAGCGCCTCGACGTCGCGGAGGTGGTGCAGCCCCAGAGCGACCGGCGGGTCCTGCGCGAGATGTACGAGGGTCTCCGGTACACCTTCAGCACGGCGCCCCTGCGCGCCATCCTCTTCAATGCGGCCCTATGGAACCTCGGCGGCAACATTGCAGCCTCCCTGATCGTCCTGCTGGTCCTGAGGACACTGGGGGAGTCGGAGGTCTGGCTGGGGCTGCTGCTGGCGGCGGCATCCGTCGGCGGAGCGGTCGGCGGGGTCACGGCGAACCGGATGGGGGAACGGTTCGGCTCGGGTCCGCTGTGGCGCTGGTCCATGGTGCCCGGCGTGTTCGGCTATGCCTCGCTGCTGATCATCACACCCGGATGGGGCATGGCCTGGGGAATCCTCGGCATGTTCACCATGGGAGCGAGCGTTGCCTGGAACATCGTGGTCGGCTCGAGCTTCCGGCAGCGCGTCTGCCCGCCGGGGATGATGGGACGGCTGGGTGCGGCTTCCCGCACGGTGAGCTGGGGGATGCTCGCGCTGGCAAGCCTGCTCGCAGGCATCTTCGCGGAGATGGTCGGGATCCGCGAGGCCGTCCTGATCGGCGTCGTCATCGCATGCACCGCCCCGCTCGTGGCCCTGCTCGGGCCGCTGCGGGGCGTCCGGCGCCTGGAGGACCTCGTCGAGGCTCCCGCCGCCGACTCCCGGCTCGGGGCTTCGAAGAGCACCTGATCCGACATCCCCGCTCGCGGCCGCTGCACGGACCCGGTCACAACCCGGCCGGACAGCAGCCCAGGACAGGAGCACAGCACGAGCGGCGGAGCATGTCCCCGGCGGTCCTAGTGGCCGAACGGGTCCGGATCCACGCCGGGCATCCAGGAGAGTCCCGGCACCCCCCAGCCGTGGCTCTTCATCGCCTTGCCGGCCTTCCGCGCCTGCCGGTTGTTGAGGCGGTCGACGTAGAGCTTCCCGTCCAGGTGGTCGTACTCGTGCTGCATGCAGCGGGCGAACCATCCCGTGGCCTCGAACTCGACGGGCGCGCCGTCGCCGTCGAACCCGGAGACCCGCGTCCACTCGGCACGCTTGAGCGGGAAGGCCTCGCCGGGGACGGAGAGGCACCCCTCGGACTCGTCCTCGGGATCGGGGTCCGACCCGGGGATCTTGGAGGTCACGAGCGTGGGATTGACGAGGACACCACGCGGCGCCACGCCGTCGTCGTTCTCCATGCCGTACACGAAGATCCTCAGGCCCACGCCGATCTGCGGGGCCGCGAGACCCACGCCATTGGCGACGTCCATGGTCTCGAACATGTCGGCGATCAGGGCGCGCAGCTCGTCGTCGAAGGACACGACCGGCTGGGCACGCCGGTGGAGGACCGGTTCGCCCGTGATGGTGATGGGGTGGACAGTCATGGGACCTACCTGTTCTGGGTGCTCCGGTCCGCGATCGACCGGCCGATGGATTCGCGCATGATCTCGCTGGTGCCACCGAAGATGGTCAGCAGCCGTGCGGCCAGGAAGGCCTGCGAGACCGGGTATTCGAGGCTGTAGCCGTAGCCGCCGTGCAGCTGAAGGCACCGGTCCGTGATCGACTTGGCCCGCTCGCTCGCCCACAGCTTGGCCTGCGCGGCGGCGGTCGGCGTCAGCGTCCCCGCGTTGAATGCGAGCACCGCCTGGTCGACGAAGGCCTCGGTCACCTCGACCTCGGTCAGGACGTCGGCGAGGACGTGGCGGGTGTTCTGGAAGTCGAGCACGCGCTCGCCGAAGGCGCTGCGCTCCGTGACGTACCGGACGGTCTGCTCGTAGGTGGCCCGTGCGAGGGCGGCGGAGGCGACGGCGATGCCGAGGCGGCCCTGCGGGATCTGCTCGAGGCTGTAACGCAGGCCCTGGCCGACCTCGCCGACGAGGTCGGCGCCCGGGACCCTCACGTTGTCGAAGAAGAGTTCCGCGGTGTCGGAGGCCCGCAGGCCCATCTTGTCCAGCTGGCGCCCGGGTGTGTAGCCCTCGTCCTTGCGGACCATAAAGAGGGAGAAGGAGTCACTGGAGCCGCGGCCGGAACTGCCGTCCGTGCGGGCGAGCACGAGGGAGGCGTCCCCGCTGATGCCGTTGCCGATGAAGACCTTCTGCCCGCTGATCAGCCAGTCGTCGCCGTCGCGCACCGCTTTCGTGCGGATCCCGCGCAGGTCACTGCCCGCTCCGGGTTCGGTCCAGGCGCAGGAGGTCACGATCTCGCCGGACACCATGCCCGGGAGCCACCGCTCCTTGAGGTCGTCCGACCCGTGGGCCAGCAGGTGCGGAAGGACCAGGTCGTCGTGCAGGTGGAAGGCGAGCCCGACGGCGAGGTGGTTGCTGCGGGCGAACTCCTCGTCGAGCACGGTGCGGAAGCGGTAGTCGGGCATCCCCGCGCCACCGAACTCCTCGGGTACGGCCAGTCCGAGCAGGCCCTGCTCGCCCGCGGCGGTCCAGACGGACCGGTCCATCATGTGCTGCTGGTCCCAGCCCGCATAGTGGGGAGCCACGGCACGCTCGTTGAACTCTCGGGCGACGTCCCGGAAAAGCTCGTGATCCTCTTCGAACACCGTGCGTTCCATGGTCTTGGTCCTTCGTTGCTGTCAGCCGGAGGCGGGTATGCACCATGCCGTCCGGGCTGGGGCTTGCTGGGGCCGGAAATGCGTATGCCGCCCCGGATGATCTCCGGGGCGGCATACGTGGCCAGGATTCATCCTGACGACTGAGGGTGAGTAACGGGGGTTGAACCCGCGACCTCCTGGACCACAACCAGGCGCTCTGCCAACTGAGCTATACCCACCATGTGTCTTCGCGGCTCGCCCGGTGGATTACCTCCTCCAGGCTGTCTGCGAAAGGCAGCGGATACAAGTTTACACACTTTTTGGAGTGCTTCGGACCGCCGCGCCGACGGCGCCGTCCGGCCCCTGCGGGGGAGGGTCAGGGCACGATCGTGCGGGCGATGGCCTTGCTCGTGGCGGAGTCCGGTCCGGGGGAGGGGACGAAGACCGCGGCGCGGTAGTAGCGCAGCTCCCGGATCGAATCCTCGATGTCGCCGAGCGCGCGGTGTCCGCCCGTCTTGGCGGGCGACTGGAAGTAGGCGCGCGTGAACCAGCGGCGAGCGAGTTCCTTGATGGTCGACACGTCGATGACGCGGTAGTGCAGGTGATCGACGACGAGCGGCATGTCGCGGACGAGGAAGGTGCGGTCCGTCCCGACGGAGTTGCCGGCCAGCTGCGCCTTCCTCGGCTCCGGCACCCACTTCCTGATGTAGTCCAGGACCTGCTGCTCGGCCTCCGCCATGGTGATGCCGCCGTCGAGCTCCTCGAGCAGGCCCGACGTCGTGTGCATCTCCCGTACGAAGTCACCCATTTGCGCGAGGGCCTCGGGCGTGGGCTTGATCACGACGTCCACACCGTCACCCAGGATGTTGAGTTCGGCGTCGGTCACGAGGACGGCGACTTCGATGAGGGCGTCATGAGCGAGGTCCAGCCCCGTCATCTCGCAGTCGATCCAGACGATGTGTTCATTCGATATGGGCATTCGACCAATGTACCGTCCGGTACCGACGCCCTCGCGCCCATTTCTCGCGGTCCTCCGCGGCCCGGAGGCGGACCCTCGCGGTCCTCCGCGGTCCGGAGGCGGACCCGCCTACCGTCCGACGCTCCTGACGGGGACCGCTCACCTGTCGGCTGCCCGGCCCGCACCAGGGGCCGGTGCTAATATTCGAACAGTTCGCTCAGGGCTGCGGGGAGATCTGGGTAACCCTGCTGCCTCCAGCAAGGGCGCCGTACCGCGGAGCTCCCGCCGTTCAGCTCCTGGCATCACCGGCCTGAGGACATGGGCGTTCCACGCCGACTTCTGCTTGCCGACGATTGGATTCCCCAGATGGCCGCCCAGGTCCCGCTCACCGAGGTCGAGACGCTGCCGGGGCCGAACCGTCCTCATGTCGCGATCGTCCAGGGATTCATCGGGTCCCTGATGATGTGGATGGGATCGCTCGGCGTCGGCTGGCTGTCGCTGGCGTCCGCCGAACTCCGGCGCAACCCCGTCATCATCTGGCTGCGCTTCGAGCCCGCCGGTGCTGTGCTGTCCGTACTGCTCCTGGCGCTGGGTGGCATGCTCCTGATCCGGGCGTGGCTCCGGCTGGGCCAGCGGCTCAACGGCTGGTCGGACGACACCCGACCGCACCTGATGAGAGCCATCGTCGCCTGGACCATCCCGCTTGCCGTGGCACTGCCTCTGTTCAGCCGGGACGTCTTCGCCTACATAGCCCAGGGCCAGGTCATGGTCGCCAAGCTGAACCCCTACGTGGACGGCTACTCCCAGATCTCGAACTACCTCCAGATCGGCGCCGACGACCTCTGGGCCCAGAGCCCCACGCCGTACGGTCCGGTGTTCCTCTGGATCGAGGAGGGCATCGTCCGGGTGACGGGCGGGCACCCCGACACCTCGATCATCCTGTTCCGGGTCGTCGCCCTCATCGGTGTAGCGCTCTGCGTCTACTTCGTTCCGAAGCTCGCCGCCCTCCACTCGATCAATGCGAACCGCGCTCTCTGGCTGACCGTCGCCAACCCGCTGTTCCTCATCAACTTCGTGGCGTCGATCCACAACGATTCGCTGATGATCGGCCTCGCGCTCGCAGGGCTGTACTGTGCTGCGACGAAGCGCCCGGTGGTCGGGATCCTGCTGATCACCCTGTCCGTCGGGATCAAACCGATCACCCTGATCTTCCTGCCCTTCGTGGGGCTGATGTGGGCCGGCAGGGGAGCCTCCTGGCCACGGCGCTTCCTCTACTGGTTCCTGACCGCCGGGCTGTCCCTCGGGATCCTCTGGATCATGGGCGTCGTGAACACCTTCGGGTTCGGCTGGGTCGGCGCGCTCAGCACCCCCGGCAGCGTCTGGATCTGGTACGCCCCGGTCGGCTTCATCGGACTGGTCATCGCCACGCTGGGCAACGCCGTCGGCCTGAACGGGTGGGATCTCGCCAGCGTGTTCCACACCCTCGCGCGCCTGGGCTCACTGGTGATCATCGCGCTGCAGATCTTCCGCGGTGACCACAGCCGTCTCGTCCGGAGGCTCGCCATCGCCTTCGCCGCCGTCGTTGTCCTCTCACCGATGATCCAGTCCTGGTACGTCGTCTGGCTCATTCCGCTGTTCGCCGTTACGGGGATACGCGAGGACTGGCAGGTGAAGTTCCTCTACTTCACCGTTGCCTTCTTCATGGTCTATGCGATCTCGGATCAGCTGGACATCTTCCCCTACTTCGACTTCAGCCTGATGATGGCGCGCCAGGTGGCGGCCGTCGTCGCCCTCGGCTTCGCGCTCTACCTGGTCTTCGTCGACCGCAGTACGAAGATCCTGTTCCGGCGTCGTTACCGGCCACTGGCACCGGGCCAATTGCACTGATGCCGGCACACCGGTCCGGAAACGGCATGCGGGACCGGCGACGAGCGGCAATACTAAGCAGATGATTGAAACAGGAACGACGACGTACAGCGGCGAGTTCGAGATCACGGCCTGGGATGCCGAGACCTATTCCGAGCCCGGCAGCACCGGCGAACTGTCCCGGGTCCGGGCCGCGAAGGTCTTCGAAGGGGACATCAGCGGGACGAGCACGGCGGAACTGCTGATGGCGGGGAACGACATCGGTGCGGGGTATGTGGCGTCCGAACAGTTCGTGGGGACGATCGGGGACCGCTCCGGCGCAATGACGGTCCAGCACTGGGGGGTCGCCGAGGGATCCGATGCGGCGAGCTCCGGCCACATCATCCCGGGTTCCGGCACGGACGGGCTCCGCGGCATCTCGGGCAAGGCCATCTATTCGCAGGACCCGGACGGCCAGCATCGCCTCGAGCTGAGGGTGAGTTTCGCCGACGACGACGAGTAGGTGGGAGCGGTTCCGGAAGAGGTGGAAGCGGCCATAGTAAACTGGGGGAAATGCCTCCGTAGCTCAGGGGATAGAGCAGGGGCCTTCTAATCCTCTGGTCGCAGGTTCGAATCCTGCCGGGGGCACCATAACCGCAGGTCAGGCGCTAATTGCGCCTGACCTGCTCTCGTCAAACGACGCGAACCCAACGGAAACCCAACTAATTTACGGTATTGCGATCCCAGCATCCTCGAGCTTCATCATGAGCATCGGAGCCAGCGGTGTCGCCTGGGCCTTCACCCGCGTCGCGTTCCAAGCGATGCTGGTATCAATGCTTCCCGCTCGCTGCAGGAATTCAGGAATGATCTCAAGCAGGCCGAGCTGAACAAGATCCTGAGCAAGTGGGCGTACCAGCACGCCTAGCTTTGCGTCGTATCCAGCATCGCCGAGCATACGGTCAGCCGTAGCTCTCCACTGCCCGTCGAAGTTAGAAGAGTGATTCGCTGGCAGCAGGAACTGACCGAGTAGGCGCACATGCGGTGGCTCCACGCGACTGATGATGCTGATCCACATCGATTCTTCATCAACCAATGCCTCGTCTACGAGAATTGCGCCGAGGCTCTGCCCTAGCAGCCGCGCCTTGTCCTGCATCCTCGTACGCCGAGCAGCATCGACCGCGAGCCCGGCCAGTATCAGAAGTTCCTCGTCTACCATCAGCTTCTCAAGAGCAGTCGCCAGTGGAAGACCGGAGCGCTCAGCCGCAGCATCGAAGACGGCTAAGTCCCGCTGAGAAACCGTCTCGCTCAGTTTGTCGCCGAATGCCTCCAATGCGGTGAATATTCCCACCACTGCGGGCGCTAGAGGGCCAGAGGCCGCTGAGAGCGCAGCTGCCGCTGCCGCCGAGACCCCTTTACCGACTGGCCCTCGTCCTACCTGCTGCGGCAACTCGTCATCGTTATCAACGGCGTGGCTCCTCCTCACTGGATCAACCTGAGAAACCGGTCCGCGACGTTGATTCGAGTCAGGACGGGAACGCACCGTTCCTCCATCAGAGTGCTCGATCCTTGAGAAAAGCATCTATCAAATCAACAGTTGATTGGATTCGGGTAGTGTCGCCTGGATCGTTTCCTGGCCCTCCACTGTCCAAGGGCCATCGCAGGAGGTACTTCTTCTCGTCTGGGAAGAGGTGGAAGTAGTGGTAGGCCTCGGCCCGGGGGCTCTCAATGTACCTGTCATAACGCCCCTCGATAGGCCCGGAGCGATTGAAGAGCACTTCGTCCTCCATGTCGCCCATGACGTCGACGAGAGCGCGCTGGTAATCCCTTAGCGCTCGTGCCATCTCCCGGTCAGAGGCGCGGGCCTCCCGCTCCTGCTCGGCCATGCGGTCCTGCCTAGCTTTCCGAGCACCAGCGGCCGCAGTGATCGCTGCAGCGCCGAGTCCGACGATGAGGCTTACAACTACGGTGATTATCTCGCGTGCTTCCATCAGCGGATCATCCGGTCGAGAACGTCGGCTACTTCGCTGTGCGTCGTTTTGCGGCCCATGTAGACGTTCTGGGTCATCGACACCTGCGAGTGGCCCAGCTGGTCCGCTCCTACCCTCGCTGAGAGCCCCTGAGAGTCCAGCAGCGTCGCTAGCGTCTTCCGGAACGTATGCGATGTCACCCAGTCCAGATTGAGGGCTGTACGGACCCGCCTCCACTGCTTGTGCACTGCGGCCGGATCCCGCAGCGTGCCGAGCGCGGACGGGAACACCACGTCATGGATGTTCGACACGGCCTCCACCTGGCGGCGCATGAGCATAGCAACGGCGAACGCCGGCAGGGGCAGGACACGGTCGCCGGCCTTCGTCTTCGTGAACGACTCCCGGATCATGCCCTTCCCCGGGTCCCGGTTTACCTTCCCGGTGATCGCCACGGTTTTAGCGTCGAGGTCGACGTCTTGCCAGCGGATCCCGAGGACCTCGGAGATGCGGGCGCCGGTCGCTGCGAACATGGTGACGACGTCGGCGAGGTCCGCGGTCTGGCTGTACTCGCTAATGGTCTGCCACGGGGTGATCTTGTTGTCCGGGTTGAGGATGACGCTCGAGGAGTGCAGGGCGTCGAGGATGCCGCGGAGCTCGTCGGCGGTGAGTGCCCGGGCAGCTTTGTGTTCGGTCTTGATGGTTCCGACGTCGCGGACAGGGTTGCGGTCGGCCGCACCGAACCTGACGGCGAGCCCGAACATGCCGGAGAGGACGACGCGGGCGGTCTTCGCCACGGAAGGCCCGTTGTTGGTCTTGAGTGTCTGGATGAACTTGTCGAGACGCTGCGTGCCGGCCTCCCGGATCCGCACCCCGCCCAAGCCCTTGAGGATGTACTCGGCGACGTACCGGTAACGCTGCAGCGTGCGAATGGCGCGGCCCTCTTCGATGAGGTGCGCCTCGTATGTCTCCCACAGGACGGAGAGCTGTGTGTCCGGCGTCAGATCGTCCGCTGTGGGCGCCGTGCGCTCGGTGAGGGCAGAGACGAGTGCCCGCTCCGCTGCGGCGCCTGTGAGGCCTCCACGCTCGATGAGCCGGGTGACTCCGTCCAGGTCCCGTACACGGGCTTTTGCCACCCAGCGGCCGTCCGCCAGCTGGGTGCGCTTGATCTTGCCCCAGGATCCAATGGGGAGGGGTGGTCTAGGCATTTTCTTCTCCGATCGGGGGTATGAGGCCCTTCGCTCGGGCCTTTGCAATCCAAGAGCCAGCCGTCCGCGGTGAAAGCCCGAAGACTTCTTGCACGGCCTTAGTCGGTGGGCTCTGTACTGCGTACGCCGACCGGTAGACCTTCGCTACCGCTTCTATCGATTCCTGCGTTGGCCCGCTTGCCTTCGCAGCTTTCGCTTCCTCCGTGCTCAGAACGCCATAGGCGACTGATTTTCGATACTCATCCGGCGCTAGCGCCGACAAGGATTTCCGAACGATCGCCGGCGGTTGAAGGTCTCGTATCCCAGTCCCTGTAATCGCGGGGCCACCTTTGCGACGCAGGATCTCCAATTGGTCGATCTCGAGTCGTTCCTGTGTCAGCCGTATGAGAGCCCGGATGTCGTAGCCGTGGTAGTCATCCAGCTCTGCGTCAACCTCGTTCCACAGGTCGAAGCCGGGGAAGAGGGTTGTCTTGCCCGCTTCCTGTCTGGGCACGTATCTCCAAGCAACCATGTGCACATCGTGCCACGGCCTGCCTACTTCTGCAAAGAATTGCAAGCCGATGTTTGCAAAGCTCGGCAACTCGTGTCATGCTTTTGGTATGCCGATGTTTGCAGGACTCGGCAACTCGAACTGAGGAGATTCCGATGAATAAGACCACCAGCAGAACGGATGTCGCAGATCGTCATCTCTCGCCCCAAGAACTGGCAGACCGTATCGGCGTGCCCCTCAGCACGATCTACGGATGGCGCACGAAGGGCGCCGGCCCCCGCGGTATGTCGATAGGACGGCACGTGCGCTACCGCCTCTCAGAAGTTGAGGCGTGGGAAGAGTCGCTGATTCGCCCAAAAGGCGCCGTCTGAACCACGAAAAAGCGGCCCCGGACTCTCCGACCAAGAATCGTCCAGGACCGCCAGCAAGACCCCAACGACTAGGTAAGGATCTCGAAGATCATGCTAATCAAGATTGAATCACCGCGAGTGGACACTAAGCAGCAGCCCGTCCGCCCCGCCAGCCCCAACTTCCAGCGCGGCCGCGAGTTCGGCCGACTGGTGCAGCGCATCACACCGACGATCATCCGCGGCGGTGCACGATGAGCGCCCAGCCGCAGGAACGCGTTCAGCACGGCACCCGGTCCGAAGAGACGAAACGCCGGCACGCCGAAACGCTCCAGCAGCGGGCAGCCATCCAGATCGAGAACATCGAGTTCCTGCTCTCGTGGGGGACCGCAGTGTGGGAGATCCCCAGCCGGGTGGGGCACTCATCGCCCATAGCGCTCGAGAAGTTCCTCTACCGCCAGGGCAGGGCCGACCTCGTCGCCGAGCTGCGCCGCCGGGACCCGCTCACCATGAACCGCAACAAGACAGTAGGGGAGGACGGGCTGTGAACACCTCAACCACCGCCGCTCAGCAGCAGGGCCCGACGTTCAACCCGATCGTCATGCACACAATCCGCAGCTGGCAGATGATCGACGACTACGTGCTCAACGGGCAGCCCGTGACCGCGCTTTGTGGTGAGCAGTGGACGCCCGACAACCTCGACGACACGGCAGACGGCACTACCGTCGACTGCCCCCTCTGCGGAGTCGTCTACAGCGGAATGCTGAGCAGGCGCAGGGAACCCCAGGTCTGATGACCACGGATCGGGAACCGTTCGGTGACTGTCTCTTCGACGGCACCGCAGACCTCGATCACCCACTACTCAGGACAACCAACGCCGCCCGTGAGGGCACCGACGCAAGACCACATACAGATTGGAGGGCGTGACGTGCAGGCCGAACGCCCCGACTTCATCGCCCTCCCCACGGGGCGCTTCGAATGGGAACGCATAGTCCGCCGGCTCATCGTGAAGCCCCCCAGCATCAAAATGGTCGGCCTCCTCATGGCCACCTACGCCAATAAGGACGGGAGCAGCGTGCGGCCCGGCCAGGCACGCCTCGCAGCGGTCATGGGAGCAAGCATCAGCACCGTCGATCGAGGGCAGCGTGAGCTCGAACGGCTGGGCTTCCTCGAGCTCGTCCGGCGAGGTCACTCACTGGGCCGAGGGAGCCAAAGGGGATACGCGAGCGAGTACAGGCTCACCCTGCCAAGCGACCTCATTGAACGGATCCCGATGCTCGATCCAGACGAGAAACACCCAGCACCAGTGACGGGTGATTCAGATAAGCACCCAGCACCCATGACGGGTGAATACACCGAAACACACGTCACCGGAGAAGAAATACCCGTCACTGGTGAAGAAACACACGTCATGGGTGCGGAAATACCCGTCACCCATGACGGCCCACCACTACACGACCACTACAACGACCAAAACAAGAAACATCAATCAAGCAAGGACACTGTTCCCTCACCAGGGGAGGACGGATGGAACTTGACTGCTGATGAATTTGAGAAGAAGGCCACCTGGCTAAATCCCGCCGCATGGGACAGCTGGCCGAACCGGGAGGCGTCATGAAAAGCCGAGACGACTGGAAAACCGAAGCCGAGACCTTCAAAGCCGCAGCACTCCGAGAACACACCCTCATGCGGCACTGGCAGGCCCGGGCACTCCAAGCCGAAGCCCGGCTCAAGCTCTACGACCAGAGAGAGGCAAACCGATGACCATCCATGCGTACGGTACGAATGCCTCCTACGCGCACGCACGCGTTGGTGCGTCACCCGTTTCCAACCGTGCGAACGAACCGGGCGGTACAGCTGACGATCGGTTTGACCAGTCGAAGGGGAAAACACGCGGGCGCGCATTGGTGCGTGAGATTCCCTCTGACCGGTCAGAACCGGACACACGCGGCATCGTTGCCGAGGATGAGGCCCTGTTCCTCGCTGAGGGGTTCGGCGCTTACCTGAGGGCGCTCCGCAAGCAGAACGGGTTGTCTCAGGAACGGGCGTCGAAGCTGAGCGGGCTGAGCGTCTCGCACATCAGCAAGCTCGAGCGCGGGCTCCGCAGGCCGGGCGTGCCGGCAGTGAAAGCCCTGGCGCGTGTCCTCGCCCCAGCAGGCGACGGTGAGGGCATGGAGCAGCGGCTCGCCGGTCTCGCAGGAGATTCCCTGCGAGACGGAGCGGACCGGAAGAAGCTTCAGGCGGAGAACCGGAACCGGCGTGAAGCTCTCGCTGACATGGAGAAGCACACGGCGAAGATTCGGAGATTGATCCGGCAGCAAGAGGCCCGTGGGCAGGTTGTCAGTGGCACGTTGCGAAGGATGCTCGAGCATGGCGAGCGGATGACCGCGAAGCTCAAAGCCACCCCCGAGCACAAGCCCGAGACGATCCCCGGTTTCGAGCCCACACGGGCCCCGGTCCGGCGCCCCGCCAGGAAGTTTTCCGGACGCCCCACACTCACCAATCTCGCCGCATTCCTGGACCGCGAGGAGGACGATGACGATTGACCGCCGAGGAGAAAAACCCGGACGAGTCACGGAGGCGTGCGCTCCTGTTCACCCTGTACCTCCACCTCGACGCCCAGGCAGCGAACCAAGCATGGGAGGAACAGTGAAAATCTCGACGATTCCATTGGGTTCACGTTGGCTGACCCTCCAAGTCGGATCTAGCCCGCCCCTACAGCCCAGCAACCACGCCGACAACGGCTCGCTGATACAGCGAATACCCAGTTCTCAGTACACCCAAACAAGACGCCCAGAGAGGCACACAGAATGACCATCGAACAGCACCTGCAGAACCTCGAAACACTCCGCGCCGGATACGGGCAGGCCATCCGCGATGCCGACCCGAACCTGACACGGGAGGGAGAGGAACGGCGCCAGGCCACGATCCGCGACCAGTACAAGCGCCGGCTGGACACCCTGACCGAGCAGTTCCGTGCAGCTGTGGCCGACGCCAAACGCGCAGGGACATCCGTGATCCCCAAGGCTCCTGCCGACACGTCCGCAGCGTGGAAGCGGGTGGAGATGCTCCTCGACGCTGGCGGCAGCCTGGCCGGGATCGTTGCGGAGGCGGACGCCACCACCCTGCACGCCATCGAGGAGTGGGGCGACACCTATCTGCAGGCGCAGGTGCTCAGGGCAAAGTTCACCGACCGCGACGCGATAACCAGGGTCGTAGACCCCGCCGCATTGAAGAACGGCGTCCGGCAGCGCTGGGCGCAGATCCTCGACGGGTACGCGCCGCAGATCATCCACGAGGGCATTAAGGCCGGGACGGCAGAAGCACAGTTCGACGTGACTGCCCGCAACCTGCAGGTCAGCCTGCACGGCAGCGACAGCCGCATGCGGGACGCCCGCGCATCACTCGCCGCCGGCTTCGCTGCCACGCCCCCAACACTTCCCGGAACCGGGAACAACGCTGCCTAAGCAGCAACCAACAATAAGAGGAGAACAGCATGACAACTCAGAAGAAGACCACCCTCGACAGCGACGTAACGAAGCCGTCCGTCACCCAGCCCGGCGACGGCCCGGCGGACACGACGGACCCGACACAGCGGGCCACGAGCGTCACCCCGCAGCCCGGCGAGGAGGCCCTCAAGGCCGGCACCGTGAACGCCGTCAGGCTGGTCCCCGGGCCCCCGCCGGCGCCGCCCATCGAGAACCCACGGATCGAGCGGTACACCACCATCGCCCCGAACGGTGACGAGGTCACCGTGACCCACAACCTCGACACCGGCGAGACGATCGTCGACAGGGGAGACGCCGCTGATGCCTGAGATTCCCTTGAGCCCGATCAACACGGTTCCCGTCGCGGCAGCAGTCACCACCGCGGAGGAGCACTACATCCGCCAGGCGGTAGCGGAGGACAGGCTTCCTAGCCTCGTGGCCGTGAATGGTGAGGTGTTGGTGAGCATCGATCAGGTACGCGAGCTGCAGCGCTCCGATGGCCTGAAGGCCTAGTTGCGATCGCAAGGGGAGGCATACCATTGCGCGGTGTGCCTCCCTTTCCTGTGCCCGAACGACTTGATCTGACGAGTCGCCCAGCTGGGTCGGCACTACTGACGTCATCCACTCTGCTAGTTGATTAGGGGTCAGATGTCATCGCTCAGGCAAGCGCCACATCGGGAGGAATGAGGCTGTGAGCACAGATTTGGTCTCAATGCATCAGAATTCACGCCGCACATCTATTGCAGGAAGCGGGACGTCGGATCGAGTGAAGCTGTTGTCTCGTGTAGTCCACACGACGGTGACCCATCGCCGTGCAGGGTCAGCATTTTCGGTGATGGAAAAGTCTGTGGTGCCACCTTTAGACAGGACGGTCACGCCATCAGCGTACATTTTTGGCTTTGTTTGCCCTTGTAGTGCGTGTACAGCTGCAAATTCGTGACCGACGTTCATCAGCGTGTAGTCCTCTTCGCTGGCAGCGCGTTCGATCGCCCAACCTGTCCGTTCTCGGTTTTCGCGCAGAAAGTCACGGCGGTTTTGAGCTCTAGCCAGTTCTATTGCAGTCTCTGCAAGTCGATTTGAGTCGACGGCCGCCCGTGAGGACTGTATGGAAGCCTCAGCACTGTCCTCTGCGTGTCTGTTTGCCCTTCTTGCTGCAGACGTTTGTGCGACGGAGACACCAACTGCCGCCAGGGATACGAGAAGCGCGGCAACTGCCGTTAGATCGGAGAGGTCCATGCGTGAAGACGGTAGCCAAAAAACGGGATTGCGGCGAGTTTGGTGTCCCATGAACCGGGAATGGTGGGGAGAAAGATCCGCCTAACCCAAGGAGCCAGCTATGCCCGATGTTTACTACCCGAGTATCACGGCCGGCGATGCCGCGTCGATCCAGTCGGACGGCTCGGTCGTCACAAGCATCGTCCCGCCCAACTCCTTCTTTCAGGTCTTCGAGCTCAGCGACACGGGGTACTCGGCCCCACTGACAATCAAGTCCACCTCGGGCCTCACGGATACGAAGGTGCCGGTCGGTGCCCTGCCGATCTTCCCGGACGTTTACGTGGTGTCCCCGAACTTCGCCCACCTCTGGAAGTCGGGGGACCTCGTGTTCCGCCGCGACTCCGCGGACGCGAAGGACAAGGCCGTCGCCGACGCTCTCGCAGCCGCGCAGGAGGCGGCATCCAACGCGGGTGCCGCCGCCGAAGCTGAACTGGCGGAGCGTATCGCTGCGGGCGAGTTCAAGGGGGACCCCGGGGCACCTGGATCGAACACAATTCCAACCGAGCAGGCCATTGCTTCACTGGCGGTGGTGCTGAACGCGGAAGTAAATGGGGTGTACCCGCCACGGCCGAATGGACCCGTTGTCGCCTGGGTGGGTTTCACCGACCCCGACGCCTTCATGGGCGAGAAGGACTACTGGGTGGACCTTGCCGCCCCAGCGCCCCTCACCCTGCCCGAGCTGAGGGCACTCTTCCTCGATCCGACGTCGAGCCTCACTACAGCGGCAGGTAACGGCATCGCTGCAGGCGCTTCTCTGTGGGTGCCAGCCACCGCATTCGCACCCGCCGTGGGAGCGCCCACTCTCAATGGCATCTCGTCCACTTACTTGGCGAACGTTGCTGCGTGGCGGTTTGACCCTGCCATCGTGGAAGCTGTGGCCGCGTCGGTGGTTGTCCCGCGGGGATGGGCGACGGCTAAGATCGCGCTGTTCTTCACCTCGATCGGCACTGGTGGGGGTTCGGTGAGGTTCATCGTGAACATGAACAGTCTCAATCCGGGCGCTTTGGTCTCCGCGTCTTCCCAGAACTTGGAGCCCAACATCGACATCCCGACAACGGCGAATACTGTCGGGCAGCTCGTCCCCGCTTCGAACAACAGCTACGCGGTCAACCCCGCTGTCCCTCTCCGGATTGCGGTGGGCAGGCGGGCCGACAACGCTACCTTCGACACGTGCCCCGACGACATCGGTTTCGTTGGGCTCATGCTGACGAGGCTTTCGTGACGAACCCGCAGCACGGAATCGTGAACGCTGCTGCTGTGCAGCGGATGAGGAAGCCGGAGAAGTTCGGCTCAGCCCCACTGCTGTCACCTAGCAGGTCGACGCGGGCGACAGCAGCACTGTCCACTAACGCTGGCGTGCAGCAGTCCTACGCGGCACTCACGGGCGAATACGCGCTCTCCCGCACCCCCGCCGGGCCCATCAACCCGTTCACTATCCCCAACGTCTACACGGACCCTCAGGGCAGTGGCGAGGCGGTCGTCAAGATCCGGTATGACGGTGTGGCGGCGTTGAACTTCGCCATCCGCTACCGGCTCACCGGGGACGAGTCAGCTGCTGTCGCGGCACGGAACCAGATCGCCCCTTGGTTGACGGTTACCGGGTTCGACGCACCGGCCGGGTCGGACACCCGTTTGGTGTGGTCGGACACGTGGCCCTTCTTCATTGCTGCGGGCATGATGATCGAGCAGTCTGAGGCTTGGACAGAAGGGGACCACGCCGCACTGAAGGCCCTGACCCAGTTGTCGCTCGACCTTGGAATCACGACCCTCACCTACCCGAGTAACCAGGGCGCGTGGGGCACGTTCCTCGAGTTCGCCGCCGCCGCCCTGCTGAAGGATGAGGCCCGGTTCCTGCGGACCGAACGAGAGTGGCGTGGCACATTCTCGGCTTACGTCCATGACAACATCCCCACGCACGAGGTCTACAGGCAGGGAGGAACGCAGGGCAACGGCAGCTCTGGGTTGTTCTACTCGAACTTCCTGCTGTGCGCCCTGACTTTCGGCGCGGAGTGGGCGAGGACGAACGGGGTGTGGCTGTACGACTACGTCGCCCCGGACGGGTCGTCGCTGCGGGGCTTGTACGAGAACGTTGCCCGGTGGACCAGGTCGCCAGCAACGTTCTCGTACAACACGTCAGGATCGGTTTCCGTGGTGTCCGAGATCCAGGGGCACTACGAGATCCTGCATGCACTGTGGCCGAATGCTGACGCGGCGTGGCTGCTCGCGAATGTGCCTGTCGTTGACCGGTATGGGTTCCGATATCTGACGTTGACGCACCGTGGGCAGCCCTTGCGTGGGTGAGCTTATGAGCCGAGCAGCGGTGCGACCCGGTCTGCGATGTGATCATCGAGCGTGCGGGCGTAAGTTGCGGTGATGTGGTTGTTGTCCCGGTAGACGAGGATCCCCTCGATCACCGCCGGGCAACGCCCATCAGCACAGAACGCGTCCGACAGGTCGACGATATTCACCTCATTGTTGAAGTCCCTCGCCCGCATTTCGGGTCCATCCGACCAGAGGATCTCATCCGAGGGAAGAGCGCATTCGCTGAGCTTGTCCGGGTTCGCTGCGACACAGTCCGGGATCTGCACATCGGGGCGTGGCGTCATCCGGACCGCGGATACCGGGACTCCAGCGTCTTGGAGGGTCCGCCACTGTTCGTTCAGGTTATCCGCGATGGGCTGCTTGCTTTCCTCAAAGGACAGCACCGTGCCGTCCTCCTGGAATACCCGGTAGCGGCTGTTCGCGATGACCACCAGGGCTGGCTTTTCCTCTGTCAGCTTGGCCGTGACGTTTGCGACCCATTCGTTGCATTCGGTGTAGGCCGTACCTTCGTACTCCGTGGGGATGCTGACGAACGGGCAGGCACCTTTCGTGTAGGTGTCCAGTCGGTAGCCGTTCTGTCCGGCGAAGGCGTTGAAGCCGGGCGCGAGCATGGCGGCGTGGGAGTCTCCGATCAGGGCGATGACCTTCTCGCCGGCGGGGTCTCCAAAGGGGCACATCTTTGGTTCTACGTTGGCGCGGTCGTTCATGCACCCGTTCTGGTTGATGACCGGGGTATCCGCGGCCGCGTTCGTCGCAGCGGGGCTGATCGTTGCGAACGAGTCCTTGACGACAAGGGGCGCGCCGGCGGCCAAAAGCTCGGCGCCGACGGGCGTAGCTTCAGCACCTGCGATCGGCTTCTGCACGAACTCGACTGTGGACTGCGGGGGCACAGGCGGGACAGCGGCCATGAGAATTACAGCGGCTACTGCGGGGAACAGGGACAGCAAAAATCCGGTCCCAATTTTCGAGCCGTGGTAGTCCTTGATGGCTTCCTGGGCTCGCAGTTCAAGGTATCGGTAGCTGAGGAACGCGGGAACCACCGACGCAAGGATGATTATCGTCCCAGTAATCGGGGTGATGCCGCCGATCAGTTCTCCGATGATCACGAGCATGGGCCAGTGCCAGAGGTACAGGGAGTAAGAGATGGAGCCAATGAACACCATGAAGCGTCGGTTCAGCAGCAGGCCGACGCCGGCATTCCCACCGGCCTGGCCTCCCCATAGCACGGCAGCGGCGCCGAGGGTCGGCAGGAGCGCGGTGTAGCTCGGGAACGGCAGGGCGCCTGTGTAGGTGAAGGCAGCGAACCCGATGGCGGCGAGGCCCGCCCATCCGAGGCTGGCGGCGAGGATCTTCGGCGGCTGAGATCCCTTACTCGCGGCAATGGCAAGCCCTGCGCCGATGGCAAGCTCCCACATACGGGTTGTGGTGACGAAGTAAGCGCCGCCCGGGTTTGCGACGGTGTAGTAGACAGACCATGCCAGTGAGGGAAGCCCGACGAGGGCAACGGCGAAAAGCAGCCCTTTTTGCAGGCTCGCGTTGAGCCGAAGGCACAGTGCCCCGACGGCGAGCAGTAGTGCTGGCCAAACGATGTAGAACTGCTCTTCAACTGCGAGGGACCAGAAGTGCTGAAGTGGGCTGGAAGCCTGGTCTTGAGCGAGGTAATCGACCGACGATTCGGCAAAGAGCCAGTTCACGTAGTAGAGCGTGCTCGCGAAGACGTCTCTACCAACGGCGACCCACCGAGTCTCGGGAAGCAGTAGCCAAGTGGCGATGGCAGTCGCTAGGAGGGTGACAGTAGCTGCTGGCAGGATGCGCGCAATCCGTCGTACGTAGAAGTTCTTGAGCGAGAGAGTCCCGTCGCGGCGCAGCTCCCTGACGATGCCTCCTGTGATGAGGAATCCGCTGATCACGAAAAACACGTCAACGCCAACGAACCCGCCGGGCATGAAGGGGAGCTCGGCGTGGTACAGCAGGACGATGCCTACGGCGATCGCTCGCAGGCCTTGTACGTCCTTACGGAAGTTATTGGGCTTGGCAGGAGCTTCCTGCCGACGTCGTCGCGCAGGCATGCGAAGAAGAGTGTTTGCCACGAGAGTTACCCCCAGAGAGACCGATCGCAGCTCCCAGCGCTGCTCCGCTCATCGTACCGCCCCCGCTGTCATCCGCCGGCAGATCGAGGAGCGACGGCGGCACCGGAACGGGTGATCCTCCGGTGATGGGCCGGCAGCTAGAAGTTCTTCTGAAGCCAGTCCTCATGGCACTCCGCTGAGCAGAAGGCGCCTGCCTCATCATCCCGCAGCGGTTTGGTGCAGTTCCGGCACTGGCCACGCCTCAATTTCGACCGGGCCCGGAACCTCGCGAGAGCTTCCACAATTCCCATCCCAAGATGATAGATCCCGCGGGCCGACTCACCCCTCGGAGAGGGTAGGGCTACCTTCTGCGAAAGGGCGAGGCGGCACTTCGTTGTGACAAGCGAATGCAACTGGGTAGTTTCACCTGCATGCCCAAACACGACACTCGTCCGGACCTCACTGTCAGAGAGGTTGCCGGGCTCACCAGCCAGTCGATCGACACGATCCAGCAACTCGTCCGCCAGGGCCGATTCCCGGGCGCCTACAAGGGCGGAGCAGGCGCCAAAAACTCTCCGACACGCATCCCTTCCAGCGCCCTCGATCACTATCGAGCTACTCAGCCTTCCGCCGGTGGCCACAGCTAGCCACTCCATGGAAAGCAATCAACTGACCGTCCTCACCGTGCAGGAAGCAGCCGCCATCCTGCACCGGTCGCCGGCCACCCTCAAGGACTGGCGCTACAAGCAGATCGGTCCCCGGTACGTCCGCCTCGGGTACAAGGCCATCGGCTACCGACCCGAAGACATCGAAGCGTTCATCGAGGCGGCTGCCATAACGCCTGGCAGGAACGTGGCGCCGCGCTGACCCCGCGTGCAGGGGAGGGGCGAGGGTGCTCACCCTGTGCTTACGCGGCAGAAGTAGCCAGTAATCACGCGGCCTAGCGCCATGCCGGCTGATTCCCAATCAACCGGCGTTGGTCCACGCTGATCCCCTTGCGGCAGTACCCGAGCGGTACCCCCGCACGAGTTGGCGGGGTCTGAAAGGTACGGTGATCGGATGATCAAAAGAGACACCGTAACCTGCGAGTTGGTGCCGGACGCTGTTAAAAACGACGAGTTGTCGTGCTCCGTCCCGCCGCTCGAGCATCTGCAGTTGTGGTCCACCGTTAGCGACGTGTCGACCGCCCTACTGACGCTGCTCCTCGTGGTGCTAGCAGCGTGGGCGGGAGTTACCGCGGTCCGAACTCTCAACCAGACCCGGCAAAACAGCATTGACCAGACTCGTCCGTACATCTTTGCCCAGGTAGTGCCGAGCATTGCCGGTAGATCCGTCTACGACCTCGTCGTGCAGAACACCGGGCAGTCCACGGCGGAGAACCTCACCATCTCTTGCCCGCAGTTTCCCGAAGAGCCTGACCGGATCGCCGGCCCGATCGGCAAGCTCTTCGAAATCCAGCACGTACTCCCGCCCGGAACTCGGCTGCGAACCTTCTGGCACTTCGATGATGTAGGGCGGAACTGGAGCGACGGAGAAGGTCCCCTAGGCATGCCTCGGCAGGCCGACGTCGTCGTCGCCTACAAGGGCCCAGATGGCAGTTATACGGACACGTTCCCGGTGAACATCGATGTGTATGCAATGGCACCGGTGGCTAGGTCAGGGCACGACGTTCCGTCCGGTCTCTCAAATGGCGAGAAGAATCTCCACAGGATGCTTGCGGTAATCGCCCAAAACATTGCGGAGCTCGGACGCTAGCAGGTGGCCGACTGGCCAACACTTACCCAACGGAAACGATGGTTAGTGACGGGCGTCAGTGAACGACAGGCAATGTAGTTTTGGCCTTTTCCCCCGCAAATACAGGAACTAGCACGAACATCGGGAACTGGTGAAAAGTGCGGTCCGCTAATCCTCTGGTCGCAGGTTCGAATCCTGCCGGGGGCACAGGATGAGGGCCGGACGCCGAGGCGTCCGGCCCTCTGCATTCTCCGTCCCTCAGTTCCCCGAGAGCCCGGCCACCCGAGAGTCCGGCCGGACTACGGGCGGTTGCCGGTATCAAATCTCTCGTCGTACACGCGCCCGGCCTCGTGCAGAAGGTCCTCGTGCAGCCGGCCGAGCGGCTTCACGTCGGTGAGGAGCGGCTCGCAGTCAGGGCCCCGCCCCACGCATCGTCCCGTCAGCACCCAGGGAAATCTCTCCTCTTCCTCCGACAGGTGCCGGTACTGGCAGATCTGGCGTGCCAGCCAGTCCTCGAGCGGGCGCGTCCACCACTGCTCGGGGGTCAGCGGGTTGACGGACAGCCCCGGCAGGGCGAGCCCGCTTTCGCCGTCCTCACTGGTCGAGTCCCTGTCCGCCTCGAAGCCGCATGAGTAGCGGAGGTAGAGCGTCTCCGCGCCCTGCACGAGGTCGGCCAGTTCGCTGAGGGTGCCGATGACGCGATCGTCGGTCCCGGTGGTCTGGGGAGGTGTCGCTGTGTCCATACCTCAACGCTAGGAACGGTTGCCCGTGCGCCTCAAGCGGTGATTGGTACCCCTGCACCACTTCCACCCCGTGTGCTGTTCACCTAGGGCCGTCCGATCGGGCCGTCCACGCGGTTATCAACATAGGACGGTCCCTCCCTCCCCGCTACGGGCGCCGCACCGAGACTTGAGCCGGGCCGCAGGCATTGCCGCCCTCTCGGCAACGGAAGGACAGATCATGACCGACATCATCACCGTGCGGGGCTATGTCGCCACAGAGGTGCGGCTGACCGTGGCATCGAGCGGCCTGGCCATCACGGGTTTCCGCATGTGCTCAACCGAGCGCCGCTTCGACAGGGAAACCGGTACGTGGGTGGACGGCCACACGAACTGGTACTCCGTCTCGATGTTCCGGCAGCTCGCGACCAACGCAGGAGCCAGCATCAAGAAGGGGGATCGCGTGATCGTCACCGGGCGTCTCAAGGTGCGGCCGTGGAGCAACGCCGACGGACGGACGGGCACGTCCGTCGAGATCGAGGCCGACACTGCCGGCCACGACCTGATGTGGGGCACAGCGAACTTCATCAGGACGGCGGCCAACCGGAGCGAGGCGCCGACGGCCACCGACGACCATGCGGCCGCCCTTCCCGCTGACGCCGGTGTCCCGGACGGTGTGGATACCGCCACCGGAGAGGTGTACGGCGACGGGCCCGGTCTCGGCCCGGACGGCGAGGCCGGGCCGGAGGATGACGCAGGAGACGGCGCCGGGATCGGGCAAGACGCGAAGGACCGCGACGAACTGCTCGAAGCAACGGGTGCCCCGTTCTAGCGAGGACGTCGTCGCGCGGGTGCCCTAACCGGGATGCCGACCCGGCGCTGGTGTGACGCCGGTGTGATGCCGGCCCGATGGCGTCCTGTTGCAGGTGTGATGCCGGGCAGGATGTCGCGTGCGTGGCAGGATGAACGGGTGACCACTGCCCCTCCCGCGAAACCGCAGCACCGGGCGCCCGCCTGGCGCCGTACCGTCGCCGCGCTCGCGGCGGGTGCTGCCCTCGCGCTCACCTCCTGCGCGGCATCACCCGCACCGTCGCCGGATGCCCTGACCGACAGCAGTGCCCTGCCCCCGACTGCCGCGGCCGCCGACCCTGCCACCGCTTCGGGACAGCCGGCCGAGGCCGCACCAGCGCCGGCCGATGCTGAGCCGGCGCCGTCCGCGGTACCCTCATCGCCGGCTGCGGACGCCCCAGGGATCGCGGCAGCCGTCGAGGCCGCCCTGCGAACGGTGGCCGCAAGCCAGGACTCGGTGTCGGGCGACCAGGTCCGGGGCGCCATCGAGCAGGGCTTCGCCGACGCCGGGTCGGTGCCCGAGGACGTGGAGGTGTCGATCGACCGGACGCCGACAGGGCTCGACGTCGACGCCATCCAGGGTGCCGGGCGCACCGGTGGAACATGCATCGTGGGAGAGGTGCGCGAGGGTGCCGTGTCCGTGGCGGTGCTTCCCGCGCTCGCCTCCGGCCTGTGTTTCGTCGGCGACCAGCGATAGCAGCTTCACCGGACACCGTCCCGGCCGTGACGGGCCGGGTCCGGAGTCCGCCAAATGTGAGATCGGGCTAGGCAAGCACTAGCCTTAGGTGTATGGCGGAATTTATCTACACAATGACCAAGGCCCGCAAGGCCGTTGGCGACAAAGTAATCCTCGACGACGTGAGCATGTCCTTCTTCCCTGGCGCGAAGATCGGCGTCGTCGGACCGAATGGTGCCGGTAAGTCCACCATCCTCAAGATCATGGCGGGCCTCGACACCCCCTCGAACGGTGAAGCGCGCCTCAGCCCCGGCTACACGGTCGGCATCCTCCTGCAGGAACCGCCCCTGAACGAGGAGAAGACCGTACTCGGCAACGTCCAGGAGGGCGTGGGGGAGATCTACGGGAAGATCCAGCGGTTCAACGAGATCTCCGAAGAGATGGCCAGCCCGGACGCGGATTACGACACGCTGCTCGACGAGATGGGCAAGCTCCAGGAGGCCATCGACGCTGCCGACGCCTGGGACCTCGACTCCCAGCTCGAGCAGGCCATGGACGCGCTGCGCTGCCCGCCTGCGGATGCCGATGTCCGCGTGCTGTCCGGAGGTGAGCGCCGCCGCGTCGCGCTCTGCAAGCTGCTGCTGCAGAAGCCGGACCTCCTGCTCCTCGACGAGCCCACCAACCACCTGGACGCCGAGAGCGTGCTCTGGCTGGAGCAGCACCTCTCCTCCTACGCGGGCGCCGTCCTGGCCGTCACCCACGACCGGTACTTCCTCGACCACGTCGCGGAATGGATCGCCGAAGTGGACCGCGGTCACCTGTACCCGTACGAGGGGAATTACTCCACCTACCTCGAGAAGAAGCGCGCGCGCCTCGAGGTCCAGGGCAAGAAGGACCAGAAGCTCTCGAAGCGCCTGACCGAGGAGCTCGAGTGGGTCCGCTCCAACGCCAAGGGACGCCAGACGAAGTCCAAGGCACGCCTGAACCGCTACGAGGAGATGGCCGCCGAGGCCGAGCGTACGCGGAAGCTCGATTTCGAGGAGATCCAGATCCCGCCGGGCCCACGGCTCGGGAGCCAGGTCATCGAGGCCCACGACCTGCGCAAGGGCTTCGACGACCGCATCCTCATCGACGGACTGTCCTTCTCCCTGCCGCGCAACGGAATCGTCGGTGTCATCGGCCCGAACGGTGTCGGCAAGACCACCCTGTTCAAGACCATCGTGGGGCTCGAGCCCCTCGACGGCGGCGAACTGCGGATCGGCGAGTCGGTGAAGATCTCGTACGTGGATCAGTCACGCGGCGGGATCGATCCCAACAAGTCGCTGTGGGAGGTCGTGTCCGACGGGCTGGACTTCATCCAGGTCGGCCAGGTCGAGATGCCGTCCCGCGCCTACGTCTCGGCCTTCGGCTTCAAGGGTCCGGACCAGCAGAAGAAGGCCGGTGTGCTCTCCGGTGGTGAGCGCAACCGCCTGAACCTCGCTCTGACCCTGAAGCAGGGCGGCAATCTGCTGCTCCTCGACGAGCCCACCAACGACCTCGACGTCGAGACGCTCTCGAGCCTGGAGAACGCGCTGCTCGAGTTCCCCGGCTGCGCCGTCGTCGTGTCGCACGACCGGTGGTTCCTCGACCGGGTCGCGACACACATCCTGTCCTACGAGGGCACCGAGGAGGACCCGGACACCTGGTACTGGTTCGAGGGCAACTTCGACGCCTACGAGCAGAACAAGGTGGAACGGCTCGGCCCCGATGCCGCCAAGCCGCACCGCGTCACCCACCGCCGCCTCACGCGCGACTAGGGTCGCCCGGACCGGAACCGGAACGGAACCGGAGCGGAACCACGCTAAGGGGCACACGGCTGGCCGTGTGCCCCTTCCCGTGTCCGGGGATGCCCCGTCCGCGGGGACGGATACGCGTGCCGCCGAGCGTCCTCAGGCAGGAGGGACCCGGACCATGCCCTCCTGCGCCACGCTCGCCACGAGCTCTCCGCTGCGGTTGTAGATCCGTCCGGCGGCCAGCCCGCGCGCGCCGGACGCGCTCGGCGAACTCTGGACGTACAGCAGCCAGTCGTCCACGCGCACCGGGCGATGCCACCACATGGCGTGGTCGAGGCTGGCGACGTTCATGCCGGGCTGGATCCAGGTGAGGCCGTGCGGTCGCAGGATCGACTCCAGCAGGGTGTAGTCGCTCGCGTACGCCAGGGCGGCGCGGTGCAGGTTCGGGTCGTCGGGCATCGGCCCCAGGCTCTTCATCCAGACCGCGTTGCGCGGTTCGCGTGAACCCTCGTTGGACAGGTACAGCGGCGCATCGATGTGCCGGATGTCGAACGGTCGGTCGAAGGCCCAGGCCTGGGCGACCGGATGGTCGAAGCCGCCGAGGAGTTCGGCGGTCGACGGCAGGCTTTCGGGGTCGGGCACGCCGGCCGGCATCGTGTCCTGGTGGGTGATGCCCTCGTCGGGCTCCTGGAAGGACGCGATCATCGACAGGATGGGCACGCCGTTCTGGTAGGCATGCGTGCGGCGGGCCGAGAACGACCGGCCGTCGCGCAGGCGCTGCACTCCGAAGGTGATGGGCTGGTCCGCGTCGCCGGCGCGCAGGAAGTAGCCGTGCATCGAGTGGACGGCCCGGCTGGGCTCCACGGTACGCATCGCTGCGATGAGCGACTGCGCGAGCACCTGGCCACCGAAGACGCGCCGGCCCGGCTGCCGTGCCGAGGTCCCGACGAAGATCTCCTCGTCCGTCTGTGCCCCCTCCGCGCTGCCCAGGTCGAGGAGGTCCAGGAGCGCCGCGGTGGGGTCCTTCCTCCGCTGTCCTGCCGGTGCTTCAGCTGATGGCGCATGGTCTGCCATGGTTCGATGTCTCCTCGTGGACAGGTAAGAGCGTCGCGGTGCGCCGCTGCAGGCGGCGCCTGGCACGTACTGACAGTAGACGCCGCCCCAGTCTCGCTCAACACGGCGCAGGGCGGACGGATGGCATTGCTCACACCCGGTGCCCTGCGGGCGCGCGGAATGGCTCGCAGGAAGCAGATCTTGAGAGGATGGCCGTATGTCTCCGGTGCACACCCTTCCCCTCCAGCTGCGGTTCGGCGACGAGGATTCCTACGGCCACGTGAACAACGTGCGCTTCCTCCAGTTCCTCGAGGACGCGCGCGTGCTGCTGATGAGCCGGCCCCGGCCGGGAGGATCCTTCCTGGACCTGATCGACCCCGACCACTACACGCTCGTGGGCCGCCAGGAGATCGAATATCGTGCGCCCCTGAACTTCAGCACGACGCCGGCCGCCGTCGATCTCTGGGTGACCGCGGTAGGGGGCTCCAGCTTCGACCTGGGCTACGCCGTCCGGGACCGGGTCGACGCCGAGGGAAGCACCACCAGCGCGATCGCGGCGACCACCATGGTGCTCGTCAGCCGCAGCACCGGGCGGCCCGTGCGCCTGTCCGGACCCCAGAAGGACATTCTTTCGTCCTGGGCGGGCCCGGCCGTCCCGTTCCGTCGCGCCCGCGGGAAGTAGGACGCATGGCATCCTCATCCCTGCGCTTCGCGGACTCCGCTTCGGTCGCGGACTTCCGGACGTTCACCGCGCGGGCGCGCGCCAATGATGATGGCGGCATGCGCCTGCTCACCGTCGGTCGCGTCCTCGCGGCGTACGTGTGCACCCTCCGCCCCACCGTGCTGGGAGAAGCCGTCCCCACGGTGCTCGGGCTCCGGACCATGGCACTCGAGGGCGATGCCGACGTCGACGTCACCGTCTCGCTGGGCTCCGTCCTCGACAGGCTCGCGCGCATGCACGACGGCGACCTCGAGTTCCCCGTCCCTACCGTGACGGTAACGGAGAACTGGGCAGGGATCCTTCCGCCGCGCTCCGGCTGGGCGCACGCCGGGACCGTGCCGTCGGACACCCTGGAGCAGGCGGCGAAGGACGGCATCGGCGAGGTCGCCCGGAGCCTCCCCGAGCGTGCTGGCGCGCCGCTGGTCAGCAGTGCGCGCACGGCGGTCTGGGGACGTCCGCTCGCGGGAGTTCCCGGAGCGGTCCAGGCGGGAGCCGCCTTCGGGGCCTTCAGCCTGGGGTTCCTCGAGCCCGGCGCGGAGGCGACCGTCCACACCAATGGCCGCTGGTCCCGCCTCAGTACCGGCCGGGGCCACGTCCTGGTGCGTGCGGCTGCCGTTCTCTGAGTCGCAGATCGGCCTGGCGGGACTTCCGCCCACCGCGCACACTGGGTCCATGGCGCCCCGGCGAGCCGCACTCATCCTGGGACTGGGACTGGGCTTCGTGCTGGCATGCGCCGCCGTCGTGATGGCGGTGCTGCACGGGCCATCGTTCATCGAGTCCCTCGTCGCCCGGGAGCGGCCTGCAGCCCATGCCGGCGAGCCCGTTCCCCCCGTTCCCGAACCACCCCTGGTGCGCCTGGCGATTGCCGGAGACACCGGGACCGGAGACGCCGCCGAATACGCCACCGTCGATCGCATGGTCGCTGAGAGCGGGGAGTTCCCCTACGATGCGCTGCTCCTGCTCGGGGACCTGATCTACGAGGAAGGAGGAGCGGAGCTGACCGACCGCCTCGTCTCCCAACCGTTCGCCCCGATCATCGACGGCGGTGCCGAACTGCTGCCCGTACTCGGGAACCATGATTACCTCGAGGGTGCACAGCAGCAGATCCTCGAACGGCTCGGACGCCAGAGCCCCTGGTACGCCGAACAGGTGGGCCCGCTGCGGGTCATCGTGCTGGATTCCACGCGCGTGGAGGACGAGGAACAGACGCGGTGGCTCCGCGCGACGCTGGCCGATGGACAGTCCCCGGGAACCTGGACGGTGGTCGCGATGCACCACCCGGCGTACTCCGCCGGCCGCCACGGGTCCAACCGGGCCGTTCGCGACGCGTGGAGTCCCCTGTTCGCCGCAGCGCACGTGCCGCTGGTACTGGCCGGTCACGACCACGACTACCAGCGTTCGACACCCCAGGACGGCGTCACCTATGTCATCTCGGGAGCGGGCGCGAAAGTGCGCTCGACCGGAAGCCGGGACTTCACAGCGGTGAGCAGTTCCACGCTGCACTACGTCGACCTGCTGGTCTACGAGGACCGCCTCGTCGGCAGGGCGATCGACCCGTCGGGCAGCCTCGTCGACAACTTCACCATCGTCCGATGAGTCCGCGCGCAGCCCCCGGCGTCATACGCCGTGCTGCCGGAACGACTGCGGTACCCGACGAGCCGGTTGTCGCCGGGTCGGATCCTCAGTCTGTCGCGTTCACCATCGAGTGGGCGGCGCGGTCGAGGTAGTCCCACAGCGTCGCCTCATGCAGGGGGGCGAGGCCGAGGGTGTCCACCGCGGCGCGCATGTGCTGGAGCCAGTGGTCCCTCGCCTGAGGTCCGACGCGGAACGGCATATGGCGCATGCGCAGCCTCGGGTGTCCGCGCTGCTCGCCGTAGGTCTTCGGCCCGCCCCAGTACTGCTCGAGGAAGAGCAGCAGGCGCTCCTTCGCCGGTCCGAGGTCCTCCTCCGGATACATCGGCCGCAGGACGTCGTCGCCTGCGACCCCGTCGTAGAAGGCATCGACGAGCTTCACGAAGGTGGCGTGACCGCCCACGGTCTCGTAGAAATTGTCCGTGTACTGCGGCTGGGTGAAGCCCTGACCGGCTGCGACGAGCCGTTCGACGGGCAGCGCACTCCTGGCGCCGGCGGCCTGCACGGGGAGCTGCGGCCCGGCCGGGGCGGGGAGGCTGCCCTGGGAGCCGCCGTCGCCGCGACGACCGCCGCCTGGATCCTGCGCGTTCATGCGTGTCCTTCCACTGCCGCCGGAGCGGGCGTTGCCGGTTCGGACGGCGGTTCCACGTAGTCGCCCTGTGACCTGTTACCGACCTTGGTGATGTCTCCGTTGCGGACGTACCAGATGGCCCCGTTCCCGTCGACCATGCGGGTGATCCGCAGGCCGAGCGACTGCACGACCCCCACCGTGTCGCCGACCTCGATGGTGTCACCGATGCCGTACTGGTCCTCGATCGTGATGAAGAACCCGAGGAAGGCATCCCGGATCACTTCCCGTGCCCCGAAACCGATCGCGATGCCGACGATCCCGACACTGGCCAGGATGGGCCCGATGTTGAAGCCGAGCGACTCGATGGCCATGAGGACGGCGACGGTGGCGATCGTCACGGCAGCGATGCTCGAGATCAGGCCACCGATCGTCTCGGCCCGCTGTACGCGCCGCGCGCTGTCGAACGGGCGGAGCGCGGGTTGCGCCCACTTGAAGTGCGGTTTCTTGAAGACGCTGTAGCCGTTCTGGACGCGTTTGACCGACCGCGTGATCAGGTGGCGGACCACGAGCCACAGGAGGAAGGCGGCGATCAGGATGATCACCGCGCCGAGGACCTGGCCGCCGTAGCCGAGGGAGGAAAGGAATGTCATGGTGTCGCTTTCATGCAGGCGCCCGGGGTTCCGTCGTGGTCGATCATCTGCCGGTCCTCGGGACCGCCGACCAGCGCGGAGACGCCTTAACAGGCTACAGCGGACGGTCGCGCCCGCGGGCGTCGAGCGGGGCCTGCCCTACGATGTCGCGGGACCGGCCGACGTGGGCTCGTGATGGATCGGGAAGTTCACCGACCGGGCGATGAAGCACAGCCGGTTCGCCTCGGCATGCAGGGAATCGGCCAGCGCGCCCTGCCCGGCCACCGCCAGGTCGACGTGCGGCTGCAGCAGGATGCCGGTGAATTCGCCGCTGCCGTCCCTGTTGAGCCGCAGGGTGCCCGTTGCGCTGTCCCGGTAACCGGTGACGACCACGCCTGCCTTCACCGCGACGTGCAGGTAGGACAGCATGTGGCACTGCGCGACGGCGGTCAGCAGCAGCTGCTCGGGATTCCACCGGTCCTTCGACCCGTGGAACGTGGGATCGGCGGTGCCGGCGAGGAGCCCGGGGCCCTCGACCTCGATCTCGTGGTCGCGGCTGTAGGACCGGTAGCCGGAGGTCCCCGAGCCGAGGTTGCCCGTCCAGCGGATCCGGGCCGAGTAGCTGTGCAGGTTCATGCTCCAAACCTAGTACCGGAGCGCCGCCGTCCCGGTGCAGGAACGGGGTATTCCCCCGTTCCTGCACCGGGCGGACTACCGGTCGGCAGCCTGCGCCTTCCGGGCGCGCTCGACGCCGTCCCGGCTTTCCAGGATCAGCCTCCGGAGCGAGGGGGAGGAGTCGCCGAGCGCTGCAAGGAAGGCGTCGGTCCGGTCCAGCGTGTCCTGGGTCGTCAGGAGCGAGGGGTAGAGACCCACGACGATCTGCTGGGCGATCTCGTGCGTACGGGTGGCCCAGACGTCCTGCACCGAGGCGAAGTACCGCTCCACGAAGGGCTCGAGGAGGGAGCGGTCGTGGACGCGCGTGAAGCCCGCGATCATGGACCGCTGGGTGGCGTTCGGCAGGTCGGTCGAGTCGACGAGCGCGGCCCAGCCCGCCTCCTTGGCGTGCACCGTCGGCAGGGCGGCCCGTGCCGCTGCTGCCGCGAGCGCTCCGGTCGCTGTCGAGTCGCGCGCCAGTTCGGCGTCGATCGCTGCCTCGCCGACGCGCCCTCCCACCACCAGGCTGGTCAGCAGCTCCCACCGCAGGTCCTGGTCCACGGTGATGCCCTCGGGCACGCGCCCGCCGTTCAGCATCGCCTCGACGGTGTCCAGCTGGGACGCCGTGCGGGCGTGTGCCGAGAAGGCCTTCGTGAACTGCAGCTGCGCATCGGAGCCTGCGTCCGCGGCGAGGGCGAGGTCGAGGAGGCGGTCGGCAGCGGCTTCGGTCATCGCGTCACGGTCCTCGGGACGGACGTAGAACGCGAGCGCGGAGGCGAGCTGCCGGAGCAGGACGAGGACGACGGACGAGTCCGACTCCGCGCCGATGTTCTGCAGCACCAGCTCCACGTAGTCCCGCGCGGGCGTCTCGCCGTCGCGCGCCGCGTCCCACGCCGAGGCGAGGACGAGCGTGCGGGGAAGGGAGTCCCGGAAGTCCTTGACGTGCAGCACGGAGGTCTTCAGGGAGGCCGGGTCGAGGCGGATCTTCGCGTAGGCGAGGTCGTCGTCGTTCAGCAGGACGAGCGCGGGCTGCATGCGTCCCTCGAGTTCCGGCACGTCGGTGCGAGCGCCGTCGACGTCGAGTTCGAGGCGGTGCGTGCGGACCAGGGCGCCCCCGTCGAGGTCGTAGAAACCGACGGCAAGGCGGTGCGGGCGGAGCGTGGGGAACGCCTCGACGGCCGTCTGCAGGATGGCGAACGAAGTTATGGCGCCGTCGTCGTCCGTCGTGAACTCGGGGCTCAGCGTGTTGACCCCTGCGGTCTCGAGCCACAGCGCCGACCATGCCTTCAGGTCGCGGCCGCTCGCGGCCTCGAGCTCCGACAGGAGGTCGACGAGTTCGGTGTTCTTCCACGAGTGCTTGGCGAAGTACTGGCGCACGCCCTCCATGAACCGGTCCTGGCCCACCCAGGCCACCAGTTGCTTGAGCACCGAGGCGCCCTTCGCATAGGTGATGCCGTCGAAGTTGACCTGCACGTCCTCGAGGTCCTTGATCTGCGCCACGATGGGGTGGGTGGAGGGCAGCTGGTCCTGGCGGTAGGCCCAGCCCTTCTCCAGGATCGCGAAGGTGGTCCAGGCCTGCTCGAACTCCGTCGCCTCGGCGGCGGCGAGGGTGGACATGAACTCGGCGAAGGACTCGTTCAGCCACAGGTCGTTCCACCAGCGCATCGTCACGAGGTCGCCGAACCACATGTGGGCCAGTTCGTGCAGGATCGTGATGGCTCGCCGCTCGACGGTCGCGTCGGGCACGCGGGAGCGGAACACGTAGGTCTCGACGAAGGTGACCGCACCCGCGTTCTCCATCGCGCCGGCGTTGAACTCGGGGACGAAGAGCTGGTCGTACTTCCCGAAGGGGTACGGCGTGCCGAACTGCCGCTCGTAGAACTCGAAGCCCTGCCGGGTCAGCGCGAAGATGTTCTCGGCGTCCATGTACTGCATGAGCGACTTGCGGGCGAAGACACCCAGCGGGATGGTCCGTCCGTCGGAACTCGTGAGCTCGCTGCGGACGGACTGGTACGGGCCGGCGATGAGCGCGGTCACGTAGGAGGACATCGTCGGCGTGGGCTCGAAGTACCAGGTGGAGTTCCCGGCGCCCTCGGCCGGGCCGGCCGGCACGGGCTCGGGCGTGGGCATGTTGGAGATGACGTCCCAGTGCGACGGCGCGGTCACCGAGAAACGGAACGTGGACTTCAGGTCCGGCTGCTCGAAGACGGCGAAGACCCGGCGCGAGTCGGGGACCTCGAACTGGGTGTAGAGGTAGACCTCACCGTCGACGGGGTCCGTGAAGCGGTGGAGGCCTTCACCGGTGTTCATGTACAGCATGTCGGCCTCGACCACGAGGGTGTTGCTCGTAGCCAGCACCGGAAGCTGGATCCGCACGCCGTCGGCCACCTCCGCAGGATCCAGTTCCACGCCGTTCAGCTCGACGCGGTGCACGGCGTCCGCTACGGCGTCGATGAACGTCGACGCGCCCTGCTCCGCGGCGAAGGAGACGACCGTCGTGGACCCGAACACGCGGTCGCCCCGCGTCAGGTCGAGGGTGACCTCGTAGGAGTGGACGGTGAGCAGATCGGCGCGTGTGCGTGCTTCGTCGCGCGTCAGGTTCAGACCGGGCAAGGATCGCCTCCAGGGTGGGTTGCGGGTACGCGCGCGGGACCGCGGCGTTTCGTATTCTCTCACTCCGCCCCCCGCCTGCCGGGCGTCCCGCGCTTCGTCGGGTCCCCACCGGTCGGACTAGGCTGGGAAGGTCCTGCTCCGCAGACGTCCCCAGCCACCGCCGGTTCCTCCCGGCGCCACCCGAAGGAATCGATCGCCATGCGCGTCCACCTCGCCACCGACCACGCCGGCATGGAGCTGAGCGCCCACCTGCTCGCGCACCTCACAGCGGCGGGGCACGACGTCGTCGACCACGGCCCCACCTCCTACGATCCCGAGGACGACTACCCCTCCTTCTGCATCGACGCGGCACGCGCCGTCGTCGCCGACCGTGCGGCGGGCACCGAAGCGCTCGGCATCGTCCTCGGCGGGTCCGGGAACGGCGAGCAGATCGCGGCGAACAAGGTGCACGGGGTCCGGGCGGCGCTCGCCTGGAACCTGGACACGGCGCGCCTCGCGCGGCAGCACAACGACGCGAACGTCATCGCCGTCGGCGGACGACAGCACTCCGTGGAGGAGGCGACCACCCTCATCGAGGCGTTCCTCGCCGAGCCGTTCAGCGGCGCCGAGCGGCACAGCCGCAGGATCGCTCAGATCGCGCGTTTCGAGGAGACGGGCAGCATTGCCTGAGGGCCATTCGGTCCACCGGCTGGCGAAGCAGTTCACCTCCGTCTTCGTCGGCGAGAGGTTGGCGGTGTCCAGCCCGCAGGGACGCTTTGCCTCCGGAGCCGAGCAGCTCGACGGCGCCACCCTGGTCGGCGCGCTCGCCCATGGCAAGCAGCTGTTCCTGCGGTTCGACAACGACCGGGTGCTGCGCGTCCATCTGGGGCTGTACGGCGCGTGGAGTTTCGGGGGTGACGCGACGTTCCGCGGCGCCTCGAGCATCGGGGCGCCGCGGAGGATCGGGGAGTCGGAGCAGCCGTTCGGGAACGGTGATGCGCACGGAGGGTACGCAGGACCGCCCGAGCCCGTCGGAGCCGTCAGGGTCCGGCTCGTGTCCGCCCACGGCTGGGCGGACCTCCGCGGCCCCACGGCCTGCGAGGTCATCACGCCCGCGGAGGAAGCGGCAGCGCGCACCCGGCTGGGACCGGACCCGCTGCAGCCGCGGTCGGACGACGGGCTCTTCGCACGCAGGGTCCTGTCCAGCAGCAGCCCCATCGGCATCCAGCTCATGAACCAGGCGGTCATCGCAGGCATCGGGAACGTATACCGTGCGGAGGTGCTCTTCCTGCAGGGCATCTCTCCCTGGCGGCCGGGCAGGCAGCTGAGGGAGGACGAGGTGGCCGGCATCTGGGCGGACACGGTGCGGCTGATGAAGGACGGCGTCCGTGAGGGACGCATCATCACGACGACGGCGGAGGCGCGCGGCGGCAGGCCGAAGGCGTCCGCGCCCCACTACGTCTACAAGCGCACGGGTGAGCCGTGCCGCCGCTGCGGGACACCTATCCTCACCGCGGAGATGGCGGCGCGCAACGTCTACTGGTGTCCGCAGTGCCAGGCCGACTGATGCTCCGCAGCATTCGGGGGCTTAAAGAACAATCACCCGGAGCAATGTCCGGGTGATGCGGACCTGGCGGCCCGGGGGAGAGGGGATGACGGGAATCGAACCCGCGTAATCAGTTTGGAAGACTGAGGCTTTACCATTAAGCTACATCCCCGCAGGAGGCGCCTCTCGGAGCCCCGTGGAACGCATATAACTACACCACAGCTGCCGCGCTATCGCCAAATGTGCGTGGCAGGCGTAAAGGTGCGTAGACTGTCACTCGCACTTACGGGGTGTAGCTCAGCTTGGTAGAGCGCCTGCTTTGGGAGCAGGAAGTCGCAGGTTCAACTCCTGTCACCCCGACTCTGTCGTGTGATGAGGAAAGTGCCTCCGCTGCAGAACCAATCCCAATCATTTCAGGAGTCCTACGCTGTGAAGAGCGCTGTTGAAACCCTTTCCCCCACCCGGGTGAAGCTGAACGTCGAGGTCCCCTTCGAGGAACTGAAGCCCAGCATCGACGAGGCCTACAAGACCATCGCCACCCAGGTCCAGGTTCCGGGGTTCCGCAAGGGCAAGGTTCCCCAGCAGCTCATCGACCAGCGCGTGGGTCGGGGCTACGTCATCGAGACCGCCATCAACGACGGCCTGAACGGGTTCTACCAGAGCGCTGTCCAGGAGACGGGCATCCGCCCCCTCAGCCGCCCCGAGGTCGAGATCACCGAGGTCCCGGATCCCGCCAAGAAGGACGGCCAGCTCACCTTCACCGTCGAGTTGGACATCCGTCCCGAGGTCGAGCTTCCCGACTACAAGGGCATCGAGGTCACGGTCGAGCCCGTCAAGGCATCCGACGAGGACATCGAGAAGGCCCTGGACGAGCTCCGCGGACGCTTCGGTACGCTGGCCGCCGTCGACCGCCCGGCCAAGGACGGCGACTTCCTCACCATCGACCTGACCGCGTCCGTCGACGGCGAAGAGGTCGACTCGGCGCAGGACCTGTCCTACCAGATCGGTTCCGGCACCATGCTCGAAGGCATGGACGAGGCCGTCACGGGTCTCTCCACCGATGAGAGCGCGACGTTCGAGACCAAGCTGGCAGGCGGCGAGCACGCCGGCGCCGACGCGCAGGTCACCGTCCAGGTCAAGGCCGTCAAGGAGCGCGAGCTCCCCGAGGTGAACGACGAGTTCGCCCAGCTCGCCTCCGAGTTCGACACCGCCGAGGAGCTCCGTGCTGACCTCGCGAAGCAGGCCTCCGAGTCCAAGCTCATGGACCAGGGCGTCGAGGCACGCGACAAGGTGCTCGACAAGCTCATCGAGCTCGTCGCCGTACCGGTTCCCGAGAGCGTTGTCGAGGAGCAGCTGGAGCAGCACTTCAACGGCGAGAACGCCCACA
Source organism: Arthrobacter rhamnosi (assembly GCF_054510855.1). Classification (NCBI taxonomy): domain Bacteria; kingdom Bacillati; phylum Actinomycetota; class Actinomycetes; order Micrococcales; family Micrococcaceae; genus Arthrobacter; species Arthrobacter rhamnosi. Next base: position 175,856 of record NZ_JBTNDT010000001.1, on the reverse strand, counting down.
GCGCCGGTGAGGACCACGACACCGAGGAGCACCGCGCCGAGATCCGTACCAACACGGAGCGCGCCTTCCAGAACGAGGTCATCCTCGACGCCGTGGCCGAGAAGGAAGAGGTCGGTGTCAGCCAGAGCGAGCTGATCGACTACATCGTCTCCACCGCGGGCCAGTACGGCATGGAGCCCAACCAGTTCGCCCAGATGCTCGACTCGAGCGGCCAGGTCCCGATGATCGTCGGAGAGGTCCGCCGCCGCAAGGCGCTGGCCAAGGTCCTCGAGTACGCGACGGTCACGGACACCAACGGTGCCGCGATCGACCTCACCGAATTCGTCCGCCCCGCGGGTGACGAGGACGAGACGATCAACGTCGACGACGTCGAGACGGAGCAGGACGTCGCCGAGGACATCGAGTCCACGGAAACCGAGGCCACCGAGTCCGGCACCACGGAATCCGAGGCCACCGAGGCCGAAGCCACCGAGGACGCGGCGTCCGACGCTGAGCCGGCAGAGGCTCCCAAGGCTGCCGCACCGAAGAAGACCAAGAAGAAGGCAAGCGCGGAGTAGCTTGTCCCAGCAGCGCAGACGGCGGTGCCGCAGCCTTCGGGCAGCGGCGCCGCTGCCGCTTTAAGCCGGGAGTGCGGGTCGGACAGGTCCGCGGCGGCGGGCCGTCGGGGTGCCGGGCGGGGGCTGCGCGGCACCTGTGCGCCGGCCGCCCGGATGCCGCCGGGACACCGCCCGGACACCGCCCGGACACCGTGCGCCGTCAGCGAACAGTTGCGCGAGCGGGACGAAATCGGCCGCGGGGCGGGTTAGTGTCCAAGGAGAGACAAACGGACGGGTCGGCCGAACTGGAGCGGCCCGCCAGAGTGAGAGGTTAACGTTCATGGCAACCGAACCAAGCACCCCGAGCATGGCCGGCCCCGAAGCGGCCGGTCGCGACGAGTACATCTACAACAGGCTCCTCAAGGAGCGCATCATCTGGCTCGGTTCCGAGGTCCGTGACGACAACGCGAATGCCATCTGCTCGCAGCTCCTGCTGCTGTCCGCAGAGGACCCCGAGCGTGACATCTACCTCTACATCAATTCGCCCGGCGGCTCGGTGACCGCGGGCATGGCCATCTACGACACGATGCAGTTCATCCCGAACGACGTCGTGACGGTCGCGACCGGGCTGGCAGCCTCGATGGGCCAGTTCCTGCTGTCCTCGGGCACCAAGGGCAAGCGCTACGCGACCCCCCACGCCCGCATCCTCATGCACCAGCCCTCCGGTGGCATCGGCGGTACGGCCACCGACATCCGCATCCAGGCGGAGCTGATCCTGCACATGAAGCGGGTCATGGCGGAACTGACGGCGGAGCAGACGGGCCAGACCGTCGAGAGGATCCTGAAGGACAACGACCGCGACAAGTGGTTCACGGCCCAGGAAGCGCTCGACTACGGTTTCTTCGACCACATCTCCGCTCACTCGGGCTCTGTCTCCGGCGGCGGCGGAACCGACCAGACGTCCTAGTCCGCAGCAGCCCATCCTCCGACCAGTCGTCCTACAGGAGACACCATGAATCACGATTTCCAGGCAGCAGCGGGATCCAAGGCGCAGAACCTTCCGACCAGCCGCTACATCCTTCCCCAGTTCGAAGAGCGCACGCCGTACGGCTTCAAGCGCCAGGACCCCTACACGAAGCTGTTCGAGGACCGCATCATCTTCCTCGGCACGCAGGTCGACGACGCCTCCGCGGATGACGTCATGGCCCAGCTGCTCGTCCTCGAGTCCACGGACCCCGAGCGCGACATCACGCTGTACATCAACTCGCCCGGTGGCTCCTTCACCGCGATGACGGCGATCTACGACACCATGCAGTTCATCCGGCCCGAGGTGCAGACCGTATGCCTCGGCCAGGCTGCAAGCGCCGCCGCCGTCCTGCTCGCTGCCGGCGCCCCCGGCAAGCGGCTGGCACTGCCGAACGCCCGCGTCCTGATCCACCAGCCCGCCCTCTCCGGCGGACAGGGTGGACAGGCCTCTGACCTGGAGATCCAGGCCAACGAGGTCATGCGCATGCGGACCTGGCTCGAGGACACGCTGGCCCTGCACTCCGGCCGCTCCTCCGAGCAGGTCAACCTCGATATCGAGCGTGACAAGATCCTCACCGCCGCCGATGCCGTCGAGTACGGCCTGGTGGACGAGGTCCTCAACTCCCGCAAGATCACCCCGGTCAAGATCAACACCCCGTAAGCGGCAGGCGTCATCCGACGGTTCCCCGGAACCGTCGGATGACGCCGCCGAGGCCGGGATCCGCCCGTGGCGCCGTGAGGCACCACGGGCATTTTGATACTGGCTACCACGGGCATGTGGCCTAGAGTGGTGGTAGCAATCGCGAAATACCTAAGGGGATTGAACCATGGCTCGCATTGGTGAGAGCACGGATCTGCTCAAGTGCTCTTTCTGTGGAAAAAGCCAGAAGCAGGTCCGCAAGCTCATTGCCGGCCCCGGCGTGTACATCTGTGACGAGTGCATCGACCTCTGCAACGAGATCATCGAGGAGGAGCTCTCCGAGGTAGCGGATCTCGGTACGTTCGAACTGCCCAAGCCCCGCGAGATCTTCGACTTCCTGCAGGAGTACGTGGTGGGCCAGGAGCCCGCGAAGCGTTCCCTCGCCGTCGCCGTCTACAACCACTACAAGCGGATCCAGTCCGGCACCGGGCCGCGGGCCGCCGGAACCCTCGCCGACGCCGCCGAGACCGAAGACGTCGAGATCGCCAAGTCCAACATCCTGCTGATCGGCCCCACGGGCTGCGGCAAGACCTACCTCGCCCAGACGCTCGCGCGCCGGCTGAACGTGCCGTTCGCCGTCGCGGACGCCACGGCGCTGACGGAAGCCGGCTATGTCGGCGAGGACGTCGAGAACATCCTGCTCAAGCTCATCCAGGCCGCGGACTACGACGTCAAGAAGGCCGAGCAGGGCATCATCTACATCGACGAGATCGACAAGATCTCCCGCAAGAGCGAGAACCCCTCCATCACGCGTGATGTGTCCGGTGAGGGCGTCCAGCAGGCCCTGCTGAAGATCCTCGAGGGGACGGTCGCCTCCGTGCCCCCGCAGGGTGGCCGGAAGCACCCGCACCAGGAGTTCATCCAGATCGACACTACGAATGTCCTCTTCATCGTGGCCGGTGCCTTCGCAGGCCTCGAGGAGATCATCGGCTCACGGGCGGGCCGCAAGGGCATCGGGTTCGGTGCACCGCTGAGCTCCCTCAAGAACGAGGAGGCGAGCTACGGCGACGTCATGCCGGAGGACCTCCTGAAGTTCGGGCTGATCCCCGAGTTCATCGGACGCCTTCCCGTCATCACCACGGTCACGCACCTGGACCGTCCCGCGCTCATGCAGATCCTCACGGAGCCGAAGAACGCGCTCATGAAGCAGTACCAGAAGATGTTCCTGCTCGACGGCGTCGAGCTCGTCTTCGAACCCAAGGCGCTCGAGGCCATCGCCGATCTCGCCCTCGACCGCGGCACGGGCGCCCGCGGCCTCCGCGCCATCATGGAGGAGGTCCTCCTCCCCGTCATGTTCGACCTCCCCAGCCGTGAGGACATCGCCACCGTGGTGATCACGGACGACGTCGTCGCCAAGCGGGCGGAGCCCACGCTCATCTCCCACGAGGTGGTCGCGAAGCGGCGGAACAAGTCCGCCTGACCCGGGCGCACCGGCAGCAGACAGGAAGGGCCCGGCCGATCGGCCGGGCCCTTCCTGCGTCGCCGTGCGTTCCGCCGGCGTCAGACGGTCGCGGCTACCGCGGCGTCCGCGTCCGCGGTGGGGTAGGTGGGTGGGTGGACGGCGGCCATTTCTTCCATGACGCGGACGACCTGGCAGCTGTAGCCGAATTCGTTGTCGTACCAGACGTAGAGGACGAGGTGGATGCCGTCGGCGATGGTGGCGAGGCCGTCGACGATGCCGGCGCGGCGTGAGCCGACGAAGTCGGTGGAGACGACCTCGGGGCTGTCGATGTAGTCGACCTGTTTGCGCATGCCCGAGTGCAGGGACATCTCGCGCAGGTACGTGTTGACGTCCTCCTTGGTGGTCTCCTTCTCCAGGGTGAGGTTCAGGATGGCGATGGACACGTCCGGGGTGGGCACGCGGATGCTGCTGCCGGTGAGCTTGCCGGCCAGTTCGGGCAGGGCCTTGGCGACGGCGGTCGCGGCGCCGGTCTCGGTGAGGACCATGTTCAGGGCCGCGGAGCGGCCGCGGCGGTCGCCCTTGTGGAAGTTGTCGATGAGGTTCTGGTCGTTGGTGAAGGAGTGGACGGTCTCGACGTGGCCGTGGATCACGCCGTAGCGGTCGTTGACGGCTTTCAGGACCGGGGTGATGGCGTTGGTGGTGCAGGACGCGGCGGTGATGATCCGGTCGGTATCCAGGATGGTTGCGTGGTTGATGCCGTGCACGATGTTCTTCAGGGCGCCCTTGCCCGGTGCGGTGAGCAGGACCTTGGCGACGCCGGTGCTGCGCAGGTGCTGGGAGAGGCCGTCCTCGTCGCGCCAGCGGCCGGTGTTGTCCACGACGAGGGCGTCGGTGATGCCGTAGGCGGTGTAGTCGATGGTGGCCGGGTCGTCGGAGTAGATGACCTGGATGCGGGTGCCGTTGGCGGTGATGGTGTTCGACTCTTCGTCGACCTGGATGGTGCCGTCGAAGGATCCGTGGACGGAGTCGCGGCGCAGCAGGCTGGCGCGTTTGGTGAGGTCGTTGGCGGAGCCGCGGCGGACGACGACGGCGCGCAAGCGGAGTCCGTGGCCGCCGCCTGCTTTTTCGATGAGCAGGCGGGCCACGAGGCGTCCGATGCGCCCGAAGCCGTAGAGGACGACGTCGGTGCTGGTGCGCTCGTCGGCTCCGCCCTGGCCGACGATGTCGGCGAGTTCGGTGCGCAGGAACTCCTCCAGGCTCTGCCCGTCGCCCGCGCGGTCGTAGGCGAGGCGGAGCCGTCCGATGTCGATGGCCGCGGCGCCGAGGTCCAGGTCGGCGAGGATCCGCAGGATGGGGGCGGTGTCCTCCAGGCGGAGTTCCTCGGTGGTGATGCGCCGGGCGAAGCGGTGGGCCTTGAGGATGTTCATGGTGGATTTGTTGATGAGGCTGCGTCCGTGGATGCTCGTGACCACGTTGTTGTTGCGGTACAGGTGCCCGATCAGCGGGATCATGGCCTCCGCGAGAGCCTCGCGGTCGAGCCAGGTGTCGGAGGATTCGGCGGGGCTCTCGGTCCGGTGCTGCTGCAAAACGCGTCCCTTACTGCGCCGGGGTGCCCGGCGCGAACTCATCCGGCCTGATGGCGACGCAGGAGTAGCGCCAGGCATCTTCGACCGGTCGTGTCCTTTCATTAGACCGCCTCACGGGGCACGGCACCAACTCGGCCGGAATAGGGAGCAGGGATGGCGGGTTGCACCGGAAAAGGCCCCGGCCTCACCAACCCCAGAAGGAGCCCCGTATGAGCGAGTCCACGACCACCCAGAAAGCCGATTTCTGGTTCGACCCACTGTGTCCCTTCGCATGGATCACCTCGCGCTGGATCGGAGAGGTGGAGCAGGTCCGGGACATCTCGGTGGACTGGCATGTCATGAGCCTGTCCGTGCTGAACGAGGGACGCGACCTGCCCGAGGAGTACAAGGCGCTGATGCTGCAGGGGTGGGGCCCTGTCCGGGTGATCATCGCCGCAGCCGAGTTGCACGGGGACGAGTACGTCAAGAAGCTGTACGACGCCATGGGTACGCGCATCCACATCGGCCAGAACAAGGACTTCGACGTGGTCATCAGGGAGTCGCTCGAGGAGGCGGGACTGCCCGCCGACCTCGCGAAGTTCGCGCACTCCGACGAGTACGACGAGCAGCTCCGGGCCTCCCATAAGGACGGCATCGACCGCGTGGGCGACGAGGTCGGTACCCCGGTCGTCGCCTTCAACGGCACGGCGTTCTTCGGGCCCGTCCTCACGAGGATCCCGCGGGGTGAGGAGGCCGGCCGCATCTTCGACGGCGCCGTCCTGATGTCGGAGTTCCCCGAGTTCTTCGAGCTCAAGCGTTCCCGCACCGAACGCCCGAAGTTCGACTAGGTATTCCAGCCGGCAGGAGGGGACCCACCGCACGGTGGGTCCCCTCCTGTGTCTGCGGACGGGCGGCTACGCGGCGGGCTGGGGAACCAGTTCGACGTTGGAGACGGCCAGGGGGCCGTTCCCTTCCGCGAGCCGGAGGTCCCTGACGTTGCCGGCGGCGAGGAGGTCGGCCAGGCCCGCCCGGAGCTGCTCCACCTGTGCGGCGGGTGCCGTCACGACGGCGGTTTCCACCTCGGTGCGCTGCTTGACCTTCGCCTCGGACTTGGCCTTGCGGATGCCGCCGAGCGCGAGTGCGACGGACGTGAGCACGTCGGCGTCGGAGGTCCCGGGCAGGGCGTCGAGCGCGCCGGCGCTCGGCCACGCTGCCTGGTGGACCGAACCGGAGCGCCACCAGCTCCAGACCTCTTCCGTGGCGAACGGCAGGAAGGGCGCGAACAGGCGCAGCAGGGCGTCGAGCGTCGTGGCCAGCGCGGTCTGCACCGACTGCGTCCCGGCGTCGCCGGCATCACCGTAGGCGCGGTCCTTGACCAGCTCCACGTAGTCGTCGGTGAAGGTCCAGAAGAAGGATTCGCTGAGCTGGAGTGCCCTCGCGTAGTCGTACTTCTCGAAGGCGGCCGTCGCCTGCTCGGTGACCGACCGCAGCTGCGCCAGCAGGGACTGATCCAGTGCGTTCGTGACCCGTGCGAGCGAGCCTTCGCCGATCGACGCCTCCGTGACGCCCAGGTTGAGGACGAACTTGGACGCGTTGAGCAGCTTGATGGCGAGGCGGCGACCGATCTTCATCTGGTTCACCTCGTACGCGGTGTCCGCGCCGAGCTTCGCCGAGGCCGCCCAGTAGCGGACGGCGTCGGCACCGAACTGCTCCAGGACGTCCGTGGGGACAACCACGTTGCCCTTGGACTTCGACATCTTCTTGCGGTCCGGGTCGAGGATCCAGCCGGAGAGCGCGGCATGCTTCCACGGCACGGAATCCTGCAGCGCGTCCGCCCGCACCGCGGTCGAGAACAGCCAGGTCCGGATGATGTCGTGGCCCTGCGGACGGAGGTCGAAGGGGAAGACCTTCCCGAACAGGTCCTCGTCGCGCGCCCAGCCACCGACGATCTGGGGTGTGAGGGACGACGTCGCCCAGGTGTCCAGCACGTCGCTGTCCCCGATGAAGCCGCCCGGCTCGTCGCGGGCGGACTCCTCGAAGCCGGGTGCGGGATCCGCCGCCGGATCGACCGGCAGCGACTCGAGCGCGGGCAGGATCGGATCGTCGTACTCCGGTTCGCCGTCGGCGTCGAGGCGGTACCAGACGGGCACGGGCACGCCGAAGAAGCGCTGGCGCGAGACGAGCCAGTCGCCGTTGAGTCCCTCGATCCAGTTCTCGTAGCGGGAGCGCATGAAGGACGGGTGGAAGTCGATCTCGCGGCCGCGCTGGATCAGGGCGTCGCGCTTCCCGGCGTCGCGCCCGCCGTTGCGGATGTACCACTGGCGGCTGGTGACGACCTCGAGGGGCTTGTCACCCTTCTCATAGAAGTTGACCGGGTGCAGGATCTTCTTCGGTTCGCCGTCGAGGTCCCCGCTCTCGCGGAGCAGGGCGACGACGGCCTCCTTGGCGCTGAAGATCGTCTTGCCGGCCACCCGCGCGTAGTTCTCCCGGGCGCGCTCCGTCGTGATCCAGTCCGGCGTCTCCGAGCGGATCCGCCCGTCGCGGCCGACGACGGCGCGCGTGGGCAGCTGGAGCTCGCGCCACCAGGTGACGTCCGTCAGGTCGCCGAAGGTGCAGATCATGGCGATGCCGCTGCCCTTGTCGGGCTTGGCGAGGGGGTGCGCCTTGATCTCGACCTCGACGTCGAACAGGGGCGAGGACACGGTGGTGCCGAAGAGCGGCTTGTACCGCTCGTCGTCGGGGTGCGCCACGAGGGCGACGCACGCCGGCAGCAGCTCGGGCCGGGTCGTCTCGATATGAATCTTCTCGCCGTTCGGGGCGGAGAACGCGATCCGGTGGTAGGCGCCGGGCTGCTCGCGGTCCTCGAGCTCCGCCTGGGCGACGGCGGTGCGGAAGGTGACGTCCCAGAGGGTGGGGGCTTCGGCCAGGTAGGCGTCACCGGCCTTGAGGTTCTCGAGGAAGGCGCGCTGCGAGACGGCACGGGAGGTGTCGTCGATGGTCCGGTAGGTCAGGTCCCAGTCGACCGAGAGACCGAGTGTGCTGAAGAGGTTCTCGAAGACCTTCTCATCCTCGACGGCCAGCTCCTCGCAGAGCTCGATGAAGTTGCGGCGCGACACGGCGTCGAAGTCGCGCTGGTTCTTCGCGGGCTCTGCCGGCGGCCGGTAGTCGGCGTCGTACGGCACCGAGGGGTCGCAGCGGACACCGTAGTAGTTCTGGACGCGGCGCTCGGTCGGCAGCCCGTTGTCGTCCCATCCCATGGGGTAGAAGACGTTGGCTCCGCGCATGCGCTTGAAGCGTGCCATCACGTCGGTCTGGGTGTAGGAGAACATGTGCCCGACGTGGAGGGATCCCGACGCCGTCGGCGGAGGAGTGTCGATCGAGTAGACGTGCTCGCGGGTGGTGTCGCGGTCGAAGGCGTAGGTGCCGTCCTCGCGCCACTGCCGGGAGAGCCTCTCTTCGAGGCCCTCGAGGGCGGGCTTGTCGGGAACGGAAACGGGCTGGGGGGAGGGCGTGTCTGTGCCCTGGGTCGTATCGGCCATAGGTCCATTGTTCCCTACGGCGGGCGGCCCGGGGTCCGTCCGGTGCCCTGGGCTCAGGAGCCCGCGCCGAGCTGCCCGTGCAGCCGGTCGCGCATCGACGCGGAGGCCTCGTTGAGGCCGACGACCTCCACCTCGGTGCCGTGCGCCCGGTACTTCTCGGAGATGGCATCGAGGGCGGCGATGGTCGAGGCGTCCCAGAGGTGCGACCGGTGCAGGTCGATGGTGACCCGGCCGGGGTCGCGCGCGTAGTCGAACCGGGTGTAGAGGTCGTTGGACGACGCGAAGAAGAGCTCGCCGTCGACCGTGTAGGTGACGTGCGCTTCCCCGTCGCGCATGTCGTCCCGGCGCGTCACCGTGACGAAGTGCGCGACGCGGCGTGCGAAGGCCACCATCGCGACGAGGACGCCGACGCCGACGCCGATCGCGAGGTTGTGCGTCCAGACCGTCCCGACGACGGTGGCGAGCATGACCAGGGTCTCGCTCTTCGGCATGCGTCTGAGGGTGGAGGGCCGGATGCTGTGCCAGTCGAACGTCGCGATCGAGACGAAGATCATGACGGCGACCAGTGCGGCCATCGGGATCAAGGCCACGATGTCGCCGAGTGCGACGACGAGGACGAGCAGGAAGATCCCGGCGAGGAAGGTCGAGATCCGCGTGCGTGCCCCGGAGGCCTTTACATTGATCATGGTCTGGCCGATCATGGCGCACCCACCCATGCCGCCGAAGAAGCCCGTGATGATGTTCGCGGCGCCCTGGCCCCACGACTCGCGGGTCTTGTCGGAGCGGGTGTCCGTGATGTCGTCGACCAGCTTGGCGGTCATCAGCGATTCCAGGAGCCCGACGGCGGCGAGGGCGAGGGAGAACGGCGCGATGATCTGCAGGGTCTCGAGGTCCAGCGGCACGTCGGGGAAGAACAGCGTGGGCAGGCTGTCCGGCAGGTCGCCCTTGTCCCCGACGGTCGGGACAAGGACGTCGGCGAGGACTGCGAACACGGTGAGGACGACGATCGCGACCAGCGGGGCCGGAACGACGGTCGTCAAACGCGGGAGGCCGAAGACGATGAGGAGCCCGACAGCAACCATCGGGTACACCAGCCATGGCACGCCGAGGAGTTCGGGGACCTGGGACAGGAAGATGAGGATGGCCAGGGCGTTGACGAAACCCACCATGACCGAGCGCGGGATGAACCGCATGAGCCGTGCCACGCCGGTGAGACCCAGGACGACCTGGAACACTCCGCCGAGGATGACCGCGGCGAGGAAGTAGTCCAGTCCGTGGCCGGCGACCAGGGGTGCGACCACCAGGGCCACGGCTCCGGTGGCGGCGGAGATCATGGCGGGCCTGCCGCCGAGGAACGCAATGGACACCGCCATGGTGAAGGACGCGAAGAGTCCCAGCCGCGGGTCGACGCCGGCGATGATGGAGAACGCGATGGCTTCGGGAATCAGCGCGAGCGCGACGACGAGACCGGCGAGCACTTCGGTCTTCAGGAGCCGTGGATTCCGCAGGGTCCGGGCCACCGACTGGCGTTCGAGGGGCGACAGGGCGGCGTCCGTTACGGAAGCTGCAGTGGTCATCGGTCTGGTCTTCCTTCGGTGAGTGCGCGGAGTGCTGCTGGTGCCGCTACAGTCCGGGGACGCCGGCTGAGGAACTCACGGGTCCCGGGGAGAGACGCGGCCCGCCCAACGTTACCGGTGGCGGCGGGCGGATCGGACCGCCCCGGGCGGCCCTGCTTCCCTCGGCCAGGCACCCGACTCCCCGCTGCCTTCTCACGGCCTTCCCACGGCCTCGCTACAGTGGCCCCATGACTCCGACATCCCCGGCGCCGCTCGGCGCACCCGTCGTCCCCGCCCCTCCGGCACTGCGAGCCGTCGTCACCGGAGCCAGTTCCGGCATCGGTGCGGCGACCGTCCGTGCCCTCCGACGGAACGGCTGGGACGTCGTCGCGGCGGCGCGCCGCGTCGACCGTCTCGAGGCCCTCGCGGCGGAGACCGGCGCGACGGCTGTGGCCCTCGACGTCACGGACCAGACGTCCGTCGATGCCTTCACCGCGGAGGTCACGGCCGCCGGTCCCGTCCACGCCCTGGTGAACAACGCCGGCGGCGCCTTCGGGGCGGACCGTGTGGTGGACAGCGTCACCGAGGACTGGCAGCGGATGTACGACGTGAACGTGCTCGGGTCGATGCGGGTCACGCGCGCCCTGCTGCCGGCGCTCCGGTCCGGCGGCCAGGGCAGCGTCCTCTTCCTGACCTCGACGGCTGCGCTCGCGGCCTACGAGGGCGGGGCGGGATACTGCGGCGTGAAAGCCGCCCAGCAGTCGATGGCGCGCTCGCTCCGCCTGGAGGAGGCGGAGAACAACCTCCGGGTGATCGAGGTGTCACCCGGCATGGTGCGCACCGAGGAGTTCTCGCTCAACCGCCTCGGCGGGGACCAGGGCGCCGCCGACAAGGTGTACGAGGGGGTGGACTACCCCCTGACGGCGGACGACGTCGCCTCCGCGGTCGCCTTCACGCTCGATGCGCCGCACCACATGAACATCGACCAGCTCGTCCTGCGTCCGCTCGCGCAGGCCGCCAACCACAAGGTGCTCCGGGGCTGATCCCCGTGCCCCGATCAGAGGAAGCTCTCCCGGGGGCCAGGGGGGACGCCCTGCTCCTCGTCAGTCCGACCGCGGGCAGGGGTAGGGCCCGACGGCTCGCCCCTGCCACGGCGGAAGCACTGCGGCGCGAAGGCTTCGCCCTCAGCGTTTTCGTCAGCGGGAGCCTCGACGACGCTGTGGAGCAGGCGCGGAGGGCGGCGCCGGGGAGCGTCGTGGCCGCCCTCGGGGGCGACGGCTTCCTCGGTGCCGTCGCTGCCGGCGTGCAGGAATCCGGTGCAGTCCTCCTGCCCCTGGCCGGCGGCCGTGCCAACGACACCGTGCGGCGCCTCGGCCTGCCGCTGAACCCCCTGAAGGCCGTCCGGGAACTACCGGGCTACGGCGCCACGGCGATCGATCTGGGGTGGGTCAACGGCCGCCCGTACCTGGGCGTGGCGCACGCAGGCTTCGATGCGCTCGCGAACGAGTACGGCAACGCGACGCGGGCCCGCCTGGGACCGTTCGTCTATCTCTACGGCGGGCTGAAGGCGTTCCGGGCTTGGCGCGGCGTGACGTTCACCCTGTCCGTCGACGGAGCGGAGCAGGTATTCCCCGGCTGGTTCGTCGCGGTCGGCAACGGGGGACGGTACGGCGGTGGGCTGCGGATCTGCCCCCGGGCGAGGATCGACGACGGACTGCTGGACGTGGTGTCCCTGGGCGACTCGTCCTTCAGGACAGTCGTCGCGGCCTTCCTCCTCTCGTACCGGGGACGGCATCTCGACCTCCCCGGCATCACCGCGACCCGTGGTTCGAGCGTCCGGATCGCGGCGGACGCACCACTCACCGTGTACGCGGACGGCGAGCCGGTGGGTCCACTGCCCGCCGTCATGACGGTCACGCCCCGGGCGCTGACGGTGCTGATGCCTGCGGATCCACCGGCCCTGCACTGACGCGGGCACTCCGGGCAGCCGGCGGCCGTCACGTCCGGGGAGAGACGCCGAGGCGCACCGAGTAGTTGTCGAGGGCGCCCGGCAGGGGACGGGAGGGGTCCAGCGTCTGGCCCTTCTCGACACGGAAATCCTGGTCCTCCACGAGGACGGCCAGTGCCGCGCTGGTCAGCAGCAGCGTCAGTTGCTTCCCGGGGCACACGGCGGGTCCGTCGCTGAAGGGCACGAGCGGCCAGCCGTCGTCCTCCTCGGTGAGCCAGCGCTCCGGCGAGAAGTCGTGGGCGTTGCGCAGGTGGCGGTCGTCGCGATGGAAGTACGGGGAGTAGATGAGCACGCCGCAGCGGGCCGGCATCAGGCCCGACGCCCACTGCACGGGCTGCGTGGTCTCGCGCAGGATCATCGGAGTGGTGGGCCAGAGGCGCAGCACCTCGAGCACGCAGGCGCGCAGGTACGGGAGGAACCGGCGGCCCGAGGCGTCGGCGTCGACCTCGCGCCGCGCGGCCTGCAGGGCCTCCGGATGGGTCGCCAGGACGGTCAGGGTCCGGAAGACCACCATGCCGCTGTTGTCCAGGGCGAAGAGCCACTGGGGCACCTGGTCGGCGGGGCGCGCACTGTCATCCGTGGGGACGGCGGCCAGGACCGAGGCGAGGCTCCCGGGCTCGGCGTGGGCGAGCTCGTCCCGGATGCGGGTGAGGAACCGCTCCCGGGTACTCCTGCGCACGGGCTTCAGGAACGCCCAGTTCCCGTCCTTCCGCAGCCGATTGAGCATCGCGGTGAGGCCCGTGTCGTCCCGCGCGTGGTCACCGAAGACCACGCGGCGCACCACGCGGGACCAGGCCTCGGCGAAGTCGCTCCAGGGCAGTGAGCCGTTCAATGCATCGGCCAGGAGGTCCCGCAGCTCCTCCTCCACGACGGGCACGAACCGGTCGGCGAGGTGGTGCACCGGGTGGTCCGTATCGAGGACCTGCTCCTGCAGCGCGCGGCGTACGGTGCGCTCCGGACCGCGGGAGACCAGGACGTTGGACGGCTGGAAGTGCGCCATGACGGCGCGCTTCTCGCTGCTGGCGGCCGAGAAGGGCTCCGGCGACCGGGCCAGGACGGTGTCCACGTCCCCGGGCGCGAGCACGACCGCCTGCTTCCGCAGGGGGAGCTTCAGCATCAGCGGACCGTCCGGGTACCGGGCGTGGAGCTTCTGGAGGACGGCGACGGCCCTCCTGTCGAGGTCGAGGCGCGCTGCCAGGCCGAGGGGCAGCGGACGCCGGATCACCGGTCCCTCCGCGATGGTGGGGAGGAAGACCCCCAGCAGCACCCGGGCGGTGTCGAGTGCGGACGCGGTGGGGAGGGTCGGCGTTGGCATGGCATGTCCTGTCACTGTCGGATGTCTCCCACCTTGCCAAGCGCGCCCCGTGCCCACAACGCATTTCGCAGGGCCCGCGGGCGGTGGCGGTTTGCATGCCCTTTCGACAACGAATTCGCGGCAGGGCTAGACTTGGAGGACAAGCATCGACCCGGCAATCACCGGTGAGCTTCCGGAAGAAAGGCCGGCCCCACAGGGGCGACGGCCCGTAGAACCGGACGGGACGGCCCGTCACAGCCTGCGAACGAGCGGCGGCCCAGGCTGCCGTGACCGCGACGAGCGGCACGGTGGACGACGGCGGCAAGTGAGGTGGTACCGCGGGTCCAGTTCCCTGCGGCCGGTCAGGCAACCGGCGGCGACGGAACGGGCGCCCGTCCTCACGGCAGGACTCCTGCTCCACCCGACGCCGCCGTACACAGGATGAGACCAATGCCGCAGATCTACCCCAAAGCCGTGTCGCCCGATGACAGCGGTGCTTCCTCCGGAACCAGCGCCTCCCCGCGCTTCCCCGAGCTCGAGGAACGCGTCCTCCGCTACTGGCAGGAGGACGGCACCTTCCAGGCATCCATCGATGCCCGCGATCCCGGCGTCGACGGATCGAACGAATTCGTCTTCTACGACGGCCCGCCCTTCGCCAACGGCCTGCCGCACTACGGCCACCTCCTCACCGGCTATGCCAAGGACCTCGTAGGTCGCTACCAGACGCAGCGCGGCCACCGGGTGGAACGCCGCTTCGGCTGGGACACGCACGGACTGCCCGCCGAACTCGAGGCGATGAAGCAGCTCGGCATGACAGACAAGCAGCAGATCGTCGCCATGGGCATCGACAACTTCAACGACGCAGCGCGGGCCTCCGTCATGAAGTACGCGGGGGAGTGGCGCGACTACGTGACCCGCCAGGCGCGCTGGGTGGACTTCGACAACGACTACAAGACCCTCAACCCGGAGTACATGGAGTCCGTCCTCTGGGCCTTCAAGATCCTCCACGAGAAGGGCCTGACCTACAACGGGTACCGCGTGCTGCCGTACTGCTGGAACGACGAGACCCCCCTGTCCAACCACGAACTCCGGATGGACGAGGACGTCTACCAGGACCGCCAGGACCAGACCGTCACGGTCACCTTCCCCCTCCTCGCGGGCGAGTCGGTCCTCTCGAAGGACCTCGCAGGCGTCCAGGCCCTCGCCTGGACCACCACGCCCTGGACGCTGCCCACCAACGCCGCGCTCGCCGTCGGGCCCGACATCGCGTACGTCGTCGTCGAGGCGGAGCGGGACGGCGGAAGCGGCCGCTACCTGCTGGCGGAGGACCTACTCGGCAACTACGCCAAGGACCTCGGCTTCGCGGACGCCGCCGCCGCCCGGGAATCGGTCACCTCGCGGCACCTCGGCTCCGAGCTGGAGGGGCTCACCTACGAGCCGCTGTGGGACTACCTCGCCGATCCCGAGGAGGGCGGCTACCGTAACGCCTTCCGCATCCTGGTGGCGGACTACGTCACGACGACGGACGGCACCGGCCTCGTACACCAGGCACCCGCCTACGGCGAGGAGGACCAGAAGGTGTGCGAGGACGCCGGCATCCAGGTGATCCTCTCGGTCGACGAGGGCGCGAAGTTCCTGCCGATGTTCGGCAGGGGCCCGCTCGCGGACATCGTCGGCCTGCAGGTCTTCGACGCGAATCGGCACATCACGCGCGTGCTCAAGTCCGAGGGCCGCCTGGTGCGTCAGGCCAGCTACGTGCACAGCTACCCGCACTGCTGGCGGTGTCGCAAGCCGCTCATCTACCGCGCCGTGTCCTCGTGGTACGTCGAGGTCACGAAGATCCGCGACCGCATGGTGGAGCTCAACCAGGACATCACCTGGATCCCCGGCAACGTCAAGGACGGCCAGTTCGGCAAGTGGCTCTCCAACGCGCGCGACTGGTCGATCAGCCGCAACCGCTTCTGGGGCAGCCCCATCCCGGTGTGGCAGTCGGACGACCCCGAGTACCCGCGCACCGACGTCTACGGCTCGCTCGCCGAACTGCAGGCGGACTTCGGCCGCCTCCCGCTCAACAAGCAGGGCGAGGTGGACCTCCACCGTCCCTTCATCGACGAGCTCACGCGACCCAACCCCGACGACCCGACGGGCCGGTCCACCATGCGCCGCGTCGAGGACGTGCTCGACGTCTGGTTCGATTCCGGGTCCATGCCCTACGGGCAGGTGCACTACCCCTTCGAGAACGAGCAGTGGTTCGACACCCACAACCCCGCGGACTTCATCGTCGAGTACATCGGGCAGACGCGCGGCTGGTTCTACATGCTGCACATCCTCTCCACGGCGCTGTTCGACCGCCCGGCGTTCCGCAACGTCATCAGCCACGGCATCGTGCTCGGCTCCGACGGGCAGAAGATGTCCAAGAGCCTGCGCAACTACCCGGACGTCTCCGAGGTCTTCGACCGGGACGGCTCCGACGCCATGCGCTGGTTCCTCATGGCCTCCCCGATCCTCCGCGGCGGCAACCTCGTGGTCACGGAGCAGGGTATTCGCGACGGCGTCCGCCAGGTGATCCTGCCGCTGTGGAATGTCTGGCACTTCTTCAGCCTCTACACGAACGCGGCCAACGGCGGCCACGGCTACGAGGCGAAGACCGTGACCCCCGAGGCCGCGGCCCAGCTGAGGGAGCCGATCGACCGCTACATCCTCGCGAACACCGGCAACCTCGTCCGCGACCTCACCGAGGCCCTCGACGCCTTCACCATCAGCGACGCCTGCGAGTCCCTGCGCCGCTACCTGGACACCCTCACCAACTGGTACGTCCGCCGGAGCCGGCAGCGCTTCTTCGACGAGGACAGCGACGCCTTCGACGTGCTCTACACGTGCCTCGAAGCCGTGTGCCGCGTCGCGGCCCCGCTGCTTCCCCTCGTCACCGAGGAGATCTGGCGCGGCCTCACCGGTGGCCGGTCCGTCCACCTCACCGACTGGCCCGACGCGGCGTCGTTCCCTGCCGCTCCCGACCTCGTGGAGCAGATGGACCGCACCCGCCAGGTGTGCTCCGTGGGCTCCAGCCTGCGGAAGGCGGCCAACCTGCGGGTGAGGCTCCCGCTGCGGGAGCTCACCGTCGTCGCGCCCGGCGCGGCGGGCCTCTCGGGCCAGTACTCGGCGATCATCGCGGACGAGCTCAACCTCAAGGGCGTCCGGCTCGTCGACTCGGCCGACGCCGAGCCGGCCGAGTTCGGCATCTCGCAGCGCCTCGTGGTCAATGCCCGCGCCGCCGGCCCGCGCCTCGGCAAGAACGTGCAGACGGTCATCAAGGCGTCGAAGTCCGGGGACTGGTCGGTGGACGACGACGGCGGCGTCACCGCGGGCGGTCTCGCCCTCGAGCCGCACGAGTACACGCTCGACACCGTGGTGGAGGGGAACGATGCAGCCTCCAAGGCCGTGACGGTCCTGCCGGGTGGCGGGTTCCTCGTCCTCGACACGGAGGTCACGGAGGAACTGGCGGCGGAGGGAACAGCCCGTGACGCGATCCGCGCCATCCAGCAGGCCCGTCGCGACGCCGACCTCGACATCAGCGACCGCATCACCACGACCATCGGCGTGGCGCCGGACCAGGTGGCCGCGCTCGAGGCGAATGCCGAGCTGATCAGGGCGGAGACCCTGGCGCTGGACCTGCGTATCACGGCGGTCCAGGGCTCGGGCCATGAATTCAGCATCACCGTCGGGAAGCAGGAGCAGCAGCATGGATGACACGAACGGAACCGGCACCGAGGGCCGCGCGGGACTCGACGCGTTCTCGGTCGAGAGCGTGTACGCCGAGCTGCTGAGCCGCGCGCCGGAGAACAAGATGGAGCCGCGCATGGCGCCGCTGCACCGGGCCATGGAGATCCTCGGTGAGCCCAACAGGGCCTTCCCGATCATCCACATCACCGGCACCAACGGCAAGACCTCGACGGCGCGCATGATCGAGAGCATCCTGCTGGCGCACGATCTCCGGACCGGCCGCTACACCAGCCCCCACCTCTCGCGCGTGACGGAGCGCATCAGCATCGACGGAGAGCCCGTCGCGGACGAGACCTTCGTCCGGGTCTGGGACGAGATCAGGCCCTACCTCGACATCGTCGACGGTGAGCTGCAGGCCGCCGGCGAACCACGCCTGACCTACTTCGAGTGCGTCACCATCCTCGCGTTCGCGATCTTCGCGGACGAGCCGGTGGACGTCGGCGTGATCGAGGTGGGGCTCGGCGGCATCACCGACGCCACGAACGTCGGCGACGGGCAGGTCGCCGTGATCACTCCGATCTCCCTCGACCACACGGACCTCCTCGGCGACACGGTCGAGGACATCGCCCTCGAGAAGGCCGGCATCATCAAGCCCGGCTCCTTCCTGGTCAGCGCGATCCAGCCCCGCGACGCCGCCCAGGTCCTCCTCGAGCGCGCCCGCGAGGTGGGGGCGGAATTCCGCTTCGAAGGCGTCGAGTTCGGCGTCGAGTCGCGCACTGTCGCCGTCGGCGGGCAGGTGGTGTCGCTCACCGGGCTCGCCGGCCGCTACGGGGAGCTGCTGGTGCCGCTGCACGGTGAGCACCAGGCGGAGAATGCGGCCGTGGCCGTGGCCGCAGTGGAGGCTTTCCTCGGCGGAGGCGAGCGGGAACTCCAGACGGAGCTCGTGCGCAACGGGCTGCGTGCCGTCACGTCGCCCGGACGCCTCGAGGTGGTCCGTACGGCTCCGAGCATCATCGTGGATGCGGCCCACAATCCGGCGGGCGCCCGCGCGGCGGCCAAGGGGATCCGTGAGGCCTTCGAGTTCTCGCGCCTCGTCCTCGTCATCGGCGTCCTGCAGGACAAGGATGCCGCCGCGATCCTCGCCGAACTCCATGAGGAGCTCGGCGGGATCCTCGAGGACGTCTGCCTGACGCAGTCGACGTCGCCCCGCTCCATCCCGGCCGCCGACCTCCTGCAGGCAGCGCTGTCGGCGGGCTTCGCGGAGGAGAACATCAACATCGCCCCCGGGCTGGACGACGCGCTGGAATGGGCCGTGATGAAGGCGGAGGAGAACAACGACCTCGCCGGAGGGATCCTCGTGACCGGCTCGATCACGGTGGTCGGGGAAGCCCGCACGCTCCTAGGGAAGTAGGCAGAGCATGGCACGGATGACCAGGGCCCAGCGCGAGTGGCGGCCGGGGATGCCGAAGAAGCGCCGGTCCACGAAGATCATGTTCGCCTCCACGGTCCTGTTGCTCGAGGCGTTCGTCGTGTTCTTCGCGACGCTCGCAGTATTCGGGCTGCGGCGCGACGAGATCTCGCCCGTCCTGATCCTGACCTCGGGCATCATCCTCAGCGTCGTGCTGGTCCTGACCTGCGCGGTGCTGACGAAGAAGTGGGGGATCGGCCTCGGCTGGATCCTCCAGCTGGTCATCATCGCCGGAGGTTTCCTCGAGCCGACGATGTTCGTGGTCGGCTGCGCTTTCGCCCTGACCTGGCTCTACGGCATCCGGCAGGGCATCCGCGTGGACCGCGAGAACGCGGAGCGGGACCGGCTGCAGGCGGAGTGGGAGAAGGCCAACCCCGAATAACGGCGCCGCCTTTAGTAGAGTCGATCGTGATATCCCACCACTGCGCCGTCCCGCACGGCGCGCACCTCACCAGGAGTCCCCATGAGCGTTGAGCGCACCCTTGTCCTCGTCAAGCCCGACGGCGTGTCCCGCGGCCTGACCGGCACCATCCTGTCCCGCATCGAGGCGAAGGGCTACACCATCGCCGAGCTGAAGCAGGTGCACGCCTCGCGCGAGCTGCTCGAGGAGCACTACGCGGAGCACGTCGGCAAGCCGTTCTTCGAACCGCTGGTGGAATTCATGCTCAGCGGGCCGATCGTCGCCGCTGTCTTCGAGGGACAGCGTGTGATCGAAGGATTCCGGTCCCTGGCAGGGACGACGGAGCCGACGACGGCGGCACCCGGCACCATCCGCGGTGACCTGGGCCGCGACTGGGGAGTGAAGGTCCAGCAGAACCTCGTGCACGGCTCCGACTCCGCCGAGTCGGCCGAGCGCGAGATCGGTATCTGGTTCGCCTGATCCCTGGCGGACGCGGTCGGGCCCCGGGACGTGTGCCCTGGGCAACGAATGGTCAGGATCTTGGTAGGTTAGGTCCATGATGACCTACCGCAGACTGGGTTCCTCGGGACTCAGCGTTTCCACCGTCGGACTGGGCTGCAACAACCTGGGCAGGGCGGGTACTGCCTCCGAGTCCCAGGAGGGCACGGACGCCGTGGTGCATGCGGCGATCGACGCCGGGATCACGCTGTTCGACGTCGCGGACATGTACGGCAGGACTCCCGGTGTCAGCGAGGTGCAGTTGGGCAAGGCCCTCGGCGCGAGGCGCGACGACGTGGTCCTGGCGACGAAGTTCGGGCTCGACATGGGCGGGGTGAACGGACCGGACTGGGGTGCGCGGGGATCGCGGCGCTACATCATCCGGGCGGTCGAAGCGTCCCTGCGGCGCCTGGGGACCGACTGGATCGACCTGTACCAGTACCACGCCCCGGACCCGCAGACGCCGATCGAGGAGACCCTCGCGGCACTCGATGACATCGTGACGAGCGGCAAGGTCCGCTACCTCGGACACTCCAACTTCGCCGGGTGGCAGGTCGCCGAGGCCGAGTTCACGGCGCGCAGCGGCGGCTATACCCCGTTCATCTCGGCCCAGAACCCCTACAGCCTGCTGGACCGCCGTCTGGAGCGGGAGGTCGTCCCGGCCGCCGAGGCCTACGGTCTCGGCGTCCTGCCCTACTTCCCGCTCGCCAACGGCCTGCTGACCGGAAAGTACCGGCGCAACGAGGTTCCCGCGGGCAGCCGGCTCACGCACTCCCGGAAGAACCTGCTGGAGACGGCCGACTGGGACCAGCTCGAGTCGTTCTCGGCGTTCGCGGCCGAGCGCGGACTCACCGAGGTGCAGGTCGCCTTCTCCTGGCTCGCAGCCCAGCCCTCCGTCGGGTCCGTGATCGCCGGCGCCACGTCCCCGGATCAGGTGCGTCAGAACGCGACGGCGGCCGAGTGGACGCCGTCGGACGCGGATCTGGCCGAACTGGACGACATCTTCCCGCGCCCCGAGGGGTAGGTCCTGTCAGGCAGTGACCGGTCTGTGGTGCGCGTTCTTCAGCGCCTTGCTGCGGTGCCGCTTCTTGTGCCGGGGGAGTCGGGACTGTGCGGATGGAGTGTCGCCGGATCCGGTGCCTAACGCCGGAGGCCCCGCGGAGCCGTAGGTATGCCCGGTGGGAGTCCGCAGGTCGATGGTGTGGGTCGGACCAGTGCGGGGGGGGGTGGCTCCCCATCCGTCGATCTCCTTGGTGTGGTTGCACGCTTCGCACAGGCCCGCGCCGTTCTGGAGGCTTGTCGGTCCGGCGTCCCGCCAGGGGAGGATGTGGTCCACCTGGCGGATGGGTGCGTCGCAGTAGGGGGTCCGGCAGGATCGGTCGCGTGCCTCGATGAAGCGGCGCTGCCCGTCGGTGAAGAGCCGGGCGCGGGAGTCGACGGCAAGGAGGTCCCCCGTCCCGGGCGCCGTGTACAGCCTGCGCCCGCAGACCCTGAATTCCTGCTCATGCCCGGCATCGCCGACAACGCCGCCGACACCGCCGCCACCGACGGCGCCACCGACGACGCCACCGACGGCGCCTGTACGGGAACCGGTTGTTGGAGTCGCGGAGGTCGCCCTGCCTGCCGGGTTCAGGGTGGTGCGGGCCCAGGCCCCAGGAACGATGCCATACCCGCTCAGGTGTGCCGGTTCGCTGCCGCCCCGAAGAAGGGTGCGGTCGGTCATCACGAGTTGGAGTTCCACCCCGCAGATACCTTCGACGGTGCCGGTGGTCCGCTCGACGAGGGTGTCCGCCATGAGCTGGCCCCGCGAACGGGTGTCGCCGGCCGAACGGAGTGAGTCGGCGTGCCGGGTCAGGGCTGCGTACAGGCCCACGCCCTGCGCGACGGGAAGCAGGGCGGTCAGGTAGGTCATGGTGTCAGGTGCGGGGCGGAGGCTGACGTACCGGTCCGCGACGGCGTGGCTAGCACGTTGCGTAGCGGAGCGAGGGTCCCTGCGGTAGGCGGCGGTCCGGGCTGCAGCGATCAGGGCCCGGTCGCCCGCCCCGTCGAAGGTTCCAGTATCCGGGGCGAGTTCCTCGTCGACGGCGCTCCGGTCGGCTGCGCTCAGGCACGCGATCTCGCGGACCAGCAGGGTTGCCCGTCATTCGTTGAGCCGGCCCGCGTCCAGAGCGGCCAGGGTATGTGGCATCTCAGTGACGAGCGCTCGTGCCAGGCCGAGGAGCCGGTTTCCTCGGGAGGGCGATTCGCGGCGGGCGAGGGCGATCTGCGCGGCCACGCCCTGTCCCCGGTCCGCTGCGGGTACACCGGCCTCGGTCTGGGCGCGGCGCTCGGCCAGGTCGAACGCAACCGCGATCCGGGCCTGCGCGGCGGCCACCGCCGACTTGAGGTCTTCCAGGTCCCGCAGGTGATCGATCAAGCCGGCCCTCCCGCTGCTGACTTCCAGGGAGGCCACCTCCTCAATCAGGTGCCGAACGGGAGAGTGCGAGGTTGTCTCACCTTTGGTACCGGGAATGGTGCTGCCCGAGACGGCACTGCCCTTGGTGGTGCGCGAAGGGGACGAGACTGCACCGCCCGAGGTGGGGTGCGAAGGGGACGAGAGCGTGTGCCTGAACTCGTGTCCCTGCTTGTTGTCCATGCCCCATTCTGTCAGCCGCCACTGACATTTTGAGAGGTGGATCATACCGTCAATGAAGGGCTCCACTGCAGGAAGTACGGCGGCATCATTCGCAGAACCTTGCGTCGACTGCTGCTCCGAGGGGCGCTTCGGTCCGGTAGGCGAGCATGCCCAGTAGCCAGTGACGAAGGGCGCGTGCCCGCGGCGTCGGGCCCTGCCCGCACATGCCAATAGTCAGTGCCGAAGGGCGGGCGAAAGTTGGTCACGATGGGCCCCTGCCCGCACATGCCAATAGTCAGTGCCGGAGGGCGCCTGAAAGTTGGTCACGAAGGGTCCCTGCCCGCAGACGCAGGGACCCTTCCGCGCGTCAGGCCCGGTGGAAAGTCTTCCCGTTGACGCGCTCGGACGCTCCCACCCGGTCCAGGTAGGGGGTGATCCCGCCGAGGTGCATCGGCCACCCCGCTCCCATGATCATGCAGAGATCGATGTCCTCGGGCGCTGCGACCACACCCTCGGCGAGCATGCGCCCGATCTCGTCCGCCAGCGCGTCCTGCGTGCGGCGCAGGACCTCGTCCGCGGACGAGGGGGTGGTCCCGCGGTCCAGCAGGGCGAGGACGGACTCGGGAACCGCGTAGCTGCCGTCCTCCTGCTTCTCCCACAGCCCCTTGATGCCGGCGTCGATGAGCTTCTGCTGGTTCGCCGACACGTGGAAGCGGTCCCCGAAGGCCGCGTGCAGCGACTCCTGCACGTGCTGGCCGACGGGCAGGCCCACCAGCGCGAGCAGCCGGAAGGGCGTCATGGGCAGGCCCATCGGGCGCAGGGCGGTGTCGGCCGTTTCCGGGTCGGTACCCTCGTCGAAGACCGCGGTGATCTCGCCGAACATGCGTCCCAGGATGCGGTTCACCACGAAGGCGGGCGCGTCCTGGACCAGCACGGCGTTCTTCTTCAGGCCCTTCGCGAGGACGAAGGCCGTGGCCAGCACGGCGTCGTCCGTCTTGGGCGCACGCACGACCTCGAGCAGCGGCATCGCCGCCACGGGGTTGAAGAAGTGGAAGCCGACCACGCGCTCAGGGTGCAGCAGGTCCGCAGCCATCTCGGCCACGGACAGGGACGAGGTGTTCGTCGCGAGGATGCACTCGGGGGAGACCACGGCCTCGACCTCGGCGAACACCTGCTTCTTGACCGACAGTTCCTCGAAGACCGCCTCGATCACGAAATCGGCGTCGGCGAACACGTCCTTCGACACCGACCCCGAAACCAGCGCCTTCGTGCGGTTCGCGGCGTCCTGGGACAGCCGCTGCCTGGCGAGCATCTTGTCCACCTCGGCATGGACGTAGGCGACGCCCTTGTCCACCCGGGCCTGGTCGATGTCCGTCAGCACCACCGGCACCTTGAGCTGGCGGGCGAACAGGAGGGCCAGCTGGCTCGCCATGAGGCCGGCGCCGACGACGCCGACTTTCGACACGGGACGCGCGAGCTTCGCGTGCGGAGCTCCAGCCGGGCGCTTCCCGCGCTTCTGTACGAGGTCGAGGAAGGCATAGACGGTGGCATGGAACTCGGGCGTCTGCATCAGTTCGGCGAGGGCTGCGCATTCCGCCGCCGCGGATTCCTGCCGCGAGTAGGTGAGGCCGCCTTCGAGGAGATCCAGGACCCGTGAGGGTGCGGGCGCCGCATTGCTGGTCTTCGCCTCGACGAAGGCCCGGCCGGCGGCGACGGCGGCCTTCCAGTCGACGTCGTCGTACCGTGCACGCTCGGCACGACGCTGCTGGACGGCGTCGGCGGCCTCGCCACCGGCCAGCACCTTCGCGGCCCAGAGGAGCGACTGCTCGAGGTAGTCGGCGGGCTCGAAGAGCGCGTCGGCGATGCCGAGCTCGTAGGCGGCCCTGCCGTCCAGGCTGCGATTGTTGCTCAGGGGGTTCTCGATCATCACCTTCACGGCGTTCGCGGGGCCGATGAGGCGCGGCAGGCGGTAGACTCCGCCCCAGCCCGGGACGAGTCCGATGAAGGCCTCGGGCAGGCCGATACCGTTGGCCCCGGAGGACACGGTGCGGTAGTTGGCCGCGAGGGCGATCTCGAGGCCGCCACCCAGGGCGACACCGTTGATGAAGGCGAAACT
Source organism: Arthrobacter rhamnosi (assembly GCF_054510855.1). Classification (NCBI taxonomy): domain Bacteria; kingdom Bacillati; phylum Actinomycetota; class Actinomycetes; order Micrococcales; family Micrococcaceae; genus Arthrobacter; species Arthrobacter rhamnosi. The sequence continues at coordinate 151,414 of NZ_JBTNDT010000001.1, read as the reverse complement.
GGGGACGCCGAGGTCGGCGAGGAGGTTGTACGCCTCGTGGCCGAGTTCCGCCATGAGGCGGCCCAGGTGCTCGGACCGGACGCTCTTGACGGTGCTGAGGTCCGCGCCAGCCACGAGGAAGTAGGGCTTGCCGGTGACGCCGACGGCAGAGATCTCGCCACGCGCCGCGCGGTCCCTCAGCGCCTCGAGCGTCCGGCCGAACTCGATCAGGGTGTTCGGCCCGAGGGTGGTGGGCCGGGTGGAGTCGAGGTCGTTGTCCAGGGTGATGAGGGCGAGCACGCCGGCCCCGTCGGGGAGGGTGATGTCCTGGACGTAGGAGTGGGTGACGATCTCCGCGGGAACGAGCGCGGCCAGTTCGTTGTAGCGTTCGAAGCTCATGCTGCATCCTGTCCGTAGTGCTCGTGGCGGGGGTTCTCCCAGATGACGGTGGCGCCCATGCCGAGGCCGATGCACATGGTCGTCATGCCGTAGCGCACGGACGGATCCTCCTCGAACTGGCGCGCGAGCTGGTTCATCAGCCGGACGCCGGAGGACGCCAGCGGATGGCCGACGGCGATCGCGCCCCCGTACCGGTTCACCCGGGGGTCGTCGTCGTCGATGCCGAAATGGTCGAGGAAGCTCAGGACCTGCACGGCGAAGGCCTCGTTGATCTCGAACAGGCCGATGTCGGAGATGCCCAGTCCGGCCTGCCGCAGTGCCTTCTCCGTGGCCGGCACCGGACCGATGCCCATGACCTCGGGTTCGACGCCGGCGAAGGCGTAGGCCACGAGGCGCATGCGGACGGGCAGTCCCAGTTCGGCGGCGGCGTCGGCGGACGCGAGGAGGGCCGCGGTGGCGCCGTCGTTCAGGCCGGCGGCGTTGCCCGCGGTGACGCGGCCGTGCGGGCGGAAGGGCGTGCGCAGGGCGGCGAGGTCCTCCAGGGTGGTGCCGGGGCGCGGTGGCTCGTCGACCGTGTTGAGGGTCCACCCGGAGCCGGGCTTCCTGCCTGCGACGGGAACGAGGTCGGGCTGGATCTGCCCGGCCTTGTAGGCGTCGGCGAGCTTCTCCTGGCTGCGGACGGCGTAGGCGTCCGCCCGGTCCTTCGTGATGGCGGGGAAGCGGTCGTGCAGGTTCTCCGCCGTGACGCCCATGTTGAGCGCCGCGGGGTCCACGATCCGCTCCGTCTGGAAGCGCGGGTTGGGATCGGCGTCCGCGCCCATCGGGTGGTTGCCCATGTGCTCGACGCCGCCCGCGATGACGACGTCGTAGGCGCCGAAGGCGATGCCCGAGGCGGTGGTGGTCACGGCGGTCATGGCGCCGGCACACATGCGGTCGATGGCGAAGCCGGGGACCGTGCGGGGGACTCCCGCGAGGAGGGCGGCGGTGCGGCCGATCGTCATGCCCTGATCGCCAATCTGCGTGGTGGCCGCGATGGCGACGTCGTCGATGCGTTCGGGCGGGAGGGACGGATTGCGGCGGAGGAGGTCGCGGATGCACTTCACCACGAGGTCGTCGGCGCGCATTCCCGCATAGATGCCCTTGTCGCCCGCCCTGCCGAACGGCGTGCGCACTCCGTCGACGAAGACGACGTCACGGACGGCACGTGCTGCGCTCCGCGGAGACGCGGTCCCTGTTGCTAGGCTCACCTGTTGCTCCTCATCGAGATAGGTATCCCCCAGCGGGAGATGGATCCGCGACTATGTTACTGGTGAGTAACATAGTCGGCAAGCGGTGCGCCGAAGCCCTCCGGTCAGGCTGTGGCCGTCTCCTCACCCCGCTGCCCCTTGGCGGGCAGGGGATCGGGGTCCAGGAAGGCGACGGTGATGATCGCTGCGACCTGCTCGATCTGCCACCGGCGCGCCCCGAGCGCGGCGAGCGCCTCGGAGACGGACTCGAGCGAGATCTCGGCAGGCGGGCGCCAGGCGATCCGGCGCAGGTAGTCCGGCGTCAGCAGGTTCTCCACGGGCATGCCGAGCTTCTCCGCCCGCTGCGCGACCCGAGGGCGCGCCGTCAGGAGCCTCGCCGCTGCCTCCGGGTCCTTCTCCGGCCAGATGCGCGGCGGCGGAGGAGCGTTCGTCGAGACATGGAGGGGCGGGAGGTCGGTGAGCTTCTTCGCCTCGCTGATGCAGCGGAGCCAGCGCGGTGCTTCCTTCTGGGCGGCCCTGCCGTGGAAACCCTTGGTGGCCAGCAGCTGCGGGACCGTGCTCGGCATCGCCTTGGCGGCCGCCACGATCGCCGAATCAGGAATCAGGCGCCCGGGTGCGACGTCGCGGCGCTGGGCGAGGTCCTCGCGCTCCAGCCACATCTGCCGCACCGCGGCGAGCTGCCGGCGGTCACGCAACTGGTGCAGCCCGGAGGTGCGGCGCCAGGGATCTACGCGGGGCTCGGCGGGAGGGGTCCGGCGGATGTGCTCGAACTCCTCCTCGGCGATACCGAGCTTGCCGTCCTGTTCCAGGATGCCGGCGAGCTTGTCCCGCAGCTCCGTCAGGACCTCGACGTCGAGGGCTGCGTAGCGGAGCCAGGGTTCGGGCAGCGGCCGCTTGGACCAGTCCGCCGCCGAGTGCTCCTTCGCGAGGCTGAAGCCGAGCTGGGATTCGATGACGGCGGCGAGCCCTACCCGGGGAAGGCCCGCGAGGCGCGCAGCGAGCTCCGTGTCGAACAGCTTGTCCGGCCACATGCCGAGTTCCGAGAGGCAGGGCAGGTCCTGGCTGGCCGCGTGGAGGATCCACTCGACGCCGTCGAGGGCGTCGTCGACCACGCGCAGGTCGTCGAAGGGCTCGGGGTCGATGAGCCAGGTCCCGGCACCCTCGCGCCGGATCTGCACCAGGAACGCGCGCTGTCCGTAGCGGAACCCGGAGGCCCTCTCGGCGTCGACTCCTGCCGGTCCCGTTCCTGCGGCCAGGGCGGCTGCGGCACGCTCGAGGCCGGCCGGGGTGTCGATGACGAGCGGGACGCCTTCGCGGGGCTCGGTCAGGAGGGGGAGGGGAGGAGTGCCGGGATCGACGGCTGGATCGGACGCGCCGGTGCTGTCCGTCTGTTCGGAGGTGTGGGAACTCATGGTGATTTCAGTCTATCCCCGCCTGAAGCCGCACCCGGAAGCGACGGCTCGCCGCACGGGACCACCCGCCCGGCAGCACGGGCCTGATACCCGGGCTCGATCAGGACCGGCGGACCGGCAGGTGCGCCACGCCGGACGGCAGGGGCGGCAGCCCGGCGAACGTGCACACCATCTCCGACCACGCCTCGAGGTGCCGTCGGACGTCCGCCGTCGCAGGCGTCCAGGATGCCCTCAGTTCGATGTCGATCGTGTCGCCGCGGTCCTCGAGCGTCCCGTAGCTCTCGGACAGGATCCTCGTGGCCGTGCCGCCCGTGCTGTGGTGCCGTGCGCCATGGTTGTCGAGGGCCTCCACGAGCCAGGTCCAGGCGACCGAGCCGAGGAGGACATCGTTGCCCATGTCCGGTTCGAGCTGGGCACGGATGTACGTGACGATGCGGAAGCGGCCGTTCCAGACCTTCGACCCGTCGGGATCGTAGAGGAGGATGAACCGCCCCGTGGCGAGTTCCGCCGGCTCGGGCGGAAGGATGAGATTCCGTGCCGGCCCGTGGAGCGGCGGGGGTGCGACGGGCGTTGCCTCGACGACCTCGGTGCCGAGAGCTACGGCGAAGGGCGCGAGCCGTGAGGGTGCCGGTATCTCCTCGAGGCGGATCTCGCTGCGACGGGCCGCCTTACGGAGGCCGGAGAGGGCGTCGAGGAATTCCGCAGGAAGCTGCGATACGCCGCCGATTGCACTCACTCCCGCAGGCTATGCCCTGCGGGAGTGAGTTCGACGGCGGCGCGCCGGGCACGGCGCAGGCACGGAGGGTGGATCAGGCGGACACTTCCCGGCGGATCGCGTCGAGGAAGGCGTCGACGTCCTCTTCCGTGGTGTCGAACGAGCACATCCAGCGCACCTCGCCGGTCGCCTGGTCCCAGTCGTAGAAGCGGAAGCTCTCCCGGATGCGATCGGCGGCCCCCGGCGGGAGGATGGCGAAGACCGCGTTGGCGGTGGTCTCCTGCGTGAGGGTGACGCCCTGGATGCCCCGGGCGCCCTCGGTGAGGCGGGCGGCCATGGCGTTCGCGTGCGACGCCGAGCGGAGCCAGAGATCCCCCTCCAGCAGGGCGATGAGCTGCGCGGAGACGAAGCGCATCTTCGAGGCGAGCTGCATGTTGAGCTTGCGCAGGTAGTCGAGCCCGGTGGACGCCTCCTGGTTCAGCACGACGATGCACTCGCCGAACATGAGGCCGTTCTTGGTGCCGCCGAAGGACAGGATGTCCACCCCTGCGTCACGCGTGAAGGCCCGCAGGGGCTGCCCGAGCGCCGCGGCGGCGTTCGCGAGCCGCGCTCCGTCCATGTGCACGCGCATGCCACGGGCGTGGCAGTGGTCGGCGATGGCCTTGATCTCGGCCACCGAGTACAGCGTGCCGAGCTCCGTGGTCTGCGTGATCGAGACGGCCAGGGGCTGCGCGCGGTGCTGGTCCCCCCAGCCCCAGGCCTCCCGGTCGATCAGAGCGGGCGTCAGCTTGCCGTCCGGCGTGGGCACCGTCAGCAGCTTGATGCCGCCCACCCGCTCCGGTGCCGCGTTCTCGTCCACGTTGATGTGGGCCGTCTGGGGGCAGACGACCGCTCCCCAGCGGGGGAGGATCGACTGCAGCGATAGGACGTTGGCGCCGGTGCCGTTGAAGACGGGGTAGATGGAGATCCCCTCGCCGAAGTGGTGCTCCATCACCTCCTGCAGCCGGGCCGTGTACTGGTCCTCCCCGTAGGCGACCTGGTGCCCCTCGTTGGCGGCGGCGAGGGCCGTGAGGACTTCGGGGTGCACGCCCGAGTAGTTGTCGGACGCGAAGCTGCGCCGGGTCCGGTCGTGCAGGGATGCGGGTGAGGTCAGGGTGTCGGTCACTGTCCCATTATCCCCGAACCGCATCGATGCGGGCCCCGTTGGCCTCGGCGGCCGGCGACTCGAGCAGCGACGCCAGGATGGCGGCGAGCTCGTCGACGTGCGTGTAGCCCGGAAACGTCCGTTCAGGGTGCTGCTCCCGCATCGTGTCGTCGAGGAGCGCCTTCACGACGACGGCGGTGGCGGCGGCCGTGGCGCCGTCGCGCGCGAAGCCGTCGGCCACGGCCTGGAGCCATGCATCGACGGAGGCCTTCACTGCCGCGTACGAGGCGTTGGCTGCCGTCGGTTTCTCCACCGCCGTCGCGGACACGGCGGCGAGCCGCCCGCCGCGCTCGGCCAGCTGGTCGTAGAACGCCCTGCTCGTGTTGAACAGGGTGAGGAAGACCGAGCGGTGGAGGACCTCGTAGTCCGCCGTCGACTGCGTCGTGATGCCCTTGCCGCCCCGCCAGCCACCGACGAGGTGGAACAGGGCGTCCGCCCCGCCCTGGCCGGTACGCACGCGGTCCGCGAGGGCGCCGACCGCGGCCTCGTCCGTGAGGTCGCACACCTCGCGGACGACGCCGTCGACCCCGGCGAAGGCCGCGTCGAGGCGACCCCCGTCGGAGCCGACGGCGACGACGGTGAGTCCGTCCGCGACCAGCCGCCGGGTGAGGGCGATTCCGGATGCGCTCGTGGCACCCGCTACGACGGCGGTACGGCCGCCGGGAGCGTCGGTCATGCCGCGTCCGCCGTGATGCCCGCGGTGGACTCGATGACCGGCTTCATCTTGCGGTCGAGCGCCTCGAAGAACATCGAGAGGGGGAACTCGTCGTCGAGCACCGCGTCCGTGAGGGCGCGGGGCGGGCCCAGGAGCTCGAGGGCCTCGGGGCCCTTCGCCCAGACCGACGCCGGGTGCGGGGTGACCGTGGCGGAGACCAGGTCGTAGGCGGCGAGCCAGTGCGCGATCTTCGGACGGTCGATGGAGCGCCAGTACAGCTGCTCGATCTGCTCGCCCAGGGCGACGACGACGTCGGCGGCCTCGTCCCAGTCGATGGTCAGCTTGGTGTCGGTCCAGTGGAGGACCCGGTGCTGGTGCATCCAGGCGAACAGGAGCTGTCCGCCGAGGCCGTCGTAGTTGCGCACCCGGCTGCCCGTGATGCTGAAGCGGAAGATGCGGTCGAAGATGACGGCGTACTGCACGAGCCGAGCGTGCTTCCGCGCTTCGGGAGAGGCGTCCTCGTCCTTCTCGATCCGGACGCTCTCACGGAACGCGGTGAGGTCGCAGCGCAGTTCCTCCAGCGAGTAGAGGAAGAACGGCATGCGCTGCTTGATCATGAACGGATCGAAGGGGAGGTCTCCGCGCATGTGCGTGCGGTCGTGGATGAGGTCCCACAACACGAACGTCTCCTCGGTGAGTTTCTGGTCGTCGAGGAGCTCCAGCGCGTCATCGGGCAGTTCCAGGCGGGTGATGTCCGCGGCGGCCCGGACCACGCGGCGGAACCGGGCCGCCTCGCGGTCCGCGAAGATGGCTCCCCAGGTGAAGGTCGGCGTCTCGCTGACGGCGACGGTCTCGGGGAAGAGCACCGCGGAGTTGGTGTTGTACCCCTCGGTGAAGTCGAGGAACCGGATGGGGACGAACAGTGCGTTCGAGTACTCGCCGGCCTCGAGCTCGGCGATGAACTCGGGCCAGAGCACTTCGATGAGCACGGCCTCGACGAGCCGGCTGGTGCTGCCGTTCTGCGTGTACATCGGGAAGACGACGAGGTGCTGGAGCCCGTCGATCCGGTCCTGCTGCGGCTGGAAGGCGAGCAGGGGCTCGAGGAAGTCGGGGACGGCGAAACCGCTCGCCTGCCATGCCTCGAAGGCGGCGACGGTGCGGCGGAGGTACTCGGCGTCGTGGGGGAACAGGGGCGCGAGCTCCTCGACGGCCGCCACGATGGCCGCCGTCAGGTCCGCAGCGGCGGCGTGGTGCCCGGGCTCGGGGATGGAACCGTCCTTGACCTGCAGCAGCCGGAGTTCCTCGGCTGCGGCCTTCAGGGAGTGCCAGGCGGCGGTCTCCTGGGGGACGGATACTACCTGCGCGAGGGGCGTGACGGTCATGACTTCTGCTTTCTGTCGTGGGGACGGTCGTTCTGACGCGAGCGTAGCAACAAGAACAGCATTCCTTACCAGTTGACCGAGCAACGTACAGAAAATCTTATGCTCGACAGCATGCGTTCCGGGGGAAGAACCAGAGCGGCTTCATACGCCGGGCAGGCGACAGGCCGGCTCCGAGGAGCCGGCCTGTCGGGTAGTCCCTTGATCCTGCGGGGAGGACCTACTCCGCCGCCACCAGCTTCATCGAGATCGAGTTGATGCAGAACCGCTGGTCGGTGGGGGTGTCGAAGCCCTCTCCCTTGAACAGGTGCCCGAGGTGCGAGTCGCAGCGGGCGCACCGCACCTCGATGCGCTCCATGCCCAGGGACCGGTCATGCAGGTACCGCACCTTGTCCTCGGCCAGCGGCGCCCAGAAGGAGGGCCACCCGCAGTGCGAGTCGAACTTCTCGTTGCTGGTGAAGAGCTCGGCGCCGCAGGCGCGGCACTCGTAGGTGCCCGCCGTCTTCGCGTCGTAGTACTCCCCGGTGTAGGGGCGTTCCGTGCCCGCCTTGCGCAGGACCTGGAACTCCTGCGGTGTCAGTTCCTGGCGCCACTCGGCGTCGGACTTCTCGATTTCGGGCCGGTAGGCATCGTGTTCGGTAGTCATACTGGCTCCAACGCCTACGAGTCGCCAATAAATCCCGAGCCGGAGTACAGGTGCAGCACGGCGATGCCGAGCTTGTCCTGTGCCTTGTTGGCCCAGTCGGTGTGGAACGTATCGGCCATGGCATGCGGCCGGGTGATGACCACGGCCTGCTCGGCTCCACTGTCCGCGGCTTCCTGCACCAGGGCGTCGACCGGGTTCCCCGTCGTCGTCCTCCCGCGTGCAGCGAATCCCTCCGCCGTGAGGAGCTGCAGGGATTCGGCCAGGGCGGTGCGGGCGGTGGCCTCGTCGTGGCGGCGGTCGTCGGACGAAAACGTCCGGAAGGCCTCGCCGACCTCGAGCAGGCTCAGGTGGCGGAAGAACTCGCCCAGGACGGACTCGTGGCGGTCCTCGGGGATCAGCACGACGACGTCCGCGGGCTCCTCGCCCTGCAGTGTCCGCAGGTTGCGAAGATCGGCGTGGGTGAGGACTTCCTCGGTCAGCACCAGGATTGTTTGAGTCATGGCGCCACTGTACTGCCCGATCCCGGGGCACCACGCCGGGGTTGTGCAACGAATCGACGGCGCTTGGAGGGGCAGGGTAGAAATGGAGCTATGGCATCGACGAGGTCAACGGCCGCGGCGCAGCGGACCACCGCTCCCTGGCTCAAATGGACGGCGCTGGGGGTGGGGGCGGGAGCAGCCCTCGCGTCCTCTGCAGCCGGGGCGGTCTCGGGACTCGCCGTCTACTTCGCGCGGCAGATCGTGACACCCGCGCGCAGCCGGGACGAGAACCTGGACATCCTCGCCGTCGTCGGCCCCGCCGGCCGGCAGACCGTGATCCTGCCCGCGAACGACGACACCACGGTCGAGGGCACGTACAGCCTCCACTTCACCCGGGGGACCGGTCACGCCCGCATCGGGGGGATCCGCTCGTACGTGCCGCGCGAAGGCACGGTGGAACGCGTCGTGGAGAAGGTCTACGCCGGCGACCTCGCCGCCGCCACGCGCGGCTGGTGGGGCGGCGCCGTCTACCCCTCGCCGGCGGCGATGGGCTTCGCCGACGAGGAGGTGCTCATCCCGGTCGAGGGCGGTTCCGCCCCCGCTTGGCTCGTCCGCGCAGAGGCACCCGCCCGCACGTGGGCGATCATGGTGCACGGCCGCGGGGCCTCGCGTGCGGAGGCGCTGCGCGCGCTCGGACCGGCGCGTCGCCTCGGACTGACCAGCCTGGTCCTGTCCTACCGGAACGACGGCGAAGCGCCGTCGGCGCCCGACGGCCGCTACGGACTCGGGATGACGGAATGGCACGACGTCGACGCCGCCATCGATTTCGCCGTCTCCCACGGAGCCCGCGACGTCGTCCTCTTCGGCTGGTCCATGGGAGGCGCGATCGTCCTGCAGACGGCGGACCTCTCGCGCCACCGGCAGCGGATCAGCGCACTGGTGCTCGACGGCCCCGTCATCAACTGGATCGAAGTCCTGGCGCACCATGCGGAACTGAACCGGATCCCGGCTCCCGTGGGACGACTCGGACAGTACCTGCTCGCAAGCCGGCGGGCCCGGAGGATCACGGGACTGGCCGCGCCGCTGGACCTCAAGAGCATGGACTGGATCGCTCGTGCGGAGCAGCTGACCCTGCCGACGCTCGTCCTGCACAGCGAGGACGACGAGTTCGTGCCCATCGGCCCCTCTGCCGAACTGGCCGCCAGGAACCCGGCCTTCGTCACCCTGGAGCGGTTCCACCGCGCCCGCCACACGAAGGAGTGGAACGTGGACCCGGAGCGGTGGGAGACCGTGGTCGAACGCTGGCTCGGCGGGCGGCTGTTCGGGCGGACGCTTCCCGGCGGGAAGGCGCCCGACCCGGAGGCTACTGCGCTTCCCTGATCTTCCGCTTGATCCGCCCCAGCATCGCGGCCATGCCGCGCATCCGCAGCGGGGTGATGGCCCGGGTGAGCCCGAGCCGGTCGGGCACGTCGTCCGGGACGGCAAGGAGCTCCTCGGCGGGCAAGCCGTCGAGTCCCTCGAGGAGCACCCCGGCGAACCCGCGCGTCGTGGGCGCCTCGGGCGGCGCCGAGAAGAACAGGTGGACCGGTCGCTCCGGTTCGTCGCCGATCTCCATGGTCAGGAAGAGCGGGCTCTGGCACTCGACCACCTGCTCCAGGAGCTCGGGGTGGTTGCCGTACCGCTCGGGGAGGTCCGGGAGTTCCCGGGAGAAGTCGAGCAGCAGCTGGAGTCGGTCGGGCTCCGTCAGGTCCTGGAAGTCGTCGATGATCTCGGCGAGCTTCGCCGGGACGGCGCCGCCGGTCATCGCGCGGCCCGTGCCGCTGCCGCGGGTACCTCGCCGGGCTCGCTGCCCCGGACGATCGGCACGCGCACGGCGTTGCCCCACTCGGTCCACGACCCGTCGTAGTTCCGCACGTTCCCGAACCCGAGCAGGTGCGTCAGGACGAACCACGTGTGGCTCGAGCGCTCGCCGATGCGGCAGTAGGCGACGACGTCGTCCCCCTCCTGCAGTCCGGCCTCGTCCCGGTAGATGGCGTCGAGTTCCGCGCGGGTGCGGAACGTCCCGTCCTCCGCGGCGGCGCGGGCCCAGGGGACGGACACCGCGGTGGGGATGTGCCCGCCGCGCAGTGCGCCCTCTTCGGGGTAGGCGGGCATGGTGGTGCGGGCACCGGTGTACTCGTCACCGGACCGCACGTCGATGAGGGGCTTGCCCAGGTGCTCCAGCACATCGCCGAGGAAGGCACGCACGGGGGCGTCGTTGCGCTCGACGACGGGGTAGTCGCTTGCGGTGATCTCGGGCTTGTCGGTGGTCATCGGCCTGCCCTCGGCCACCCACTTGTCCCGGCCGCCGTCGAGGAGGCGGACGTCCTCGTGCCCGAACAGCGTGAAGACCCAGAGGGTGTACGCGGCCCACCAGTTGCTCTTGTCGCCGTAGATGACGACCGTGGAGTCGCGGGAGATGCCCTTCGCGGCCATGAGCCGGGCGAAGCCCTCTCCGTCGATGTAGTCCCTCGACACCTCGTCGTTGAGCTCGGTGTGCCAGTCGATCTTGACGGAGCCGGGGATGTGGCCCGTCTCGTACAGCAGGACGTCCTCGTCCGATTCGACGACGACGAGGCCTTCGGCGCCCTGGTTCGCCACGAGCCAGTCGGTGGAGACCAGCCGCTCGGGGTGGGCGTACTCGGAGAACTTGTCCTGCGGATCTGCTGCCAGGGTCATGGGGGCCTTTCGCGTAGCTGTCTGCACCGCGGTCTGTGCCCGCGGTGCGCGTCCTTCCACCTAGCCTAACCACGCGCTGCGGCAATTACTTCCGGGGCTGCAGCGGAGGGCGACGCAGCGCGCAGGGCAGGCGGAACGTACCGGGGAGGCATCGGGAACGTCACCGGAGACGGCGTCGGGACCAGCACCGGGAACGGTGCCGGAGCGTCCGGTCAAGGAGGGGCGGGCGCGGATCATCCGGGAGGGCGTGCTCCGGTTTGACGTATTCTTGCCTAGCGAAGCGGCCGCCCGTGGGCCGCCCCCCTGCCGGAAATAGAAAGCGGTCCCCAGTGCCAGCCATCGAACACCTGACAGAGCGATCGCCCAAGGTCTCCGTCAACGAGTTGCTGGGCGGGTTCTACCCATCGCCCCGCTTCGGGGAGGTGTCCTTCGACACCTACCGTCCGGATCCCCAGCAGCCGTCCCAGTCGGCGGCCGTCTCCAAGCTCCGCGAGTTCGCCACCTCCGTCAACGAGCCCGAGCCGTCGGGGTTCCGCAAGCTGTTCGGCGGCGGGAAGAAGGCCACGACGCGGGCGGGGATCTACCTCGACGGCGGATTCGGCGTCGGCAAGACCCACCTGCTCGCCTCGCTGTGGCATGCGTCCTCGGGGAAAAAGGCCTTCGGGACGTTCGTCGAGTACACGAACCTCGTGGGTGCGCTGAGCTTCCGCAAGACCGTCGACGCCCTGAGCGGCTACAGCCTCGTGTGCATCGACGAGTTCGAGCTCGACGATCCGGGGGACACCGTGCTGATGTCCCGCCTGATGAGGGAACTGGCCGACGCCGGCGTCAAGCTCGCCGCGACGTCGAACACCCTCCCCGGGTCCCTGGGCGACGGGCGCTTCGCCGCGGAGGACTTCCAGCGGGAGATCCAGGTTCTCGCGGACCAGTTCGAGGTGGCACGGATCGACGGCGAGGACTACCGGCACCGCGGGCTCCCGCAGGCTCCGGACGCGCTCGACGACGCCGCCCTGCAGGAGCGGATCTCCTCCTACTCCGGCGGCGTCCTCGCGGAGGACGACTTCGGGGACCTCATCCGGCACCTCGCCGACGTGCACCCGAGCCGCTACCGGCAGCTCCTCGACGGCATCGACGCCGTCGCATGGCACAACGTGGAGACCATCACCGAGCAGGCCGTGGCCCTGCGCTTCGTGGTCCTGGCCGACAGGCTGTACGACCGGGACGTGCCGATCATGGCGAGCGGGACCACCTTCGACCACCTCTTCACGGAGGAGATGATGGGTGGGGGCTACATGAAGAAGTACTACCGCGCGGTCTCCCGCCTCACGGCCCTGGCGCGCCAGGGGAGCGAGGTGGCGTCCTAGCTGTCCTGCAGGAGGACCGACGGACCCCGCAGACGCGAGAAGCGCCGGTGCCGCCTCTCGGCGGGACCGGCGCTTCCTTATTGCCGGGCTGGGAATTACACGGCCGGCGGGGAGGTAGGGCCGACGTCGCCCTTGCCGTCCTTCTTGTCGATCCTGTCGACCATCTCCGAAGCCTTCGCCTGCACTCCGGTGATGTGATGTGAGTACTTGCCATGGGTCCTGCTGTCGACGAAGCCGCCAGCCTTTCCGATGCCGTTCTTCACCTTGTCGGAATTATCGCCAATGAGTTCGGTCGCCTTACCCGCGAGGGTGCCGGCCTTGCCCTTGAGCCCATCCAATAAACCCACGGACACCTCCTTTCGGTCGTGGAAACGCAGTCCGTTTCCGCACCATGGATCTTAGGGCACGGCGCTGGGGATGTCCCCCGAGAAGGGGCAGAAGGGCGGCGGGTACGCGCAGGGCATAAAACAGGGCATGAAACGGGGCACAAAAAATGCCCGGTCCTCGCCAGGACCGGGCAACGGCCGACGACCGGCCTGAGAGCGGACGACGGGATTCGAACCCGCGACATCCACCTTGGCAAGGTGGTGCTCTAGCCAGCTGAGCTACGTCCGCAAAAAAGCGCCCCCGAGGGGGCGCCGTAGTGGGCGATACTGGGATCGAACCAGTGACCTCTTCCGTGTCAGGGAAGCGCGCTACCGCTGCGCCAATCGCCCATTTTCATGGTGCTCGTACCGTAACGAGGTGGGGACGGGATTCGAACCCGCGTATACGGCTTTGCAGGCCGCTGCCTCGCCTCTCGGCCACCCCACCATGACCGGATGGCTCCGGTCACCGGACTGATCCGGCTTTACAGTGACTTGCGAGCGGACGACGGGATTCGAACCCGCGACATCCACCTTGGCAAGGTGGTGCTCTAGCCAGCTGAGCTACGTCCGCAGAAGGAAAAAACACCCGAGATTCCCGTTCGATGCCGTGCATTTCGCGGTGTTTCTTCGTTTTCCAACGAGAAAAAACTCTATAGGACGTTTGGAGGTTCGTCCAATCGGCGTCGGCCCGCCGTGTCCGGCCGGGGTGTCCTGGGACATCTGCACCCTGTCTGGCCGCGGTGTCCTGGACCTGTCAGAGGCACCTGAGAGACTGGAATCATGACCGCCCCGCTCCTGGCACATGCCACACCCCACGGCAGGATGTACGCCCGTTCCACCGCGGACCAGCCATCCGTCCCGTCCATCACCACCGTCATCTCGCAGCTGCCCAGCTCCCTCGGCGGCTGGTTCGGCCACATGGCCGCCAGTGCGCTGTCACGGGACCCGCGCCTTCCCGGCGCGCTGTCGAATCCGACGGAGCTCAGGACGGCGGTCAAGGAGGCCGCCGCGGCAGCCGAACGCTATCGGGACGACGCCGCCCAGCGGGGCACGCGCGTGCACCACTACTGCGAGCAGGTAGCCCTGCGGGCGCTCGGCCGCCCCGAGGAGCTCGACGCCGCACGGCTGGCGCTGGAGGAGAACGGCGAGGGGGGCTTCGCGCAGCGGTTCGACGAGTGGTGGGAGCTGTACGACGTCCGTCCCGTCGAACCGGAGCTGACCGTGTGGAACACGGAACTTGGCTACGCGGGGACGCTGGACCTCGTGGCCACGATCGGCGGGAGGACGTGCCTCATCGACTACAAGACCAAGAACACCGACAGGGACGGCTTCGTGAAGGCCCTCGACGACAAGGTGGTCATGCAGCTGGTCGCGGGGATGAAGGCGGAGGAATCGCTCGTGGATCCCCAGAAGGGCGAATGGCGCCCCTGGGCGCACGGGGACCAGCCGCTCCTGCTCGGGGTCGCGGTGGGACAGACCGAGGTGCGGGCCATGCGGGCCAACCCGGCCGTGCTGCGCAATCACTGGTTGCGGTTCTGCGCCCTGCGGCGGGCGTGGGAGGCAGGGCTGGACGCCGAGGAGGCCGGGCGGGCCCTGCTGCCGATCGGGCCCCCGCCCGGCAAGGTCGCCCCGACCGTGTCCGCACTGCCCGCCTGAGGTCGGCCGCGCTTCCGGGCGGGGGTTCTGGCGCGGGGCTTGGTCACCGGGTTCCGGCGCGGGTCGCGTTCCCGAGTCGGTTCCTGCCCGGCGCGCCATCCAGCGGCACTAGGATTGATGCGAGCCTCGCGGCGTTACGCCGCGGGCACCGACAATCTCCGCGCATTCCGCGCGTTCCGCGACCGAAGCGAGGAACAGAGCACCGATGGCCGTCCTGAGTATCCGAATGATCGGCGACCCGATCCTCCGCACGCCGGCAGCGGAGGTCACCGACTTCGGACCGGAGCTGGCCCGGTTGGTCGAGGACATGACCGAGACGATGATCGATGTCCAGGGAGCGGGCCTCGCCGCTCCCCAGGTCGGCATCGGGCTGCAGGTGTTCACCTACCGCGTCGACGGCGTGCAGGGCCACGTGGTGAACCCGGTGCTCGAGGTCGGCGGGGAGTCCCAGGGGGAGTCCGACGTCGAAGGCTGCCTGTCGGTCCCCGGTCTGGGAAGCTACGTGGGCAGGACGGACTGGGCACGCGTCACGGGCAAGGACGCCTCGGGCGGCGACGTCGTGGTCGAGGGGACGGGCATGCTGGCCCGGGCACTGCAGCACGAGACCGACCACCTCCGTGGCACCCTGTACATCGACCGCCTCGAGGGCGAGGACCGCAAGAACGCCCTCAGGGCCATCCGCAGCGCGGAGTACAACCGCGTCACCTCCCGCACCGCCGCGCAGCGCTCCCTGTCGCTCGGCTCGAGCTTCACGCCGGGGCCCGCAGCCGGCAAAACGGCGACCCGCAGCACGGGGACGTCCGGGCAGGGCGCCCGATGAGGATCCTGTTCGCCGGGACACCCGAGGTCGCCGTGCCGTCGCTGCGTGCCCTCGTGGACGCCAGCTTCGACGTCGCCGCCGTGCTCACCCGCGTCGACGCTCCGGTGGGCCGCAGGAAGGTCCTGACCCCGAGCCCGGTCGCCGCGGCCGCCGAGGACCTGGGATTGGCGGTCCTCAAGGCGAACCGCTTCACGCCGGAACTGATCGACCACCTCGGGACCCTGGACCTCGACGCGGCGGCGATCGTCGCCTATGGCGGGATCGTGCCGCCGGCCGGACTCGCCGTTCCCGAGCACGGCTGGATCAACCTGCACTTCTCCGTGCTCCCCGCCTGGCGGGGTGCGGCTCCGGTGCAGCACGCCGTGCTCGCAGGGGATGACATCACAGGGGCCACCACGTTCCGGCTGGAGGAAGGGCTCGACACGGGGCCCGTCTTCGGTGTCATGACCGAGACCCTGGAGCCCGGGGCCACGAGCGGCGAGGTCCTCGAGCGGCTGTCGCACAGCGGCGCAGTCCTCCTCGTGCAGACCCTGTCCGGCATCGACGCCGGTCGCGTGACGGCCACCCCGCAGGCCGGTGAGCCGACCTTCGCACCGAAACTCACCATCGACGACGCGCGCATCGACTGGTTGCAGCCGGCCGTCGCGGTGCGGCGCCGCATCAATGCGGTCACCCCCGAACCCGGTGCATGGACCACCCTCGACGGTCAGCGCGTGAAGATCGGCTCGGTAGCGCCTCCGGCGCACGGCACCGGAACGGCGTCCGACGCCGGAGGCGGGCCTGCCCGGCCGGCACCGGGTGCCCTGCAGGTCGTCGGGCGGGAAGTGCGGGTAGGGACGGGTACGGAACCGGTGGCCCTCGGGACCCTCCAGCCGGCCGGCAAGAAGATGATGGATGCCCTCGATTGGGCACGTGGCGCGGCGACGCGCGGAGAGCTGGTGTTCGAGTGAGCGCTACCGGAGGCACGAACAGGGGATCCGGCGGAACCAACGGGGGGTCCGGCGGGTCCGGCGGCTCCGGGGCCAGGGGATCAGCCGGCAAGGGCGGGGGGCAGGGCAGCAACCGGCGGCGCAACGAGCAGGGGCGCGAGCGCAACCGGGGCGGCGAGCGGCAGTTCTCGCAGGCCGCCCCGGCGCAGCGCACACGCCGTGCCGATCCCGCACGCCTGGTGGCGTTCGAGGTCCTGCGGGCCGTCGCCGCCGAGGACGCCTACGCAAACCTTGTGCTGCCGGCGAGCATCCGCAAGCACAAACTTGACCGCCGGGATGCCGGGTTTGCGACCGAACTGACCTACGGGGCCCTCCGGGGCCAGGGGACCTACGACGCCGTCCTCGCCCGCTGCGTAGACCGGCCGCTCGACCAGCTCGATCCCGCGGTGCTGGACGCGCTGCGGATCGGGGTCCACCAGCTGCTCGCCATGCGCGTGCCCGCCCACGCCGCCCTGGACCAGACCGTGGGATTGGTGCGCGCCGTCATCGGTGCCGGACCGTCGTCGCTGGTCAACGCCGTGCTCCGCAAGGTCACCGCGCTCGATCTCGACGGGTGGATCGGCGAGCTCGTCGACGGCATGACGGACGCGACCGCCATCGCAGCCCTGACGTACAGCCACCCCGAGTGGATCGTCCGCGCACTGCGCCAGGCACTCGTCGCCCATGGGCGCGACGTCGCCGAGATCGACGCGCTGCTGGCCGCGGACAATGCCGCGCCCGTGGTGCACCTCGTGGCACTGCCGGGACTCGCCTCGCTGGACGACGCGCTGGCGGAAGGAGCCGAGCCCGGACGCCTCGCTCCCGGCTCGGCCTACTACTCGGGCGGCGACGTCAGCCGGCTCCCCGGGGTCTCGACGGGTACCATCCGCGTGCAGGATTCGGGGTCGCAGCTCGTGGCCCGTGCCCTGGCCGCCGTGGACCTCGGGACGGGACGCGGGGAAGGCGCGGAGGAATGGCTCGACCTGTGCGCCGGTCCCGGCGGCAAGACGGCCCTGCTCGCGGCGATCGGCCAGGACAGCGGCGTCCACCTCACCGCGAACGAGCCGGTCCCGCACCGCGCCCAGCTCGTGCGGCAGGCCCTGCGGCCGCTGCCCGAGGACTCGTGGACGGTGCGCGTGGGCGACGGGCGCGAGGTCGGGCGGGAGCAGCCGGACCGCTACGACCGCGTCCTCGTCGACGCCCCCTGCACCGGCCTCGGAGCGCTGCGGCGCCGCCCGGAGTCCCGGTGGCGGCGCAAGCCGGCGGACCTCGTGGGGCTGGCGCCCCTGCAGCGCGACCTCCTCGCGTCCGCCCTCGACGCCGTTGCGCCGGGCGGCGTCGTCGCCTACGTGACCTGCTCGCCGCACCACGCGGAGACGGACGCCGTCGTCGACGACTGCCTGCGGAAGCGCCCGGGATTCGAGCGGCTCGATGCGGGTGCGGCGCTCGACGCCGTGAGCATCGGGGGAGCGCTCGGTGCCGGCCACGGGACCAGTGCGCAGCTCTGGCCGCACGTCCACGGCACGGACGCGATGTACCTCGCGCTGCTCCGGAAGACCCCATGACGACGGACCTCGCTCCGGGTGTACCCGCAACGAAAGGAACGGCTGTGACGCACCTCCGTATCAACCCGAGCATCCTCTCGGCGGACTTCGTCAACCTCGAGGCCGAACTGCAGCGCATCTCCTCCGCTGACGCCGTGCACGTGGACGTGATGGACAACCACTTCGTGCCGAACCTGACGCTCGGTCTGCCCGTCGTCCGCCGGATCCAGCAGGTCAGCCCGCTGCCGCTCGATGTGCACCTCATGATCGAGGACGCCGACCGCTGGGCGCCGCAGTACGCGGAGGCGGGCGCCGCGTCCGTGACCTTCCACGCGGAAGCGGCCACGGCTCCGGTGAAGCTGGCCCGGGAGTTGCGGGACGCCGGCGCGAAGGCGGCCATGGCGCTGCGGCCGGCGACACCCATTGAGCCGTACCTCGACATGCTCGGCGAACTCGACATGCTGCTCGTGATGACGGTGGAGCCGGGCTTCGGCGGGCAGTCCTTCCTAGACCTCACGCTGCCGAAGATCCGCCGGGCCGCGGCAGCCATCGAGGGTGCGGGACTCGACCTGGTCATCCAGGTCGACGGCGGCATCACGGAGGAGACCATCCTCCGTGCCGCGGATGCCGGGGCCACGGTGTTCGTCGCGGGTTCCTCGGTCTACGGGGCGGACGACGCCGCCTCCGCCATCACGGCCCTGCGCACGGCGGCCTCCCGGGACGCCTGAGCGGGAACAATTCGGGCCCGCCACCCGGATCGGTCAGGCCGCGGGCAGATACGCTTCCGACCCGGTCAGAGCGCGGGCGCGGGCAGGAGTGAGACAGGATCGGTCAGGGCGCGGGCACGGACAGGCACGGCTTCGGCCCGTTTGGAGTGCGGGCACGGACTGCGTCAGGGAACGGTCGGCGGGTCGGTCACCGTGATCCTGATCGACAGCGCCGAGCGGGCCGCGTCCTTGAGGACCGCGAAGCGGGGATCGGGCACCGTGAGGAAGGGGACCTGCGGGAGCCCGGCGTAGGGGGCGAGCACCGGCTCGCCGAGCGTGCTGGTCGCGAGCGCCCTGTCGCCGCCGAGCTGGAGGCACGACGGCGGTTCCGCTGCGTAGAGCGCCGCGGCGCGGGCGGCCGTCTCCTCCACGAGGGCATCGGCCTGGTTCGCGCGCCGGCGGGCGAAGCGCTGCTGGGACCAGCCCCCGGCGGCCGTCCTGCCCTGGACGTACCGCGTCCCCGTCTTCGAGGACAGGACCGCGCCCGCCCGGGCGACCCCGACGGAGTAGCCGCCGCGCCGGACCAGCAGGAGGCCCACGACGGCCGATGCGTCGACCCCGGACACCAGGGCCCGCAGGAGGTCGTCCGCGCCGGCTCCGGCGGGTGCCGGCGCTCCCGGCAGGGGTGGGCTGAGGACCGCGGTGCAGCCGTTTGCGCCCGTCACCCTCACGGAACCGTCGGATTTTTCCGCCTCGGGGTGCAGGGAGTAGGAGCCGTTGCGCTCCCCGAACCGGGCGAGCCAGCCGTCGAGGCGCTGCACCTCGACGAGGACGGATCTGGCGGGCATGGCCTTCCTTTCCGCTCGCGACGGCAACCGCCCGGGGCCACCGCGGGAGCGGCCGGGTCAGTGCCCCACAGTAACGTTGGCGCTGTGAATGATCTATTCAGTGCCGCGGCGGAGGACGACGAGTCGGACGACCCACCTGCCGGTGGCGTCCGTGCGCCCGGCGTCGTGCGGCCTCGCAGCCCCCTCGCCGTGCGCATGCGTCCCCGCAGCCTGGACGAGGTCGTGGGGCAGCAGCACCTGCTCGGCCGCGGATCACCGCTCCGCACGCTCGCCGGCGAGCACGATCCCGGAGCCCACGCGGCGCCGTCGTCCGTGATCCTCTGGGGCCCGCCGGGCACCGGCAAGACGACCCTCGCCCACGTGATCGCGCGCGGCCAGGGCCGGAAGTTCGTCGAGCTGTCCGCCATCACAGCCGGGGTCAAGGACGTCCGGCGCGTCATGGACGACGCCCTCACCTCCCGGGACCTGTACCGGCAGACCACCGTGCTGTTCCTCGACGAGATCCACCGCTTCAACAAGGCCCAGCAGGATGCGCTGCTGCCCGGCGTGGAGAACGGGTGGGTGGTGCTGATCGCCGCCACCACGGAGAACCCCTCGTTCTCCGTGGTGTCACCGCTGCTGTCCCGCTCGCTCCTGCAGACACTCCGTCCGCTGGACGAATCGGACATCCGCGGCCTGCTGCAGCGCGCCGTCGACGACGAGCGCGGCCTGGCGGGCACCGTGGAACTCTCGGAGGAGGCACTCGAGCACCTCGTCCGCCTGGCGGCCGGTGACGCGCGGCGCGGCCTGACGGCGCTGGAGGCGGCGGCCGGCGTCGCACACTCCGAACGGGAACCGCAGCCCGGCGCGCACCGGGGCGGTGAGGACTGGACCGACGGCGAGGACGACGACGGAGCGGGCGACGACGCAGGCGGGGACGCGGCTCCCGTCCGAGTCACGCTGGACCACGCCGAGAAGGCCGTCGACGTCGCCGCCCTGCGCTACGACCGCGCGGGGGACCAGCACTACGACGTGGCGAGCGCCTTCATCAAGTCCCTCCGAGGGTCGGACGTCGACGCCGCGCTGCACTACGTCGCACGGATGCTCGAGGCGGGGGAGGACCCCCGGTTCATCGCCCGGCGACTGATGATCTCCGCGTCCGAGGACGTGGGGATGGCCGATCCGACCGCCCTCCAGACCGCGGTCGCCGCCGCCCAGGCAGTGCAGCTCGTGGGCATGCCCGAGGCACGGATCATCCTCGCGGAAGCCGTGGTGCACATCGCGACCGCCCCGAAGTCGAACGCCGCGTACAACGGCATCAACGCTGCCATCGCGGACGTGAGGGCCGGCCGGGGCCAGGGGATCCCCGCCCACCTGAGGGACGCGCACTACCCGGGAGCATCGCAGCTCGGGCACGGGAAGGGCTACGTGTACTCGCACGACGAGCCGCACGGCATCGCCCTGCAGCAGTACGCACCGGACGACCTCGTGGGACGCGACTACTACGAGCCGACGGACCGGGGCGTCGAGCGGGACATCGCCTCCCGCCTCGCGAAGCTCCGGCGGATCATCCGGGGGAAGTAGCGCCGGGGACAGACCCGACACGGCCCGACACGGCCCGACACGGCCCGACACCGCCCGGCGGGGCGGTGCGAGATGGAAGGGCGCAGGTTTCCCGTCCCTACGATTCGGTGGCCCGGTGGGCCGACTGCTAGCATTGAAGGCTGACTGGCAAGTCGCCGTGTACCAGCCTCCCTCCTCCGCCGTTCCGCAGGTTTCCTGCTGTCCGGTTCGGGGTGGCGGCCAGGGTCGCAGCGCACTGTAGTACCGGGAAGCGGCCAATCCCGGCTCTCCGCAAGTGGAGGCCAGCGACACCAGGAAGTGCGGATGCCCTCGGGGCCTCCGCTTCTTCGCCGCAAAAATCGAAAGGTGAACGTGGCTAACAACACACGTGCCCGCCGCAAGGTCCGCATTTCGCGGGCCCTCGGCATTGCTCTGACCCCCAAGGCCGAGAAGTACCTCGAGCGTCGGCCGTACGCGCCGGGCCAGCACGGCCGCGCGCGTCGCAAGCAGGACAGTGACTACGCCGTACGCCTGCGCGAAAAGCAGCGTCTGCGCGCCCAGTACAACATCCGCGAAGCGCAGATGGCCCGCATCTTCGAAGAAGCGCGCCGGACCGCAGGCCTGACCGGTGAGAACCTGATCGAACTGCTCGAGATGCGTCTCGACGCCCTCGTGCTCCGTGCCGGCTTCGCCCGTACGAGTGCCCAGGCGCGCCAGCTCATCGTCCACCGCCACATCATGGTCGACGGCGCCCGCGTGGACCGCCCGTCGTTCCGCGTGGCCGAAGGCCAGCTCATCCACGTGCACAGCCGCAGCGAGACCATGGTCCCGCTGCAGGTTGCTGCCGCTGGTGCGCACCGCGACGTCCTCCCCGCCGTTCCCGGCTACCTGGACGTCCAGCTCGACAAGCTCCAGGCGCGCCTCGTGCGTCGCCCGAAGCGCTCCGAGGTCCCCGTGACCTGCGAAGAGCAGCTCGTCGTCGAGTACTACGCACGCTAGTCGCGCCGGCTGACCGTATCGGGCAGCCTCGAGCGAGACGTGCAGACCAGGAGCCCGCGGCACACGCCGCGGGCTCTTCGTTCTGTAAGGTACTAGGAGCAAGAATTCCCATGCCCGCCCGAGAGGCGGTGCACCCCTGCGTAAAGGAGACCGCCCATGTCAGGTGGAGATATTGCGGGCCTGATAGCTGCTGGCGTGTTCGCTGTCCTGGTACTGCTGCTGGCCGTGCCGATCTGGAAGCTCGGCCGCGTGTTCGACGAGCTGCGCAAGGCCATCCGCACCGTCACCGACGAGACGACCCCGCTGATCGAGGAGGTCACGAGCACGGTGAGCACCACCCACCAGCAGCTCAGGACCGTCGACGGCATCACCTCGAACGTCTCCGACGCGTCGGCCAACATCTCCGCCCTGTCGTCGCTCGTTGCCGCCACGATCGGCTCTCCGCTCATCAAGGTGTCGGCGTTCTCGTACGGTGTCCGCTCGGCCCTCGCGGGCCGCAAGTCGCCTGCCCGCCGTCGGCGCAGCCGCTAGTCCCCCCACCGAACCGGAGAGAACGATGATCAGAAGAGCCTTCTGGCTGGCAGCCGGCATCACCATCGGCGTCGCCGCCGTGCGCAAGGTGTCCCAGGCCAGATCGACCCTCGGGCCCGAGGGCCTGAACCGCGCCGTCGGGCAGATCAGCGACAGCATCGCGGACTTCGCGGACACGCTGCGCACAGCGATGGCCGAGCGCGAGGGCGATCTCCGTGCCGCGCTCGGTGTCGACGCTCCCGCCGCGTCCGACGCCGGTACCGCCGACGCGCTGCCCGCCGCGCGCCGCGCCATCCGCTAGGACAGCCCGCACGTCCTGCCCCTGCACGCCGCCCGGTGCGGCGTGTCCCGACCGCGCCGTGTCCTGACCGCGGCCCAGCTTTCCGCAGCGCGGGCCCGCAGATGCTCCCGCTCCGCCGCGTCCCGACCACCAGAAGGATTGCCCCATGAAGTCCCACGAGATCGCCAGCCGCTGGCTGAGCTACTTCGAGAAGAACGGGCACACGGTCGTGCCCTCGGCGTCGCTGATTTCCTCCGACCCGTCGCTCCTGTTCACCGTCGCCGGCATGGTGCCGTTCATCCCCTATCTCACGGCGCGCGAAGAGGCTCCCTATAGCCGGGCGACGAGCGTCCAGAAGTGCATCCGCACGGGCGACATCGAGGAGGTCGGCAAGACCGCCCGCCACGGCACCTTCTTCCAGATGTGCGGCAACTTCTCCTTCGGTGACTACTTCAAGGCCGACGCCATCCGTCTCGCCTGGCAGCTGCTGACCAGCGACGTGGCCGACGGCGGCTTCGGGCTGCCGGCGGAGAAGCTCTGGATCACGGTCTACCACGAGGACGAGGAAGCGCTGGCGATCTGGCGCGACAGCATCGGCGTCCCCGCCGGACGCATCCAGAAGATGGGCAAGAAGGACAACTACTGGTCCACCGGCCAGCCCGGCCCCGCGGGCCCCTGCTCCGAGATCTTCTACGACCGCGGCCCTGAATACGGCGTCGACGGCGGGCCCGAGGCGGACGACACCCGCTATGTGGAGATCTGGAACCTCGTCTTCATGCAGTACCAGCGCGGCGAAGGCACCGGCAAGGACGACTTCGAGATCCTCGGCGAACTGCCGAAGAAGAACATCGACACGGGGCTGGGCCTCGAACGCCTCGCGATGATCCTGCAGGGCGTCGAGAACATGTACGAGACGGACCAGGTGCGCCCCGTGCTCGACCGGGCCGCGGCACTCAGTGGCAGGACCTACACCAGCGCGGAATCGCAGGACGACCCGCACCACACGGACGACGTCCGCATGCGCGTGGTGGCCGACCACATCCGGTCCTCCCTCATGCTCATCGCCGACGGCGTCACCCCCTCCAACGAGGGCCGCGGCTACGTGCTGCGCCGCCTGATCCGCCGTGCGGTCCGGGCCATGCGGCTCCTCGGTGTCGAGAAGGCGTGCCTGCCCGAGCTCCTGCCGGCGTCCCGGGACGCGATGAAGGGCGTCTACCCCGAGGTCGAGAAGGACTTCGAGCGGATCAGCCGCATCGCCTACGCCGAGGAGAAGGCGTTCCTGCGCACCATCGCCTCCGGCACGGCACGGCTGGAGGAAGCGGTCCGTGAGTCCCTGGCCGAGCAGCGCCCGCTGTCCGGACAGGATGCCTTCACACTGCACGACACGTACGGCTTCCCGATCGACCTGACGCTCGAGATGGCGGAGGAGGCCGGCCTGGCTGTCGACGCCGACGGCTTCCGTTCGCTCATGCTCGAGCAGCGCCAGCGGGCCCAAGCGGACGCCCGCGGCAAGAAGGCCGGGCACGCCGACCTGTCCGTGTTCAACGAGCTGCTCGGACGCGGCCAGACGGTCTTCACCGGCTACGACGAGCTGACGTCCGAAGCGACCATCATCGGCGTGCTCGACAAGGGCGCGTCGGTCCCGAGTGCGCTCCAGGGCGACGAGATCGAGCTCGTCCTCGACCAGACACCCTTCTACGCGGAGGCGGGCGGGCAGGCAGCCGACGTCGGCCTGATCACCGGGAACGGCTTCGTCGTCGAGGTCCTGGACGTCCAGCGGCCCGTCAAGGGCCTCAGCGTGCACCGCGCCGTCGTGCGGGAGGGCGAGGTCGCCCCGGGCGCCACGGTGACGGCCGCCGTCGACCGCCAGCGCCGCCACGCGGGGGAGCAGGCGCACTCCGGCACGCACATCGTCCACGCGGCCCTGCACGAGATCCTCGGCCCCGAGGCGCTGCAGCGCGGCTCGTTCAACAAGGCGGGCTACCTGCGCTTCGACTTCTCCTGGGGCGAGGGCATCAGCGCCGCGGCACGGTCCGAGATCGAGGAGGTCTCGAACATCGCGATCCGCAACAACTACGAGGTCGAGACCAAGATCATGTCCCTGGCGGACGCCAAGGCACTCGGCGCCACCGCCCTGTTCGGCGAGGCGTACGGGGAGACCGTCCGCGTGGTCGAGATGAACGCGGACTTCTCACGGGAACTGTGCGGAGGCACGCACGTGGCGTCGACATCCCTCATCGGGAGCCTGACGCTCCTCGGCGAGCAGTCGGTCGGGTCCGGCAACCGGCGTGTCGAGGCCCTCGTGGGGCTCGACGCGTTCCGCCACCTCGCCGCAGAGCGCGCCCTCGTCTCCGAACTCTCCGACATGCTGAAGGTGCCCTCGGCGCAGCTGCCGGAGCGCCTCTCGGCGACCCTGAACAAGCTCAAGGCGGCCGAGAAGGAACTCGACCGGCTCCGCAAGGAACAGCTCGCCGCTGCCGCGGGGTCCCTCGTGGACACCGCCGTCGACGTCGACGGCGTCCGGCTCATCGCGCACGACGCCGGCGAGATCGGCGGCGCGGACGAACTGCGGACGCTCGTCCTCGACCTGCGCGGGCGCCTCGGCTCCGATGCCGCCGTCGTCGCCGCGACCGGTGTCTCCCAGGACCGTCCGCTGGTGCTCGTCGCCACGAACGAGGCCGCGCGGAGCGCCGGGGTCAAGGCGGGGGCGCTGGTACGCACCGCGGCGAAGATCCTCGGTGGCGGCGGCGGAGGCAAGGACGACGTGGCGCAGGGCGGCGGGTCCGACGCGTCCCGCATCCCCGAGGCGCTCTCGGCCATCCGCACCGCCGTAGCGGAGCGCTGACGCCTCCGTGGGAGGCGACGGTTCCGGAGCGGCGTCCGGCACGCAGGACGCCGCTCCCTACCCCTTCGGTCCGAAGCTCGGCGTCGACGTGGGCCAGGTCCGGGTCGGCCTCGCGGGGTGTGACAGGGACGGGGTGCTGGCGACTCCGATCCGGACGCTGAAGCGCGACGCGCGGAAGAACTACGACATCCGGATCCTCGTGCGGGAGGCCGTCGAGCGGGGCGTCGTGCAGATTTTCGTGGGATTGCCCCGGAACCTCAGCGGCCTTGAGGGGCCATCCGCCGCGATGGCAAGGACCTATGCGAAACTCGTCGTCGAGGAACTTGGACGACAGTCCCTCGTGGTCCCGGTACGCTTGGTGGATGAGCGGTTGAGTACGGTGTCGGCCCACCGATCGCTTCATGCTGCTGGTCTGGGTAGCCGCGAGCATCGTAAGGTAGTGGATCAGGTGGCTGCCGTCGAAATACTCCAGCATGCCATCGATATGCAACGTTCACGTGGACGGGACGTGGGGGATCCGGTTCCTGCGCGTGACGCAGCGGGCAGCCAGGGCCCGCTGCTGCCCCCTACAGAGGAGCAAGTTATCAAGGACAATTCGCCGAGCAGGAGGGATGCGGAGTCGTGAACGACGGTACCCGCAATTCCACTGCCTCCCAGGACCCCAGCGACGTCGACGCGTCCTACGAGGATGACGGCTACGCCCATCCCGAGCCCGTCGAGGAATTCTTCGCAGCGCAGGATACCCCCGCGCGCACCGCACCGCGCCAGCCCTCCAAGGCCAGGCAGCGCCGGCGACGCCGGCGCACCGTCGTCGTCCTCGTCGTCCTGCTGCTGTTCGCCGGCATGGTCTTCGGCGTCGCGCTGATGCTGCGCGACATGCTCGGCCTCAACAAGGTGTCCGACTACCCCGGCCCCGGCGGCGAGGAGACCGTGTTCACGGTGCCCGAGGGAGCCGGCGCCCTGGCGATCGGCACCGGCCTCGAGAGTGCCGACATCGTCGCCGACTCCGCCACGTTCATCACGGCGCTGTCCGCGATCTCCGAAGGACGCGAGGTCCAGCCTGGCGAGTACGAGATGCGCCTGCAGATGCCGGCGGCCGACGCGGCCGAGGCGCTGCTCGGGGCGGACCCGTCGCTCGTCTCGTACGCCGCTGTCGCCCGCGACCTCCGGCAGGGTGAGGTCTTCGACATCCTCAGCGAGTCCACCGGCATCCCTCGCGCGGAGTTCGACGCCCTCGCGGAAGATCCCACCCAGTTCGGCCTCCCGTCGCAGGCGCTGTCGCTCGAGGGGTACCTTCACCCGGGCGAGTACCGCTTCGACGTCGAGGCGACGGCCCCGCAGATCATCGAGGAGATGGTCAAGGCCACGACGGACCGCCTCGCCGAGGACGGCGTCACCGATCCCGGCAAGCAGTACGAGATCCTGACGATCGCCAGCATCGTCCAGGCCGAGGCCGGCGAGGGCGACTACGCCACCGTGGCCGGCGCGATCAACAACCGGCTCACGCCCGGGAACACCGAGACCAGCGGCCTCCTGCAGTCCGATGCGACCGTCGCCTACGGCCTGGGGAAGCGCACCTACCAGCTCAGCGAGGAGGAGAAGGCGGACGCGTCGAACCCGTACAACACCTTCGCGAACCCCGGTCTCCCGAAGGGCCCCATCGGCTCCCCGAGCGACGAGGCGATCGACGCGACGGTCAACCCGGCGGACGTCCCGTTCTACTTCTGGGTGACGGTGAACCTCGACACGGCGGAGACCAAGTTCTCCGAGACGTATGCGGAGCACCTGGGCTATGTCGCGGAGTACGACGCGTGGTGCGCCGACCACCCCGGTCGGTGCGATTAGGTGCATGCGGCAGCTCCGGCGGCCCGGACTCTCCGGGCCGCCGTGATCGGTTCGCCGATCGGACACTCGAAGTCGCCCCTGCTGCACGCCGCGGCCTACCGCGCGCTGGGCATCGCCTGTTCCTACACGGCGATCGACGTCGGTGAGCCGTCCCTCGAGGAGTTCCTCGGCACCGTGCGGTCCGGCGACGGCTGGCGCGGCCTGTCCGTCACCATGCCCCTGAAAGCCGGGACGGCGCGGCTGACCGACACCACCACGGACCTGGCGACCGCGCTGGGCGTCGTGAACACGGTGGTCGTCGGCGGCGACGGTGACCATCGCGTGCTCACCGGGCACAATACGGACGTCGCCGGCGTGGCCAACGCCCTGGCCGGTGCCGGGGTGGGCACGCCCGCCCGTCCCGTCATCCTCGGCGGTGGGGGCACCGCCGCTGCCGCCGTGGCCGGACTGGCACGCCTCGGTGCCTCGACCGTGCGCGTGGTGGTGCGGCGCCCGGAGGCGGCCTCCGACCTCCTGCGGATCGGGGCGCTCCTCGGCATCGGCGTCGAGCTGCAGGCCTGGCAGCGGGCCGGTGCGGCGCTGCGCTCCGCGGACGTCGTCGTGTCCACGCTGCCGCCGCGCGCCGGGGATCCCCTCGCGGCCTCGCTCGACGACGGCTTCCGGACCGGCGGTACGCTGCTCGACGTGGCGTACGACCCGTGGCCGAGCGCCCTAGCCGCCGCGTGGCAGCGGGTGGGTGGCGAGATCGTCCCCGGGCTCGACATGCTGCTCCACCAGGCCGTCGAGCAGGTCCGCCTGTTCTTCCCGGACGTCGTCCAGGACCCGGCGTCCGTCTTAAACGTGATGTGTGACGCAGTGGGGGCTCCCCGGCGCTGAAGCCCGGTGCCCTGCATGGCAGTATGGAAACCATGTTGCGTTGGTTGACGGCAGGAGAATCCCACGGTCCGGCCGTGGTCGGGATCATCGAGGGAATGCCCGCGGGTGTGGGCATCACGAGCAGCGATATCCAGGAGGCCCTGGCTCGCCGGCGTCTCGGGTACGGACGCGGCGCCCGCATGAAGTTCGAGCAGGACTCCGTCCGCATCCTCGGCGGCGTCCGCCACGGCCTCACGCAGGGCGGCCCTGTCGCCATCGAGGTGGCGAACACCGAATGGCCCAAGTGGGAGAAGATCATGTCCGCGGATCCCCTCGACGAGGAGGACGCCGCGGAACTCGCCGTCTCCGCACGCAACGCCCCGCTCACGCGGCCCCGGCCCGGTCACGCCGACTTCACCGGCATGCAGAAGTACGGGTTCGACGAGGCCCGTCCCGTCCTCGAGCGCGCGAGCGCCCGCGAGACCGCCACCCGGGTAGCACTCGGCACCGTGGCCGCCAAGTTCCTCGAGGGCCTCGGCATCCGCCTGGTCAGCCACACGGTGTCCATCGCCACCGTCTCCGTGCCCGAGGACGCCCCCCTGCCCACGCCGAGCGACGTCATCGCCCTCGACACCGACCCCCTGCGCTGCTTCCACCGGGACACCTCGGACGCGATGGTGGCCGAGGTGGACGCCGCCCACAAGGAGGGCGAGACCCTCGGCGGCGTCGTCGAGGTGGTCGCCTACGGCCTGCCGCCGGGACTCGGGAGCTACGTGCACTGGGACCGGCGCCTCGACTCCCGACTGGCCGCCGCCCTCATGGGCATCCAGGCCATCAAGGGCGTGGAGGTCGGCGACGGCTTCGAGACGGCGGCGCGCCGCGGCACCGCGGCACACGACGAGATCGTGCGGAACGACGACGGCAAGATCGTCCGCGCCAGCAACCGCGCAGGCGGCATCGAGGGAGGCATGAGCATCGGCGACGTCCTCCGCGTGCGCGCCGCGATGAAGCCCATCGCCACGGTGCCGCGTGCCCTCCGCACCGTGGACGTGAGCACCGGTGCGGCCGCCCGGGCGCACCACCAGCGGTCCGACGTCTGCGCAGTGCCCGCCGCCGGCGTCGTCGCCGAGGCCATGACGGCCCTGGTGCTGGCCGAGGCCGTGACGGAGAAGTTCGGCGGCGACTCCCTCGCGGAGACCGCCCGAAATCTGCGCAGCTACCTCGAGAACATCCCGGAGTTCCTGGACTCCACCGGGGTCTGATGCAACGGAACCACCCCGTGGTCCTGATCGGACCGATGGCCTCCGGCAAGTCCGCGGTGGGCCGCATCCTCGCACAGCGGACCGGTGCCCGCTTCATCGATTCGGATCGCGAGATCGTCGAGCGCCACGGCAGCATCAGCACCATCTTCGAACAGCAGGGCGAGCAGGCGTTCCGGACCCTCGAGGCGGGCATCGTCGGCGAGGCGCTCGGGGCCGGGGACGCCGTCGTCTCGCTCGGCGGGGGAGCAGTGCTCCATCCGGCCACGCAGGCCCTGCTGGCGCACGCCACCGTGGTCTTCCTCGACACCGACGTCGCGACCGTGCTGCCGCGCATCAGCGCGGACACGGGACGGCCGCTCCTCGCCGAGCGCCCCGCCGAGCGGTGGCAGGAACTGTACGACGAGCGGCGGCCCCTCTACGCCGCGCTGGCGACGGTCGTGGTGGACACCCGCGGCCGGTCCGTGCGCGACGTGACCGCCGCCGTGCTCTCGGCCCTCGAGGGCGCCCCCGGACCATCCCGCGACAGCGTCGCGGCACCATCGACCGATCTGAACGAGGAAAGCGGGACGAATCCCCATGGCGACTGACGAACCGACCATCATCCCTGTCACCGGGAGCACTCCCGAGAACACGTACGACGTCGTCGTCGGACGGGGGCTGCTCGGCCGGCTCCCCGCGATCCTCGGCGAGCGGGTCCACCGCGTGCTGGTGATCCATCCCCGGGCGCTGCGGGCGACCGGCGACACGGTGCGTGCCGAGCTGGCGGACGCCGGCTTCACCGCCGTGACCGCCGAGATCCCCGACGCCGAGGAGGGCAAGCACATCCAGGTGGCGGGGTTCTGCTGGCAGGTGCTCGGCCAGAACGACTTCACGCGCTCGGACGCCGTCGTCACCGTCGGGGGCGGCGCGGTGACGGACCTCGGCGGGTTCGTCGCGGCGACGTGGCTGCGCGGCGTGCGGGTGGTGCACCTTCCCACCAGCCTGCTCGGCATGGTGGACGCCGCCGTCGGCGGCAAGACCGGCATCAACACGGCGGAGGGGAAGAACCTCGTGGGCGCCTTCCACCCGCCGGCCGCCGTCCTCGCCGACCTGGACGCCCTGGCCACGCTGCCGAAGAACGAGCTCGTGACCGGGCTCGCCGAGGTGGTCAAGTGCGGCTTCATCGCGGACCCCGTCATCCTGGACCGAATCGAGCAGGACACCGCGGCCGCCACGGACGCGGCATCGCCCGCGCTGCGGGACCTCGTGGAACGCGCCATCCGGGTGAAGGCCGACGTCGTCTCCGAGGACCTGCGCGACACGGGCCGCCGCGAGTACCTCAACTACGGCCACACCCTCGGGCACGCCATCGAACTCGCCGAGCGGTACTCCTGGCGGCACGGCGCCGCCGTGTCGGTGGGCCTGGTCTTCGCGGCCGAACTCTCCCGGATGGTGGGGCGGCTGAGCGACGCGGACGCCGACCGCCACCGGAGCATCCTCGAGTCCCTCGGCCTGCCGGTGACGTACCGGCGCGACCGGTGGGCGTCACTGCTCGACGGGATGCGCCGCGACAAGAAGTCGCGCGGCGACCTTCTCCGCTTCGTCGTGCTGGACGGCATCGGCCGCCCCGGCATGCTCGAGGTCCCGGACACCTCGCTGCTGTTCGCCGCCTACCAGGAGATCGCCTCCTGATCACCCCCCACGCTGCACAGGGTAGACTGGACCGTGGACTTTTAGCGCGCTTCCGCGTGCCCGCTGTGCCTCGGCCGGCCCATCCATCCGCGAAACCGACGAAAGTGAATCTGTGGCGACCACGAACGACATCAAGAACGGCACTGTGCTGAAGCTCGAGGGCAACCTTTGGAACGTCCTCGAATTCCAGCACGTCAAGCCTGGCAAGGGTGGAGCATTCGTCCGCACCAAGCTTCGCAACATCCTCTCCGGCAAGGTCGTCGACAAGACCTTCAACGCAGGCCTCAAGATCGAGACGGCCACCGTGGACCGCCGCGACTACCAGTACCTGTACAAGGACGGCGAGGACTTCGTCTTCATGGACACCTCGGACTACGACCAGATCACGGTCCCCGGGAAGACCGTCGGCAACGCGGCGAACTTCATGCTCGAGAGCCAGATGGCCACCATCGCCCTGCACGAGGGCTCGCCCCTCTACGTGGAGCTCCCCGCGTCCGTGACGCTGGAGATCACCTACACGGAGCCGGGCCTGCAGGGTGACCGGTCCACCGGCGGCACCAAGCCCGCCACGGTCGAGACCGGCCACGAGATCCAGGTGCCGCTGTTCCTCGGCACCGGCACCAAGGTCAAGGTCGACACCCGCACGGGCGAGTACCTGGGACGCGTCAACGAGTGAGCGCACGCAGTAAGGCCCGTCGCAGGGCCCTGGACATTCTCTTCGAATCCGAGCAGCGCGGCATGCCGGCCCTCGAGGTCATCCGCGCCCGCCGCGAGAAGACGGACATGGTCATCGCCGACTACACGGTGGACATCGTGGAGGGCGTCCTGGAGCACCAGGAGCAGATCGACGAGTTCCTCAGCACCTACTCGCAGGGGTGGACGCTCGACCGCATGCCCGCGGTCGACCTCATGATCCTGCGGATCGGCAGCTGGGAGCTCCTGTACAACGAGGACGTCCCCGACGGCGTCGCCGTCAGCGAGGCCGTGGAGCTGGCGAAGATCCTCTCCACCGACGAATCACCCAAGTTCGTCAACGGCCTCCTCGGCCGGCTCCAGCAGCTCAAGCCGACCCTGCTCGCGTAGCCCGCGAGACCGTGCCGAAGCTCCCGTCGTCCTCAACGACGGGAGCTTCTGTGTGTCCGGCCGGGTCAGCGCGCGGCCGACGCCAGCTCGAAGATCCGTGCGCGGCGCTGCGTGGCCTCCTCCAGCAGGACGCGCTCCTGGGCGGCGTAGTCGGCGTCGCGCCGCCCGCCCAGCAGGCGCTGCCGGGTGTGGGCGATGCGCGCACCGGTGCGGATGAACGCGCGCATGTCCTGCTTCGCCCCGATGGACTGCGCCCAGGCGAGCGCCTGGGAGCGGCCCGGCCGCGTCGCCAGCATCCTCACCTCCTCCGGGGTGAACCAGCCCGCGCGGGCATAGTCGCCGAGGCGCGCCTCCGTCAGGCTCCGCTCGGACCGGCGGAGGAGCACGACCACGATCACGGCGACGACGAACAGCGGCACCTGGACCACGAGGTAGAACAGGAGGAAGTCGTGGAAGAGGACGACGGTGCCGCCGTTCCAGAGCATGTGGCCCGCCATCGCGGGGATCAGTCCGAGGACGAACGCCGTCAGGATGCGGGCGTTGCCCCCACCGCGGCTGAGCGCGGAGCCGAGGACGAACCCGAGGAGTGAGGTGAACATGACGTGGGCGAAGGGGGAGAACAGGCCGCGCAGGATGAACACCCCGACCAGGGCGCCCGCCGTGCCGGAGTCCCTGACGGCCGAGCCGAAGTACAGGATGTTCTCGGTGAAGGCAAAGCCCGCCGCGACCGTCCCCGCATAGACGATGCCGTCCACGGGGCCGTCGAAGTGGCTGCGGCGCGTGTAGACCAGGATGAGGACGCCGAGGCCCTTGGCGAACTCCTCGACGAGCGGCGCCTGCAGGACC
Source organism: Arthrobacter rhamnosi (assembly GCF_054510855.1). Lineage (NCBI taxonomy): Bacteria > Bacillati > Actinomycetota > Actinomycetes > Micrococcales > Micrococcaceae > Arthrobacter > Arthrobacter rhamnosi. The sequence continues at coordinate 118,547 of NZ_JBTNDT010000001.1, read as the reverse complement.
GGGCCGATGATCTCCGGTGAGGTCGTCTCCAGCGCGGACCCGAGGAGTTCCACGACGTAGGTGCCGAGCAGCAGAGCCACGACGACCGAGGCGCCGGCGCCCCAGAGGAACGCGAAGAGCAGGGCGCCGCGGGGTTCGGGGTCCCACCGGTCGATCCAACGCAGGCCGAGCAGGCAGATGCCGAGGGGCACGAGTGCGAGGATGCCGCAGAGCACGAACGCTGACGGGCCCAGGGACAGCGAGAGCAGGAGGAGGACGCCTGCGACGACGAGGGCCGCGACGATCACGAGCAGGACGTTGAGGACGCCGTGGCGGCGCGGCGGCGGCTGGTCCCAGACCGGCCGGAAGGGGTGTCCGTCGGTCGGGATGGGGGCCGGACGGTGGTGCCGCACGGTGGTGTCGCCCCACCAGCCCGGGTGCGGGGAGAAGGAGGTGTCGTGGCGGGCGGAGCCCCGTGCCTCGTTCCACTGCGGGCCGCCTGCGCCCGCTCCATGATTGTTGATCGCCATGGTGCAACCCTAGGGGCACGCGGCGCTGTGATAGTTTTGACGGTGCAACCAGCCTTTAAATTCCGTCCAGTGAGGCGGGGAAGGAGGAAGCGTGTTATGACTGTGCCTGCCCCGGAATCCGGCATCCACAAGCGCGTTGTTCTCGCAGAAGCAGATATAGACCGGGCGCTCACGCGTATCGCCCACGAGATCCTCGAGGCGAACAAGGGTTCCCGCGATCTCGTCCTCCTCGGCATCCCGCGCAGGGGTTTCCCCTTGGCCCGTCGGCTCGCCCAGAAGATCGCCGCCGTCGACGAGAGCGTCGACCCCGATCTCATCACCGGCCAGCTCGACGTCACCATGTACCGGGACGACCTGCGCCGCAACCCCACCCGTTCGCCGCTCGCCACGCAGCTGCCGCCGTCGGGTATCGACGACAAGGTCGTGGTGCTCGTCGACGACGTCCTGTACTCGGGACGCACCATCCGCGCAGCCCTCGACGCCCTCGCGGACCTCGGCCGGCCGCGCATCGTGCGCCTCGCCGTCCTCGTGGACCGGGGCCACCGCGAACTCCCGATCCGCGCCGACCACGTCGGCAAGAACCTCCCGACGTCGTCGAGGGAACGAGTCCGGGTCCACCTGGCGGAGATCGACCTGATCGGCGGTTCCGCGGTGAACGAGGTCGTCATCGAGGACCGCCCGTGAAGCACCTGCTCAGCACCCAGGACCTCTCGGCGAGGAACGCCCTGCGCCTGCTCGACGTCGCCGAGGAGATGGCGGCCGTGGGGGAGCGGGAGATCAAGAAGCTCCCCGCCCTGCGGGGACGCACTGTGGTGAACCTCTTCTTCGAGGACTCCACGCGCACGCGCATCTCCTTCGAGGCCGCCGCGAAGCGCCTGTCCGCCGATGTGATCAACTTCGCGGCGAAAGGCTCGTCGGTGTCCAAGGGCGAGTCCCTGAAGGACACGGCGCAGACCCTCGAGGCCATGAGCGCCGACGCCGTCGTGATCCGCCACCCGGCGTCCGGGGCGCCGGCCCGGCTCGCCGCGTCGGGCTGGATCGACGCCGCTGTCGTCAACGCCGGCGACGGTACCCACGAGCACCCCACCCAGGCGCTGCTCGACGCCTTCACGCTCCGGCGGCACTGGGCGAAGCTTGCCGGCGGCCCCTCCGCGGGCAGCACCCTCGCCGGCATGAAGGTCCTGATCGTCGGCGACGTCCTCCACTCGCGGGTGGCCCGCTCCAACGTCTGGCTCCTGACCACGCTCGGCGCGGAGGTCCTCCTCGCGGGTCCGCCCACGCTGCTCCCGGTGGGTGTGGGGTCCTGGCCGTGCACGGTGTACTACAACCTCGACGACGCCCTCGCGCAGCGGCCCGACGCGGTGATGATGCTGCGCCTCCAGGCCGAACGCATGAACGCGGCGTTCTTCCCCTCGACGCGCGAGTACTCGCGGCGCTGGGGATTCGACGACGGGCGCCTCGCGCTGCTCGACACGATGGGCCTCGACGACACCGTGATCATGCACCCCGGCCCCATGAACCGCGGGCTCGAGATCTCCTCGGCCGCGGCCGACTCACCCCGCTCCACCGTCCTCGCCCAGGTCCGCAACGGCGTCTCCGTCCGGATGGCGGCGCTCTACCTGCTGCTCTCGGGTGACCAGCACGACGAGCCGGACGACGACCTGCAGGACCTCCAGGCTGCCACGACACCGGAAGGCCGTACCCCGTGACGACGAACACCAGCGACTCCGCCCGCCACCCCTCCGAATACCTCATCCGGGGCGCCGCGATTTTGGGCGGCGTCCGGCAGGACCTCCTCGTCCGCGGCGGCATCATCGCCGCCGTCGGGCAGGCCGCGGCGGAGGACGCCTCCCCGGGGGCCGTTCCGGTCGAGGCCGACGGCCTCGTCGCGCTGCCCGGCATGGTGGACCTCCACACCCACCTCCGCGAGCCGGGCCGGGAGGACGCCGAGACCGTGGAGACCGGTTCCCGGGCCGCGGCGCTGGGCGGCTTCACCGCGGTCCACGCCATGGCCAACAGCTCGCCCGTGGCCGACACGGCAGGCGTCGTCGAGCAGGTCTACCGCCTGGGCCTCGCGTCCGGCTGGGTCGAGGTGCGACCCGTGGGCGCCGTGACCGTGGGCCTGGGCGGTGAACGCCTCGCCGAGCTCGGTGCCATGGCGGAGTCCCGGGCATCCGTCCGCGTGTTCTCCGATGATGGCATCTGCGTCTCCGACCCCGTCCTGATGCGCCGGGCCCTGGAATACGTCAAGGCCTTCGACGGCGTCATCGCCCAGCACGCCCAGGAGCCCCGGCTGACGGAGGGCGCCCAGATGAACGAGGGCGAGGTCTCGGCCGTCCTCGGACTCACAGGCTGGCCCGCCGTCGCCGAGGAGAGCATCATCGCCCGCGACGTCCTGCTGGCACAGCACGTCGGGTCCCGGCTGCACGTCTGCCACGTGTCCACCGCCGGGTCGGTCGAGATCATCCGCTGGGCCAAGGCCCGCGGGATCGACGTGACGGCCGAGGTCACGCCGCACCACCTCCTCCTGACCGACGAACTGGTCCGCAGCTACGACCCCGTGTACAAGGTCAACCCGCCGCTGCGCACGTCGGACGACGTGCACGCCCTGCGTGCGGCCCTCGCCGACGGCACGATCGACGTCGTCGGGACCGACCACGCGCCCCACCCGAGCGAGCACAAGGAATGCGAGTGGGCGCAGGCGGCGATGGGCATGACGGGGCTGGAGACCGCGCTGTCCGTGGTGCAGCACACCATGGTGGAGACCGGCCTGCTCGACTGGGAGGGCTTCGCCCGCGTCACCTCCGCGACGCCGGCGCGCATCGGCCGCCTCGGGCACCAGGGCCGGCCGCTCGCGGCCGGCGAGCCCGCCAACCTGATCCTCGTCGACCCCGCCGCGCGCTGGACGGTGGATCCGTCCACCATGGCCACCAAGGGGCGCAACAGCCCGTTCCGGGGGCTCGAGCTGCCCGGCAGCGTGCGGGCGACCTTCTACGGCGGACACCCGACGGTCCTCGACGGACGCCTCGCCACCCCCCGCCGCGCGGCACCGACCGCGGAGGAGGCTCCGGCATGGAATACCTAGGCTGGATCGCGCTGACCCTCGGCATCATCGTCGTCATCGTCGCGCTCATGGCGCTCGGGTGGCGCAACCGGCTGCGCCGCCAGGCCGACGTCCCCGCACCACCCGACGCGCCCGCCGACCCGGGACGCGTCCTCTACGAGGCTGAGGGCCAGTACGTGGCGACGACCACCGCAGCAGACTGGCTCGACCGCATCGCGGTGCACGGGCTCGGCCTCCGCGGCAACGCCATCACCGCCGTCCACCCCGACGGCGTCGTGATCACCCGCACGGGTGCACGGACCGTCTTCATCCCGCGCGCGGACCTCGTCTCGGTCCAGCTCGCCAGCGGCATGACCGGCAAGTTCGTCGAGAAGGAGGGTCTCGTGGTCATCACCTGGCGTCTGGGCCCCGGCCGCGTCGACACCGGTTTCCGCACACGCCACCCCGCATCCAAGGCCCAGCTCGTCGCCGCCGTCGCGGCGCTCGTGCCGGCCGAACCCACCCCCCGAACCCCACCGAAACCCGAAGGCAGGGAACAGCTGTGAGCAACGTCCAATCCAAGGCACCCGCGGTGCTCGTCCTCGAGGACGGCCGGACCTTCCGCGGCCGGGCCTACGGAGCCGAGGGCACCGCCCTCGGAGAAGCCGTCTTCGCCACCGGCATGACCGGCTACCAGGAGACCATCACCGATCCCTCCTACGCCCGCCAGCTCGTCGTCCAGACCGCGCCCCACATCGGCAACACCGGGGTCAACGCCGACGACGCCGAGTCGCGGCGCATCTGGGTCGCCGGCTACATCATCCGCGACGCCGCCCGCCGCCCGTCGAACTGGCGGTCCGAGCAGAGCCTCGACGACCAGCTGCGCGAGCAGGGCGTCGTCGGCATCGAGGGCGTCGACACCCGCGCCGTCACCCGCCATCTCCGCGAACGCGGCGCCATGCGCGCCGGCATCTTCTCCGGCACCGACGCGACCCTGCCCGAGGGGCAGCTGCTCGAGCAGGTCCTCGCCCAGCCGTCCATGGCAGGCGCCCGCCTCGCCGAGGAGGTCAGCATCGACGAGGCGTACGTCGTCGAGCCCGCCGACCACGGCTGGACCGACGAGCCCGTCGCCACCATCGCGGCGCTGGACCTCGGTATCAAGGCCATGACGCCCAAGCACTTCGCCCAGCGCGGCGTGCGCACCGTGGTCCTGCCCGCCGAGGCGACCTTCGAGGACGTCGTGGCCGTGCAGCCGGACGGCGTGTTCATGTCCAACGGCCCGGGCGACCCGGCGACCGCCGACGCCCAGGTGGAACTCCTGCGCCGCGTGCTCGACGAACGGATGCCGTTCTTCGGCATCTGCTTCGGGAACCAGATCCTGGGCCGCGCCCTCGGCTTCGGCACCTACAAGCTCCGCTACGGCCACCGCGGCATCAACCAGCCGGTCCTCGACCGGCGCACCGACAAGGTCGAGATCACCTCGCACAACCACGGGTTCGCCGTCGATGCTCCCCTCGGCGGGCCGGTCGAAGCACCCGCCGGCCGCTACGGGCGCGTCGAGGTGAGCCACGTCAACCTCAACGACGACGTCGTCGAGGGGCTCGCCTGCCTGGACATCCCGGCGTTCTCGGTCCAGTACCACCCCGAAGCGGCCGCCGGTCCCCACGACTCCGCGTACCTCTTCGACCGTTTCGTCGACCTCATGCAGGCCGAGAAGCACGGGGCAGGCGACGCCCGCGCGGCCTCCCTCCTCGACGCGTCCTCCGAGTCGGACGCACTGGCTCGTGCGGCCTCGGCGGAACTGGGGACCCACGGATCCAAGGTGTCGGGCACGCAGCCCCGGCACAGCACGACATCATTGAGCAGCACAACGCAGGAAGAGAACTGATGCCCCGCAGAACCGACCTCAAGAGCGTCCTGGTCATCGGCTCCGGGCCGATCGTCATCGGGCAGGCCGCCGAATTCGACTACTCGGGCACCCAGGCGTTGCGCGTCCTGCGCGAGGAGGGCCTGCGGGTCATCCTCGTGAACTCGAACCCCGCGACGATCATGACGGACCCCGAGTTCGCGGATGCGACCTACGTGGAGCCGATCACGCCCGACGTCGTCGCGAAGATCATCGAGAAGGAACGCCCCGACGCGCTGCTCCCGACCCTCGGCGGCCAGACGGCGCTGAACACGGCGATCGCCCTCGACAAGAACGGCGTGCTGGACAAGTTCGGCGTCGAGCTGATCGGTGCGAACATCGCCGCCATCGAGCTCGGCGAGGACCGCGAGAAGTTCAAGGGCGTCGTCGAGCGCTGCGGCGCCGAGTCCGCCCGGTCCGCCATCATCCACTCGCTCGACGAGGCCCTCGTGGCCGCCGAGGACCTGGGCTACCCGATGGTCGTACGCCCCTCCTTCACCATGGGTGGCCTCGGCTCGGGCCTCGCGTACACCGAGCAGGACCTGCGCCGCATCGTCGGCCAGGGCCTGCAGTACAGCCCCACGAGCGAGGTCCTCCTCGAGGAGAGCATCCTCGGGTGGAAGGAGTACGAGCTCGAGATGATGCGCGACAAGAACGACAACGTCGTGGTCGTCTGCTCCATCGAGAACTTCGACCCCGTGGGCGTCCACACGGGCGACTCCATCACCGTGGCTCCGGCCCTGACCCTCACCGACCGCGAGTACCAGCGCCTGCGCGACATCTCCATCGCGGTCATCCGTGAGGTCGGCGTCGACACGGGCGGCTGCAACATCCAGTTCGCCGTCGAGCCGGACACCGGCCGCGTCGTCGTCATCGAGATGAACCCGCGCGTGTCGCGGTCCTCGGCGCTGGCGTCGAAGGCCACGGGCTTCGCGATCGCCAAGATCGCCACGAAGCTCTCCCTCGGCTACACGCTCGACGAGATCCCGAACGACATCACGCTGAAGACCCCCGCCTCGTTCGAGCCGACCCTCGACTACGTGGTGGTCAAGGTCCCGCGGTTCGCCTTCGAGAAGTTCCCCGCGGCCGACCCCACGCTGACCACCACCATGAAGTCCGTCGGCGAGGCCATGGCCATGGGCCGCAACTTCACCGAGGCGCTCCAGAAGGCACTGCGCTCGCTCGAGCAGAAGGGCTCCCAGCTGTCCTTCGCGCCGGTCGCGGCGGAGGAGGTCGACGCCCTCGTCGAGGCGGCGAAGCGCCCCACCACCGAGCGTCTCTCGCAGGTGCAGCGCGCGCTGCTCGGCGGGGCGAGCGTCGAGCGTCTGTACGAGGCCACCGGGATCGACCCGTGGTTCCTCGACCAGCTGGTCCTGCTCAACGAGGTGGCCGAGGAGGTGCGCTCGGCGCCGAACCTCACCGAGGAGGTGCTGCGGCACGCCAAGCGCCACGGCTTCTCGGACGAGCAGATCGGGTTGCTGACCTCCACGCCCGACGCCGTCGTGCGCGGTGTCCGCCACGCCCTCGGCATCCGCCCGGTCTTCAAGACGGTGGACACGTGCGCCGCGGAATTCGCCGCCTACACGCCGTACCACTACTCGTCCTACGACGAGGAGGACGAGGTGGAGCCGCACGAGAAGCCGTCGATCATCATCCTGGGCTCCGGTCCGAACAGGATCGGCCAGGGCATCGAGTTCGACTACTCGTGCGTCCACGCCACCATGGCGCTGCGCGAGGCCGGCCACGAGACGGTCATGATCAACTGCAACCCCGAGACGGTCTCCACCGACTACGACATCTCCACGCGCCTGTACTTCGAACCGCTGACCCTCGAGGACGTCCTGGAGGTCATCGCAGCCGAGGAGCGCACCGGCGGGGTCCTCGGCGTGTTCGTGCAGCTCGGCGGCCAGACACCGCTGAAGCTGGCCCAGCAACTGGCGGACGCCGGCATCCCGATCCTCGGTACCTCCCCGGAGGCGATCGATCTCGCCGAGCACCGCGGCGCCTTCAGCCGCGTGCTCGACGCCGGAGGGCTCATCGCCCCGAAGAACGGCACCGCGGTGTCCTTCGAGGACGCCAAGAAGATCGCCGACGAGATCGGGTACCCCGTCCTCGTCCGGCCGTCCTACGTGCTCGGCGGCCGCGGGATGGAGATCGTCTACGACGAGGCGAACCTCTCGCGCTACATCACGAACGCCACGGAGATCACCGAGGCCCACCCCGTCCTGATCGACCGCTTCCTCGAGGACGCCATCGAGATCGACGTCGACGCCCTGTACGACGGGACGGAGATGTACCTCGGCGGCATCATGGAGCACATCGAGGAGGCCGGCATCCACTCAGGCGACTCCGCGTGCGTGCTGCCGCCCATCACCCTGGGTGCCGACGTCCTGCAGCGTGTCCGCGAGGCGACCCTCGCCATCGCGGAGGGAGTGGGCGTGCGGGGCCTCATCAACATCCAGTTCGCCCTCGCCTCGGACGTGCTCTACGTCCTCGAAGCCAACCCGCGGGCCTCGCGCACCGTGCCCTTCGTCTCGAAGGCCACCGGCGTGCAGCTCGCCAAGGGGGCGGCGCTCATCGGCACCGGCGTCACCATCGCGGAGCTCCGGGGTGAGCACGGACTGCTCCCGGCGCGGGGCGACGGCGGCTCCCTGCCGCTGGACGCACCGGTGTCCGTGAAGGAAGCCGTCCTGCCGTTCAGCCGCTTCCGCACCCCGGAGGGCACGGTCGTCGACTCGCTGCTGGGCCCCGAGATGCGCTCCACGGGTGAGGTCATGGGGATCGACAAGTACTTCGACACGGCCTTCGCGAAGAGCCAGGCCGCCGCGAACGCCGCCCTGCCGATCGAGGGCAAGGTCTTCGTGTCCGTTGCGAACCGGGACAAGCGCTCCATCATCATGCCCGTCAAGCGGCTCGTCGACCTCGGCTTCGAGATCGTCTCCACCGGTGGCACGGCAGACGTGCTCCGGCGCAACGGCATCCAGGCGACCACGGTCCGCAAGGTCGCCGAGGGCGTGGGAGCCTCCGGCGAGGGTACCGTCGTCGACCTCATCACCGAGGGCGGGATCGACATGATCATCAACACGCCCTCGGGCGGGCAGGCCCGCGGCGACGGCTACGAGATCCGCGCCGCGGCCACCTCCTACGGGTTGCCGGTCATCACGACCATCCCCGAGGTGGGAGCGGCCGTGCAGGCGATCGAGGCCATGCGCTCCTACGAGTGGTCGGTGACGAGCCTCCAGGAGCACGCCGCCAACCTGCGCGCGTCGACCGAAGCCCGCGATGCCGGCCTGCGCGCGTCGACCGAAGCCGGCCATGCCTCCTGAGGCCGGCGCCGCCGCGTCCCGTGCCCCGCTCGGGGAGCGGCTCGCGGCGGCGCGTGCGGCGAAGGGCAGCCTGTGCGTCGGGATCGACCCGCATCCCGCGCTGCTGGCAGGCTGGGGACTGGACGACTCACCCGCGGGCCTCGAGCGGTTCTCGCTCGCGGTGCTCGACGCCGTCGGGCCTGTCGCGGCAGCCGTGAAGCCCCAGGTGGCGCTGTACGAGCGGCACGGCGCGCGGGGGCTGGCGGTCCTGGAGGCCCTGCTGGCGCACGCCGCGGAGTCCGGTGTCCTGACGATCGCGGACGCCAAGCGCGGCGACATCGGCTCGACGATGCAGGCGTATGCGGAGGCATGGCTGGGGGAGGGGCGGCCCCTGGCTGCCGACGCCGTGACCCTCAACCCGTACCTCGGGTTCGAGTCCCTCCGGCCCGCCATCGATCTCGCCACCGCGACCGGCCGGGGCGTCTTCGTCCTCGCACTCACCTCGAATCCTGAGGGCCGGTCGGTGCAGCACGTCGGAGGGGACGCGTCCGTGGCGCGGTCCATCGCGCATGCTGCCGCCGCCGAGAACGCCGGGTCGGCACCCGGGCACGTGGGACTCGTCGTCGGGGCGACCATCGGCGACGCCGCCCAACGGCTCGGCCTGGACCTCGCCTCGCTCAACGGCCCCATCCTCGCACCCGGCGTGGGAGCGCAGGGTGCGGGGCCGGAGGAACTCCGTGGCGCGTTCGGGGACGCCCTGCCGTTCGTCCTGCCGACGTCGAGCCGTGCCATCCTCGCGGCAGGACCCGCTCCCGGGAACCTGCGGGCGGCGGCGGAGCGGACGCGCGACGAGCTGGTGTAGGTCGCACTGATCCCACGCCGGTCGCATTGATTTCGGAGGCGTGCGCCGGGTAGGTTCGGTTCGGGACCCGACCCATCCACCCCATCGGGTGCCGCCAAGCGCAGGGAGCACCAGTGAGTCTGAAGCCATTGACGGATGTCGAACGAACACGGGCGCGGGAGAAGGCGACGGCAGCGCGCGCGGTTCGGGCGGACATCAAGTCCCGGCTGAAGACCGGTAAGCTTTCGGTGGCGGAAGTGATCGAGAATCCCGACGGCGACGACGCCGTGGGCCGCCTCAAGGTCCTGGATCTCCTCAAGGCCCTGCCCGGCGTGGGGGACGTACGGGCGGCTGCCATCATGGCAGAGGTCGGTATCGCCGCGACGCGCCGCGTCCGCGGACTCGGCATCCATCAGCGCAGGTTACTCGTCGAGTACCTCGGACACCATTCTGGCTCGGCCAGTAAGTAAGGAAGCGTCAGTGATCCAGCCCCGGTTGACTGTTCTCGCCGGTCCGACCGCGGTCGGCAAGGGAACTGTCTCGACCTACATCCGGGACAACTACCCGGAGGTGTGGCTCTCCGTCTCCGCGACCACCCGCCCTCCCCGCCCGGGTGAGGTCCATGGCGTGCACTACTTCTTCGTCTCCTCGGAGGAGTTCGACCAGCTCATCGAGGACGGGGAGCTGCTGGAGTGGGCCGTAGTCCATGGCCGCAACCGCTACGGCACGCTGCGCAGCACCGTGCAGGCCGCGATGGACGAGGGCCGCACCGTGCTGCTCGAGATCGATCTGCAGGGCGCGCGCCAGGTCAAGGAGAGCATGCCGGAGGCGAATTTCGTCTTCCTCGCGCCGCCGAGCTGGGACGAGATGGTGCGCCGGCTCGTGGGCCGCGGCACCGAAACACCGGAGGAACAGCAGCAGCGGCTGGAAACAGCTAAACTGGAACTTGCCGCCGAGCCGGAATTCAACCACACCGTCGTCAACGACACCGTGGAGCATGCGGCAGACGAGCTCGTATCACTGATGGGACTGCGTCCGCTGCAGCGCTGAGAAGCCCTGCACCGGCCGTTCCGCCTAATATTTGGAGAATTTGTGTCAACTCAGCCCGAAGGCATCATCAACCCGCCGATCGACTCTCTGCTGGAGGCCTCGGACTCGAAGTACGCCCTCGTGATCTACGGTGCCAAGCGCGCCCGCCAGATCAACGCGTACTACTCCCAGCTGCACGAGGGGCTCTTCGAGTACGTCGGCCCCCTGGTCGACACGAAGCTGAACGAGAAGCCGCTCTCCATCGCGCTGCGCGAGATCAACGAGGGCATGCTCGTGTCCACGCCGATGGAACAGTCCGAGTAGTCCCCCCGGTCGGGCAGGACACGGACAACCGGTGCGCATAGTACTCGGTGTCGGAGGAGGGATCGCAGCCTACAAGGCAGCATCCCTCCTCCGTCTTTTCACGGAGGCGGGGCATGACGTCACCGTCATCCCCACGGACGCGGCAACCCGCTTCGTCGGCACCGCCACCTGGGAGGCGCTCTCGGGCAACCCGGTGAGCAACAGCGTCTGGGACGACGTCGACAAGGTGAACCACGTGCGGCTCGGGCACGAGGCCGACCTCATCGTCGTCGCCCCCGCCACCGCCGACGTCCTGGCCCGCGCTGCCGCCGGGCTCGCCAACGACCTGCTGACCGGTACCCTCCTCATGGCGCACGGTCCCGTCTTCCTGGCGCCTGCCATGCACACCGAGATGTGGCAGCACGCCGCCACGAGGGCGAATGTCGAGACCCTCCGCTCCCGGGGCGTCACGGTCATGGAGCCCGCGTCCGGGCGCCTCACCGGCGCGGACTCCGGTCCTGGCCGGCTGCCGGAACCGGCCGACATCTTCGAAGCGGCGATGGTTGCCGTCGCGCGGTCCTCGGGATCCGGGGCCCTGCAGGGCAAGCGCGTCACCATCTCCGCAGGAGGCACGCGCGAGGCCCTCGACCCGGTGCGCTTCCTCGGCAACCGGTCGTCCGGCAAGCAGGGCATGGCCCTCGCCGAGGCGGCCCTCGCCCGGGGAGCCCAGGTGACCCTGGTCCTCGCGCATGCGGATGTGGCACCGCCCCGCGGCTGCGACGTCGTCCGGGTCGAGTCAGCCCTCCAGCTGCGCGAGGCCGTCCTCGCGGCGCTCCCGGCCACCGACATCCTCGTGATGGCCGCTGCGGTCGCCGACTTCCGTCCCGCCGAGGTCGTCACCACCAAGATCAAGAAGAACGACGACGGGACCGATCCGGTGATTACGCTCGTCCGCAATCCCGACGTCCTCCGTGAGGCCGTGCTGGCCCGGCAGGATCACGGGAGGCCGCCCGTCATCGCGGGATTCGCCGCCGAGACCGGGGATGCCACGGCCGACCCGCTCACGCATGCCCGAGCCAAGCTCGCGCGGAAGGGCTGTGACTTCCTCGTGCTGAACGTCGTCGGTTCCGACCGGGTCTTCGGCGCGGACTCGAACGAGATCACCATCCTCGACGCCGACGGCATTGAGTCGGCTGCGGTGCGCGGATCGAAGCGGGTCGTCGCGGACGCAGTGCTCGACCACGCCGCGCAGCTCCTGGCCCGCTGAGGCAGGTCCGCCGGGCGTACCGACCGGCCCGCTGCCAGTGGCCGGCCGGCGTCCACCCGGCGTCCCCGCCGGGCGTATCGACCGGCCTCCGTCCGGCAGCCGCGGAGACCGTCGGGCCGCGTAGTATCCGGGGCTGACTGTCCCTCCGACCAAGTAGAGTGGGCACGTGAATTCACCCAGCACTAGTTCCCCCCTGCGCCTTTTCACCTCGGAGTCGGTCACCGAGGGCCATCCGGACAAAATCTGCGACCAGATCAGCGACGCGATCCTCGACGGCCTCCTAGAGCAGGACCCCGACTCCCGCGTGGCGGTCGAGACGCTCGTCACCACCGGACTGGTGCATGTCGCGGGTGAGGTGACCACGGAGGCGTACGTCGAGATCCCGGACATCGTCCGCAAGACGATCCTCGGCATCGGCTACGACTCCTCGGCGAACGGTTTCGACGGCGCGCGGTGCGGCGTGTCGGTGTCCATCGGCCAGCAGTCCGCGGAGATCGCCTCGGGCGTCTTCACCTCCCTGGAGACCCGCGAGGGCACCGGCGTCGATCCCTTCGACGCCCAGGGCGCCGGCGACCAGGGGATCATGTTCGGCTACGCGAGCGACGAGACCGCGGTGATGATGCCGGCGCCCATCTGGCTGTCCCACCGCCTCTCCGAGCGGCTCACCGCTGTCCGCAAGGACGGCACCCTTCCGTACCTCCGGCCCGACGGCAAGACCCAGGTCACCATCGGGTACGACGGCGACCGGCCGGTTTCGATCGACTCCGTCGTCATCTCGTCGCAGCACTCCTCCGACGTGTCCCTCGAGCAGCTCAGGGCCGACCTGGCCGACCACGTCATCGCGCCGGTCCTCGCGGACTCCGAGCTCGACACGTCCTCCGTCCGGCACATCCTCAACCCGGGCGGTGCGTTCGTGATCGGCGGCCCCGTGGGGGATGCCGGACTGACGGGCCGCAAGATCATCGTGGACACGTACGGAGGCATGGCCCGGCACGGCGGTGGGGCCTTCAGCGGTAAGGACCCCTCGAAGGTGGACCGTTCGGCGGCCTATGCCATGCGCTGGGTCGCGAAGAACGTCGTCGCGGCCGGTCTTGCGCGCCGCGCCGAGATCCAGATCGCCTACGCCATCGGCATGGCCCAGCCGGTCGGCATCTATGTCGAGACCTTCGGGACCGAGACGGTCGACCCGCTCGCCATCGGAACCGCCATCCGCGAGGTCTTCGACCTCCGCCCCCTCGGCATCATCACGGCTCTCGACCTGAAGAAGCCCATCTACCAGCGCACCGCCGCCCACGGCCACTTCGGCCGTGAGGAGGAGGGCTTCACCTGGGAGCGCACCGACCGCGTGGACAAGCTCCGGAGCTACTTCAACGCCTGAGCGGGAAGGGGACAGCGCGCGGCGCAGGCTGCCGGACGCTTCAGCATCATGACGGAGACGGAGCGGGACACGATCGGGACGGACGGCCAGCTGTCGCTGCTGCACGGCTTCGGGCCCGCGAAGCTGCCCCAGACCGATCCCGAACGTGCCTCGACGCGTCCCGTGGCCCGGGTGGTCCTCGACGCGCAGCTGCCCCATCTCGACCGGTTTTTCGATTACGCGGTACCCGCCGCCATGGACGCCGAGGCGCAGCCCGGGGTGAGGGTGAAGGTCCGGTTCGCCGGACGCGAGCACACGGGGTTCCTCGCCGAACGGGTGGACGAGGCCAGCACCACGGCCACGCTCCTGCCCCTGGGCAAGGTCGTGTCCCCCCAGCGGGTCCTGACGCCCGAGGTCCTGGCCCTCGCGGAAGCCGTCGCGGCGCGGTCGGTCGGAACGGTGAGCGACGTCCTGCGGCTGGCTGTCCCGCCGCGCATGGCCCGTGTGGAGGACGAGTTCCCTCCTGGAACTGCTCCGGCAGGTGATCCGGCAGGTGATCCGGGCGCAGCCGGGTCGGCACAACCGGCCCCCGGGATCTTCCGGCGCTACTCCAACGGGCCGGCCTACCTGCAGCACCTGCGAGCGGGGGAATCACCGCGCGCGGTCCTCACGAGCCTCGGCGGCTTCGGCAGCACGGCGTGGACGGAGGAGATCGCTGAGGCCGTCGCCGAGACGGCAGCCTCGGGCCGCGGCTCCATCGTCGTCGTCCCCGACCAGCGCGACCTCGCACGCATCGAGAGCGCGCTCGTGGCCCGTCTCGGGTCGTCCGCCGTGGCCCGCCTCACGGGGGAGGACGGGGCGACGCCCCGGTACCGCAGCTTCCTGCGGATCCTGCACGGGTCGGCAACGGTCGCTGTGGGGACCCGTTCGGCCGCCTACGCGCCCGTCCGGAACTTGGGACTGGTGTGCCTGTGGGACGACGGCGACGACCAGCATCTCGAGCAGCGCGCACCGTACCAGCACGTCCGCGACGTGCTGCTCGTGCGGGCCGAGCAGGAGGGTGCAGCCGTCCTGCTCTCCTCCTTCTCCCGCAGCACGGAGGCGCAGCGGCTTGTCGACACCGGCTGGGCGCACGCCGTCCAGGCCGATCGTGCCGAGGTGCGCCGGGCGACACCGCGGGTCGTCCACGCTGCCGACGCGTACCAGATGGAACGCGACCCGCTGGCCGCGCAGGCCCGGATACCCCACGCGGCCTGGGCGGCGGCGCAGGCCGGGCTGAAGCACGGGCCCGTCCTGCTGCAGGTGGCCCGCACCGGATTCTCCCCGTCCCTCGCCTGTGACCGGTGCCGTCACGCTGCGCGGTGCTCCTCCTGCGCCGGGCCACTGGCGCAGCCGAGCCGGAACGCTCCGCCGGCCTGCCGGTGGTGCGGGCGGCCCGAGACCTCCTGGTCCTGTCCCGAATGCGGCGGGACCCGTGTCCGCGCAACCGTCGCGGGTGCCACCCGGACCGCCGAGGAACTGGGGCGGGCCTTCCCCGGCGTGCCGGTCGTGTCCTCCGCGGGCGAGCACATCGTCGACACCGTCCGGGACGTGCCCGCCGTCGTCGTCGCGACACCCGGCGCCGAGCCCGTGGCACCCGGCGGCTACGCCGCGGTCATCCTGCTCGACGGGAACGCCCTGCTCAGCCGCGAGTCCCTGCGCGCCGGGGAAGATGCCCTGCGGCGCTGGTTCTCGGCGGCCATCCTGGCCCGCCCCTCCGCGGCAGGCGGCACCGTGGTCATCACGGGCGACGACGACGTCGCGGTGGGCCACCTCGTGCGCTGGGATCCCGCCGGCGCGGCGGCGAGGGAACTTCTCGAGCGGCAGGACCTCGGCCTGCCTCCCGCCGTCCGGTATGCCGTGCTGACGGGGACCCGCGAGGCCCTGACGTACTTCCTCGAAGGAGTCGAGACCGGGGGCGCCCGCGTCGTCGGGCCCGCACCCGTCCCGCCGGACATCCGCCGGGAGGCGGTACGGGCGGCCCGTGCAGCGGCGGACCCGAAGGACGCCGGGCGGACGGGCGGTGCGGCTCCGGACGCACTCGCCGGGCAGGGAAGCCACCGCGTCCTCCTGTTCTTCCCCTATCGGGCAGCAGCGGCCATGACACGGCAGCTGCGGGCCCGCCGCGCCACCCTGTCCGCGAAACGGACGGGAGATCCGGTCCACATCCGGCTCGATGCGCTCGACGTGCTCTAACCGACAGCTCGACGCGCTCACGCCGGCCGCCCGCACTGGGATTACGGCAACCTTTCCGCTGCCTGCCTCAGCCGGCGTCCGTGCCTGCGTCGGCCGTGCCAGTCCCTGGATCAGACGTTGCGATCAGCCGTCTGGGTCAGCCGTTCGTGTCCGTCCCCGCTTCGGCGTCCGGGCCTGCGGCGGCGTCAGTCGTTCGGCGCGCGGTCCCGCGATTGAGCGCCAGATGGCCTCCCAGGAATCCCGCGCCGGCCACCACCGCGTTACCCGCCAGACCGAGCCCCATGCCCAGGGCATGACGGTCCCGGATCCGGGCGATGAGGGAGCCGAGGAGGAGGAAGATGGCGATGTCGGTGCCCAGGGCGTGCACCGCGCCGATCCGACGCTCGGCACCCTCCATCCCCGCCCAGTCACCGGCACCGGAGATCGCCGTCGGTACCGACGCCGCCAGCCCTGCGCCGACCAGGAGCGTGGCGCTGGAGCGTCCGCCGACCTCGCCGGCTACATCGAGGATGGACGCACTCAACCAGCATCCGAGCGTCACGTCGGTGAGCAGCGGATGCACCGAGTGGCCGAGGACGCCGGTATGGAACGGGCTGTGCCCTGCCCACCTCAGCAGGGGCCCGTACAGGACCTCCTGGGCGACCGCGACCCGTTCCGACAGGGCATCCTCTCCCACGGAGTGCGCGACACGCTGCGGCAGTGACAGTTCCATGGTCATGGACGGTACGCCGGTGCCGTGCGGCTGTACAGAGCGCGGCAGGGACGGCGCCGTCAGGGAG
Source organism: Arthrobacter rhamnosi (assembly GCF_054510855.1). Taxonomy (NCBI): domain Bacteria; kingdom Bacillati; phylum Actinomycetota; class Actinomycetes; order Micrococcales; family Micrococcaceae; genus Arthrobacter; species Arthrobacter rhamnosi. The sequence continues at coordinate 101,973 of NZ_JBTNDT010000001.1, read as the reverse complement.
CGGGCACGGTCCGCCATCCACCGGAATCGATCTCGACCATGATCGGCGCGGTCCCTGCGATGCCCTGCGTCCGCAGCGCCCGGGCGATGTCCGCCGGAGGTGCGGTCACCACGAAGGCCTCGCCGCGGTACAGGTCTGCCGTCTCCTCCACGAGGGCGACGATGGCGCCGGGACCGCGCGCCTCGAACCGGCCCGCGACCTGCAGGCGCACCAGCCACGGGGGCGGAGCGGCGGCGGCGTCGAGCAGGATCGCCGTGGCCGGACACTGGAGATCGGCCATGTCAGGCCCGCCGTCGTGCATGCTCGGCGACGGCCCGTCGGCACGCGACCCGGAGCTGCTCCGCGGAGGCCGACCAGGAGTACTGCGCCGCCCGTTCGAGACCGGCCCGGGACGCCTCGGCCCACCGGTCCGGCTCCGCCAGGGTCCGTACTGCGGCGGCCACCGCCGACGGGTCGTCCGGGTCGACGTACAGCGCCGCGGCACCGCCGACCTCGCGGAAGATGGGGATGTCGCTCGCGACCACCGGGGTGCCCGTCGCCATCGCCTCGATGATCGGCAGGCCGTACCCTTCCGCCTTCGACAGGGTGACGAGCGCGGTCGAGTCGTGCAGCAGGTCCTCGTACTCGGCGTCGGTCACGCCGCCGTGGAAGACCACGCGGTCCGCTCCGGGAGCGAGGGACTCGAGCTCCCGGCGGCGTTCCGGGGTGATGCGGCTCAGGAGGTGGAGCGTGTGCCCGGGCAGGGCGGCCATGGCGCGGACGAGTGTCTCCACGTTCTTGTAGGGCATGAAGGAGCCCATGTAGAGCAGCGACGCCGACCGTGACGCGTGCGGATCGCGACGGCGCTCCGTCGGCTGCGGCGCATTGCCCACGAGCATGACCGGTCGGCGCGTCAGCCGGTGCCGCCGGATGAGGTCCGCCGTCGTGCCGGAGATGGTGGCCACGACGTCCGCGCGGTCGAGGAGGAGGCGCTGGGGCCAGTAGGCGAGGTGGTAGAGCCGCCAGAGCAGGCGCACGGGGAGCGGGAGGAACGACGGCGGCGCCGGGTTCTGGTAGTAGATGAGGTCGTGCAGGGTGAGGATGAGCGGATACCTGCGGCCCCAGGACCCCATGGTCTGCATGGGGCACACGACGACGTCGGGCTCGAGGGGGTTGATGCGCCGGGCGACGAACAGTTCCGCGGGGGAGAGGGGGCTGGTGACCCGCACGTGCGGCACGTCCGGGAGGAGGGCGAGCTGCCGTGGGTCGCTGATCAGCATCACGACGTCGTCCGTCTCGGCGAGGGCAGCGATGAGGCTGGCTCCGTAACGGCTGATGCCGTCGTGGTGGTCGGTGCGCGTGAAGCGCGCGTCGAACAGGATCCTCATGCGGGTGCGTCCTTCAGGCAGTTCTCCAGGAACTTCTCCAGTAGCAGCGCTGCCTCGCGCGGCTTCTCGTAGTGGACGAGGTGGCCGACGCCGGGGATGACCTCCAGGGTCGCGTGCGGGATGAGGGCAGCCAGCTCCCGTTGGCTGGCGACCGACCCGATGTCGTCGTTCTCCGCGGCAAGAAGCAGGACCGGCATCGTCAGCTCCCGCGCACGGTCCCGGACGGTGCCCGAGATGGACGCCCGGAACGCCTCCAGTACGACGCGCCGGCCGGCGAACGAGCTGAAGTAGGCGTCGTGCTGCCCATGGATCCAGCGCCGCAGGTTCCTGTCCTTCGTCTTGGCCAGAAAGATGCTCATGCCCCGCACGATCACGGGATTCGCCAGGAGCGCCCGTCCGGCGGTGTCCGGCAGGCGGTCCGCGGCGACGTAGTAGCCCTCCGCCAGCCGGGATGCAGCCCGGCTGGGTCCCTCGAGGGCGGGAGCACTGATGGGATTGACGAGGACCAGGATCCCGGCGAGGTCCGGGTCCAGGGCGGCGGCCTCGGCGGCGACGATCGACCCGAAGGAATGCCCGAGCAGGACCCGCGGTTCCGGGACCAGCCTCCGGGTGATGTCCCGGATGAAACGGGCGTAAGTGGCGACATCGTGCGTGCCGTTCAGTTCCTGGCCCTGCCCGAATCCCGGCAGGTCCGGCAGGAGGACCCTGTGCCCGGGTAGTTCCTCGACCAGGCGCAGCAACCCGTGATGGTCCCCCCGGAACCCGTGCACCATGACGATGGTCGCGCCGTGCGGACGGTCGTTCGGGCCGTCGTTCGGACCGCCGGCGGGATGGGCGGCGGGATAGTCCCAGACCCGTTGCAGCGTCCCCTCCCAGGGGATGCTGCGGACGACGGCGGAGCGCATCAGCCCACCCGGTCCGGGTGTGAGCCGAACCGCTGGTCCCGGTCCAGAGCGTCGAGTGCCGCGAGGTGCGCGTCGTCGAGGGCGAGCCCGAAGATGTCGAGGTTGGAAGCGATGCGCTCGCGGGAGCTCGCCTTCGGGATGGTGAGGATGCCGTGCTGCAGGTGCCACCGCAGGATCACCTGCGCCGGCGTCCGCCCGAGCTCGGCCGCGATGCGTCCGACGACGGGGTCCTGCAGCACGTTGCCGCGCCCGAGGGGACTCCATGCCTGGGTGGCGATGCCGTGCCGTTCGTGGAAGGAGCGCAGGTCGTGCTGCTGCAGGTACGGGTGCAGCTCCACCTGGTTGAGGACGGGGACGACGCCGGTCTCGGCCAGGAGTCGCTCCAGGTGCGGCCGCTGGAAGTTGGAGACCCCGATGGACCGGACACGTCCTTCCGCCTGGAGCCGCCCCAGGGCACGCCAGGTCTCGACGTACAGGTCCTTCGAGGGGCACGGCCAGTGGATGAGGTAGAGGTCGAGCCGGTCGAGGCCCAGCAGGTCCATCGATGCGTCGAACGCCCGCAGCGTGGCGTCATGGCCGTGGTCGTCGTTCCAGACCTTCGACGTGACGAACAGGTCCTCCCGGTCGCCGGTCTCGAGGTAGGCCCGCGCGGCTTCGCCCACGCCCGCTTCGTTGCCGTAGAGGGCCGCCGTGTCGAGGAGCCGGTACCCGGCCTCGAGCGCCGTCGAGCAGAGGTGTGCGGTGTCCGCGGGCGGGACCTTGTAGACGCCGTACCCGACGACGTCGATCGAGGTGCCGTCGGCGAGTGCGATGCGGGGGACGGAGGAGCTCATGGGGGAACTCTACCGAGATCGGTCCGGGCAGGGCCTGCGTCCGACAGGCCCTGCGCATCGGTCAGCGGGGATCGACCTGTCGAGGATGAGCTCCAGTCCCTACCTTCCCGCTGGCGGCGGCTGCGGAGGCACTGGACTCCCTCGAGCCGGGCGCCGTCCGCGGCAAGGGAGTCCTTACGGTGTAACCGTGGGTGCTCCGGGAGTTCCTCCGCTCAGGCGTGGACGAGGCGCCGGGCGGATCCCTCGTCCAGGATGAGGTCGGTGGCCAGTCCTGCGGCGAGCGCCCCGCGCAGGCCGTGGATCTTCGATTCCCCCGACACGACGCAGATGCGCCGCTGGACCCGCTTCAGGTCGTCGAGGTCCGGGCCGGTGCTGCGCTTGTTGAGCAGGATGTCGCTGTGGGTGCCGTCGGCCCGGAAGAACATGGTGGCGACGTCGCCCACGACCTCCTCGCTCTCCAGGGTGTCGAGGTCCTCCCGGTCCAGGTAGCCACCGCTGTAGACATGGCTCGGGATGCCGGCGCCGATCGACCCGACACCGAAGATCGCCATGGTCATCCGGCCCTGCAGGTCGAGGATGCGGCGGACGCTGCGCTCCTCCCACATTGCCGTCTTGGTGGCCGCATGGTCGAAGAACGCGGGGACGGGGAACTGTTCCACGCGTGCACCGTAGGCCTGCCCGAAGCGCCGCAGGATCTCGCTCGCGTAGGTGATCCCCGTGGTCTGCGTGTTACCGGCTCCGTTGAGTTGCACGATCGTGCTGTCGTGGGTCTGCTTGCGGGTGAGGTGGTGGCTGACGGCGCTCAGGGTGGATCCCCAGGCGACGCCGATGATGGCGTTCGAATCCACGAGGGGCCCGATAGTGCGGGCCGCCTGGATGGCGACGCGGTCGAGCACCTCGGAGTCGCTGACGGAGTCCGCGACCGGCACCACATGGGCCTCGACGCCGAACCGGCGGCTGATCTGCTGCTCCAGCGCCGGCGCACGCTCGGACGGATTGTTCAGGGAGATCTGCACGAGGCCGGTCTCGCGCGCCATGGAGAGCAGACGGGAGACCGTGGAGCGCGAGGTGCGCAGCTCACGCGCAATGGCCTCCATGGTGAGGTCCTGGAGGTAGTACATCTGGGCGGCCCTCAGGGCGTCCCGCGAGCGGTTGCCCTCCGTGCGGTCCGCGCCGGCAGACTCCCGTGCGGGAGTGCCGTTCGTCGTCGTCATCCCGTTAGTCTGGCCGCCTCTGCACGTTTGTGCAATCCGATTGACTGCTATTCCCACTGCTTGAAGGATGGAACCGCAGCACCCATTCCAGACAGAAGAGCCACACAGAAGCGACGGAGCAGTCCCTTGAGCATTCCAGCCGACCGGACCACCGGTGAAGGCACCACAACTTCTATCCGCACCGTGGTGCAGAAGCTCAGGGACACCCCCCGGGCCTCCGTGCTCGTCATCGGCGGCGGCATCAACGGGGTCGGTACCTTCCGCGACCTCGCACTGCAGGGGATCGACGTCGCCCTCGTGGAGCGCGGCGACTACTGCCAGGGTGCCTCGGGTGCCTCGTCGCACATGATCCACGGCGGGATCCGCTACCTCGAGAACGGCGAGTTCCGCCTCGTCCGCGAGTCCGTCATCGAGCGCAACGCCCTCCTGCGGATCGCTCCGCACTATGTGAAGCCGCTGCAGACCACGATCCCCATCTACACGACGTTCTCGGGCATCCTCTCCGCCCCCATGCGTTTCCTCACGCACCGCCAGGGCAAGCAGGTGGAGCGCGGCGCCGTCCTCATCAAGGCCGGCCTCACGATGTACGACTTCTTCTCGCGCGACGGCGGCAACGTCCCCCGCCACTCCTTCGTCGGCCGCAAGAAGGCGCTCGCCGCCATGCCCGAGCTCCGCAAGGACATCAAGTACGCGGCAACCTACTTCGACGCCTCCGTGCACAACCCGGAGCGCCTGACGCTGGACGTGCTGCGCGACGGCCAGGTCGCCAACCCCGCCGCCCGCGCCGCCAACTACGTCAGCGCTATCGGCACCACCGAGGAGGGCGTCGTGCTGCGGGACGAGCTCACGGGGGAGACCTTCCCGTTCCAGGCCGACGTCGTCGTCAACGCGACCGGGGCCTGGACCGACAGCACCAACGCCGCACTCGGTGCTGAGACCCTCTTCATGGGCGGCACCAAGGGCTCCCACATCGTGCTGGACAACCCCCGACTGCTCGCGGCCTGCAACGGCACGGAGATCTTCTTCGAGCATCTCGACGGCCGGATCGTCCTCATCTACCCCATGGGGGACCGCGTCCTCGTCGGCACCACCGACATCGACGTCGACGTCGAAGCGCAGGCCGTCTGCACCGACGAGGAGATCGCATACTTCTTCGAACTCATCGGGCACGTGTTCCCCGACATCCCGGTGTCGCAGGACGACATCGTGTACAGCTTCTCCGGCGTGAGGCCCCTGCCGCGCCACGACGACACGCAGCCCGGCTTCGTCTCGCGCGACTACCGCATCGAGAAGCGCGAGGAGAAGCGGGGCGGCCGGTCCGTCACCACGCTGAGCCTGGTCGGCGGCAAGTGGACCACCTTCCGCGCCCTGTCCGAGCACCTCACCGACGACACGCTCGCGGCCCTCGGTGCGGCGCGCAGGACCTCGACGGCGGGTGTCGCGATCGGCGGCGGCAGGGACTTCCCGACGGACGAAGCGTCGCGGCGCGCCTGGGTCGCTGCGGCGGTACGGCCGGGCGTCGACGAGGCCCGCGTGGAGGTTCTGCTGACCCGCTACGGGACCCGTGCGAAGGATGTTCTCGAATACCTCGCCGAAAGCCCGGACAGGATGTTTAATTCCACGCAGGAGCTGAGCACGCGAGAACTCGCCTACATGGTGGAGCACGAGCAGGTCGGCCACCTGATCGATGTCCTGATTCGCCGTACATCGCTTGCATTCCGGGGCCTGGTCTCCGAGGAACTGCTCGCTGAGCTTGCCGAGACCCTGGCCCCGCTGCTGGGCTGGACCGCTGCGGAATCCGCAGCGGAGATCGAGCTCGCCGAGAAGGTCCTCGCCGAAGCCCACCGGGTGCAGGTCAAGAGCTTGACCGCGTAGCGGCACCTGCCGCGACGTGGTCGAACCGCTGTTCCGGCGGTGCAGTGCCAACGGCAGTGGTTGCCGGGGGGAACCAACGGGTGCCGTCGAGGCGGCGGCACCCGTCGATAAATGAATAGATAGAGGAGTCAATGATGTCTCTGGAAGTATTTGTTGCCGAAACCTTCGGCACGATGCTGCTGCTATTGCTCGGTACGGGCGTCGTCGCGAATGTCGCGCTCGCCAGGACCAAGGGCAATAACGGCGGCTTCCTCATGGTCAACTTCGGATGGGGGCTCGCAGTCTTCGCCGGCGTCTACGTCGCAGCCCTCTCCGGAGCCCACCTCAACTTCGCGGTCACGATGGGTCTCTGGGTCAACGGCGACACCGCCGAATTCGCTCCGGGCGTCGACAAGAACTTCATCAATGCGATCGCCTACCTCGCGGCGCAGATGCTCGGTTCCATCCTCGGTGCGGTCCTGTGCTGGCTCTCCTACAAGCAGCACTTCGACGAGGAGCCGGACCCCGCCAACAAGCTCGGCGTCTTCTCCACGGGTCCCGCCATCCGTTCCTACGGCTGGAACCTCGTCACCGAGATCATCGGCACGTTCGTGCTCGTCTTCGTCATCCTGTCCCTCGGCCCCACCGCAACGGGCCTCGGCCCCCTCGCGGTCGCCCTGCTGGTCGTCGGTATCGGTGCATCCCTCGGCGGCCCCACCGGCTACGCCATCAATCCGAACCGCGACCTCGGTCCCCGTATCGCCCACGCCATCCTGCCCATCCGGGGCAAGGGCAGCAGCGACTGGGGCTACGCCTGGGTCCCGGTGGTCGGACCGATCATCGGTGGTGTCCTCGCCGGCATCGTCGTCCAGTTCGTCACGTTCCCCGTAGCGGCCGCGTAGGTCCCCCTTCCGGTTCGGCGGCTGTGCGCAGCCGCCGATCAACGATGTCCATCCAATGAAGGAGCAAGACATGTCGCAGCAGTACGTCATAGCCATCGATCAGGGCACCACCTCCAGCAGGGCCATCGTGTTCGACCACAAGGGGGACATCGTGTCCTCCGGCCAGAAGGAACACGAGCAGATCTTCCCGCAAGCCGGCTGGGTGGAGCACGACCCCGCCGAGATCTGGGACAACACCCGCGAGGTCATCGGCACCGCACTCTCCAAAGCGAACCTCACACGCCACGACATCGCCGCAGTCGGCATCACCAACCAGCGCGAGACCGCCGTCGTCTGGGACAGGACCACCGGCAAGGCCGTCTACAACGCGATCGTCTGGCAGGACACGCGGACGCAGAACATCGTGGACGAGCTGGCACGGCACGGCGGCGTCGAACGGTACAAGCAGAAGGTCGGCCTGCCGCTGGCCACCTACTTCTCCGGCACCAAGATCAAGTGGATCCTCGACAACGTCGACGGGGCACGCGAGAAGGCGGAGGCCGGCGACCTCCTGTTCGGCAACACGGACTCCTGGGTCACCTGGAACCTCACGGGCGGCACCGACGGCGGTGTGCACATCACCGACGTCACCAACGCCTCGCGCACGCTGTTCATGGATCTCGAGACGCTGGCGTGGGACGAGTCGATCCTCGCCGACTTCGGCGTGCCCGTGTCGATGATGCCCGAGATCAAGTCCTCGTCGGAGGTCTACGGCACCGTGCACACCTCGCAGCTCCTGCGCGAGACGCCGGTGGCCGGCATCCTCGGTGACCAGCAGGCGGCGACCTTCGGCCAGGCCGCCTTCGACAAGGGCGGTGCGAAGAACACGTACGGCACCGGCAACTTCATGATCGTGAACACCGGCGAGGAGATCGTCCACTCCAAGAACGGCCTGCTCACGACGGTCTGCTACCGGCTCGGTGACGCGAAGCCGGTCTACGCGCTCGAGGGTTCCATCGCGGTCACGGGTTCGCTCGTGCAGTGGCTCCGCGACAACCTGGGCATCATCAAGAGCGCCCCGGAGGTCGAGCAGCTCGCCAAGACGGTCGATGACAACGGTGGCGTCTACATCGTCCCTGCGTTCTCCGGCCTCTTCGCACCGTATTGGCGTTCGGACGCCCGCGGAGCGATCGTCGGGCTCACCCGCTTCGTCAACAAGGGCCACATCGCCCGTGCGGCGCTGGAGGCCACGGCTTTCCAGACGCGTGAGGTGCTGGACGCGGCGAATGCCGATTCCGGGGTGAACATGGAGGACCTTCGAGTCGACGGCGGCATGGTCGCCAATGACGCCCTGATGCAGTTCCAGGCCGACATCCTCGGCATCCCCGTCATCCGACCGAAGGTCACCGAGACCACCGCGCTCGGCGCTGCCTACGCTGCGGGCCTCGCCGTCGGCTTCTGGAAGAACACCGACGAGCTCGCCACCAACTGGGCCGAGGACAAGCGCTGGAACCCGTCCATGGACGAGGCCGAGCGGGAGCGCCAGCTGCGCCTCTGGAAGAAGGCGGTCACGAAGACCTTCGACTGGGTCGACGAGGACGTGCGCTAGCACTCATCTCCCATCACCGGGTCATGTCCGGTCCGCCGCAGGGCGGGCCGGACATGACCCGGCAGGTGCACCCCTGCATCCCGGTATCCGTCGTCGGGCTGCGGGCACTGCTAAAGTGAACGCATGCTCCGCGCCCTCCTGCTTACCTAGCCGCACGGTACTCACCGTGCGGCGGCCCCTCCCTGTGTGAGGGGCTTTTGTGTGTCCGGCGCAGGACACCCCGAGGCACCGGGGCGCGGGTCCGCGGCAGCGCAGCAGAGAAGAAGCATCGAGCAGGACGACGTTCCACCGACAGGACAGGTCAACATACAGTGAGCATCAACCCCGAGGGCGCTCAGCCGGACGAGAACACCTACGATTTCTCCGCCATCGAGGCGAAGTGGCCCGCGGTCTGGGACCGGCTCCAGGCGTTCGCACCGGCCGACGACGGCGAGCGCGAGCGCCGCTACGTGCTCGACATGTTCCCCTACCCCTCCGGCGACCTGCACATGGGCCACGCCGAGGCGTTCGCCATGGGCGACGTCGCGGCGCGTTTCTACCGACAGAAGGGCTACGACGTCCTGCACCCGATCGGCTGGGACTCCTTCGGGCTCCCCGCCGAGAACGCGGCCATCAAGCGCAACGCCCATCCCGCAGAGTGGACCTACGCGAACATCGAGACCCAGGCGAACTCGTTCCGGCGCTACGCGATCAGCGCCGACTGGAGCCGCCGGCTGCACACCTCCGACCCGGAGTACTACCGCTGGACACAGTGGCTCTTCGTGCGGTTCTTCCAGAAGGGGCTGGCCTACCGCCGCAACTCGCCGGTGAACTGGTGCCCCAAGGACCAGACCGTCCTGGCGAACGAGCAGGTCATCAACGGCGCCTGCGACCGCTGCGGGACGATGGTCACCAAGAAGAACCTGAACCAGTGGTACTTCAAGATCACCGACTACGCGGACCGCCTGCTGGACGACATGGAGCAGCTGAAGGGCCACTGGCCCGAGCGCGTGCTCGCCATGCAGCGCAACTGGATCGGCCGTTCCGAGGGCGCGCACGTGCGGTTCCGGATCGAGGCCGACGGCGACCTGCCGGCGAGCGACGTCACCGTCTTCACGACCCGGCCGGACACCCTGTACGGGGCGACGTTCTTCGTCGTGGCCGCGGACGCCGACCTCGCGCTGGACCTCGTCACGCCGGACCGGAGGGCGGACCTCGAGCAGTACCGGGAGCATGTCAAGGGACTGTCGGAGATCGAACGCCAGGCGACGGAGCGTGAGAAGACCGGGATCTTCACCGGCCGCTACGCCGTCAACCCGCTCAACGGCGAGAAGCTGCCCGTCTGGGCCGCCGACTACGTCCTGGCCGACTACGGCACCGGGGCGATCATGGCGGTCCCCGCGCACGACCAGCGCGACCTCGACTTCGCACGGGCCTTCGACCTGCCCGTCCGCACCGTCGTCGACACCGGAGCGGCGGATGCCGCCGAGACCGGGATCGCGACGACGGGCGAGGGGACCCTGGTCAATTCCGGCGAGCTGACCGGCCTGGACAAGGCCGAGGCCATCCGGCGCGCGATCGAGCTGATCGAGGAGCAGGGGACGGGCGAGCACACGATCAACTACCGCCTGAGGGACTGGCTGCTCTCGCGGCAGCGTTTCTGGGGCACGCCCATCCCGATCATCCACTGCCCCTCGTGCGGTGAGGTCGCCGTCCCGGACGACCAGCTGCCCGTCACGCTGCCCGAGGGCCTGCGCGGCGAGGCCCTCGCTCCCAAGGGGACGTCGCCGCTGGCCGCCGTCGAGGAATGGGTCAATGTGGCGTGCCCGGACTGCGGCGGCGCCGCACTCCGCGACACCGACACCATGGACACGTTCGTGGACTCGTCCTGGTACTACCTGCGCTTCGTCGACCCGCAGCTGGACACCGCGCCGTTCGACACCGAGGCCGTGAACCGCTGGCTGCCCGTCGGCCAGTACGTGGGCGGCGTCGAGCACGCCATCCTGCACCTGCTGTACAGCAGGTTCTTCACCAAGGTGCTGTTCGACCTCGGCATGGTCGGCTTCACCGAGCCCTTCAGCGCGCTGCTCAACCAGGGCCAGGTGCTCAACGGCGGCAAGGCCATGAGCAAGTCCCTCGGCAACGGCGTGGACCTCGGCGAGCAGCTCGACCGCTTCGGCGTCGATGCCGTGCGCCTCACCATGGTGTTCGCGTCTCCGCCCGAGGACGACGTCGACTGGGCGGACGTCTCGCCGTCGGGCTCGGCGAAGTTCCTGGCGCGCGCCTGGCGCCTCGGTGGCGACGTCACCAGCGAAGTCGGAGCCGACCCGTCGGCGGGTGACCGGGCACTGCGCTCGGTGACGCACCGGACCGTGGCCGAGGCCTCGGAGCTGATGGAGGCCAACAAGTTCAACGTCGTCATCGCGAAGCTCATGGAACTCGTCAATGCGACGAGGAAGGCGATCGATTCGGGTGCGGGCGGCGCTGACCCCGCGGTGCGTGAAGCGGCCGAGGCGGTCGCCATCATGCTCAGCCTCTTCGCGCCCTACACGGCGGAGGACCTGTGGAACCGCCTCGGGCACGAGGCCACCGTGGCGACGGCGGGCTGGCCGGTGGTGGATGCCGGACTGCTGACGCAGGAGAGCGTCGTGGCCGTCGTCCAGGTCCAGGGCAAGGTGCGGGACCGGCTGACGGTGTCCCCGGACATCGCCGAGCACGACCTGCGCGAGCTCGCCCTCGCCAGCGAGCAGGTGCAGCGCGTCCTGGACGGCCGGGGGATCCGTACGGTCATCGTGCGCGCGCCCAAACTGGTCAACATCGTCCCGGCCTGATGGAGCCGGGACCGGCGGTGCCCGCGCACGGGGACACGGTGCGGGTAGCCGTCGTCACCGATTCGGCCGCGGGCTTCCCGCCCGACTGGCTGGCACCCGGGGGTTCGGCCGCGGAGGTGCGGGTGGTCGCGATGCCGGTCCTCGTGGGCTCCGACATCCTCACGGGTGAGCACGACGACGTCACGGAACCGCTGATGGTGGCCCTCGCCGCCGGGTCGGACGTGCGCACGTCCCGTCCGTCGCCGGGCCAGTTCGACAGGGTGTACGGACGACTCGCCGAGGAAGGCTACGACGGCGTCGTGTCCGTCCACCTGTCGGGCCTGCTGTCCGGGACGGTCGAAGCAGCACGGCTGGCGGCGTCACGGGCGACGATCCCGGTCGAGGTGATCGACACGAGGACGGCGGGTATGGCCCAGGGCCGGGCCGCCCTCGCCGCCGTCGCTGCCGCCCGGACGGGCGCTGACCTGCAGGCAGCTGCGGCCGCCGCGGCCATGGCGGCGCGTGCCTCCGCGCTCTACTTCTACGTGCCGAGCGTCGAGCAGCTGCGGCGCGGCGGCAGGGTCACCGCGGCCGCGGGCTGGTTGGGCACGCTCCTGTCCGTCCGGGTGATCCTCCATGTGCAGGCCGGGCGGCTGGTACCCCTCGAACGCATGCGGTCGGCGCCGCGGGCGATGGCGCGGCTCCAGGAACTGGTCGAAGCCGACGCCGCGACCCGGCCGGGCGGCGTCCTGCTGACCGTGCACCACTTCGGCAACGAGGACGAGGCACGCGGCCTGGCCGAGCGTCTCGAGGCGGTGGCAGGGACGGGACGGGTGTCCCTGGCTCCCTGCCCCTCGGTCCTCGCTGCGCACGCGGGCCTCGGCGTCGTCGCCGTGACCGTCACCGCGGACCAGCCCGGGACGTCCGACCGGCCCTGACCGCTCCTGGGAGGCGTCCTGAAGCTCGTCCTGGAGGCTGCTGGCGGCGATTCCAGCCGGATGTCCACATAGCACCAGCCGTCCGCGGGTCCGCAGTGCGCCGGTCCTAGCGTTGCCCCATGGGAAAGCACCGATGGCCAACCGCGGGGGACGAAGGGGTACAGCTCCCGGAGGCGTCCATGTCTCCGCCGTCTGATGTTGCGCCGTCTGATGTTGCGCCGTCTGCTGTTCCGCCGTCTGCTTCTCCGTCGCCCCATTTTCGCCCGCCCGCTTCTCGGCCGCAGGACGAGGGTCGGACCGACTCCTCGCGGGCCGACGAGGGCCCGGGCAGGGGTGCGGGCCATGAGCAGCCCATGCTTCGCCGGAGCGATGTCCTGCAGCGTCCCGCCTCGGGTCCGTTCTCACGGCCGGCCGGGCGGGATCAGGGTCCTCCACTCCAGCGAGGGCAGGATGAGGGTCCTCCTCGAAGCGGAGTGCAGTGGGGCATCGCCCGGTCTGCGGCGCTCGTCTTCCTGGGGGTCGCGCTGGCGATCGGTGCAGGGCTGTTCCTGGTGCGCAGTTCCGAACCGTCTGCCGCTGCGGTGTCGGTGCAGCTCGACGCCGGATCCCCCAGCAGTGAGGACCCGGGTACCGGCCCGCCCGACGCTCCCCGCTCGGTCGGTCCTGATGTAGGCGACGGTGCCTCCGGTGCCGCGAGCGAGGGCAGTGGGCCCGGAGCCGGGGGCGAGCAGCAGGGGGACTCCCGGGAGCGTGGCGACGACGCGTCGGGCGGGTCATCGGCGGGAACGCCTGTCCCGGCTGGCCGTGCCGATCAGGGGACGGTCGTCGTCTACGTCACGGGTGCGGTGGCTTCGCCCGGCGTGGTCACGATCCCGTCCGGCACACGCCTGTTCGAGGTACTGGAAAAGGCCGGTGGTGCTCTTCCCGAGGCGGACCTCGAGGGCATCAATCTCGCCGCCACCCCGTCCGACGGACAGCACATCCACCTCCTCGCCGTGGGTGAGGAGCCGCGGACCGATCAGGATGTGCCGGACGCACCGGCAGCACCTTCGGGCGGGCAGGCCGGCGCCTCCGGCGGAACTCCGGACAGCGCCGGCCCCGGCCCGGGTGGGGTCATCGACATCAACACCGCCACCCTCGCCGAGATCGAGTTCCTGCCCCGCGTGGGGCCGGTTCTGGGGCAGCGGATCATCGACTGGCGCGAGGAGAACGGCCCTTTCGGGCAGCCCGCCGATATCGACGCCGTACCGGGAATCGGGCCGGGGATGCTCGAAGGGATCCTTCCCCTCATCGTGGTGCGGTGAGCTGTCCCGTGGCGTCCCCGGGCGCCCCGGAGCCCCACCGGGCGGTCGGGGACGACGATACGACGGCCGGCGCACAGCGGCCCCGTCGACGGCGGTGGAGTGGTGACCTCCGCCTCGTACCGTCCGCCGGAGTGGCATGGGCGGCGGCCGCGATCGCCATCCGGGGTGGAGCGACGGGGGCTGCGGCGGGTGGCCTCCTCGCTGCTGCGGTCGGACTGGTCCTCGCGTGCCTCGTGTTCCTCGTCCCGTCCGGGTCCAGCCGGAAGAGGACGCTGGTGGCCGCGCAGGCCCTCGCGGCAGCAGCAACGATGACGCTCGTCCTGCTGGCCGCTGCCGGGAGCCTCGCCCGAGCGGACGCAGGACCGGTGGACGACGCCGTTGCCGGCGGGATCCCGTTCACGGCCGTCCTCCGGATCTCGGGGGAACCGTCGCTGCTGGGTCCCGGAACCTTCGGCGGCGGCAACCGCTACCTCCTCGACGCCGACGTCATCGGGGGGATGCTGCGCGGTGATCCCTTCGCTTCCACGACGCCCGTCGTGGTCTTCGGGTCGGAGCAGTGGGCGGGTCTCGGAACGGGAGACACGGTCCGTGTACTGGGCATCGCGAAACCGCCCGATCGCATCGGCGAGGCGGCCGCGGTCTTCTTTCCCTCCAGCAGACCGGCGGTCACGAAGGCAGCTGGGTGGCTCGGCTACACCGCCGACCTGAGAACGCGCTTTCGCGACCTCGCCGTTCGGGATTCCCCCGATGGTCTGCTGCCCGGGATGGTGCTCGGTGACCGGGCCGGTCTCGAGCCCGCCCTGAAGAAGGCCATGACGGTCACCGGGCTGACCCATCTCACGGCCGTGAGCGGAGCGAACTGCTCCTATGTCGTCGCCTTCGCGTTCCTCGGACTGAGGGCCGTCCGACTCCCACGATTACCCGCCGCCGCCGGCGCGGTGATGGCACTGGTGGGCTTCGTGATGCTTGTCCGCCCTGAACCGAGTGTCCTCAGGGCCGCGGTGATGGGCACGATCGGAGTGGCCGCCGTCCTCTCGGGACGCGGCAGGGCGTCCCTGACCCTGCTGATGCTGTCGATCATCATCCTCCTCGCGGTGGACCCGTGGCTCTCCGTGTCCTTCGCCTTCCTGCTCTCGGTCGCAGCAACCCTGGGGCTGGTCACCGCCGGGCCCAGGGCCGTCGACACGCTCGAACTCGTGATGCCGCGTGTCGCCGCCCAACTGCTCGCCATCCCCCTGACGGCACAACTCTTCTGCACACCGATCCTCGTCCTGATCCAGCCGGTACTCCCGGTGTACTCGCTGCCGGCGAACGTGCTGGCGTCGCCCGTGGTCCCCGCGATCACTCTCGTGGGGATGCTGGCCGTCCTCGCGCTGGTGGCCGCTCCTGTCCTCGCGCAGCCCCTCATCGCTGCAGCCCAGTGGGGGACGCGGTGGATCGCAGGCGTTGCCGACACGCTTGCTGCTGCGCCGGCGGCATCCGTGCCGTGGATCCCGGGAGCACCAGGCGCCGCCGTGGCCGCACTCGCCTCACTGTCGTTTCTCGTGCTCATGGTCCAGCGGGAGGCCATCACCGGGTGGTGGGGAAGGAGAATCGCCGCACCTCTGCCGCCGGTTCCGGATGGCGGCACCGGCACTGATCCGGACCCGGGTCCAGGGGCGGGCCCGCCCCCGTCCGGACGTGCCCCACGGGGGGCCCGGACCTCCGGCGTCAGGAAGGACGGGCGCCGGCGGCACCGCGGCGCCGCGCTCGTCCTCCTTGTCGTCCTGTGCGCCGTCGGAGGTGCCTTTATGATCCACCGGGCGATGGGCGGGCCCATGGGGAGCTGGGTGATGGCGATGTGTGATGTCGGTCAGGGAGACGGCATCGTCGTCAGGACGACAGCCGGCCATGCGCTGGTCGTGGACGCGGGACCGGATCCCGACGCCATGGACAGGTGCCTGGACCGCCTGGAGGTCGATGTGATCGACGCGCTCGTTATTACTCATCTGCACGACGATCACTATGGCGGCGTCGAGGGGGCCATGCGGGGAAGGACCCTCACGGCCCTGTACTACTCGACGAGCGAGGAGAACCCGCCCCGTGAGGTCACGGAGGCTGCAGCCGCCGCCGGACTGGAGGCCGAGCGCTTGACCAGCTCGACGACTCTCGACCTCCCACAGATCCAGGTCGACGTCCTCTGGCCGACAGGGGACACCGTCACGTCGGAGGAGAACAACGCCAGCGCCGTCCTCGACGTCGTCGTGCCGACGCCGCACCGGTCCGTGATGCTGCTGCTCACGGGAGATCTCGAGGAGGACGCTGCCGCCGCCCTGCTGGCCACCGAGCCGGCACTGGCCGACGGGGGAGTGGACATCCTCAAGATCGCCCATCACGGGGCCCGGAACGGGGGCACGGCGGTGCTGGAAGCGATCGCTCCCAGCCTCGCGCTCATCTCCGTGGGTAAGGACAACGACTACGGGCACCCCCACGCGGTCATCATCGACGCCCTCGCCCGCCTGGGCATTGCCACGGCCAGGACGGACGAGCTCGGGTCGTTCACCGTGGAGGTCGTCGGCGACACGGTCGAAGTCCGCCAGCTCCGGTAGGGCCGGCACGCCACCGGGTGTCCGCAGCTTTGAGGCATGGCCGCGCCGTGAAACAGTAGAAGGAGGTCTGACGGAAGGAACCTCGCCACGTGGCAACAAGATCACCCGCCGGCCGCAGCAGCGGCTCCAACCAGCAGCCGGCATCGTGGCGTGAGGCGCGTCCTGCGGCCGTCATGCTGCTGTCCGGTCCCGAGGACTATCTGGCGTCGAAGGTCTCCGAGTCGATCCGGGCACAGGTCCGCACCGCTCAACCGGGGGCGGAGCTCGTCAGCTTCGACGCCGGATCCTACGAGGCGGGAACACTGACCATGCACGCGAGCCCGTCACTGTTCGGTGACTGGAAGGTCATCGAGGTCGCAGGGCTGCCGCAGATGAACGATGCATTCCTGGTCGACGCGCTCGCCTACCTCACGGATCCAGCACCGGATGTCGTCCTGGTGATGCGTCATTCGGGCGGCAACCGTGGGAAGAAGCTGCTCGACGCGATCAAGGCCGTGGGTACCGTCGTCGATTGCCAGCCTCTCAAGAAGGACGGCGAGAAAGCGGAATTCGTCACGACGGAGTTCCGGCTGGCGCGTCGTCGCATCGACCCGGACGCCGTGAGGGCGCTCGTCGCCGCCGTGGGGTCGCAGTTGCCGGAACTCGCGGCAGCCTGCCAGCAGCTCATGGCCGACTCCGCGGGCGATGTCTCCGCCGAGACGGTGGAGAAGTACTACGGCGGACGCGTGGAGGCCACGGGATTCAAGGTGGCCGACGCGGCCCTGGCGGGACGCACGGCCCAGGCGCTGTCCATGTTGCGCCACGCTCTCGCGACAGGAGCAGATCCCGTCCCGATCGTCGCCGCGCTCGCGATGAAGGTCCGCGCCGTCGCGAAGGTCCATGGTGTCAGGGGGTCCTCGATGCAGCTTGCGAAGGACCTGGGCATGGCACCGTGGCAGGTCGACCAGGCGCGGAAGGAAGCCCAGCGCTTCAGCTCGGACGCCCTCGCACGTTCCATCCGAGCCCTCGCCGAGGCGGACGCCCAGGTCAAGGGCGAGTCACGGGACCCGGTGTACGCCGTGGAGCGGGCAGTGACCGTCATCGCACTGGGGGACGGCTGACGGACGGCTGACCGCCGCGGCGCGTTGGTAGTGCCATCACCCATTGGCTGGCGCAGGCGAATGCGCTGGGGCCTCCCGGTCGAGTTCCAGCAGGAACGCTCTTCAACACGGGCGGCGGCTGGGATCGAGGGCGGCTGAGCGCGGCTTCTGATGCCGCTCCTCTATTCGCGTCTGCCCCGAGGTCACAACCCGAGGTTCATCGGTACTGATCGACCATATTGGAAAGAATTTCGTCCGGAAGCTGTGAGGTCGCCTAGGAAGTGGCCGTCCGCCGTGATGGCGGAGGGCTTCCGCGGGCCGATGACAGGATTCCTCCCCAGATCGTACCGACCAGTGAGGTCAAGAGTGTCAGCGGCCATGGACTCGTCATTCACGCCATGCCGGCGCGCAAGCAGTACCTGATACTCCACCCAAAGTGACACAGGGCGTAGTAGAACACTCCTTTCGTTGATCGCCGGACCCATCTCCTGAAAGCTCCTCGCTCAGATGCCCAGCCGGCGGGCGCGAGCAGATCGGGTAGCTGATTCACGCTGCGCCACTGGCGATAGGCGCGATGATTCTGAGTGCACATCGAGGTAGGCCTGCGCCGCCCCCATGAGGGAAGCATCGGCAGCTGCAGCAATGCTGCTGGCCCAAAGGCCTTGGAAGTCGGGGTGCTGGCTCACCTTGATCGGGATAGTGATGTCGTCGCGATGAGGGACACGTGCTGTAGTGCGGCACGTGTTCCTCCAACCTTCGAGTTCTGTAGCTCACCGGGGTGGCAAGCACCGACGTGCGAGTTCATCTTGACGATGCCCGAGGAGTAGCGCACGATAAGACGACCAATGGAAAGCGGTTTCCAGCACATGCGAGTCGAGCTAAGCAGGCTACTTGACGCAGTGGGGTGCTGACCCAGCGTGGAAGGGCACAGACGTGAAGCGAGAAGCGCCACGCCGGCGTCTCGTAGTGCTGGTGTGTGCGCTTGTAATGCTTCAGATTATCTGGCCGCTGACTATGGATCTGTACCTTCCATCGTTCACAGCGATGCGCCGCGAACTCGGGACCAACGAGTCAGGCGTCCAGCTCACTCTTACAGCCGCTTTTGTCGGTATGGGTATCGGGCAACTAGCGTCGGGCCCTGTCTCTGATGCGGTCGGGCGGGCACGACCGCTCGTCGTGATGATCGTGCTGTACTGCATAGCAACTGCTTCCTGCGCCGTTGCACCGACTGTGGAGTGGCTTATCGCCAGTCGCGCTTTCCAAGGCACGGGATCGGCCGCTTGCGCTGTGTTGGCAATCGCCATCGTCCGTGACCTGTATAGCGGTAAACGCCTGGTTGTGTTCCTTGCGCGACTTTCCATTGCTTCGGGTCTGTTCGTGGTGCTGTCACCTGCCCTGGGGGCTCAGTTGCTGCAGGTTGTGGGCTGGCGGGGCCTTTTCTGGGTCCTTCTGGGGTACGGCGTGGTGTTGCTGTGTGTTGCCGGGGTGATCCTGCTGCGGAACGAGACGCATACTGTTGAGCGGCGCCGGCTTCGCAAAAGCGTGCGGTTGCGCGATGATTACCGCAGCCTTCTGCGCGATGGACAATTCCGTGCTCTAGCCGTGGCAGGGGGTTTCCTGTTCGCCGCGATGATGTCCTACATGGCGGGCAGTTCGTTCCTGCTGCAGGACGTTTTCGGGTTGAACCCAGCGGAATACGGGCTCGTGTTCGGGGCGCAGGGCGCTTTGATGGTGGTGGGCGCGCAGATCGGCGGCGTGATAGCTCAACGGTCCTCGCCCGGTCTTGTGATTCGTGTGGGGGCTTTCGCGTTGGTCGCAGCATTGGTGATCCTGGTCTTGAGCGTCAGCCTTGCCCCCGAACTTGGGGTGTGGGGTTTGACCGTTCCCATCATGGCGTTCACCACTTCGTTCGGGTTGGTCAGCCCAGCAATTCAGGCGACCGCCCTGGAGCATCATGGGTTGCGTGCTGGTACGGCTGCCTCGCTCCTTGGAGCGGCGAATATGACAGGATCAGCTCTTATTGCCCCTGTGTCGGGTGCGTTCGGATTGTCATCCCCCCTGCCTACTGCGGTCGTCATGGCGGTTTGCGTGCTGATCGCAGGCGTCTTCCTGCTTACAGGAACACAGATGGCGGGCGTGAGAGCGAAAGGACCCCGAGTTCATACTGACGGCACTCCACGCCCGGAGCAGGCTCCAACGGTTACGACCAGCGGGTCACAACGGTGCTCGGCATTCCGTGACGAGCAAGCGTGAAAGGGGAGACGGTAGGAGCTCGCTCAGGTCGACCGGAAGCGACTCCGTGAAAGGAAGAGTGCATTGAAGTCATCGATAGCTGAAAGTACGAGCAGCGCGGGCGGCCGTATCCGCTTCGGCATCGTCGGAAGTGGATGGAGGAGCGAGTTCTTCCTTCGTGTGGCGCGGGAGCTGCCGGAGCGCTTTGACGTAGTCGGCCTGGTGACCAGAAGCGAGGACACAGGTAGACGTATCAGAGACATATGGGGTGTGCGGTCTTTCGCCTCGATCGAGGACCTTGTGGCGGCTACGTCTCCGGCCTTTGTTGTCGTGTCCGTCCCTCGGGATGTCGCACCGCAGATCATTCGACGTCTTGCCGAACTTCGGGTTCCGGTACTGACGGAGACGCCTCCCGGGCCGGACATTAGGGCGCTCTCAAGCCTGTATGAACTGGTGCGTCAGGGAGCTGTCGTTCAGGTGACTGAGCAGTACCATCTGTCCCCGCTCCTGCGCGCACAACTGCACCTCGCCGCGTCCGGCCGTCTGGGCCGGGTCAGTCAGGTGCTGGTGGCTCAATGCCACGACTATCACGGAGTGAGCATCATGCGCCGCGCCCTGGGCGTGGGTTTCGATGCCGTGACAATCACCGCCTCGATCTTCGAGTCACCGCTGGTACAGGGTCCGAGCCGGCACGGAGATCCGCAGCAGGAGGTCGTCATCACCGCCGAACAAGTCTCTGCTCGATTCGACTTCGGCGACCGCCTCGGCGTCTACGACTTTGCAGCCGAACAATACTTTTCCTGGATCAGAGCGAACCGGCTGCTCGTCAGGGGAGACCGGGGAGAGATCAACGACCTCGACGTCCGCTACCTCGCCGATTACCGCACACCGGTGTCAACGTCCCTTTGTCGTATGGCGGCGGGGGAGGGCGGCAACCTCGAGGGCTTCTTTCTGCGCGGCATCATGGCCGGCACTGAGTGGGTGTTCACCAACGACTTCATGCCCGCGCGGCTGAGCGATGACGAACTGGCGATCGCAGAATGCCTCGTGCGGATGGCTGAGCATGTTCAGGGTGGTCCTGACCTGTACAGCTTGGCGGAAGCAAGCCAGGACCACTACCTGTCCCTGCTGATGCAGGAAGCGGCGGCTACTGGCGAACCCGTCCGCTCCCGACCCCAGGTCTGGTCACAGTAGGGGAGCCCACAAGCCTTCCCTACTGTGACCCGTTATGCCTGGTACTACCAGGCATAGGCCTCAGGAGCCTGGCCGCCAGGCCCGGGCCAGATCTCGTCCAGGGCCCGGAGCTGCTCGGCAGTGATCGACAGATCCAAGGCCCCGAGGGCGCTGGTGAGTTGTCCGGCTGTGCGTGGCCCGATGATCGGCGCGGTGACGACGGGTTGGTGCAGCAGCCACGAGATCGCAAGGACGGCCGGGTCGACGCCGAGCTCCTCGGCGTAGCGTTCGTATTTCTCGATCTGGGTCCGGCGTTCACCCAACCGGTCGAGGTCCTGCGACCGGGACCGATCGGATTTGCGGAGCACTCCACCGAGTTGACCGCTGGCCAGCGGGGACCAGGGAAGGATACCCATCCCGTACTCCTGGGCGGCCGGGACGACTTCGAGTTCGAGGAGCCGTTGAGCCAGGTTGTATACCGACTGTTCGGTGACGATGGGCAGCTGGTTCCGCGTTGAGGCATGTTCACGGTACTGGGCGATGTTCCAGCCGGCGAAGTTCGATGAGCCGAGGTAGATGATTTTGCCCTGGGCCTGCAGAATCGTGAAGGCATCAAGGACCTCATCGACGGGTACTGCCCGGTCGATGTGGTGCATCTGGAAGAGGTCGATCCGGTCGGTCTGCAGGCGCCGCAACGAAGCGTCGACTGCAGCACGGATGTGCAGGGCCGACAGTCCCCGGTCGTTCCGGCCCTGCCCCATGGGCCCGTAGGCCTTCGTTGCGATCACGAGGGAGTCCCTGTTGCTCCGGGCCTGCATCCAGTTGCCGAGGAGTTCCTCGGATTGGCCGGGTTGGTCTCCCCAGGGGCGGCCGCCGTACACGTCCGCACTGTCGATGAAGTTGATGCCGTTCTCCACGGCGAGGTCCAGGATGCTGTAAGACTCCTCCCGCCCGATAACAGGGCCGAAGTTCATGGTGCCGAGGGCGATTCTGCTGACGACGGCGCCGGCGGAGCCGAGGCGTGTGTAATCCATATCAGGTTCTTTCGTGAGTAACGGTCAGGGAAGGTGTTAAGGACGTCCAGAGCGGTGGAGTGGGCCGCTAGCACCGATCAGCGCCCACCCATGGGGGCCGAGCTCCACCCGGGAGGGCGACGACTGGTTGCCGGATACCGGATCGGGTAGGCGCACCACGACGCTATCCGGGCCGTGGTTGATGAGGGTCAGGACGTCACCACGACGGGCTACCTCGACGTACTCGAGGTCTACCGAGCCCGAATCGGGCAGCTCAGGCCTGATACCGGCCTGGCTGATGAGCCATCGCGTGAGCTGCAGCATCCCGTGGTCGTCCGGAATGGTCGCGAGGTAGTAGCCGACACCACCCTCCCGCCCGTGTTCCCCCTCCTCCCGGGGATCCCTCTGTTCGCTGTATTCGCTGGGCTGGGCGCCGCTGACCTGGTCAAGGTTCGCATGGAGGGCGGTGAGGGCTGGCCCGCCAGAGACGCGGCCTGTCGTGAACGGTGCCAGTACGGTGACCGCTGGGTTGAGGATGTCCAGTACTTCGGCGAAGTGCTGGCCAGTGAGAACCCCGACGGGCGTGTCGAAGAGCGCGTGGTCCTCACCTGGCTCACGTAGTGATGCCTGGTGAGTCTGGTGTGTCTCACCGGCGGACGTGGGACCGGTGGAGGTGGTTTGGGGTTGAACGAGGGCCCCGAATTCGTGCACGGTAACACCCAGGGTGTCTCGGAGGCCGACCTGGAACCCTCCGCTGCGGAACGCGTCGTGTTCGTCGACGATATCGCTGAAGGCAGTGACGAGGAGGTGGCCGCCGCCGTTGACGAATCGCGTGAGGTTATCCGCCCCGTCATCGGTGAGGAGGTAGAGATTGGGTGCGATGACGACCTTGTATCCGGTCAGGTCTCCGGTCGGGTGGACCAGGTCGATTGAGAGGTGTTGGCGGTGAAGGGCGGCGTACCAGCGTTGCACCAGGGTCAGGTAGTCCAGTTCGGCAGGGTGGTCGGGGTTCTGCAGCGCCCACCAGTTCTCCCAGTCGAACACGAGAGCGACCTTCGCTCTGCTGGAACCTTCACCACTGGGTAGATCGGTCACGCCGGCAAGTGTTTGCCCGAAGTCTGCGACTTCTTGCCAGGTGCGGGTGGTCGTCCCTGCCTGGGGAAGCATTGCGGAGTGGAACTTCTCACTGCCACGCTGGGACTGCCTCCATTGGAAGAACATGATGCCGTCGGCGCCATGGCCTACGGCTTGCATGGACAGCGCAGCCATTTGTCCGGGGGCTTTGGGTGCGTTGCTCGGACGCCAGTTCACTTCGTTGGTGGATTGTTCCATGAGCACCCAGGGTTGTCCCGGCTTGAGGGATCGTATGAGGTCGCGTGTGAAGGCCGCGGTTCGGAAGGAGTGGGGGTCGTTGGGGTCGGGGTAGTTGTCGTCGGAGATGAAGTCGAGCTCCTCGGCCCACTTCCAGTAGTCCAGGGGCGGGAAGGCCCCCATGAAGTTGGTGGTGACCGGTTGTTGTGCCCCCGAGGCCCTGATGATGTCTCGTTCCATGATGAAGAGCCCGAGCAGCGTATCGGAGGTGAAGCGTTTGAAGTCCAACGCCTGGCACGGGTTGTGGCTGTAGGGCGCTGTGCGTGGCGGCAGTATCTCGTCGAAGGCGCTGTAGCGCTGGGACCAGAAAAGGGTTCCCCACGCCGCGTTCAGCGCGTCGATGCTCCCGTAGCGATTGCTGAGCCATTGGCGGAACCCAGTCGCGGCGTTGTCGGAATAGTCGTAGTGCAGGTGGCATGCGTATTCGTTGTTGACGTGCCACATGACGACCGCTGGATGGTGGGCGTAGCGTGCGGCCAGTTCGGTGACGAGCCTGGCCGCGAGGCGCCGGTAGTCCGGCGAACTGGGAGCGTAGGCCTGACGGCTGCCTGGCCAGTAGGTTGTCCCGTCTGAATCCTGAGGGAGAAGTTGCGGATATCGCGTGGAAGCCCAGGGCGGTGGTGATGCTGTGGCGGTAGCCAGGTCCACCGCAATACCTGCTTCGTGCAGCCGGCCCAGGACGTCATCGAGCCACTGCCAGTCGAAGGAGTCTTCATCGGGCTGAATGCGGGCCCAGGCGAACACCCCGACAGTGACAAGGTTGACTCCGGCCTCTTGCATGAGCCGGATGTCCTCGTCCCAGGTCTCGGGCGTCCATTGTTCGGGGTAGTAGTCGGCTCCGTAGTACACGGGCATCCTCCAAGACGTGGGTGGGGTAATGAGTCGGCGGGCAGAGCGGGCAGTGCCGGATCCGTCTGTATCTGGTCGTCGGTTCCTGTGGTGTCAGTGCCGGGTTGATTGGCGCGGCACGAGGAGAGGCTCGAATCGGGTCTGCACCTCGGACGGAGGCACGGCTTTGAGTTCCTGCAGGAGCAGTCGTGCGGCGTGGGAACCCATCTCGATAGCCGGCTGCCGGATGGATGTAAGGGGGACGACGGCGGCGGCGGCGAAATCGATGTCGTCGTAGCCGATGATCGCTATCTCGCCGGGGACCCCGACGCCATGGCGAATAAGACTCTGCAGGATGCCGAGAGCAACATGGTCATTGGCCGCGAAGATCCCGTCGGGCCGCTCACTCAACGGCAGGGCCGCGATGCGGTCACCGATGTCGCGGCCGAGCCGCGGATTCAGGGTCGTGGTCTCGATGAAGGTGAAGCGGGCACCGGCGGCTTCGACGGTGGATCGGCATCCCTCAAAACGTTCGCGCATCTGGTCTACGGTGAGCGGGCCTCCGATGAACGCGATATGGCGGCTTCCTCCTTGAAGGAGGTGTTCGGTGGCCATGGCGCCGCCGGTGACGTCGTCGAGCGAGACGGAGGGGAAGATCCCTTCCTTGTCGGCCCGGTCTACGAGGACAACGGGTACCTCGCGCTGCCGGAAGCGTTCCAGCATGGCTGTCGGGGTGCGGACCGGTGCTATGAGAATCCCGTCCATTCTTTGGCGCTCGAACAGGTCCAGGTGCCGCGACTCCCGTTCCTCGGAGTCGTAGCTGTTGCCGACAATGATCGAGTAGCCGGCCCTCTCGGCTTCCTCCTCGGCACCGAGCACCACGTCGGCGAAGAACGGGTTGGTGATGTTCAGGACAGCCATGCCGATCGCATTGCTGCGCCCGGCTCTGAGCTGCCGGGCGGCAGTGTTGGGGACGTACCCGAGGTGGGTGATGGCTTCGGCGACCCGGTGAGCGGCGGAACTCGACACGAGTTCGGGCCTGTTGAGGGCGTTGGAGACCGTGCTGACGGACACACCCGCCCTCGCCGCGACGTCCTTGATGCCGATCTCACCCATGGTCCCCCTTTAGACGCCTGAGGCTGTGTAGGAGCCCGATGCGGTTCTCGACTTTACCTGTGGCCGGCCCATGCACGAGCGTAAAGCCCAGTCGATCCGGAATCGGCGCGGCCAGCAGGACTTCATGCTCCTCCCCACCCGGGTGAAAAGTGGTGTCCGGGTCGGCGACGACGGCAATGCCCGCCTGGGATCGCAGCACCCGTCCGTCGAGGTGTGGGGGAGCGTCGAATCGGAGGGAGATCGTGCCATCCGTGGTCTCGGTGAGTTGACCTACAGGGTGCCCGTGACTGAATACCCCGAGAGTTTCCTCCCCGGAACCGGGGGAGGATTTCGACAGCATCAGATAGCCCGCGACGACGCGCCAGGCAGGACGACTGGTCAGGTGCGTGTCAGGAAAGCCCGACAGCACCCGATCCGGGTCCCGTCCCAGCCAGATGATCTCGTAGAACACCGGGTCGATGCCCAGAGACCCGTGACGCACCAGCGTGTTGTGGGAATCGTGTGCAACGGTCATGCTGGTCCTTTCTGCCCAGCCGCGATGTTGATGTCGGCGATCCATCGGACGAGCATCAGGAATACCTGCTGGTGGGCGGGAGAATCGTAGGACTCGACTCCGTGACCGAGGGCGTCGTAGGCGACCCGGCCGTCGTTCTTGTGGGTGTCATTGGCCCAGATCAGCGGGTGCGTCGTGCCGTCTTCGGTGTGTATGGCCAGGGTCTGCACCTGCGTCGAAGTTTCCAGGTGGGTGTACCGCTCGTCGTAGACCGTGAAGTCGTCGAAGGTCAAGGTGTCGAGGGTGTGCGGGGCCGCC
The DNA here is from genome assembly GCF_054510855.1 of Arthrobacter rhamnosi. Lineage (NCBI taxonomy): Bacteria > Bacillati > Actinomycetota > Actinomycetes > Micrococcales > Micrococcaceae > Arthrobacter > Arthrobacter rhamnosi. The sequence goes on along the minus strand of NZ_JBTNDT010000001.1, from coordinate 76,068 downwards.
TGGATGAGGGAGGTTCCTATCTGGGGGTGCATGGTGGTCCCTGGAACCCAGCGTCCGCCGAGCAGCTCGGCCCAGCGCGGGTCGTCCCGGAAGGCGAGGGCGGACGAATGCGATGCCAGGACACCTCCTCCTCGATGCCAGTGAGCCGTGATGGCATCCATGAGGGCCGCCGAGTCGGGCGCCGCTTGGGACAGGTCGCTGCTGGCGTTGACGATCAGGATCTCCGCCGCGTCCATGGCCTCGCGGAAGTCATCCTGCTCATGCGTGCTCGCAATGCGGACGTTCGTGAAGCCGTCGTCATGCAGGAGCTCTGCTATCCGCTGACTTGTCGCGATGAGGGCATGCCAGGGGTCACTGTGGGCTCCTGCTCCCACGAGCAGCACAATCCTCGGGTTGTCCGTGGAAGTAGCAGTGGCGTCTTCGGTGGGGTGCGCGGGGTGGTCAGTCATTGATCCATGTGCGGGGGTCCGGGCAGATGGCCTCGAGTTCGTCCCACAGTGCGTCAGGGATGGCCAGATGCAAGTTCAGGACTGCTTCATCGACCTGTTCAGGGGAGACGACTCCGCAGATGGTCGATGAGATGCGGGAATCGCGGGTGGAGAACTGCAGGGCGGCTGCCCGCAGTGGTACGCCGTGCCTGGCACAGGCAGCACCCATGGCGTCGACAGCTGCCACGATTTCCGGTTTGGCTTCGGCGTAGTGGTACCGGTTGGTTGATCGCGGCCAGTTGGCGAGCAGTCCGCCTCCGTAGACGGCTGCGTTCATGACGCCGACGTCGGCCTTGGTGGCGGCGTCGAGGAGTCGGTCTGCGGTGCGGTCTACGAGGGTGAAACGGTTGTGCGTGATCAGCGCATCGAAGTGCCCAGTCTCGACGAATTGCTGGAGCATGGTCGCCGGACCACCCGAGATTCCGATGTGATCGGTGTAGCCCTCGTCCCGGAAGCGCCGCAGAGCTTCGACAGGCCCGTCAGGGGCCATAGCCGCGTCGAAACCGATGTGTTCCGGGTCGTGGAGGTAGAGGATGGGCACGCGGTCCAATCCGAGGCGTTCAAGGCTCTCCTCGAGCGAGGCACCCATCCGATCGGTGTCGAAGGTGTCCGTTGTCGGATCGCGATCCAGTTTCGTCTGGATAATGAAACCGTCAGGTAGCCCGTACTGCCGGATAGCGGCCCCGACCCGACGCTCGCTCTCCCCGTCGCCATAGTTGTTCGAGGTGTCCAGGACGGTCACGGGTCCGGCGAACGCCCGACCGGCAGTTGCTATGGCGTCTTCTTCGCTGACGGTGAGCTCGTGCACAGGGGAGGAGACTCCCCATGCCGCCGTTCCGATACAGAGTCGGGAGACGCGCAGGCCTGTGCGTCCCAAGGGTCTTGTTTCAAGGGTGTGCTGGGTCATTCGAATTCGTCTCCTCCGCGGTAGCGGTCGACCAGGACGGCGGCGAGCAGGATGAGTGCCACGATCAGATCGAGGTAGTCGGGGTCAAAGAACTGGATGTTGAGGATGTTGGTGATGCCGGCGACGACCAGCAGGCCGAGGAGGCCGCCGAGTGGGTTGCCGACTCCGCCGCGCGTGATGGAGTACCCACCGATCATGAGGGCTGCGTAGATCTGGAACTCGAGTCCGGTGCCGAGGATGTTCGAGGCTGAACCGAGTTGTCCGACGTAGAGGATCCCCCCGATGGACGCTCCGGCGGCGCTGACGACGAGGGCGACGACGCGCACCTTCGTGACTGAGATTCCGGCGCGGGCGGCAGCCCGGTGGTCTCCACCGACGGCCTGTACCTTACGGCCGGCCCTGGTTCTGCCGATGAAGCCGGCAGCGACGAGGGTGATGCCTATCCCGATGAGTAGGAGAGTGGGGAATCCGAGGAGGGCGCCCTGTGTGACGTTGTAGAGCGGGTCGATCAGGGTCGAGGGAGGTGCGCTCACGACGATCGCCTGGCTGAGTCCGCGCAGCAGGGTGAGCATGCCGAGGGTGACTGCGAGGGGTTCAGCGCCGAAATAGACGATGACGAATGCGTTGGTCAGTCCGACCACGACACCGACGCCGATGGTAATGGCGGCGACCAGCCATGGGTTCATTCCTGTGGCCACGAGTTGGTTGAAGATCACCGCCCCGAAGCCGACCATCGAGCCGATGGAGAGGTCCACGACGCCTGCCAGCAGCGCGAATGACGCCAGGACGGCGACGATCAACGGGATGGCGACGCTCACGCCGACGATCTGAATGTTCGAGGGGGCGAAGAACTCGGGACCGACCCATAGGAGTCCGACGAGCAGGGTGACTGCGAGAGTGGCGGTGATGCTTCCGACAGGTCCGTTGAAGGAGCTGAGTGTTCGCTGCCGGAAGGACTGGGGGGTGTCTTCGAAGAGCGGGGAAGTGAGGGTAGTCATTAGCTTGTCCTCTTCAACCGGGCGCCGTCGATGCCGACGGCGATGATGAGCAGTGCACCCTGGAAGACGAGTGACCAGGCCGGGGGTAGGCCGAAGAACGCGATCGAGGTCGGAATGGTCGCGAGGAATCCGACACTGAGTAGGAGGACGAGGAGGTTTCCTTTTCCACCGGAGAGGCTGATGCCGGCGAGGATGACCGCTCCGATGACGATGAGCTGGAAGCCGGTCCCGGAGGCCGGGGTGAAACTCGGATTGACGGCCGAGAAGAGCACTCCGGCAAGGCCGGCGACGGCTCCGGATCCGGCGAAGGTCGCCAGGCGTATCCGGCGAAGGTTGAGACCGCGTGCTTTGGCAGCGCGGGCGTTGCCTCCGACCGCGATGAGGCGGCGACCCCAGCGGGTGTATGTCAGGGCGAGACCGAAGAGGATGATCGTGAGCACCATCGGCCAGAAGATGTTGGGCAGTCCGAGGAAGCGTCCGAGGCCGTAGGCCCGCAACGAGGACGCTGAGGGGATTTGTGCTGATTTGAAGAGGATCAGCATGATTGCCAGTCCGCCGAACCCGGTTGCGAGGGTAACAATGATCGGGTTCAGTCTCCCGAAGACGACGATGGCACCGTTGAGCAGGCCCCAGCAGGCTCCGGCTCCCAAACCGGAGAGGATGGCGACAATTGTCGGCAATCCGGCGTTCAGTGCGCTGACTGTGGCCCAGGCGCTCAGGGTCAGGGATACGGGCAGACTCAGGTCAAGGAGGCCCCCGCTGATGACGATCAGGGCCTGAGCGACGGCGAGGACCCCGGAGATGGACATGGTGAAGGTGACGGCGAGCAGGGTCTGGTTCGAGAGGAAGTCGGGGCGGGCTATGAGTGTGGCTGCCAGGAGCAGAACCCATACGCCGGTGATGCTGATTGCGTCGCGGAACGAGGTGAAGGTGCGCCCGTCCCTTACTGGAATGTGAGGCTTGTCCGGCTTGGTAGCGACCGGATCGGTCGGGGTGAGGTGAGATGTGGTCATGGTGTGGTGTCGTCTCTGACCGATCCGGTCGCTGTCATGGTCGGGCGGGTGTCAGGTGATTCGAAGGTCGGTCTAGAAGTCGCAGAACAGGTCGTATTCGGTGGTTCCCTTGGGGGCGGAAGCGAGTTCGGAGACGCGCTCATCGATGCTGGGGGTGGAAGCGGCCTGTTCCTGGGTCACGGGGCAGGGCTTGACGCTCACGGCGGCGTTGTCGCCTGTGTCCTTGACCTCTGGGGTGTTGCCTTCGGCGATCTGGTCGGCGATTTCGAAAGCGGAGGCCGGGTAGCCCTCGAGGAAGTACATGACGCTTCCGGCGAGGTTGGGGTCGACGTTGTCCCCGGTGATCAGTCCGCCGTCCTGGCCCCAGCCCATGATCGAGCCGTCCCGGCCGAGCTGGGTCGCTGCCTGGAGGGCGCCGACGACAGCTTGGTCGTTGAGTCCCACGACGAGGATGTTCTCGGCGTCGGGGTGGGCGGCGAAGACACCGGGGGCGTTGGCTAGGGAGGTGGTGAGGTTGCCGTCCGCCTCATAGGACACGTAGTTGTCCTCGGGGATGTCCGGGCAGGTTTCTTGGATGGCGGTCCGCGCGTTGCCGGTGCGCCACTCGTTGATCTGGCCGGCTGCAGTACCCTCGGCAGAAATGACCAGATCGACGTCGCAGTCCCACTTCTCCTGCGCGAGCTCCGCAAGTTTGGTTCCTCCCTCGGTTCCCGCTGCGGCGTTGTCGACGCCGACGAAGTACCAGCCGGGCTGGGCGATGTCGAAGGTCACGACCGGGATGCCGGCGTCTTCATACTTCTTGGCGATCACAGGGTTCGCCGAGGGTTGACCGTTGAACATCATGACCATGTCGACACCCTTCTGGATGAAGAGGTCGGCATTGGTCGTGGCTGTGGCTTCGCTGTTGTCGTTGGAGAGTTCGACGAAGTCCCAGCCACGCTGGTCGGCCAGGCCTTTGGCGACGTCGCCCTGGAGTTCCTGCCAGTCGGCGTCCGGCTGGCCTCCGACCGCGAAGCCGAGGGTGAAGGTTCCGTCATCGGCCGCCTCGGAGCCGGAACCCGAACCTCCTGCCGCAGGGTCGACGGTGCTGCATCCGGTGAGGGTGAGACTGGTCGCGGCCAGGCAGACGAGCGCTGCGCGGACCAGACGTGAGCGGGTGGTGAGTTGCGTCATTGCAGTGTTCTCCTGGGAGTGATGTTCCTGTGGGGGTGGAGCTGAAAGAGGTCATGCTGTTGGAAGGGAGTGGAACGGGTGGGGTGAGCCCGTCAGACAACGACGGTGGAGGTGTCCTCAGGTGTTGCGACGTCGGCGGGGATCGCCCCGGTGATCAGACCGACGATCTTTTCGGGGGTGATATCGGCGACGTCACGCGTTGCGATGGTCCTGCCCAGGCGCATGACAGTCACCCGGTCTGCGACCTGAACGAGTTGTTGCATGTTGTGGCTGACGAGGATGACGCTGACCCCGCGGTCGCGGAGCCGACCGATGAGCTCGAGGACCTGCGCGGACTCCCGGACTCCAAGTGCTGCAGTGGGTTCGTCGAGGATGACGATCTGTCGTCCCCAGATCAGTGCCCGGGCGATCGCAAGGCACTGGCGTTGACCGCCGGACATGCCGCGGACCGACACGTTCACGGACTGGATACCAACGCCCAGATCCTTCAGGACCTCGCGGGAGCGTGCCCGCATTCCTTTGTCGTTGACGATATTCAGAGCCCGAAGGAGCGGATTGGAGGAAAGCTCTTCCCGCCCGAGGTACACGTTCTGTACGGCAGACATGGTGTCCACCAGGGCAAGGTCCTGATACACCGTCTCGATGCCGGCCTCGAGCGCATCCGAGGGGCGTCGGAAGGACACTGGCCGCCCTGAGACTTCAATTGATCCGGCATCCGGTGTCACAGCACCGGACAGTATCTTCAGGAACGTGGACTTCCCGGCTCCGTTGTCTCCTACCAGCCCCATGACCTCGCCCCGACGGAGCTGCATGGATGCGGCTGAGAGGGCTACGACGGCGCCGTAACGGCGTTCAATATCTTGTGCCTGAAGGACGGTGTCCTGGGTGGCAGCAGTGGAATCATGCATGAAGACGACCTCTTTGTCGATCTGTAACGTTTTATCTAAAACGATTTAGACGACGATCACACACTGGCGAGCGCTCGTCAAGAGAAGTCGCGCAACACCCTTGTCGGGTGCCCTCACAACATGCTGAAGTCCCTTGCGGCAGCAGTGCTCGACGACGGAGAGAGTCCACAGAACCTCATCGTCGAGTGCCGGTGTGCGGCGCCGAGTCCCTCAGCCCACGGTCCGGGTCGGGTCTGCCCTTGTCCGGCCGAGCTTCAGGCCCATTGTGATCAAGTCCGGCTGGACGTCGACTAGGAGTCCCAGTCCTGCGTGGCCGGCGCCGAGATCGTCAAGGGCCGTCATGAACCCGTGCCGGCGGTAGCCGGTGATGATGTTCCTGATGTGATCGGCGGCGGTGACTTCTATATCCTCGATGAACTCGAACATGATGTTGGTCCTCGGGAGGTTGTACCGCGCGGCCGCGAGCGATAAGAAGTGCCCCTGTCGTTTCTGTTTCACCCGAATCGATCGCGTGTGGTTCTCACACAGCAAGCCGTGGCTACCGGTGTGGGCAAACCTTGTGGGGCCCGCTCGACTGCTGGGGTGCCAAGGAAGAGGTAGGTCGGCGGGAGGCAGCGATCGTCAGGATGACGGCTCCGAAGCCGGCGACGGCCGAAAGCGGGATGTTCGCTGGTTCGGCGGCGAAACAGCCGGCGAGCAGAACGCCGAGAACAATCCAGCCGGCCGTGGAAGTCACCGGATCCCCGGTGGCCGACGCGGGCGCCTGGAGTACGGCAACGTCGAAGTGGCGGGGGATGACTCAATGGAAGAACAGGAGCAGTCCGCCGAGCCTCACAGCGACGGAGACCATGCCGACGGGGATCATCACGACGGCGTAGCGGGCGAAGCTGACGTCGAAGAAGCCCGCGACGACGAACGCGAGTGAAGATCTGGTCGTGAATTCCAGGGCCAGAAGCATCCGGATGGCGATCGGGATGACGCGCCCCAGCCGATGCCGAGCCCTTTGGACTGCCGGAACGCCAGTGTCTCGGTCGTGACGAGACCAGGACGGCGCCTGCAGTCCGAGGGCACATGCGTCAGCGGGTGGTGAGGGTGGCGTGAAGGTCGGTGACACGTTCGAGGATGTCGTCGCGGACCAGGCGCATCCGCTCGATCCCGTCGATGCCGCGCTCGCTGGGCTCGTCGGTGTCCCACCGCTCGTACAGGGTGCCCTCGACCTCGTCGACCTGCGCCTCGGGGCCGAGGATGACGACGAGGTCCGCTCGCTCCTGGTCCTCGACGGTGATCTGCCGGGGGACGTTCCGGCTGATGTCGACCCCTACCTCGGCCAGGACCTGGGCCGAGAGGGCGTTGACCGCAGAACCGGGCTTCGATCCGGCAGAAGCGGTGGCCACGGAGTTCCCGGCGACCTTGTCCATGAGGCCGGCGGCCATCTGGGACTTGCCTCCGTTCTTCACGCAGACGAACAGGACGAAGGGCTTGTCGGCCTTGAAGCTCACGGGGTGCTCGATTCTTTGTGGCGGGCAGCTGCCCGGGAAGTCGGAAGGGGATTACTGGGCTTTGTGAGGATCGACCCGTTAACGACGTAGGGCCGACCCCGTGAGGAGTCGGCCCTACGTCGAAGGGTCCGCAGCTTAGAGCGCGTTGACCTTCTTGGAGATCGCGGACTTGCGGTTCGCTGCATTGTTCTTGTGCAGCACACCCTTGCTGACAGCCTTGTCGAGCTTGCGGCTGGCTGCCTGCAGAGCCGTAGCGGCAGCGTCCTTGTCAGCGCCCTCGACGGCCGTGTTCACGGCGCGGATGGCGGTCTTGAGCTCGGACTTGACCGAGTTGTTGCGCTGCCTCGCCTTTTCGTTGGTGAGGATGCGCTTCTTCTGGGACTTGATATTTGCCACGTATGAGAACTTTCTTTGTATTGCGGACTGGTCGTGAGGGTATTTCGGCCAACCAAGACTGAGCGGCGTGGGGATACCGTATGGCGATTGGCCAAAGTGCCCGGAGACCTGCGCGGACACACAGCTATAAAGGTTACCAGAAACACGCGCGGAACCCGACCCGTGGTGACCCGGGCCAGGGTCGGCAACGGGATGTTCAGGACGACGCGGGTGGCTCGCGGCAGGGGGCGGGGACTTCCCGTGCCCGTGCGCTATGCCAGCAGGTGATCGGGTATCGCTGCGAGGACCTCTTCGAAGCGCCGGCGGGGCAGGACTGCGCCCTCGCGCCTGATGGCCCCGGCGGTGATCCGCAGGAGCCGGTCGACCTTCACCTCGCTCGGGCGCCCCTGCCGGTCCCAGGCCCCCGTGCCGATGTCGACGTACCGCCCGTCGTGGTCGCTGGCGTTGTTGCGGTCTCTGCTCGTCAGCATCAGGCCCAGCAGGTCACCGCCGTCGCGCCCGATGAGGAGCACCGGGCGGTCCTTCCCCTGCGCCGGGTCATCCTCGTAGGGCACCCATGTCCAGACGATCTCGCCCGGGTCGGGCTTGCCGTCGCTCGAGGGTGAATAGGCGAGCAGTGCGTCCTGCCGGCGGCCCGCCGTCCTGCGCGCGGCGGCGGGGGCTGCGGGACCGGCCGACCGGGTGCGCTTCGCACCGCCCCGGCGGGGAGCCTCCGGGGGCGATGCGCTGTTCACCGCCCGGACAACGCGAGTCGCGAGGGACAGGAGGGAGCGGACCGTGATCGCCATGCTGGAATCCTAGGCGGGTAGTCGCCACCGGCCCAGCAGCCGGGGCAGCGATTCCCGGAGCCGTCCGGCCACGTGGGACACTAAGGGGAGTTGAAACGGCGCGAACCAGCCCCGGCCGCCGCCGATGACGGCACGGCTGGGAGCCGCATGCCGCACCCTGTCCCGAAAAAGTGAGGAACCTACGTGTCACCCATGGCCCGCACCGCGCCGGTGCCTGCCTCCACCGATCCGGCGATCATTCGTAATTTCTGCATCATCGCCCACATCGATCATGGCAAGTCCACGTTGGCCGACCGCATGCTCCAGCTCACCGGAGCCGTGGAGCAGCGGGACATGAAGGCGCAGTACCTCGACCGGATGGACATCGAGCGCGAGCGCGGCATCACGATCAAGTCCCAGGCAGTCCGCCTGCCGTGGGAGGTGGACGGCACCGCCTACGCCCTGAATATGATCGACACTCCCGGCCACGTCGACTTCACCTATGAGGTGTCACGCTCGCTCGCGGCGTGCGAAGGAGCCATCCTGCTCGTCGACGCCGCCCAGGGCATCGAGGCGCAGACTCTCGCGAACCTCTACCTCGCGATGGAGAACAACCTCACGATCATCCCGGTCCTGAACAAGATCGACCTCCCGGCCGCGCAGCCGGAGAAGTACGCCGCGGAGCTGGCGAGCCTCATCGGCGGGGAACCCGAGGATGTCCTGATGGTCTCCGGAAAGACCGGCGTCGGCGTCGAGGCCCTCATGGACAAGATCGTGCGCGACCTCCCGGCCCCGACCGGTGACCCGAACGCGCCGGCCCGCGCGATGATCTTCGACTCGGTGTACGACACGTACCGCGGCGTGGTGACCTATGTCCGGGTGGTCGACGGGAAGCTCAGCCCCCGCGAGCGTATCCAGATGATGTCCACGCGGGCCAGCCACGAACTGCTCGAGATCGGCGTCAGCTCACCCGAGCCGAAGCCCTCCAAGGGGCTCGGCGTCGGCGAGGTCGGTTACCTCATCACCGGTGTGAAGGACGTGCGCCAGTCGAAGGTGGGCGATACCGTCACCAACCTGGCCAAGCCTGCCGCGCAGTCGCTGGGCGGCTACCAGGATCCGAAGCCGATGGTCTTCTCCGGCCTCTATCCGCTCGACGGCACCGACTACCCCGTCCTGCGGGACGCCCTGGCGAAGTTCACCCTGAACGACGCCGCGCTCGTCTACGAGCCGGAGACCTCGGCCGCGCTGGGCTTCGGGTTCCGCGTCGGCTTCCTCGGCCTGCTGCACCTCGAGATCACGCGGGAACGCCTCGAGCGCGAGTACAACCTCGACCTGATCTCCACCGCCCCTAACGTGGAGTACGAGGTGACCCTCGAGGACAAGCGCGTCCTGAAGGTCACCAACCCGAGCGAGTACCCGGTCGGGAAGATCGCGGAGGTGCGCGAGCCCATGGTGTCCGCGACCATCCTCGCGCCGTCGGAGTTCGTCGGCGCCATCATGGAGCTGTGCCAGCAGCGCCGCGGCATCCTCGGCGGCATGGACTACCTGTCCGAGGACCGCGTGGAGATCCGGTACCGGCTGCCGCTGGCGGAGATCGTCTTCGACTTCTTCGACCTGCTGAAGTCGAAGACCCGCGGGTACGGCTCCCTGGACTGGAAGGCCGACGGCGACCAGGTGTCCGACCTCGTCAAGGTCGACATCCTGCTGCAGGGTGAACAGGTGGACGCCTTCAGCGCCATCACCCACCGTGACAAGGCTTACGCCTACGGTGTCATGATGACGGGCAAGCTTCGCGAGCTCATCCCGCGCCAGCAGTTCGAGGTGCCCATCCAGGCCGCCATCGGCGCCCGCATCATCGCGCGCGAGAGCATTCGGGCCATCCGCAAGGACGTCCTCGCCAAGTGCTACGGCGGTGACATCACGCGTAAGCGCAAGCTGCTCGAGAAGCAGAAGGAGGGCAAGAAGCGCATGAAGATGGTGGGGCGCGTGGAAGTGCCCCAGGAGGCCTTCATCGCCGCACTGTCCTCCGACGAGTCGAAGGACAAAGCCAAGAAGTGACCCCGTACGGTTTCGAGGGGGCTGGTCCGCGTGCCTAGCGCCCTTCCGCTCGGCCTGCCGGCACCGGAGGACGGCGTGCTGCCCCCTGAGGCAGCCGAGGGCGCGCGCAGCCGCGACTTCTGCCTCTACGTGCACATCCCGTTCTGCGCGGTGCGCTGCGGCTACTGCGACTTCAACACCTACACGGCCACGGAGCTCGGCGGAGGAGCGTCGCAGGACGCGTACGCCGGATCCGTGCTCGCCGAGCTCGCCCTCGGTGCGCAGGTGCTCCGGTCCTCGGGGATGCCGGCACGGCCGCTGTCCACGGTCTTCTTCGGCGGAGGTACTCCGACGCTGCTGCCCGCCGGGGACCTCGCGTCGATCCTTCGGGCGGCGACGGCGCAGTGGGGCCTGGCCCCGGACGCGGAGGTGACCACCGAGGCCAATCCCGATTCGGTGACGCCGGAATCGCTGCGTGTCCTGAAGGATGCCGGCTTCACCCGCGTCTCGTTCGGCATGCAGTCCGCGGTGCCCCACGTGCTCGCCGTGCTCGACCGCACCCACTCGCCCGAACGCGTGCCGCAGGCCGTGCAGTGGGCGCGTGAGGCCGGCCTGAAGGTGAGCCTGGACCTGATCTACGGCACGCCGGGGGAGTCGCTGGAGGACTGGCGGACGTCGCTGTCCACGGCGCTGTCCTACGGCCCCGACCACATCTCGGCGTACGCCCTCATCATCGAGGACGGGACACGGCTCGCGACGCGCATCCGCCGCGGCCAGGTGCCGCCCATCGACGACGACGACCACGCCGACAAGTACGCCCTCGCGGAGGAGATGCTGACGGCCGGCGGCCTGCACTGGTACGAGGTGAGCAACTGGGCGCGGACGCCCGCCGATGAATGCCGACACAACCTCGCCTACTGGCGTGGCAGCGACTGGTGGGGTGCAGGTCCGGGTGCGCACTCGCATGTCGGCGGCACGCGCTGGTGGAACGTCAAGCATCCGCGCCCGTACGCCGAGGCGCTGGATGCCGGGCGGTCACCCGCCGCGGGGCGCGAGATCCTGTCGGCGGAGGACCGCTACGTCGAGGACGTCATGCTGCGCGTGCGGCTGCGTGAGGGGCTTCCGACCGAATCCCTCAGGGCAACGAGCCGCACGGCGGTCGCCGGACTGATCGCCGACGGGCTCGTCGAGCCCGCCGCGGCCTTCGCGGGCCGCGTGGTCCTGACCTTCCAGGGCAGGCTGCTCGCGGACGCCGTCGTGCGGAGGCTGTTGCCGGACTGAGTGCCGGACCGAGCGCGGACGGGCCTAGGGGATCAGGCGCAGGTTCAGGCTGTACCGGTAGGGCCGGCCACGGTTGACCTGGATGCCCGCATTCACCGAGAAGATCGTGATCGTGACCCAGATGAGGGCGTTCACGACGGCGAACACCCCTCCGATCACCGGCACGAGCGACAGGAGCCATGCCGCCAGCGCCAGGAGGGTCGGCGGAAGCGTGAAGTTCAGCGCCTCCTTCGACTCCTGCGCCGTGAACGGGCCCCGGTCCTTGAAGATGAGGTAGATCAGCAGCGAGGGGATGAAGCCCAGGATGCCGCCGAAGTGCGCAAGCGTCGCGAACTGGCGGTCCTCGGACGCAGTCAGGGGAAGGGCATTCGCCGGCGTCCCTTCGAACGCGGGCCGGGACTCGCCCCGCCCGTGGTGCTGCTGGTCGGCGGTGTTGGACAACGTCAATTCCTTTGCTGGCTGGCGGGACTGTTCCCCCGGACTCGATCCAAGGATACGTGGTGGCGGCGCCCGGACTGCTCAGGCAGTGCCCGGGGGCGCGGTCAGGAAGTCGATGACCTCCTCCACCCGGCCCAGCAGCGAGGGCTCGAGATCGGCGTAGGTGCTGACGCCGGCGAGGATCCGCTTCCAGCCATGGGCCACGGCCGCCTGGTCGGAGTGGGGCCAGCCGAGCCCGGCGAGAATCCCGGTCTTCCAGTCCTGGTTCCGCGGCACCACGGGCCAGGCGTCGAGTCCCAGCGCGGCCGGCTTCACCGCCTGCCAGACGTCCACGTAGGGATGGCCGACGATCAGGACGTGGTGGCGTGCCCCCGGCACGGTCATCGCCTGCTGTGCGATCCGGGACTCCTTGGTCCCGGGCAGCAGGTGGTCGACGAGGATGCCCAGCCGCCGCTGGGGACCGGGGCCGAACGCGCGGACCGCGCCGGCGAGATCGTCGACGCCGTGCAGCGGCTCGACGACGATTCCCTCGAGCCGGAGATCGTCCCCCCAGACCTTCTCGACCAGCTCGGCGTCGTGCTGTCCCTCCACCCAGATCCTGCTGGCCCGCGCAGTCCTCGCCCGCGCGCCCTCGACCCGCACCGATCCGGACGCGGTCCGGGTGGACGCCGGCGCTGCGCGCTGCACGGGTGCGACGACGTGGACGGGCTGTCCGTCGAGGAGGAACCCGTGGCCGAGCCGGAACGTCCGGCGTTTGCCACGCCGGTCCTCGAGCACCATCACATGCAGGCCGCCGGACTTCTCGACCCGGACCACTGCGCCGACGAATCCGCTCTGCACGTCCTCGAGGACCGTGTCCTTCTCCACCGGGACATCGGGCAGGCTGACCCGCTTCGGAGCCGTAATATCCTGTGCTCCCCAGCCGTAGTCCATCCCGAGCTGTCCTTCCGCCGAGGGCTTCGGCGGTCTGCCGCGGCCCGGGTTCCCAATGCTAACAATCAGCCCGGACGTACTAGACTTGGCACTTGGGTGTGTCGAGTGCTAATCGCTCGGAGCCGCCCCCACGCCTGTTCCTGCAGACCCGGAGGTGACATCGAATGAGTGAACCGCGACGCCTGGAGGTGCTCCGGGCCATCGTCGAGGACTACGTCCATTCGCGGGAGCCCGTCGGCTCCAAGGCACTGGTCGACCGGCACAAGCTCGGCGTCTCCTCCGCCACCATCCGCAACGACATGGCGGTCCTCGAGGAGGAAGGCCTCATCGCGGCACCCCACACGAGTTCGGGCCGCATCCCCACGGACAAGGGATACCGGCTGTTCGTGGACCGTATCTCCGAGGTCAAGCCGTTGTCCGCGCCGGAGAAGAAGGCGATCCAGACCCTGCTGGAGGGCGCGGAGGACCTCGACGACGTCATGGACCGGACCGTCCGGCTGCTCGCCCAGCTCACGAACCAGGTCGCCGTCGTCCAGTTCCCACGTGTGGGCGGGGCGTCCGTCCGCCACATCGAATTCGTCCTGCTGGCTCCCCAGCAGATCCTCGTGGTCCTGATCGCGACCAACGGCACCGTCCAGCAGCGCATCGTCCGGACGCACGCGGACATCCAGGAAGCCGAGCTCGCGGACCTGAAGCAGCGCATCCTGTCCGCGGTGTCCGGGGTGAGACTCTCGGCGCTGGCCGGTGAGCTGGGCGTCGCAGCGTCGCAGTTGCCTCCCGCGCTGCGGGCGCACGGGGGTACGATCATCAAAGCGCTGGAGCAGCTCGCCGGCCTCGGCCGCGACGACCGGATCCTGCTGGCAGGAACGGCGAACCTCGCCAGATCCACGGGTGACTTCCCGCTCAGCATCGGTCCTGTCCTCGAGGCCCTCGAGGAGCAGGTCGTCATGCTGAGGCTCCTGTCGGAGATGGAGTACGACGCCCGCGGCATCTCGGTGAGGATCGGCAGCGAGAACCCCTATGGTGGCCTGTCGGAGGCCTCCGTGGTCGCGACGGGCTACGGTCCGGACGCCGGGGCGAAGCTCGGGATCCTCGGGCCCACCCGCATGGACTATCCGACGACGATGGCCGCGGTGCGCGCCGTCGCCCGTTACCTCTCGAGGATCCTCGAGGAGTAGCCGGCCCCGTGGCCGTCCCCGGTGTTCCGCCGGCACAACGGTATTCCGCCGGCACGACCGGCGAGCAGAGCAGTAGACAGAAATCTCCAACAGGAAGAGATGTGCACGAGTGAGTAATCACTATGAGGTCCTCGGTGTGGCGCAGGGCGCGACCGGGGAGGAAATCAAGAAGGCGTACCGCAAGCTCGCCCGGAAGCTCCACCCCGACGTGAACCCGGGTGGAGACGCCGCGGAGGAGTTCAAGCGCATCACGCACGCCTACGAGGTGCTGTCCGACCCGCAGAAGCGGCGGATCTACGACACGACCGGCAACGAGAACGGCACGGACAACGGCTACGGTGCCGGCTACTCGGGCTCCGGGTTCGCGTTCCAGGACATCTTCGAGACCTTCTTCGGCGGCGGCGGCCAGCAGGCAGGAGCACCCTCCCGGACCCGACGGGGCCAGGACGCGCTCATCAACGTGCGCATCGACCTCAAGGACGCCGTCTTCGGCACCAACAAGAAGATCGAGGTGGACACCGCGGAGGTCTGCCCCACGTGCGACGGGACCTGCTGCCAGCCGGGCACGTCGCCCCGCACCTGCGACATCTGCGGCGGCTCCGGGCAGGTCCAGCGGGCGGTCCGCTCGATCCTCGGCCAGGTCATGACGAGCGCGCCCTGCGGGACGTGCCAGGGCTACGGCACCGTGATCCCCAACCCCTGCCATGAATGCAGCGGTGAGGGACGCGTCCGCGCACGCCGCACCCTGACCATCAAGGTCCCCGCCGGCGTCAGCACGGGCACCCGCATCCAGCTCGCCGGCCAGGGCGAGGCCGGCATCGCCGGCGGTCCCCAGGGCGACCTCTACGTCGAGATCCGCGTCAACACCGACTCGACGTTCCTCCGCGACGGCGACGACCTCCATGTCACGTTGAGCGTGCCCATGACGGCGGCCGCGCTGGGCACCACGGTGCAGCTGGACACGTTCGACGGCGACCAGGAACTGGTCATCAAGCCCGGGACGCAGTCCGGCGAGATCGTGACCCTGCGCGGGCTCGGCGTCACGCACCTCAGGAACCAGGGCAGGGGAGACCTCCGCGTCCACCTGAATGTCGAGACGCCGCGCAATCTGGACCACCAGCAGGAAGAGCTCCTGCGCAAGCTCGCCGAACTGCGGAACGAGGAGTACACGGACGGCCAGCTCGCCAGCAGCGGTTCCGGCGTGTTCGCACGCCTGCGGGAGCGCCTCGGGAACCGCTGACCATGACGCGTCCCCTGTTCTTCGGGTCGAGCGAGGCCGTTCGCGCGGCCGCACCCGGCGCCCTGTTCGTCCTCGGCGGTGACGAGGGCCGGCACGCCGCCACCGTTCGGCGGCTCGGGACGGGGGAGCGCATCGACGTGTCCGACGGCTCCGGCTACCGGATCGGCGGAGTGATCTCGGCCGTCGGGTCGGGAACCGTCGAGGTCGAGGTGGAGACCGCCGGCCAGGATCCCGCGCCAAAGCACCGTCTGGTGCTCGTCCAGGCCCTGGCGAAGGGTGGTCGCGACGAGCAGGCGGTCGAGTCGGCCACCGAGCTCGGCGTCGATGCCGTGGTGCCGTGGCATGCCGAGCGCAGCATCGTCCGCTGGCGCGGCGACAAGGCCGAGAAGGGCCGGCAGAAGTGGGTGTCCCTCGTGGGCGCGGCGTCGAAGCAGTCGCGCCGATCGTTCGTGCCCGAGGTCCACGCCGTCCTGGACACCTCGGGCCTGGCCGCCTGGGCGTCGACGGTGGACCGGATGGTCGTCCTGCACGAGGACGCCGAGTCCTCCCTCGCCGAGCAGGTCTCGGAGCTCCACGCAGCGGGTGCCCTGGACACACCGTCGTCGACCGCGGTCGTCGTGGGTCCGGAGGGTGGCATCAGTGCGGCCGAGCTGGCGAAGCTGCGCGCTGTCGGTGCTGGTGCGGCCCGCCTGGGACCGCACGTCCTGCGGTCGTCCTCCGCTGGCCCGGCCGCCCTCGTGCTGCTGAACCACCTGTTGGGGCGCTGGTAGCCGACGGCGCCGATGGCCGCCGGCACGAGGCTAGGGGGTTACCTGACGACGACGGACTTCGAGTCCTGTGCCCGGCCGTCCCCGGAGGGCACGGCCACCGTGATCTCGTAGGAGCCGGGCGGGAGCGTCACGGAGAAGGAATAGGCGCCCGGAGCGCCGTCCTCGGGCGAGATCCGGACCGAGCCGTCACGGAAGAGCGAGGTATCTCCTGTTCCGCCGTCCGCCGACCCACCCTCGCTCCGGTCTATCCGCCAGGCGAGCGTCTGCTCCGATGCCGGCCCCACCCCGTGGATGGTCAGGCCGGAGCGGTCGGCTTCGACGCCCTCCTGCGGGTCGATGATCCATACGGGAGCGAGTGTGGACGTATCCCGGGTCCATTCCCCGCCGACGTCCACGGAGCCGAAGGCGCGGTAGCCCGCCGCTCCGTCGACGAGCACGACGACGGAACTGGACTCGCCGCCGGGAATGAGGCCGGCGTTCGAGGCGGCCGCCGTGGCAGTGTAGACGAGCTGCTGCAGGGCCAGGCGTGCGTCGCCTTCTCCGAGGCTCTCGGAGAAGGCGTCCGAGGAGATGTCGAGGGTGATGACGTTCTTCGTGGAGATCGACGAGCTCACGCTCGATGCGGCATGCCACGGCGAGTGATAGTCGGAGTCGAGAGGCTTTCCCGAGGTCATGAGCCGCACCGCGTCGGAGATCGGGTCGCCGGTGGATTCCGGAGCCACGAGGAATTCACGGAACAGCCGGTCGGTCCCTTCGACCTCCCCGAGCCAGTAGACCGGCAGGAGCGGCTGGACGGCGTCAGCGGGCCCCGCTGCCGCGCCCTGGCTCCGGACGGGCGTCTCGGGCTCCCCAGACTCCCCATCGGGGACCGCCGTCGGAAGCGTGACGGGAAGGGTCGTCGTCGGTGCGCTGCCCTGCAGCAGCCCCACCTCGGGAAGGAAGAACACACTGCTCGCCGCGAGCACGGCGCCCGATACCAGGAGCATCCCGCGGAGCCCGAGCCGGTTCTTCTTCAGGGGGTCCTGCTCGTGCATGCCGGCCCCCTTCCGTCAGGCGCGCTGGTGCGCGGGTGGAATCTGTAACGTGGAATCGTCCCGGACGGCCCGACCCGCGGCGTGTGCGCCGGAGGATCAGCGACCGCTCGTGGGCGCGGACCTGCCGGACCTGTTTCAGCTTGGCACAGCGCGCGGAGCACACCAGTGTGAATACAGGCGGTCGACGGGACTGAAACCTGATCGATACGAACCCGTTGCCGATTCGCGACGAAAGTCGAGCGCCGCTCGGTAAGAAGGGAGCTCCCGGCGGCGCGGGAATCAAGGCCCTCCCGCGCCTGTTGACAAATAGGGGATGCCGTAACATTGGCATCTCCGCCGGTGCTGGTGTGCTCCGTCCCGAGGGCGGGATCGGCGGCAGACGACAGCACGAACGGCAGCATGAACCACAGCATGAATGACAGCACAGCACGACTACTCAGACGAGGGGCGATCGAAGGCCGGACGGCCGAGCTATGAGCGAATCTTCAACAGGCATCAACGTGGCAGGACTCGACACACGGACGTTCGTCTTCGACTCGACGGAGCAGATGGTTCAGGCGCTTGGTTCGAACGACGAGGCCCTGCGCCTGATCGAAGACTCCTTCCCCGGCATCGGCCTGCAGGCCCGGGGCAATGAACTGACGATCACCGGTCCCTCGGCGGACGTGCTGCGCACCGAGCGGCTCATCGGCGAGATCCAGACCATGGCCACCAACAATGCGACGGTCTCTCCCCATGTCCTCGAGCAGCTGGTCACGATGCTCAAGACGCAGAGCACTGCCCGGCCGTCGGAAGTGCTGTCCGTGAACATCCTGACCTCGCGCGGCAAGACCATCCGCCCCAAGACGCTCAACCAGAGCACGTACGTCGAAGCGATCGACCGGAACACCATCGTGTTCGGTATCGGCCCGGCGGGTACCGGCAAGACCTACCTGGCCATGGCCAAGGCCGTCCAGGCGCTCCAGCAGAAGGAAGTCAACCGGATCATCCTGACGAGGCCCGCCGTCGAGGCGGGGGAGCGTCTGGGCTTCCTGCCCGGAACCCTCAACGACAAGATCGACCCGTACCTGCGCCCGCTGTACGACGCCCTGCACGACATGATGGACCCCGATTCCATCCCGCGCCTCATGGCGGCGGGAACGATCGAGGTCGCGCCCCTGGCGTACATGCGCGGGCGGACCCTGAACGACGCCTTCATCATCCTCGACGAGGCCCAGAACACGACGCCGGAGCAGATGAAGATGTTCCTCACGCGCCTCGGCTTCGGTTCGAAGATGGTGGTGACCGGCGACGTCACGCAGGTGGACCTCCCCAACGGCACCAGCTCGGGACTGCGGGTCGTCAGCGAGATCCTCCGGGACGTCGACGACGTGTACTTCAGCGAGCTGGACGCCGCCGACGTCGTACGGCACCGGCTCGTCGGCGACATCGTCAGCGCCTACAGCACCTGGGACGACGAACAGCGCGCCGTACAGGCGCGCGTCGGCCGTCCGGGGGTGGCACGATGAGCGTCGAGGTCAACAACGAGTCCGGGTACGACGTCGACGAGGAGTCGCTGGTCCGCCTCGCGAACTTCCTGTTCGAGGCGCTCTTCCTCCACCCCGAGGCCGAGCTGTCGATCATCCTGGTGGACACGGCGGCGATGGAGAAGCTGCACGTCGAGTGGATGGACGAGCCCGGCCCCACCGATGTGCTCTCCTTCCCGATGGACGAACTGCGCCCGGGTACACCCGGGCGCATCACGCCGGCCGGACTGCTCGGGGACATCGTGCTGTGCCCCGAGGTCGCGGCGTCCCAGGGTGCGGCTGCGGGCCACAGCACGAACGACGAGCTGCTGCTGCTGACCACCCACGGTGTCCTCCACCTCCTCGGCTACGACCACGCGGAACCCGAGGAGGAGAAGGAGATGTTCGGCCTGCAGCGGCAACTCCTGTCGGACTTCCTCGGGGGTACCGCACCGCAGGAGACCAGCGCTTGACCATCTGGCTCCTCGGGCTCATGGCCCTGCTCTTCGCCCTCACCGCTGCCCTCGTGACCGCTGCCGAAGCGGCCTTCAGCTACCTCCCGCGGCAGGAGGGCGAGGTCCTGGTCCAGGAGTCGCGCGGTACGTCGCTCCGCCGTATCCTCGAAGCCCCCGTGGCCCACATGCATGCGCTGCGGTTCTGGCGCGTCTGGTTCGAGATGGCAGGGGCCGTCGCCGTCGCCATCCTGTTCCACGACCTGCTGGACAACATCTGGCTCGCCGGGCTCCTGGCGACCGCCGTGATGGCGGCCGTCGGGTTCGTGATCGTGGGAGTCTCGCCCCGCCAGCTCGGTCGGCTGCATGCTCCCGCCGTCGTCCGCCTGACCGCCGGACTGGTGGCGTCCCTCTGCGCCGTCCTCGGACCCATCCCGCGCTGGCTCGTGCGGATCGGCAGCTCGATCACCCCGGGCGCAGCACGGGATGAAGCAGCCTTCTTCACGCAGGAGGAGTTCCGCGAGCTCCTCTCCCGTGCCTCGGACGCCGAGATGATCGAGGACAACGAGGCCGAGCTCATCCACTCGGTGTTCGAACTCGGGGACACGAAGGTGCGCTCCGTGATGGTTCCGCGTACCGACATGGTCACCATCGAATCGGGCTCCACGCTGAACCAGGCGATGTCGCTCTTCCTGCGCTCGGGGTACTCGAGGATCCCCGTCATCGGGGAGAGCTCGGACGACATCAAGGGCCTGCTGTACCTGAAGGACGTCGTCGCGAGCCTGCACGGCCGCCCGGCGTCGAACCTCTCGCGGCCGGTCGACGGGGACTGCAGGCCGGCCCGCTACGTCCCGGAGTCGAAGCCCGTGGGTGACCTGCTCCGGGAGCTGCAGCGCGAATCCACCCACGTGGCGATCGTCATCGACGAGTACGGCGGAACGGCCGGACTCGTCACCCTCGAGGACCTCATCGAGGAGATCGTGGGCGAGATCGTCGACGAGTACGATTCCGAGGTGCCTGAGCAGGAACAGCTCGACGACGGCGGATACCGCGTCAGCGCCCGGATGGGGATCGACGACCTGGGCGAGCTCTTCGGCCTCGACCTCGACGACGAGGAAGTCGACACGGTGGGCGGACTCCTGGCCAAGACCCTCGGAAGGGTGCCGATCGTGGGATCCGAGGTCACAATTGACGGTATAGGCCTGCGGGCCGAGCGCGTGGAGGGCCGACGCAACAGGGTCTCCCACGTCATCGCCTACCGCTTGCCACCCGAGCACACCGAGCAGGACGAACGAGAGACGATAGAGGCTGACAATGAGCGACGCTAAGCACAGGGCCGGATTCGTCTCGCTCGTCGGACGGCCGAACGCGGGCAAGTCCACCCTGACGAACGCCCTGGTGGGGCAGAAGGTCGCCATCACCTCGGCCAAGCCGCAGACCACCCGGCACACCATCCGCGGCATCGTCAACCGGCCCGACGCGCAGATCGTCCTCGTGGACACTCCGGGGCTGCACCGGCCGCGCACCCTGCTGGGCCAGCGCCTCAACGACCTCGTGGCCGACACGCTCGCCGAGGTCGACGCCGTGGGGTTCTGCCTGCCCGCCAACGAGAAGATCGGTCCCGGTGACCGGTTCATCGCCGAGCAGCTGGCGCGGCTCAACCGCAAGCCGCTGATCGCGGTGGTGACGAAGACCGACCTCGTCGACCGCCAGGCGCTGACGGAGCAGCTCCTTGCCGTGTCGAAGCTCGGTACCGATGTGGCGGGCCCCGGGGGATGGGCGGACATCGTGCCGGTCTCAGCTGCCGACGGCTTCCAGGTGGAGACGGTCGCAGAGGTGTTCAGCAACCACATGCCGGAATCGCCGGTGCTGTACCCGGGCGGCGAGCTGACGGACGAGCCGGAAGCCGTCATGGTCGCCGAACTCGTCCGGGAGGCAGCCCTCGAGGGGGTCCGTGACGAGATGCCGCACTCGATCGCGGTCGTGGTCGAGGAGATGATCCCGCGCGAGGGACGCAGCGAGGACAATCCGATGCTCGACGTCCACGTGAACCTCTACGTCGAGCGGCCGTCCCAGAAGGCCATCATCATCGGCAAGGGCGGCGCCCGGCTCAGGGAGGTCGGCACGAACGCCCGTCGGGGGATCGAGGCCCTGCTGGGAACCCGGATCTACCTCGACCTGCATGTCAAGGTCGCCAAGGACTGGCAGCGCGATCCCAAGCAGCTGGTCAAGCTCGGCTTCTAGCCGGCACTACCTCCCGGCCCCGTTCGTTGGGGTCCGGGAACGGGGCCACCGGTCCTGCGACACCTGCTGATCGCCGTCGATCACCGCGCGAGAGGCGCAGCGGCGATCCGGCCGCTGCATCCGGGCCGCGGCGACCGAGGGACAGAACCCCCGCCGGCCTCGGGCCGGCACCGACACCATCCGAAGGAGCCCGGGCATGACCCGCCGAACGTCCCCCGAGGGCGCCGACAGCGCCCGTGATGCCCCTTCGGCAACTGTCCCCGACACGGCAACCGCGCCCGGCACGGCCGGAGGCGCGGACGCGGCCGGTGGTACGCATACGGCGGACGGCCCGCACCCTGCGGGGCGGCACCTCGGCAACGCGCGCCGGAGGCTCAGGGTTACCGCAATCGTGATCGCGTCGGTCCTCGTGGCCGCCGTCGCCTTCGTCGCCGTCCAGGTGATCCGCCTGCAGTCCAACGTGGCCACGATGCCGCTGAACCTCGGCGGGGAATCGGCCCTCCCGGTCGATTCCAGCACCGACCCGCTCCAGATCCTGATCCTGGGTACCGACACCCGGACCGGCAACGGCGGCGAATTCATCGGCGGCGAGGACCTCTCCTCGGGCGAGGGGAACTCGGACGTCATGATGCTGGTGACGCTCTCCGCGGATCGGGAGAACGTCACGGTCGTCTCGTTCCCCCGTGACCTCCTGGTGCCCCTGCCCAGCTGCACCGACCCCGAGACGGGGAACTCGTCCGAGGAGGTGGACCTCGGCCAGCTCAACGGGGCCCTCCAGGAGGGCGGACCGGGCTGCACCGTCGCTGCGATCAACAACCTCACGGGCCTGTCCGTCGACCACTTCATGATGGCGGACTTCAACGCGGTCAAGGAACTGTCCTCCACGCTCGGCGGAGTGGAGGTCTGCGTCGAGGAGCCGGTGGACGACGAATACTCGGGACTGACGCTGCCGGCCGGCACCAGCGAGGTCGAGGGTGACCAGGCCCTGGCCTTCCTGCGCACGCGCCACAGCTTCGGCGACGGCGGCGACACCGGGCGCATCGCCGCCCAGCAGTCCTTCCTGGCGTCCATGGCCCGCAAGGTGCGGGCCGAGGGCACGCTGACGAACCTGCCCAAGCTCTACGCGATCGCCGACACGATCACCCGCAACCTGACCGTCGACGAGGGACTGTCCCAGCCCACGGAACTGCTGAAGATCGCCGACCGTATGAAGAACGTCGACCTCGGAAACATCGCCTTCGTGACGGTGCCGACCGAGGCGTGGGTGGAGGACCCCAACCGGCTGGTCCTCGACGAGGACGGCGCTGCACCGCTCTTCGAGGCGCTGCGCGAGGATCGTGGCCTCACCGAGGCCACTCCGGAAGCCTCGACTCCTGCGCCCGCTACCAGCTCGGCGCCCGCCACTCCCGAGGCCCCGGCTCTCGATCCTGCGGCCGTTCCCGTCCTGGTCATCAACGCCACGACGGACGCCGACCGCGCGGCCGAGGTGCAGCAGCTCCTCGTGGACGCGGGGTACTCGCAGGCCACGACGTACGAATCGGTCCCGGCCGAGACGACGCAGATCCTGTTCGGAACCGGCTACGACGCGGCGGCCGCCGACCTCGCCGACCGCTTCGGGGTTCCAGCGAGCCAGGTGCAGTTCAGCGGAACCGCTGTCGGGATCGAGCTGCTCGTCGGCGCGGACCTGGCCAAGGGATCCCGGGTCGTCGTCCCGCCACTCGGCAGCGAGCTGCAGGGCCAGACGGCCGACCAGGTGACCTGCCAGGCGTCGTCGGGGTTCTAGCCGCAACTGCCCGGCCTGTACCCGGGCGGAAACTCCCGGGTCGGATTCCTGGACGCGCCCCGCCGCACCCGTCGGACGACGGGATGCGACGGGATGCGACGAGGCGGCTCTACCAGATGCGGACCCGCTCCTCGGGCGTGAGCCACAGGCCGTCCTGCACGCCCACGCCGAATGCCTCGTGGAATTCGTCCAGGTTCCGGACCACCTGGTTGCAGCGGAATTCGTTGGGTGAGTGAGGATCGACGGTCAGGCGCCGTGTGGCCTCCTCGGGGCGGATCTTCTGCTGCCAGCAGGTGGCCCAGGACAGGAAGAACCGCTGGGTCCCGGTCAGCCCGTCGACCACGGGTGCCTCGGCGCCTCCGAGGCTCAGGAGATAGGCGCGGTAGCTGATGCCGAGTCCGCCGAGGTCCCCGATGTTCTCGCCCAGGGTGAGCTCTCCGTTCACCGTCCGGCCCGGGACCTCCGAAGGCTCGAGCGCGGCGTACTGTGCGACGAGCCGCCCCGTCAGCGCGTCGAACGCCGTCCTGTCGTCCTCGCTCCACCAGTTGTGCAGACGTCCGGTCCCGTCGAACTGGGAGCCCTTGTCGTCGAACCCGTGCCCGATCTCGTGCCCGATGACCGCACCGATCGCCCCGTAGTTGACGGCGTCGTCGGCCTCGATGTCGAAGAACGGAGGCTGGAGGATGGCGGCAGGGAAGACGATCTCGTTCATCGTCGGCATGTAGTAGGCGTTGACCGTCTGCGGGGTCATGAGCCATGCGCCGCGGTCGATCGGCTGCCCGAGCTTGTCCAGCTGCCTGCGGTGCTCGAACTCCGCTGCGCGAAGGGCGTTGCCGTACAGGTCGGACGGGAGGACCTCGAGCGGCCCGTAGTCGATCCACGTGTCGGGGTAGCCGATCTTCGTGGTGAACTGCGCGAGCTTCTCGAGCGCCCTGGCGCGGGTCGTGTCCGTCATCCAGGTGAGAGCGGTGATGCTCGACTCGTAGGCCGCGATGAGGTTGCCCACCAGCTCGAGCATCGCGGCCTTGTGCGTGGCCGGGAAGTGCCGCTCGACGTAGCGCTGCCCGATGGCCTCGCCCATCGCTCCCTCGACCAGGGCCACACCGCGCTTCCACCGGTCCTTCAACCGCGGGGTCCCTGCGAGGTGCGTGCCGTAGAAGGCGAAGGCGGCGTCGACGAAGCGCTCGTCGAGGTAGTCGGCGGCGTGCAGCAGGACGCGGCTCACCAGCCACTCGCGCCAGGTCCCGAGGTCCTCGGCAGCGAGAGCCTCGTCGAGTCCGCGGACGAAGTCGGGCTGGTTGACCACGAGCTCCGCCGACTGGTGCGGCTCGTCCGTCACGATCCGCAACCAGGGGACGAGGTGACCCGAGAGGCCGGCGACGTCGTCGTGCTGGACCAGGTTGTACGTCTTCTGCGGATCCCGCCGTTCCACACTGCCCATGGACGACGCCGCGAGGCGCGTCTCGAGCGCGAACACACGGTCGGCCGCGCCGACGGGATCCTCCGTGGCGACGAGTCCGAAGAGTGCCGCAAGCAGGTCGCGGTACCTCTCCCTCGTCTCCGCGAAGCCCTCCTCGCGGTAGTACGACTCGTCCGGTAGCCCCAGGCCCGACTGGTACAGGTGGAGCAGGTACCGCTCGGGGTTGCCGGCGTCGTTGCTCACGTAGGGCGCGACGAGGCCCTGGACCCCCGACCGGGTGAGTCCCGCGCTGAGGTCCACGAGTTCCTCGACCGTCCTGATCGCCGCGATCCGCTCCAGCAGCGGCACGATCGGAGCGGCTCCCTCCGCCTCGATGCGGTCGGTGTCCATGAAGTCCGCGTAGAGGATGCCCAGCTTCGCTCCGACAGGGTCCGCCGATCCCTCGTCCGCCCGGGCAGCGTCCTCGATGATCGTGCGGACCGCGAGTTCTGACGCGTCGCGCAACGCGGTGAAGGAGCCCGTCAGCGGACGGTCGTCAGGGATGACCGCCTCCCTCAGCCACACGCCGTTGGCGTGCCGGAAGAGGTCGTCCTGGGGCCGGACCGTCCGGTCGAGATGGTCCGGATCGAGTGTGCTGATCGTCATTGTCGCTTCCCGTTTCCTCGTGTTGCGGGGGAGGGTGGCGCTCGTCCGAACGCCCCGCCAGCCATCCTATGCGCCGTGCTATGGTGGCACTGTGCGCGCGCAGCTGACTCTTCTTCGGTGCCGCGGCGAGGCCATCTAGGACACTCGAGCTACTGGCCAATCCTCGCCGCGGAGTCTGCGTTGCCCGGCCGCCAGCACCTCCAGTTCCAACAGACAAGGCCGATTCCCATGCGAAACGCACAGAAGACCTCCGGTATGCCGTTCGGTAAGTACCGACCCTTCCAGGAGCAGATCTCCGTCGAGCTGCCCGACCGCACGTGGCCCGACAAGGTCATCACCAAGGCGCCCCGCTGGTGCGCCGTCGACCTGCGCGACGGCAACCAGGCCCTGATCGACCCGATGAACCCCGAGCGCAAGCACAAGATGTTCGACCTCCTCGTGCAGATGGGCTACAAGGAGATCGAGGTCGGGTTCCCCTCGGCGTCCCAGACCGACTTCGACTTCGTCCGCCAGCTCATCGAGGGCGACCGCATCCCCGACGACGTCACCATCCAGGTGCTGACCCAGTCCCGTGAGCACCTGATCGAGCGCACCTACGCGTCGCTCGAGGGCGCCGACCGCGCCATCGTCCACCTCTACAACTCGACGTCGGTCCTGCAGCGGCGCGTCGTGTTCAACCAGGACCAGGACGGCATCATCGACATCGCCCTCCAGGGGGCACGCCTCTGCCGCAAGTTCGAGGAGAACATGGGCGATACGGCGATCACCTACGAGTACTCGCCGGAATCCTTCACCGGGACCGAACTGGAGTTCGCCGCCAGGATCAGCAACGAGGTCTCCGCCGTGTTCGAGGCCTCCGCGGACCGCCAGATGATCCTGAACCTGCCGGCCACCGTGGAGATGGCCACCCCCAACGTCTACGCCGATTCCATCGAGTGGATGACCCGGAACCTCGCGGACAGGGACAGCATCATCCTGTCCCTGCACCCGCACAACGACCGCGGGACCGGCGTCGCAGCCGCCGAACTCGGCTACCTCGCCGGCGCGGACCGCATCGAGGGCTGCCTGTTCGGCAACGGGGAGCGCACCGGCAACGTGGATCTGGTGACGCTGGGGATGAACCTCTTCAGCCAGGGCATCGACCCGGAGATCGACTTCTCCGACATGGACTCCATCCGCCGCACGGCCGAGTACTGCAACCAGCTCAGCGTGCCGGAACGCTCGCCCTACGGCGGCGACCTCGTGTTCACGGCGTTCTCGGGTTCGCACCAGGACGCCATCAAGAAGGGCTTCGAGAGCATGGAGCGCGACGCCGCCGCTGCCGGCGTCGGCGTCGACGACCTGCCCTGGGCCGTTCCGTACCTGCCGATCGATCCGAAGGACATCGGGCGCTCCTACGAAGCGGTCATCCGGGTCAACTCGCAGTCGGGCAAGGGCGGCGTCGCCTACCTGCTCAAGAACGAGCACAGCCTGGACCTGCCGCGCCGGGCGCAGATCGAGTTCTCCGGCGTCATCCAGCGCCGGACCGAGACCCAGGGCGGCGAGGTCAGCGGTGCGCAGCTGTGGTCGGTCTTCCAGGACGAGTACCTGCCGACCCGTGCAGAAGGCGGCTCCGAGGCCTGGGGCCACTACGAGCTGACCTCGGTCAACACGGACACCGCGGAGGACGGCTCGTTCAAGCTCGTCGCGACGCTCCTGGTGGACGGGGTGCAGCAGCGCAGGAGTGCCCAGGGCAACGGCCCGATCGACGCCCTGTTGGCCATCCTCAGCTCCGACGGCGTCGACGTCCGCGTCC
This sequence comes from Arthrobacter rhamnosi, assembly GCF_054510855.1. Lineage (NCBI taxonomy): Bacteria > Bacillati > Actinomycetota > Actinomycetes > Micrococcales > Micrococcaceae > Arthrobacter > Arthrobacter rhamnosi. The sequence continues at coordinate 49,164 of NZ_JBTNDT010000001.1, read as the reverse complement.
TCGACTACACCGAGCATGCCCTGTCCTCGGGCGGCAACGCCCGCGCTGCGGCGTACGTCGAGTGCGCCGTCGGGGAACGGGTGCTGTGGGGCGTGGGGATCGACGCCAACACGACGATGGCGGCATTGAAGGCCGTCATCTCCGCCGTCAACCGCGCCATCCGCGACGCCGCCTGATTCCGGCTCTTTCCGCCCGCCACCCCCGCGCCTCCCGAGCTCGACGGGGGTGGCAGGTGGGAGAATGAACCCGTGCCTTCATCGACAGCCTTCCGCACCTACCGCACCGAAGGTGTCGTCCTGCGGACCTACAAGCTCGGTGAGGCGGACCGCATCATCGTGCTCCTGACGCGCGAGCACGGCCAGGTCCGTGCGGTGGCCAAGGGCGTACGCAGGACCAGCAGCAAGTTTGGATCGCGCCTGGAACCCTTCATGTCCGTCGACCTCCTGCTCGCGCACGGCCGGAACCTCGACGTCGTCACCCAGGCCCAGACGAAGGGGGCCTACGGGCACGGCATCGCCTCCGACTACGGCCGGTACACCGCCGCGACGGCCATCGCTGAGACCGCCGAACGCCTGACGGACATCGGCGAGGGCGGGGGAGCGCAGTACGCGCTCGTCGCCGGCGCGTTCTCCGCGCTCAGCCGCAACCTACACCCGTCCGAGCTCATCCTCGACTCCTACCTGCTGCGCGCCCTGGCGACGGCGGGCTGGGCCCCCAGCTTCACGGACTGCGCCCGGTGCGGCGCTCCCGGCCCGCACTCAGCCTTCTCCGCGCCGCTCGGAGGGGCCGTCTGCCCGACGTGCCGTCCGCCGGGCGCCGCGTCGCCGTCGGCCGCCACGATGGAACTGCTCGGAGCCCTGCTCACGGGCGACTGGGCGATCGCGGACGCGTCGGACAACGGCGCCCGCCGTGAAGCCGCCGGACTCGTGGCGGCCTTCCTGCAGTGGCACCTCGAACGCGGGGTCGCCTCCCTCAAACATGTGGAGCGTGTATGAAGAACCATCGTCCCGTTGCGCCGTGGCCCCACCCGAGCGGTGCGCGGGCGCCGTCGATCCCGCGCCAGTTCGTGCCGGCGCACGTGGCGATCGTCATGGACGGCAACGGCCGCTGGGCGAACGAGCGGGGCCTGCCGCGCACCGAGGGACACAAGGCCGGGGAGGCCGCGCTGCTGGACGTCATGGCGGGCGCCATCGAGATCGGCGTCCGGCATGTCTCCGTGTACGCGTTCAGCACCGAGAACTGGAAGAGGTCCCCGGAGGAGGTGCGCTTCCTCATGGGCTTCAACAAGGAGGTGCTGAGGCGCCGGCGCGACCAGCTCGACGAGTGGGGCGTCCGCATCCGCTGGTCCGGGCGCCGGCCGAAGCTCTGGCAGTCGGTGATCCGCGAACTGGAGGAGGCCGAGCGGTACACGGCGCACAATACGACGTGCACGCTCACGATGTGCGTGAACTACGGGGGTCGCGCCGAGATCGCCGACGCCGCCAGGGCCATCGCCGAGGACGTCGCGGCCGGCACCCTGAAGGCCTCGTCGGTCAGCGAGAAGACCATCCAGCGGTACCTGGACGAACCCGACCTGCCGGACGTCGACCTGTTCCTCCGCACGTCCGGCGAGCAGCGGTTGTCGAACTTTATGCTCTGGCAGTCGGCCTACGCGGAGATGGTGTTCATGAACACGCTGTGGCCCGACGTCGACCGACGGACGCTGTGGCGCGCGGTCGAGGAGTACGCGTCACGCGACCGCCGGTACGGGGGAGCGGTGGACAAGGCCGCTGCAGGCAGCGCGTCCTCCTAGCCGCGGAAGCCCGCCGGGCGGCCGTCCTCCCGGCACGGCCTGCATGCCGGCACGTACACGTCCAGCCACCAGGCGGCGATCCCGACCGCCTGCCTCCTCACCTCCCGGCGTGAGAGGAAGACGTCGTGCAGGGCGCCCGGAAGCCGCCGGATGGTTACGTTGGGACCGAGTTCGGCCGCGCGGCGCACCATCGGGGTGACGTCGAGGACGCTGTCCGTCTCCAGCATCGCGCTGTTCCAGCTGGTGCTGATGGTGGACGCCTGGGAACAGAGGACGAGCACCGGGACGTCGATCGACACCCCACGGGCGAGGGCCGCATGGCCGGCCAGCACGGCCGCCAGCCAGCCGGCCCGGATGGGGAAGCCCGCCTCGGGACGCCACGCCGGGTCGATACTCCACTCGCCGTCGCGGGTGTCGCTGATGCTGCGGAAGTAGAAGCCGAGTTCGGGGAGCCTCAACCGGGTCTTCGGCCGACGCCGTGACACCGCCAGGATGCCCTGCGCGGCGCTCCGCAACTGGGCGCTGCCCTGGGTGTCCAGCCACGGGCTGTTGAGGACGAGCGCAGCGATCCGGCCCGGGTTGCGGGCGGCCCACAGCGCCGTGGTCAGACCTCCGGTGGAGTGCGCCATGAGCACCAGGTCGACGTAAGGGGCCGGTGCCGGGTCCCCGCCGCGGCGCGCGGCCAGGCGGTCCGTCAGTGCCGCCATCGCCGCCTCGAGGTCGGCGTCGTAGTGGTCGAGGGACGTGGTGAATCCGGGCGTCTGGCCCGGCAGGAGGCTCCGGCCGTACTTGTGGAGGTCCAGGGCGAAGAACGCCCAGCCGTGGGCGTGCAGCGTCCGGGCGAGCTCCGCATGGAAGAAGTAGTCGCTGAAGCCGTGGACGTACAGCACCGCCCGCGCCGGTCCGCCCTGCTGCGGGTCGTCCCCGGCGGGCCCGTCGTCGGGCTCGTACGCGACGAGGGTGGCGACACGTGGCCCTTCGTCGTCGGGCTCCAGCGGAAGTGTCAGCGCACGGAAGGATCCGCCGAGGATGTCCTCCGACCAGAGCTCGTCCATGCGATGACCCTACCGCCGACCCGATGCCGTCCTGAGTTGGTGCCCGCCCCGTCCGCGTGGAATTCTGGAGGCATGCGCTTCTACCCGACCTTCTTCCGGATCGTGTTCTCCGGGATGGACGCCGAACGGGCCCACAGGATCGGGTTCGCCCTGATCCGGGCCGCCGACCTTCCACCTGTGGGATGGGCGCTGCGGCGGTTCTGCGCGCCCGATCCGCGCCTCGCCACCACCGCCTTCGGAGTGGACTTCCCGTCACCGTTCGGTCTCGCTGCCGGCTTCGACAAGGCGGGCAAGGGCGTGCTTCCGCTGACCGCACTCGGCTTCGGGCACGTGGAGATCGGGACGATCACCGGCCAGGCCCAGCCCGGCAACCCGGCGCCCAGGCTCTTCCGGCTCGTCGAGGACCGGGCGGTCATCAATCGGATGGGCTTCAACAATGACGGCGCGGCCGCCGTCGCCCCGCGCCTGCGGTCGGCCCGGCAGCGGCTGGCCGGGCGCTACGGTGCACGTTCCCGCCCGGTCGTCGGGGTCAACATCGGCAAGACCAAGAAAGTGGACCTCGCCGATGCCGTGGCCGACTACCTCGTGAGCGCCCAGCAGCTGGCACCCGTCGCCGACTACCTCGTCGTCAACGTGTCCTCGCCGAACACCCCGGGCCTCCGGCTGCTCCAGACCGTCGAGTCGCTCCGGCCCCTGCTCGAAGCGGTCCGCCGCACCGCCGACGAGGCGGCGGGGCGCCACGTGCCGCTCCTCGTCAAGATCGCCCCCGACCTGATGGACTCCGACATCGACGACGTCGGCGCCCTCGCGCTGGATCTGGGGCTGGACGGCATCGTGGCGACGAACACCACGATCACGCGCGAGAACCTCGTGACCGATCCCGCCACCGTGATGGCCAAGGGCGTGGGCGGCCTGAGCGGCGCACCGCTGAAGGCGCGGTCTCTCGAGGTCCTCAAGCGCCTGCGTGCCGCCGTGGGGGACCAGCTCGCCATCGTCGCCGTCGGCGGCGTCGAAACCCCCGAGGACGTCCTCGAGCGGCTGGAGGCCGGCGCCACCCTCGTCCAGGGGTACACCGCGTTCCTCTACGAGGGTCCCTTCTGGGCGCGCCGCATCAACCGCGGCCTGCTGCGCGCGCGCCGCGCCACGGCCTGACCGGACGGACCCGTGCCGCCCCGCGGTACGCCGGTCAGACAGAAGCCGGTCAGACAGAAGCCGGTCAGACAGGAGAAGCCGGGCCCTCGGGCCCGGCTTCTTTCTGTTCCTGCGACCGCAGATCCTGAGACCGCAGTTCCTGCGGTTGCCCGGCATGCGGCCGGCGTCAGGACGTGCGCATCAGAGGACGCGGATCAGGAGGGGTACTGTCCCCGGCTGACCTGCGGCTTCGGGAGACGCAGGCGGCGGAACTGCAGCGCACGCGTCACCCCGTACCAGAGGTCTCCCTGGTTGGGGGAGCCGAACTTCTCGGTCAGCTTCTTCTTCAGCTTCCGGCGCAGCAGGAAGCAATCGACGATCACAGCGACGATGAGCACCCAGAAGGCCATCAGGACGGCGCTCTGCACCGCGACGGACTGGAAGAAGCTCAGGATCACGAACACCAGCGCGGCGATCATGAGGAACTCGCCGATATTGACGCGGGCGTCGACGAACTGACGGATGTAGCGACGGTTCGGGCCCTTGTCCCGCAACGGCAGGTAGCGCTCCTCGTCGGTGTCGAGGGCCTGGCGCATCTTCGCACGTTCGTCACGCACGCTCGCACGGCCCTGGTCGCGGGCGGCCTTGCGGTCGGTGGGAACGAGGGGCCGCTTGCGTGCGGCCTCCTGCACGCTGCGCTTGGGCGTCGGTGCGCCCTTGCCCTGGGCGCGCAGCGCTTCGTCGGTGCGTGAAGCGCTGTCAACGGCTTCCTGGGCAGGCGGGGTTTCTTTTCGTCCGAACACCCCTTCAGGATACCGGCTCGGTGTCCGGCGGACGCCCCCTCGGGAGCGCAGGCTCCGACGCCGGTCCGCGGCGGCGCATCCCCCGCGGCACGGGGCCGCGTGTGTAGGGTTCTGGCATGACTTCCACGAATACCTCCACCGAGCAGTCGCACGACCGGTCGCACGTCGTCGAGCAGTTGCGGGCGAGCGTCGACGCGGCGTTCCCCCGCATCGTCGAGCAGCTCTCGGCTCTCGTCGCCGTCCAGGGCATCGCCTGGGAAGCGTTCGACTCGGCCGAGCTGGACCGCAGCGCCGATGCCGTTGCCGCACTGGTCCGGGGTGTCGGCATCGACGATGTCCGGGTCCTGCGTGTGGACAACGACGGGACCCCCGGCGGGCCCGCCGTCGTCGCCCGCCGCGCCGCGGCAGAGGGCAAGCCGACGGTCCTCCTCTATGCCCACCACGATGTGCAGCCGCCCGGAGATCCGGCGCTCTGGGAGACGGAGCCCTTCGTCGCAACGGAGCGCGACGGCAGGCTCTACGGTCGCGGAGCGGCCGACGACAAGGCGGGCATCATGGCGCACATCGGCGCCTTCGGAGCCCTCAGCGAAGTCCTCGGCGACTCCTTCGGGGTCGGGGTGACACTTTTCATCGAAGGGGAGGAGGAGGCCGGCTCGCCCACCTTCCGCACGTTCCTCGAGACGTACCGTGACGACCTCGAGGCCGACGTGATCGTCGTCGCCGACTCCAGCAACTGGAAAGTGGGGGTGCCGGCACTGACCACGAGCCTCCGCGGGCTGGTGGACGGCACCATCGAGGTGCAGGTCCTCGACCACGCCGTGCACTCCGGGATGTTCGGCGGACCGGTCCTCGACGCGCCGACCCTCCTCGCGCGGCTCATCGCGACACTGCACGACGACGCCGGCGATGTCGCCATCGCGGGCCTGCGGGGCGGCGACCTCGCATCCGTCGAGTACGCCGAGCAGGACTACCGCTCGGACGCCTCGGTGCTCGACGGCGTCCAGCTCGCCGGCACGGGCTCCATCGCCTCCCGCCTGTGGCACAAGCCGGCCCTGTCCATCATCGGCATGGACATCCCGAGCGTCGCCCTGTCCTCCAACACGCTGCTGCCGCGGGCGCGCGCCAAGTTCAGCCTCCGGCTCGCCCCCGGGGAGGATCCGCAGGCCGCGATGGACGCCGTGCGGGCCCACGTCGAGTCCCACGCCCCCTTCGGGGCCAGGGTCACGTTCACGCCGGGGGAGAGTGGCAGCCCCTTCCAGACGGACACCTCCGAGCCGGCATCGCGCCTGGCGCTGGAGGCACTCGAGGAGGCCTGGGGCGTGCAGCCCGTGGAGGCGGGCATGGGCGGCTCCATCCCCTTCATCGCCGACCTGACAGAGCTCTTCCCCTCGGCGCAGATCCTGATCACGGGCGTCGAGGACCCCGATTCGCGGGCCCACAGCGCCAACGAGTCGCTGCACCTGGGCGAGTTCCGGAAGGCCGTCCTCGCCGAGGCGATCCTGCTTGCCCGGCTCAATGACGAAGGACTCGCCGGCGCCTGAACGTTCGGCGCGGACGGGAGGGCGGAAATGTTTCAGCCCTCCCGTCCGTTATGTCTACAGCGTGCACGGCTACCATTGGATCAAGCCGTGTGCGCTCCACCGCGGACGGCACTGAGAGCGGACACCACGCGCCGAGCTAGGAGAAACACTATGAGCACATCGACCACCGAAACAGGGTCCCTCCAGGAGTCCTCGGAACTTCCCGTGCACGAGGTCAACCTGTCCGATGTCGCAGCCGGCAAGGTGCGCAGCCTCCTCGAGCAGGAAGGACGCACCGACCTCCGTCTGCGCGTCGCGGTCCAGCCGGGCGGCTGCTCCGGACTGATCTACCAGCTGTATTTCGACGAGCGCGTCCTCGACGGCGATGCGGTGCGGGACTTCGACGGCGTCGAGGTCATCGTGGACAAGATGAGCGTCCCCTACCTGTCCGGTGCTTCCATCGACTTCGAGGACACCATCTCGAAGCAGGGCTTCACCATCGACAACCCGAACGCAGGCGGATCCTGCGCCTGTGGGGACTCCTTCCACTAACACGTCGCAGGGGCCCGGAACACCACCGATGAGGTGTGTTCCGGGCCTTTTGCATGTCACCAGATCGCCGGTCGTACAGGTAAGCTCTACAGTGAGTAGTAAAACTGGATGTGCTCCCCGGGCAGCTTCATGGGCGGGTGGCAACGCACGTAGAAAAGGAAGGTCCGTCTGTGAGTTCGCAGGACCGAACCGGTAGCAAGCGCGTCAGGATCGCGAAGATCTCCAGCATCTCGCTGGCTGGCGCCCTCCTACTGACCGGCTGTTCGGCACAAGCCCAGAATGGCTGGCTCCCGGCAGACCGGGACAACACCAATCACACCGGGATCATCACCGATCTGTGGGTCAACTCGTGGATCGCGGCGCTGGTCGTCGGCATCATCACGTGGGGCCTGATCATCTGGTGCATGGTTGCCTACCGCCGCCGGAAGAACGACACCGGCTACCCGCGGCAGATGAGCTACAACCTGCCGCTCGAGATCTTCTACTTGACGATCCCGCTGTTCATGGTGCTCGTGTTCTTCTACTTCACCGAGCGCGACATCGCCACGATCGACGCCCGCGTCGAGGACCCCGATGTCATCGTGGACGTGCGTGGCAAGCAGTGGGCGTGGGATTTCAACTACGTTACCGAGGACAAGTACTCCACGGGACAGCAGGCCCACCTCACGGGTGAGCCGGGCCGGGTCGATGACCTGCCGACCCTGTACCTGCCGGTGAACCGGAGTGTCGAGCTCCAGCTCAACGCCCGCGACGTGCAGCACTCGTTCTTCGTCCCCGCGTTCCTGCAGAAGCGGGACCTGTACCCGGGGCGCACCAACTACATCAACCTCACCCCTACCAAGGAGGGGACCTTCGCGGGCAAGTGCGCCGAGCTGTGCGGTCAGTACCACTCGGAGATGCTCTTCAACGTCAAGGTCGTCTCGCAGGCGGAAGTCGACGCGCAGATGGCGCAGCTGGAAGACGGTCAGCTCGGTGACGAGTACGACCGCGACTCCTACCCAGAGGATGATCCCGATACCGACCCAGCCAGGAGCAGCAGCTGATGTCCACCTTCGAATACACCCTTGAGGAAGCCGGCACCATAGCCGCTCCGCGTGTTGTTCCCCGGTCCAAGGGACGCATCGTCGTCAACTGGATCACGACGACGGACCACAAGACCATCGGGTACATGTACCTGATCTCCTCGTTCGTCTTCTTCTGCTTCGCCGGCGTGATGGCGCTGATCATCCGCGCCGAGCTCTTCGAACCCGGGATGCAGGTCCTGCAGACGAAGGAGCAGTACAACCAGCTGTTCACCATGCACGGCACCGTGATGCTCCTGATGTTCGCGACACCGCTGTTCGCCGGCTTCACCAACGTCATCATGCCGCTGCAGATCGGGGCGCCCGACGTCGCCTTCCCGCGGCTGAACGCCCTGGCCTTCTGGTTCTTCCTCTTCGGCAGCACCATCGCGGTCTCCGGCTTCATCACCCCCCAGGGTGCGGCATCGTTCGGCTGGTTCGCGTACGCCCCGCTCTCGAGCACCACGTTCTCGCCGGGCATCGGCGGGGACCTGTGGGTCTTCGGCCTCGCACTGTCCGGCTTCGGCACCATCCTCGGTGGCGTCAACTTCGTCACGACGATCATCTGCATGCGCGCCCCGGGCCTGACAATGTGGCGCATGCCGATCTTCACCTGGAACGCCCTCATCACCTCGATCCTGGTGCTGATGGCCTTCCCGCCGTTCGCTGCAGCCCTGTTCGCGCTCGGTGCCGACCGCCGCTTCGGTGCCCACATCTTCGACCCTGAAGCGGGCGGTGCCATCCTGTGGCAGCACCTCTTCTGGTTCTTCGGCCACCCCGAGGTGTACATCATCGCGCTGCCGTTCTTCGGCATCGTCTCCGAGATCTTCCCGGTCTTCAGCCGCAAGCCGATCTTCGGCTACAAGGGCCTCGTCTACGCGACGATCTCGATCGCCGCGCTCTCCGTGACGGTGTGGGCGCATCACATGTACGTCACCGGCGCGGTCCTGCTGCCGTTCTTCGCGTTCATGACGATGCTCATCGCCGTCCCCACGGGCGTGAAGTTCTTCAACTGGATCGGCACCATGTGGCGCGGCTCCATCACGTTCGAGACACCGATGCTGTGGAGCATCGGCTTCCTCGTCACCTTCCTCTTCGGCGGCCTCACCGGCATCATCCTGGCCTCGCCGCCGCTGGACTTCCACGTCTCGGACACGTACTTCGTGGTGGCCCACTTCCACTACGTGGTCTTCGGGACCGTGGTGTTCGCGATGTTCGCCGGCTTCTACTTCTGGTGGCCCAAGTTCACCGGGAAGATGCTGAACGAGCGCCTCGGCAAGATCCACTTCTGGATGCTGTTCCTCGGCTTCCACGCCACGTTCCTGATCCAGCACTGGCTCGGCGTCGAGGGCATGCCGCGACGCTACGCGGACTACCTGCCCGAGGACGGCTTCACGGCGATGAACCAGTTCTCGACCATCGGATCCTTCATCCTCGGAGCCTCCCTGATCCCGTTCTTCTGGAACGTCTACATCACATGGCGCAGCGGCAAGAAGGTCGAGGTGGACGATCCCTGGGGCTTCGGAGCCTCGCTGGAGTGGGCGACGTCCTGCCCGCCCCCGCGCCACAACTTCACCTCGCTCCCGCGCATCCGCTCGGAGCGCCCTGCACTCGACCTGCACCACCCCGAGCTGCAGCAGACCCACACCCCCGATGACAGTGCCGCGGGCCAGCTCCTGGGCTCTGCCGACCGGAAGGACGCCAACGCGTGAAGATCGAGACGAAACTCTTCGCCTACATGACGCCGTTCTTCCTGCTGGTGGGAACCGTGTACGGCTTCCTCGTGGAATGGTCGGAGCCCGTAGGGTTCCTCGCGCTTTACCTCACAGCGGGTCTGTCGGGGATGATCGCGTTCTACATCGGCTTCACCGGTAAGCGCGTGGGCCTGCGCCCCGAGGACCGCCTGGACGCCGAGATCCACGAGGGCTCCGGTGAGCAGGGCCAGTTCAGCCCCTGGAGCTGGTGGCCCCTGGTCCTCGGGCTCGCCGCCGCGACCGGTTTCCTCGGTATGGCGATCGGGTTCTGGATCATGTACATCGGCATGGGGCTGGCCGCGATCGCCCTGGTCGGCTGGGTCTTCGAATACAGCCGTGGGTACCACGCCCACTAGGCCTGTAGGACCCGTCCGAAGGGAGCCCGCCACGTGCGGGCTCCCTTCCGTTTAAGTACAGTCGATAGTGCTGCCGCCGGGCGGCCTGAGGACGGGGAGCGACACCATGGCGGTACTGCCGAGACCTTTCGACGCCGAGCCCCTCGACAGCGCGACCGGGGTACCGAAGCATGTCCAGCTGCGCGAGAGCCTCCGGCGCTACGTGCGGCAGTTCGGGGAACCCGGCGCGGGAATTCCCTCCGAGCGTCAGCTCAGTGAGTACTTCGGCGTGGCACGCATGACGGTCCGGCAGGCCATCGACGCACTGGTCGCGGAGGAGGTCCTCGAGCGCATCGTCGGCCTGGGCACCTTCGTGGCACGCAGCAAGATGGACCTGCACATGAAGATGACCTCCTACACCGAGGAGATGATCCGTCGCGGCATGGTGCCCGACGCCAGGGTGCTGAGCTTCGAGCAGCAGGGTGCCACGCCACTCGTGGCGCGGGAGCTCCAGATCGAGATCGGTCAGCCGGTCGTGCGGTTCCGCCGTCAGCTGCTCGCCGACGGGGAGCCCATGAGCGTCGACGAGAACTTCATCCCCGCGCACCGCGTCCAGGGCATCCTCGATGATCCGCCGCCGACGTCGCTGTACCACGTGCTGAGCGAGAAGTACGGCCTGGTGATGGAGTGGGGTGAGGACACCATCGAGGCGACCGCTGCGTCGCCGGCGATCGCGCGGTTGCTCAACGTGGAGATGAATGCACCGCTGCTGAAGATCCAGCGCCACGCCTACGTCGCGCGCGCCATGATCGACTACTCGGTGTCCTACTACCGGGCCGACCGCTACAAGCTCTGGGTGCCCCTGCAGCGGCCGGGTGTGCGTACGCCGCGGGCCTACACCTCCAAGCGCCTCGGGTAGCACCCGGGGGCTTGATGGCCGCGCAGAGGGATCAGCAGGCGGAGGCCGGAGGACGGATCAGCGCCCCGCGACGAAGACCGCGAAGGCCCCGCCGATGACGGCACCGACGACGCAGCCGGCCCAGACCTGCCCCAGGGTGTGCGCGCGGAGCCGCACCCGCGACCAGCCCACCGCCGGGGGGACGAGCAGGAGCGGGGCGGCCTTCGGACCGAAGAGCGCCACAATCCCGACGACGAAGAACACGGCGACCGCGGAATGAGCGGACAGTTTCCACCAGAGGTTCACGACGAGGACGACGACCACACCCCCGACCGTGCACAGGACGGTGCCGATGACCGCCCAGGGCGCGTGCAGGAGGGCGAGGAGCAGGAGACCCACACCGATCGACAGGAGCGTTGCAGCGAGCACAGGGCCCCGTTGACGGCGGTCACTGATGTGGTGGTCCACCAGGTGGCCGCGGTGCACGAGGAGCAGCACCCCCGCGAAGGGGAGTGCCGCGGTGAAGACCACCGCGACGGCGCCGGGGAGTAGCCCGCCCGGCCCTCCCGCCGATCGAACCGCGGCTACCAGGAGGAAGACCGACACGAGGATGGCCGGAGCGAACACCTCGCTGATCGCAGCAGCAAGGGAACGGCCGGCCGATTTCCCCTGTGCGGGGCCTGGTGCCGTCACGGACGACCTTTCCGGGAGTGGGGACCGTTTTGAGATCCCGGGGTTTCGATAGGGCCCGGAGACGGCGAAAGGGCCCGGACTCATGAGTCCGGGCCCTTTCGGCGAGGAGCTTAGCGGCTCGCGATCGACTCGCGATCCTTCGCGCCGGCAACCTCATCGTGGTGGTCACCGTGCGACGCGGCCAGTTCCTTCGGCGTGACCGGTGCGACCCGGTCCTCGAAGAAGAAGCGGGACGCCCGACCGTGGACCTTGTCGAGCAGGCTGACCTTGCCGTTCGCATCCGCGGTGGGCACCATGACCTCGGGCGAATCGAAGCTGACCAGCTTGTAGCGCTTGTAGTCGTCGACCGGCTCGTGGACCTCGATGAACTCACCGTGCGGCAACCGCACGATGCGTCCGGTCTCGCGGCCGTGGAGGGCGATCTCGCGGTCCTTGCGCTGCAGGGCCAGCGCGATGCGGCGCGTCACCATAAAGGCGATGACCGGACCGAAGAACACCAGGAAGCGCAGCCAGTAGGTCACGTCGTTCAGCGACACCAGGAAGTGCGTGGCGATGAGGTCGGAGCTGGCAGCAGCCCACAGTACGCAGTAGAACACGACGCCTGCGACGCCCACGGCGGTGCGGGTAGGAGCGTTGCGCGGGCGGTTGAGCAGGTGGTGCTCGCGCTTGTCCTTGGTGACCCAGGCCTCGATCCACGGCCAGGTGAACATGAGGGCGAAGACGATGGTCGCGGGGACCAGGGCGGGGACCAGCACGTTCAGCGAGAGCGCGTTCACGCCCCAGGGGAACGGGATCATGAACTCGAAGTCGAAGTTGCCGATCGTGCCCGGCATGAGGCGCAGGGCGCCGTCGACCCAGCCGATGTACCAGTCAGGCTGCGTTCCTGCCGACACGGGGGAGGGGTCGTACGGACCGTAGTTCCAGATCGGGTTGATGGTGAACGCCGCGGCGATCGCGGCCAGCACGCCGAACACGATGAAGAAGAATCCGCCGGCCTTCGCTGCGTAGACCGGACCCACGGGATAGCCGACCACGTTCGTGTTGGTGCGGCCCGGGCCAGGGAACTGCGCGTGCTTGTGAAGCACGACCATGAACAGGTGGATGCCGATCATGAGCAGGATCACGGCCGGGATCAGCAGGATGTGCAGCACGTAGAGGCGTCCGATGATCATCGTGCCCGGGAACTCGCCGCCGAAGAGGAAGAAGCTCAGGTACGTCCCGACCACAGGGATGGCCTTCATGACGCCGTCGATGATGCGCAGACCGTTGCCGGAGAGGAGGTCGTCGGGGAGCGAGTAACCGGTGAAGCCGGCAGCCAGGCTCAGGATGACCAGGGTGCAACCGACGACCCAGTTGAATTCACGGGGCCGGCGGAACGCGCCGGTGAAGAAGACGCGGAGCATGTGCACGGCCACGGAGGCCGCGAAGAGCAGGGCCGCCCAGTGGTGGATCTGCCGCATGAACAGGCCGCCACGGATGTCGAACGAGATGTCCAGCGACGAGGCGTAGGCCACGGACATCTCGACACCGCGCAGGGGGAGGTAGCTCCCCTCGTAGTGCGTCTCGGCCATTGACGGGTCGTAGAAGAAGGTGAGGAAGGTGCCGGTGAGCAGCAGGATGATGAAGGTGTACAGGGCCACCTCACCGAACATGAATGTCCAGTGGTCGGGGAAGATCTTACGGCCGAACTCCTTGACGATCCCTGAGCCGCCGACCCGGGAGTCGACGTAGTCAGTGACCTTTCCTACGCGCGTCTTCGGCACGTAGCTTTGCGTCGCAGTTGAGCTGCTCATGTCAGCCTCGCTCCCAGAAACTAGGTCCTACGGGTTCTTGGAAATCGCTTGACGCGACGAGGTAGCCCTCGTCGTCGACTTCGATGGGTAGCTGTGGCAGCGGACGCGCAGCCGGTCCAAAGATCACCTTGCACTCTTGCTCGAGGTCGAAGGTGGACTGGTGGCAGGGGCACAGCAGATGGTGCGTCTGCTGTTCGTACAGTGCTACCGGGCAGCCGACGTGCGTGCAGATCTTGGAATACGCAACAATTCCGTCGTAGCCCCAATTCTCCCGGCCGGGAGAGGGGTTGAGCTCCTCGGGGTCGAGGCGCATCAGCAGGACGACTGCCTTCGCCTTTTCCTCGAGCCTGTTCTCGATCTCGTTGAGACCTTCCGGAATGACGTGGAACGCCGATCCGATGGTTACGTCCGAGGCGCGGATGGGTGTACCGCTCGGGTCACGGGTCAGGCGGACGCCGGTGTCCCACATGGTCTGCTTCAGGGAGTTACCCGGCAGCGGACCGAGGTCGCGGAAGATGGCGATCGCCGGCAGGGGAGCCAGCAGCGCCGCTCCGAGGAGCGTGTTACGGATCAGCGGGCGGCGCTTGATGCCGGACTCGTCGAGGATGTCGGTGACGATCTTCTCGGCGTCCTGGCGGTCCCGCTCCGGGCGGATCTCGTGGCGGCTCTCCGTGACCTCGTGGTCCGGCATGAGCGTCTTCGCCCAGTGCACGATACCGACGCCGATACCCAGCATCGAGAAGGCGGTGCCCAGCCCGAGCATCAGGTTCTGGAGTCGCAGGCGCTCCACCGTCTGGTCGAGGGGGACGAAGAAGTAGCCGGCGAAGAAGAGCAGGGTGCCGAGAACCGAGATGGCGAACAGCAGAGAAACCTGGCGTTCGGCGCGCTTCTCCGCGCGTCGGTCACGGTCCGCGAGGCGCGGCCGGTGGGGCGGGAGACCCGGGTTCTCGAACTCGTCGAGTTCCCGGCCCGGCGTAGCGACGGTGACCGAGGTTCCCGGAGCGCCGTTACTAGAGTCGGCCATGATCACTCTCATCCTTCTTTAGGTACTGCATTCGCAGGTCTGTCATTGATTCGTTCCCGAGGCGTGCGCGGATGGTCAGGAGGACCTTGACGTGAGCCACACCGTGAAGGCGATGATGACGCCCAGCCCGGCAACCCAGATGAAGAGTCCTTCGGAGACAGGACCGAGCGAACCCAGGTCCGCTCCCCCCGGGGAGCCCTCTTCCTTGATGGTGTCGAGGAAGGCGATAATGTCCTGCTTGTCCTCCGGAGCGATGTTCGCGTCGTTGAAGACGGGCATGTTCTGCGGACCGGTGACCATGGCTTCGTAGACGTGCTTCCCCGTGGTGCCGTCGATCGACGGAGCGAACTTTCCACGGGTCAGGGCACCGCCGGCCGCTGCCGCGTTGTGGCACATGGCGCAGTTCACGCGGAACAGCTCGCCGCCGTTCGAGGCGTCACCCTCGGAGGGATCGGTGATCTCCTCGGACGGGATGGACGGACCAGCGCCGAGCGACGCCACGTAGGCTGCCAGCTGGCCGATCTGCTCCTCGGTGAACTGGACCGGCTTGGCCTGTGCCTGGGGGCCGTCCATCTGCATGGGCATGCGGCCGGTGCCGACCTGGAAGTCGACGGACGCGGCTCCTACGCCAACGAGCGACGGTGCCGCGTTGGAGCCCGTGGCTCCCAGGCCGTGGCAGGAAGCGCAGTTGGCCGAGAACAGCTTGCTGCCCTCTTCGACGTCGTCGGCCGTGAATGTGGTGGTCTGGGCCTGTGCCTGGTTGGCGGTGCTGGCGGCGGCATAGATCCCGCCGGTGACGAGGAGTGCCATCAGGAGCAGCGCGAATGCTGCTAGGGGATGACGCCGCCTCTGGGAAAGTGCCTTCACGGAATGCTTCCTGCCTTTTGTGGTACCAGAGCTGCTGGAGTTCTTCATTGAATTCTACCTCTAGTAGAAGAATCTGGGGGAGGTAGTTACTGAAGGAAGTAGATGATGATGAACAGGCCGATCCAGACCACATCGACGAAGTGCCAGTAGTACGACACCACGATGGCGGAGGTGGCTTCGAAGTGGCCGAAGCGGCGGGCGATGAACGCGCGGCCGATGATGAAGAGGAAGGCGATGAGACCGCCGATCACGTGGATCCCGTGGAAGCCCGTGGTCATGTAGAACGCCGACCCGAAGGGGTTGGACGACAGCGCGACGCCCTCGGAGACCAGCTCTGCGTACTCGTAGGCCTGCACCGAGACGAAGATCGCGCCCATGATGAACGTCAGCAGGAACCACTCGACCATGCCCCAGCGGGCGAAGGAGAAGAGTCCGCCCGTCCTGCGCGGCTGCAGGCGCTCGGCGGCGAAGACACCGAACTGGCAGCTGAAGGAGCTCGACACCAGGACGATGGTGTTGATGAGCGCGAACGGCACGTTCAGCTTCTCGGTCTCCGTGGCCCACAGTTCGCTGGAGGTGGAGCGCAGGGTGAAGTACATGGCAAAGAGGCCGGCGAAGAACATCAGCTCGCTGGACAGCCACACCACGGTTCCTACGGAGACCATGTTGGGACGGTTGAGCGCGGGATGCGGGGCGGCACTGGGGGCTTGGGTCGCAGATGTCACGATCTCATTATGTCCCCAAGATCATGGCGATCACCAACGCGAAACGGCGCCCCAAAGCCTCCTGCGAAGGGGTGGGGAGCCCGAACGCCCGGTATTCCGCGGAAGTTCCCCGTGATGACTTTCTACAATTCGTAGATAATCTTGGACAGTGAGCCTGACAACAAGCCCTCCCGCGGCGCAACCCACCTGGCCGTCGATCTTCTCGTCACTCCTGGCGGGCCTCGATCTGAGCACCGGGCAGAGCCGCTGGGCGATGGATACGATCATGGCGGGGGAGGCGAGCCACGCCCAGATCGCGGGCTTCCTCATCGCCCTTCGGGCCAAGGGTGAGTCCGTGGACGAGCTCGTCGGCCTCGTGCAGGCGATGCTCGGCCGGGCGCACCGGATCCAGGTGGCCGGACCCACCCTGGACATCGTCGGCACCGGCGGCGACGGGCTGAACACCCTCAACATCTCGACGATGTCCTCCCTCGTGGCCGTAGGAGCCGGGGCGAAGGTTGTCAAGCACGGAAACCGGGGGGCGTCCTCGGCCTCGGGCGCGGCGGACGTGATCGAGGAACTGGGCGTGCGGCTCGACCTCGCACCGGCCGACGTCGCCCGGACCGCCGAGCAGGCCGGCATCACGTTCTGCTTCGCGCAGGTCTTCCACCCGTCCATGAAGCATGTGGCGGTGCCGCGGCGGGAGCTCGGGGTTCCTACGGCGTTCAACTTCCTCGGCCCGCTGAGCAATCCGGCCGGGGTCGCGGCCCAGGCGCTCGGGTGCGCCGATGCCCGGATGGCTCCGCTGATGGCCGGGGTGCTCGCGGCGCGGGGCATCCGCGCGCTCGTGTTCCGCGGCGACGACGGTCGGGACAAGCTGACGACCAGTGGATCGTCCACGGTGTGGGAGGTCCGGAACGGCCAGGTCCAGGCACACGAGGTGCACCCGGGGGACTTCGGGCTCGACGTCGTACCCGTCGATGCGCTGCGCGGCACGGATGCGAGCGGCAACGCGGACGTGGTCCGCGCGGTTCTCGGCGGGCAGGCCGGCCCGGCGCGCGACGCCGTCATCCTGAACGCAGCAGCGGGCCTGGTGGCGCTGGACGAGACCGCCGACGGCGGCCTCGTCGGCCGGATCCGCACGGCGATGGAGCGGGCGCGCACGTCGATCGATTCCGGCGCCGCAGCAGGAGTGCTCGAACGCTGGGTCGAGGTCAGCCGGTCCCACTGACCGCCCCGCTCGTCGTCCAGCCCGGCCCGACGGGTCGGCACAGGGCCCTTTCGCGGCGTCGCCGGCCGGATCGCCCGGGCAGTTCCGGGGCGGTGTTCGGGCGGTTTCAAGCAGTTTTGGGGCGGTTCGGACCGTTTCGGGCGGCGCCCGCGGTGTCAGCTGTCGAAGCCCAGGGTGAACGCGGCGTCGAGGTCGTGCTGCGAGTAGGAGCGGAAGGCGATCTGCGTCGTCGTCGAGCGGACGCCGTCGACCTTGGACAGGCGGTCGGCGATGACGTCCGCGAGGTCCTCATGGCGGCTGACGCGCGCGATGGCGATCAGGTCCCATTCGCCGGTGACGGAGTAGACCTCGCTGATGCCCTCGATCTCCGAGATGGCCTGGGCGCTCTCGGGAATGCGCGACGCGTCGGTCTGGATGAGGACGAATGCCGTGATCATGGCGTGCCTTTCAGGAGGGGACGGGGACTCGGATCTACGCTACCGGTTTCCGCGGCGTCGACTGATCCAGCGCACGACGGCGCGGGGCAGGAGGAGGAACGCGCCGAGGACGAGCAGGGTGACGATCTGGAAGCTCAGGGCCACCCCGCCGCCGGACAGTGCCCGCAGCGCGAGGCCACCGATGACGGTGCCCAGCCAGAGGACCACCCCGGTGGGCCGGAGGGCCGCGGGGGAGCGCCAGGCCCGGACCGCAAGGGCCGACAGCGCATACGCGACGAGGAACGGCCACGCCGTCTCCAGGACACCGGCCACGGTCACGCCGTGCTCGTGGGTGCGGCGCCCCGAGGCGGCGAAGGCGAGGATCAGGACGACGTCGGCGACCCCCCAGGCGGCGGGTACGGCACGGGCGCGCTCCCGTACCTGCTCGACCGGAGGAGGGACAGGGTTGGAGCGGGGCATACAACCAGCGTAGTGGTTGTCGCCGTCCTGCCCGTGGGCTAGATTCGGGCACCAGCCGGCGCGCCAGCGCGGCACGAGCAAAGGACACCTCCGATGGGATTGATCACTCCGTGCCTCTGGTTCGACGGCCAGGCCGAGGAAGCCGCGCAGCTCTACACGTCGATCGTGAGGAACTCTCGCATCGTCGATGTCTCCCGCACCGGGCAGGGACCGGACGATCCGGCGCTGACGGTGTCGTTCGACCTGGACGGCCAGCCGTTCGTCGCCCTGAACGGCGGTCCCGAGTTCTCCTTCACGGAAGCGGTGTCCTTCCAGATCGCCTGCGCGGACCAGGCGGAGGTCGACCACTACTGGTCCGCGCTGGCCGAGGGCGGGGAGGAGAGCCGGTGCGGCTGGCTGAAGGACCGGTTCGGACTCTCATGGCAGATCGTTCCGACCGTGCTGCCCGGACTGATCGGCGGCGAGGACGCCGCGGGCGCCCAGCGCGCCCTCGAAGCCATGCTGGGCATGCGGAAGCTGGACATCGCAGCCCTTGAAGCCGCCTACCGGGGCGAGTGACCTACCGCCCCGGCATCGACCCGAGGATCCAGCAGTGGTTCGAGCAGCGCGGCCCGGAGTTCGCGGCTGAGGCCGATCTCCTCGTCGATGTCCGCACCCAGCACCTCCGTGCACAGCGCGCACACAGCGCCGGGAAAGGTGGGCCACAAGCGCAGCGGTGACAGTGGTCCTGGGCCGTGTGGGCCCTTCACTGCAACCGCTCGGAACGAGCGGATCGAGGAGACACGATGATTCAGCGTAGGAAGATCGCACTGGGCGCCAGTGCAGCTGCCCTCGTGGCCGGAGCGAGCCTCGGGGTCACCGGTATGGCCTCTGCGGCAACGACGGGGACGCCCGAACCCACGGCCGGCGCGTCGGCCGCTCCGGGGGACGAGAACCACGGCGGCGGCTTCGGTCGCCACGGCCGCGGCGGGGTCGACACGGCACGCCTTGCGGAGAAGCTCGGGGTGGAGGAATCGGCAGTCAGCGACGCGCTGGAGACTCTTCGGGACGAGGCAAGGGCCGGGAACGACGACGGAACCAGGCCTGATCGGGAGGCGATGCAGGCCGCTCTGGCTGCTTCGCTCGCGGAGGCACTGGGACTGGACGAGTCCACGGTGCAGACCGCCCTCGATGAACTCCGCACCGAGCAACAGGAGAAACGAGCCGCTGCCCTTCAGGAGCGTCTCGATGCCGCAGTCACGGACGGCTCCCTCACCCAGGCGGAGGCGGACGGCGCAGCCAAGGCCGTGGAGCTGGGCATCATCGGCGGACACCGGTAAGCGGAACACCACCCGGAGGCTCCGGAGAGCTCTGCCTCGGACGGCCTTGTGTCGCACGGCGCCGTCCAGGCCTCTGGTCGGCGCCGTGCGCACAGGCCCGGTTCCTCGGCAGCCCCTGCTGCTGCGGAACCGGGTTGTCCGCATTGCTCCTCCCTGCGGCAGCCCGGCGACGTACTCTTTCCTCAGTCGGCGGGGTGCGCAGTGCAGCTACCCAGCCCTTTTCGAGAAGGCCATGAGGAGCAGCCATGACGACCCTGCAGAACCGCCCGAGGACAGCGCTGCTCGTCATCGACGTGCAGAACGGCGTCGTCGCCGATGCCTATGACCGCGATGCGGTCGTCGCGAACATCGACACCCTGGTCGGGAAGGCACGCACCGCAGGTGTCCCGGTGGTCTGGGTGCAGCACGCCGATGCCGACCTCGAGGTGGGCTCGGATCCCTGGGAACTGGTCCCCGAACTCGAGCGCCTCCCGTCCGAACCGCTCGTGCACAAGAGCTATGGTGACTCGTTCGAGGGAACCGACCTCGAGGACGTTCTTGCAGCGGCAGGCGTCGGTCGGCTGGTGGTGTCCGGCGCCCAGACCGACGCATGCATCCGCTCGACCATTCACGGGGCGTTCGTGCGGGGGTACGACGTGACGCTGGTGGGCGACGCCCACACGACCGAGGACCAGAGCGCGTGGGGTGCCCCTTCGCCGGACAAGGTCATCGCTCACACCAACCTGTACTGGCAGTACCAGGCCGCCCCCGGCCGGGCTGCCGGCGTCGGCGAGACGGCGGACATCCGGTTCACGAACTAGCGGTCCCGTCGCGTTCGGCGCCTCCGGTCAGGGGAGCCGGCTCGGCCTCAGCACGGAAGCGCTGCCGGCCTGCGTCGGGTCCAGGGGAACCGGGCTGACCAGGACCGCGGGTCCGCGGGAGAGGGTCCCGCTGTCGAGGGGTCTGCAGCGCAGCCCGCCCCTGCCCCGCATCGCCTTGTGGGCGCCGGGCGCCAGCACCCGATCCATCCAGGCGCAGGGATGCGCATGCCGGCCTCCGTGGAACCCCACGCTTCCCGCCTGCGTCTCCAGGACGAAGTCCTGCCCGATGAGGGGTGGAAGCTCAGCGCCGCGCAGGACCAGATTGCGGCGGGGCAGCAGCGGATCGAAGGGATCGGCGCCGAGCTCTGCCGCTATCGCCTCGAGCGACTCGATGGCGAACAGGGTCACCGCCGCATCCATGTGGGCCGCCTTGCCGAAGAAGCGGTCTCCCACGATCCCCTTGCCGGCGACGACCTCGACGCTCCCGGCGTCCATGGTCACGACGTCGGCCGCTCCGTCCCGCGCCCGACCGAAGTAGGCGTGTGCCCCCGACACGAGCAGGTGCAGGATCTCCACGTCATACCGGAAGCCGGGCATCATGCCCCCACGGTATCCGGTCGTGGTCCTCCGGTTCGCCTCGGTCGTCCCCGGCGCTGGTTCACTTCCGCCGACATTCCTTCCGAGGGGGCAATCACCCGGAGGACTCCCCGGCAGGTCGTCGGGGGATTCCACCTAGGCGTAGGAAAAGCTCCCGGCCTCGACGGCGCCGGAATCGAGGGTGTCGGCCTCCGGACCGAGGTGGGCGCCGTTGCGGTACCGCGCACCGGGGTGCTGGTCGAACAGCCTCGTGTTGCCCGCCCCGAACAGGCGCTCGCGGAGGGTCGACTCCTCATAGGACGTCCGGTACAGGCCTCGTCGCTGGAGTTCGGGGATGACGAGTTCGATGAAGTCCTCGGCGGTGCCGGGCGTGAGGAACTGCCGCAGGTTGAATCCGTCGAGATCCGTGCCCTCGACCCACCGCTCGATCTCGTCGGCAACCTCGCCGGGAGTGCCGATGGCGACGAAGGGACCGCGGTCGAACCGCGTGGGCCGTTGCGGTAGCCGTCGTAGGTGCCGATCACATCGGCGAGGAACACGCTGTCGAAGAGCCCTGCCTCGAGCATCTTCGCCGTTTCGGTCCAGAAGTCGAGATCGTTGAAGCGGTGCCGGTTGTTCTCGGGGTGTACCCAGAGGCCGTGGGAGATATGGCCCACGCAATTCATCTCGAAGAGGTTGAAGGCGATCTGACGTGGCATGGGTGGACCGAGTCCTTTCGACGTGCTCTTGCCTCCGCCGGACCAGCACTGTCATGCCGAGGCGAAGGCCGCTTCGTCATCCGAACCACCCAGGAACATGGGGTTGGTGCGCGGTCCAGTCGGAGCTTTGCGACCGCATCTCTTGAAGCTGGAACGACTATAGGCAGAGAACGCAGCGGTGGGACGAATGCGAAGCAATGTGACCCGTAGCCGGAGCAGCTCGTCCCTGCCGTGAACGCTGCGTCAGCCGATGCCCACCATGCCGTCCTCACCGACGTGCCAGCCCGGATTGTGGGCGATTTCCCAGACGATGCCGTTCGGATCGCGTACGAGTGCGTGGAAGATGCCCCCGAAAGCGCCGTCCCGAGGTTCCTTCAGGATCGTCGCGCCCGCGGCCGCCATCGCCGAGACGAGCTGGTTCACGTCGGCTGGACTGCCGACGTTGTGGGACAGCGTCACCCCGGACGGCGCGGGCCTGGCATCGAGCCCCGCGTCCTGGGCGAACTTGTCGTCGCGGAAGAGCCCCAGCAGCAAGCCGGGTGCCACCTGGTAAAAGATGATCTCGCCTGGAACGTCCAGTGCAGGCGTCCAGCCCAGCGTCCGGTAGAACGACCGTCCCGCATCGAGATCCCGCGTGGCGACGGTGACGAAGTGCAGCTGCTGGTCCATGGCGAGAGCATAGCCGCGCGACGGCTGTGCGCTGAGTGTGCTCCCGGCAAGGACTTCGCATGCCGTGCAGATGCCCTGCTGCCGTTCAGGCGCTATCGCCCTGCCGCCGGTTGCCTGACTGCTACTTTGGGCCTAAAAGGAGACCGTCCATGCCACGCCCCCGATCCACCCTCCTGTCCGTCGAGCGGATCGTCGAGGCAGCGCTGAAGCTCGTCGACGAGACGGGCGACTTCAGCTTCCCGAGGATTGCCCGCGAGCTCGGCGTCAGTCAGTCCTCTCTCTACAACCGGATCTCCAGCCGCGAACACATCGTGGAACTCCTCCGCGCCCACCTCTTCAGCTCGAATCCCACCCCATCGACCGCTGACGCCCCGTGGGACGAGGCTCTGCGCATCCTCATCCGCGGCTATCGTGACTGCTTCGCTCCGCACCCCCGGCTGGTACCCCTACTGGTGACCCAGACGGTGAGGGCGGCCGAGGTCATCGCCATGTATGAGGATCTGACGCTCGCCCTGGAGCGGTCCGGCCTCGACGCCGCCGATGTCGCTCCAGCCCTCTCGCTGGTCGACTACTTCGCCCTGGGCGCGGCGCTCGACTTCACCGCCCCTGATGAGGTCTGGGGACCGGAACCCGAGCAGTACCCGGCCCTGACGAGGGCGGTCCGAGCCAGCCCGTCGGCGCCGGAGCGGGTCGAACGTGCCTTCGAGTTCGGCCTCGAGGCACTGATCGCCGGCATCGCAACACGGGTGAAATCCAAAGTTAATTGAAAGGCTTTCAAAAACTATTGCTCCCGGCGCTCCCCGCGTCGATACTAAATGAACGCCGTTCATTTGGAGTGACGGCCATCACTGAATGGAGCACGCCGTGGGAAGTACGCCAACACCCCCTGACGCCACCGTCCGGGTTCCACTGACGGCCTCCCGGGCTGTCTCCACCTTCGGGATCACGGTCGTAGGATTCATGACCGCGAATCTGGTCCCCGTCATGATCGTCGCGCTGGCCGACCTGGGGTTCAGCCCGACCGGAGCGGGCACCCTCATGACGGCCTGCCTGCTCCTGTCCGCCCTTGCCTGCCTGGCTACCTCCCGCTGGACCGCCCTCGGCGGCCGCTATGTGGTCGCACGGGCGGGCCTGGCACTGACGGCCCTGGGGTTCGGTGCGGCCGCCCTGGTCGCCGACCCTACGATCGCCGCCGCCGGGATCATCATCGGCGGCATCGGTGGCGGCGGTGCGGTAGCTGCAGGCGGAGCGGCCCTTGCTGCGTTGCGTGACCCTGACCGGGCATCGGGCATCAGCGGGTTCGCCAACAGGGCCATTGTCGCCGTCGTGCTGTTCATCATCCCCGCCGTCGGCCTGGGCATGGCGAGCGCTTTCGGCATCCTGGCATGCCTGGCACTCGCGGCGCTCGTGACCACGGGGTGGCTGCCGGACCGTCCGGCCGCTACGCCGCACCGCAGTGTTGCCCGCTCGGCGGCTCCCGCCGAGAGCCCACGAACCGGAGCCATCGCCGGCGTCGTACTCCTGGCCTGTTTCGCCATCTGGGCACTGGGTGAGGACTCGCTCTGGGCCGTTGCAGCAGTGATGGGCGCGGAGCAAGCCGGCCTCGATGAAGCAGGAATGGGCCTGGTACTGAGCCTTTCGACCCTGGGCGGGCTCCTGGCCTCCGCACTGGTGGGCGTTGCAGGCAAACGGCTCGGCCGCACAGTCCCGCTCGCAGCTGCTCTCCTCATCGGTGCAGCGCTGAAGATCGCCTCCGGATTCATCACGGATCCCCAGCTGTACCTGGTGGTGATCATCATCTGGAACACCGTCTACATGGTGGCGTTCCTCTACGTCATCGCCATCGCCGCCGCGCTGGATCCGACGGGCCGCTGGTCGGCTCCCATTCTTGGCGTCTATCTGGTCGGTTCTTCCTTCGCACCCCTCTTCGGGACCGCGGTCTCCTCAGCGCTGGGCTACCCGGCCCTGGGCATCATTCTCGGCGGCATCACCCTGCTGGTCCTCGGTCCCCTGGTAGCCGTCTCGCGCGAGTCCCTGCGCAGAGAAAAGGCTCTCGTGCCGGACGCGACGCCGGAGACCGATGCCCCCCGCGCAGCCATCGCCTGACAACAGAACGGATTCCCGTGCCACTTCAGCAGACCGCCTACACCAATGCGTCCATCCTCACTCCTCAGGGGGTGATCAAGGGCTCCGTCGTCGTCGACGGCACCAGGATCCACGCCGTCCGTCCTGATGACGCCGGCCATCAGGCCAGCGACCGGGCCGACACGGCGAACATGCGTGAGATCGACCTGGGCGGCCGTTTTCTCCTACCAGGATTCGTCGACGCGCACAGTCACCTGCTCATGCTGGGGCAATCCCTGCAGAAAGTGCAGCTCCGCGGAGCATCATCGCTGGCCGAGATACAGGAAGCGGTGAAGGAGGCGCGACGCCGGAACCCCGGGGCCCCACGCATCCTGGGCGGCGGCTGGCTCTACAGCGCGCTGGGCGGCGCCGCTCCCGACCGGGCGATGCTCGACGCCGCCGTCGCGGACGTCCCCGTCTACCTCGACGCCAACGACCTGCATTCGGTGTGGGTGAACACGGCAGCACTGGCAGAGCTCGGCATCACCGCGGACACCGAGGATCCCCACGGAGGATCCATCACGCGGGACCCGGAGACCGGAGAAGCGACAGGGATGCTTCTCGAAACGGCTGCGCAACAGATCGTCTGGCCCGCGTTGGCCCGGCGAGCCACCGACGCCGATAGGGATTCCTGGCTCGAGAGCGCGATCAGTCACTACCTTGCCAGCGGCGTCACCAGCGTTGTGGACATGGCCGTGGAGGACGACGACCTGCGGGCTTTCCTTCGCGCGGAAGCACGACACGGGGGAGAGCTGCCCCTCCGGATCAAGGGACACTGGTTCGTCCACCACCGGCCTACCGTGGAGGAGAACCTCCAGCAGGTGCACCGTGCCGTCGAGCTGGCTGACTCGGTGAACTCACCGACCCTCAGGATGGTCGGCATCAAACTGGTCCTCGACGGGGTCATCGACAGCTGCACCGCGGCGATGAAGGAACCGTACGCCGATGGAACGAACGGCGACCCTATCTGGGATCGGGAGGCACTGATCCCCGTCGTCGCGGCAGCAGATGCGGGCGGACTCCAGATCGCCATCCATGCCATTGGCGATGAGGCCTCGGATATCGCGCTGGACGCGCTGGAAACGGCATATGCGATCAACGGACCCCGGGACCGGCGCCACCGGATAGAACACCTGGAGACCGTGACACCCGAGAACGTGGTCCGGCTGGCCCGGCTCGGCGTCGTCGCCTCGATGCAACCCGTCCATGCCGACCCCGCCATCCAGCACAACTGGCAGGCCATGCTGGGAGATGAGCGAACAGACAGGGCCTACCCGTGGACGGAATTCATTGCCGCCGGGGCCACCCTTGCGCTGAGCACCGATGCACCGACCGCCCCCCACGAGCCCCTGCCCAACATGTACGTTGCAGCGACCCGGAAGTCCGCGCTGGATCAGTCCCTGCCGGCGAACCTTCCCCGGTACGCGCTCGACCTCGAGGCAGCCCTGCGCCACGCCACCAGGGATGCGGCATACTCCTGCAGGGCGGAGCATCAGGAGGGCAGCATCGAGCGCGGGTTCCTCGCGGACTTCGTGGTGCTGCAGGCGGACCCCTTGTCCGAGGACCCGATCGGGCTGCTCAGCAACCAGACCTGTCTGGTGGTCGTGAACGGCGTCCACCGGTTCGAGACGCGGAGTGGGCTGTCGTCACGCCGGGAGGAAGCGCGTCGGTAACGGATCCCTACGCCCCCGGAATGCTGTTCCTCCTGACGTTGCCGACCGACCTCGGGCCCGAGCGGGGGAGTAGGGCCTCCTTCGACCCGCGCAGGCGAGGCGTGCATCTTGCCTCCCGATCCCAACAGGGGGACAGTAGCCACGGAAAGCAGCGAGGCGCAGCCCGATGGGAGTTCATGTATGCGGAATGCATCGACAGGCATCCTTGGTGCCTTCCTGGCAGCAGCGGAGCACGTCGAAGTCGTACTCGGCAGCACGGCCGTCGCAGAGCATTGGGAGGACCAGAGTGCTCTGGAGGGCTATACCGTGGCAGGCCTGGCCGGGCACTTGGCGAGGGGCGTGCTGACGGTCGAGAAGTACTTGGACGCCCCCGAGCCGTCGACCACTACTGAAGCCACTGATGCCGCGGGCTACATCACCGCCGTGCTGGGTGATCATGACCCGGTCGACAGCGGGTTCCACCGGAGCGTCCGCGCCCGATCACTGGATACCTCCAGGGTGGGGGCGTCCGCCCTTGCGCGGGAGGTGGGACGCTCGCGGCTGGGGTTGCACCAGCGACTGGATGAATCGACCATGGGCCGGCGGGTCGAAGTCCTGCAGGGCGTTGTGATCACGGTGGAGGAGTACCTGAGGACGCGACTCGTGGAACTGGTGGTACACCTCGATGACCTTGCGGTCAGCGTCGGCCAGGAGAGCAGCAAGGATCTCCCGCAGGACGCCTATGACGAGGTTGCGATTGTCCTGGCTGAAGTCGCCGTTCGTCGGCACGGAGCCCTGCCGGTGATTCGCGGGCTGGCCCGGAGGGAACGCCACCCGGAAGCCATTCGCGCCTTCTGATGGAGAACGAGAAAACCTGGCGGGGGGCAAGGCCGGCACCCGCTCTGCCCGCCGGTTTACGGTGAAACCGGGCGAGCCTCATGATGAGCCTGGAACAGGGTCCTCGGGTGCAGTATTCACGCAGCTTTCATGTGGGGCACGCCGATCTGCTGCTGGCCGTTGTGGTGCCGAGCCTAGGCTCGAACCATGAACGTGATTACCGCACTGCATCCCGTGCATTCCTTGTCCGTCCTTTCTGCTGATAGCCTGCTGCGTGAGCGCCAGATCCTCATGCTGCAGCAGGCGCTTTACAACGCGCGGGTTATCACCCCGCACGAGCGTCTGACAGTGATCGAATGGTGTGTTGGGCGTTCGATCACCTCGCTGCGTGATGTGCGCCAGAGCGAGTTACGGCCGATCCTCACCCATGTGCGCAGTATGGCGACACCACCTCAGGAAGCATCGCTGGCCTAGCGTAGGAGCGGCCCGCACCGTTACGCTCCACACTCCGCCTTCGTGCTCCCGCCGGTGAACTTCCCACGCGCCCTCACCTCAACCAACCTCCGGCAGTGCAGCTACCTGGTGTGGGATGTGCGGTTCGTCCATGGCAAGCGGAGCCGGCTGATGGCGATGATCAGGGCCCCGAAAATAGTGAACGCAACAGCGATGAGGACTACGTAAAGAGCTACCGACCCGTACCCGGTCGCCGGGTCGAGGAATGGGTACGGGACCCATCCGTCCGTGGCTCCTCGGACGAGGACGACTGCGCACCAGGTGAGTGGGTACACAAGGATCAGGCCGATTGTCGTGAAGGGAAGCCGGTGTCGATCGGAATTCAGGAGCCAGTCCAGAAACGCGTACACCGGGAACGCGACGTGCAGGACCCAGTTCGCCCAGGCCAGGTCGACCCCGCCGGCCAGACCTGCTAGCAGCAGGTTATAGACGATGCCCACGACGACCATGTACGTCGTCGTCGCCGCCCGCACCGGGACCAACCAGCCCGGATTCGACCGCCGTCCCAGTTCGATGACTGCCGCAACGAGGAGGACAAACGCGGTCATGATGTTGCTCTGCATGGTGAAGAACCCGAAAAAGTTCAACGGGTTGATAGGCGTCCTCGACGCAGTATCGAAGAACGTTGCGACAATAGCGGTCACGACGCCCAAGACCGTAATCAGGCGGACAACCGGACGCAGGACCGCCACGATGGTGGGCCCCCGAAATGTAGTGGGGCGTTGTCTCGGGGCAGTCACTGAGCGATCTCCCTGCTGAATTGCCTATCGCGTCGACGGCATCGGCTGCGCATACTGGACCCTCCGACGATGAATGTCTCCTAGGTGTCTACCACGAGCGTCGTGTGGAAACGCGCAGACCCTCGAAGCAGGACATCCAGGAGTCCGGCGCAGCGACCATTCGACCACAGCGGGGTCGTCCTCGTTACTTGCGTGGCGCGCCTTCATCGACTCGAGCCCACGGTGCTTGAATGAGGATCCTCGTGCGGGCGTTACCGCCGGTTCCTGGGCAGGAGAACAAGCGTCGGGAATCGGAGCGTGTGCTCAGTCAGCTGACGACTACCCGCGTGAAACGGGCGCGGCGATGGCCGTCGTTGACGTAGGAGTATTGCTGTGCTGTGCCGAAGGCGAGGTGCTCACCCGCAGTCAGTACGACGTCTCCGCGTTCCTGCTCCACACGGATGGATCCTTCAGAGACCATGAGCAGTTCGGACCAGCCTTCGGGGTCGGGTTCGGCGTCGTAACGGTCCCCGGGCTCCAGCACCCATGCCCACAGCTGGGCGTCCTTCGTGGCGGGGACCGAGGCCAGCAGCACCGCAGAGCCGCCGGTTCGGCCTCTCCAAGCGAGCTCGCGGATGTCAGCGTGGGCCGCCGCGGGGGCGGCGACCAGGTCGACGAAGGTGACACCCAGCGCGTCGGCCAGATGATCCAGGCCCGTCAGGCTGATATTCGCCTCGCCTGATTCGAGTTTGATGATCGTTCTTCGGCTGATGCCGGCCCGGTCCGCCAAGGCGACCTGACTGAGATTGGCCGCAACCCGGAAACGGTGCACGTTCGCCCCTGCGTGGGCCAGGACCTGCGATGTTTCTCCCGTTTGCATGTGCACTATTTTGCACCATAAAGTGTGCATCATGTTGCACGTACCAACTTGTAAGCGTTGGCTCTCCCGCCAGGAGCTCGCCCTCGTCCTCGTCACTGCCGTGTGGGGGGCGACGTTCCTCATCGTGCATATCGCCGTGCAGTACAGCGGACCCTGGTTCTTCGTCGGGCTGCGGTTCGTCACCGCCGGCCTCATCAGCGCGCTGATCTTCGCCCGGATTCTCCCCGGCCTCACGAGGAAGGAAGTAGTGGCGGGAGCTGCGATCGGAGTGATGATTTTCCTCGGCTACGGGTTGCAGACCGTCGGATTGCAGACAATCACCAGCAGTACCTCCGCCTTCATCACCGCGCTCTACGTCCCCCTCGTTCCCGTCCTGCAGTGGGTCGTGTTCAAGAAGCCGCCACGACTTTTTACTTGGGTCGGTGTCGTGCTCGCCTTCACCGGTTTGATGCTGCTCGCTGACCCAGGGAGCGCCAGTTTCTCGTTTGGGGCGGGGGAGATCGTGACGGTCGTCAGTACTCTCCCGATCGCCGCGGAGATCATTCTCATCGGTTGGTTCGCCGGCAAGGTCAACCTCGGCCGGGTGACCGTCGTGCAGCTTCTCGTCGCGGGGTTACTTGGGTTCCTGACGATGCCCGCTGTTGGAGAGCAGCTGCCGACTTTCTCGTGGGTGTGGGTGATCTCAGCCGTTGCCCTCGGTGCGGCGAGCTGCCTCATCCAGCTCACCATGAACTGGGCTCAGAACTCAGTTTCACCGACACGGGCCACGATCATCTACGCCGCCGAACCCGTCTGGGCTGCCATCGTCGGCCGTATCGCCGGTGAACGTCTCCCCCCGATCGCGATCGTAGGCGCCATATTCATCGTCGCCAGCGCCCTCTTCAGTGAGCTGAAACCCAACAAACGCACCGACACCGACCCTCGCGACGAGCCCTCGCAGCAGGCCGGCGACACAATGACCTCCACTCCTCAACTCGAGCGGATGGATTAGCCGAAGGCCCTGCCGACGACCGACACCGGGGGTTCACCGGAATCGGAGGTGCCCTCGAACTGATTACGGAAACGGTCGTCATCCCAATGACGTCCAGCGGGTTCGTTAGCTGGACGCTCACGCAGGTTTGACGGCGGATCGGGAGTCGCAGCGATGAAGCTGACTCCTCTAGCAGTTGAGCCACATTCTTAGGAGGGGACGGGTGTTTTTGGGCCGGGCTTGCGGGGAAGCGCCGTGATCCATTCTGAGAAGTGGGTGAGTTCGGTTCCGGTGAGCACGGCGGCGGGGCCGCTGTCCATGGGGTCGGCGAGGAGGGCCAGTGAGTCGGCCGGTAGGTTCTTTGTGGACTCCCAGACAACCGACGACGGGGATGCTGCGTCGGGCCAGCACAGGAAGACGAGGGGATCCAAGGTGGTGGACTCTACAATGCCGACCCGGTGATTGAGCAGGTGGATGAGCTCGCTCGTATACATGCGCCCGGCCACTTCTCCAGCACTGAGGAGAACGCCCGACTCCAAGGCGCCCTTGCGCCCGCGGGGAAGCTGGATCCACTCGGCTCGAAGGGTTGCGCCCTGCCAAGGCTCGACCTGGACGGGCCCAGTATCGGCGGGAAATGTGGTGCTCCTATGTTATCTCAGCAATGTGTCTCACCTGCGCTATTCTCAACAACAGGAGACAAAGCCTCTGATGAGTACAAGGGGCGTAGGAATGGGAAGTATCGGCTACGCCAGGGTCAGCTCCCTGGACCAGAACGCTGACCTGTAACATGCCGCGCTTACCGCGGCGGGCTGCGCCCGGATCTTTACCGACAACGGGGTGAGTGGGACCAAAGCTAGCCGACCCGAGCTCGACAAGTTGCTCGATCACCTGCGAAAGGGTGACGAGGTTGTGGTGTGGAAGCTGGACAGGTTGGGACGGAACACCCGCAACCTTTTGGCCCTAATCGATGATCTGGAGCAGAAGGGCGTGCACTTCCGCAGTGTGACCGAGGGCATCAGTACTACCGGACCGATGGGTAGGGCCATGCTCACCGTCATGTCCGCCTTTGCGCAGCTTGAGCGTGACCAGCTTGCCGAACGCACCAGTGCAGGTATGGCTGCAGCCGCGGAACATGGGCGGAAGGCCGGCCGGCGGGAAGCTACCGCTGAGTATGCCAGGGTAAGACGAGCCCGGGATCTTAAAGCCCAGGGGCTCGCTCCCGCCGACATCGGAGAAATCATTGGGGCAAGCCGTGCCATGATATACCGCTACCTCAGCATGGGAGTGGATGAAAAGTCCTACCGCAACAAGTAAGGGGTGCTGAGCGTTCAGTCACCGCACTGACGACCTGCATATGGTTCTGGTGCCTCGTCCGTCATGGATGAGACCTAGGTGGAGTTCGTCATGAGGGTGTATGAACGGCAGCGCCTGACCTGATACTTCATCACAGCACCAGAGGCCGGATGAGTCCTCCAGGTAAGGGGTTAAGGCATGTTGTGCAACCTGATCCTGCACGTCACAGGACGCGGGGAGTGAGCGTGCTCGCGGACTAGGCTCTGACCGATGAGCTCAACCATGACCGTCCGGCTGGTCGTAGCTGGTGTGCTTCTGACTGCCACCAGTGCATGCGGCGACAAGGTGTCTGCGTCGGATTTCGAAGCGTGCATGGAAGCGGGACAGGAAACCATCAAAGAAAAGATCGACGCCGGAAGCGCCGGTGAGCAGGTCTACCAGGAAGCGATGAACGATGGCGGCTTCGAGCAGCTCGGTAAAGCCGAGCGCGACAAGCTATTCTCCGGATCCTGAAACAAGCACGCTTGAATACGCAGGTCCAGATCCGACCGGATCGCATCAGGAGGGAGCGTGATAGATGATTGAGTTCGCCGTCGTCGGGCTTTTCGTGGGTGCTCTCTCCCGGTTGATCAAACCGGAGAAGCAGCGCCTGGGTCTGCTCCTCGCACTGGTGCTGGGACTTGTGGGATCACTCCTGGGCGCCTTCACCGCACCCCTGGTGGGTACTGGGGTGCTCTTCGACCTGAACCTTGGAGGGCTCATCATCGCGCTCATCGGTGCAGCCCTACTGATTGCAACAACCGAGACCATCGCCGGTACGCGCGCCCCATAATGCATCACCTCGATTCATCACAGGTGAGGCTTCTACGGAACCGTAGCCCTCTCACGCACAGGTGCGCGTCGTGACGAGCGCTTTATGCGCGCGGTGGTGAAGCAATGCGTTCCACATCTCCTCGCGCAACGAATGCCACGACTCAGGCTATGAGCAGGGCTTTTCGCCACGCCATACCACGACGTATGACACCCGAATCCGGAAATAGAAAGTAGGCTTACCAATTGGGTCTCCATCAGGGGGTCCTCCCTGACTTCAAGGAGAAGCAATGATTCGCACCAGTGCAGCCACTGCAGCCCTGTCCTTCGCCGTTCTGATGGGCGTGGCAGCTCCTGCCACCGCCGCGGAAGAAACGGCCCCTGCCACCGAGCAGACCCAGGAAACCGACGACAGCGGCGACGCCGGCCTGTGGGGCCTGCTCGGTCTTCTCGGCCTGGCCGGCCTCCTGAAAAGGAACAAGAAGGAACACGTCGATCACGTCCGCACCACCGGCGCTACCCGCGTCAACGACGTCAACGGCTCCGGACACTAGTTCCACCAGCGCTGATCAGCACTGATCAGTGTTCTGACATGGTGAAGGCTCGCTCATATGAGCGGGCCTTCCCCATATCCGGAGTCCTGTCAGGATCACCGGGGAGCTGCCGCCCATCTCAAGTGTCGCGATGGTGGCGGAAACCGGTGGTCATTGCCCGTGCTATGAGGCGTTGGTCGCTGTAGTTTAGAGCGCTTGGAAGAGGTCAATCATCGCGTCGGGCGAGGACTGGTGGGAGACCTGGCGTGTCAGGTATAACGCGCGATCGATGATTTCCTGGGAGATGACGACGACTTTGCGGTTCGTGCGCTGGCTGTAGGAGCTGATCCGCTCGAATGCTTCGGCGGCGTTGAGGCCTGCACGGCCCATGAGGATCCCTTTGGCCTGCTCGATCACGGCCCGGCTGAGTGCGGACGCGGCGACTGCCTCGTTGGCGATCTTGTGTGTATCGACGTGGATGGAGTGGGTGAGATCCACCACCAGCGCCCATACCCCAACCGGCTGCTCGTCCTCGGTGTGGATGAGGTCCGCGGAGATCAGGAGTTTATGCGTGTGACCGTTGAGGTCGCGAAGGGACGCGTAAACCGATGACGGCCCGCCGGTGGTGGTGACCTTAGTCCAGAACGCCCGGACGGCGTCCCGATCTTCCGGGTCGAAGTGGGACATGCCGAGCTCAAGGGTCGGGACGATGTCGCCGCGCTCGTACCCGTGGATCCGGTACAGCTCGTCCGACCAGTTGTAGGTGTCATCGGCGAAGTAATGCTCGACGGTGCCGGTAGGGCAGTCAATGAAGTAGTCGACACTGGACGCGGACGCGGATAAGGGCGAAGACCCAACGGTGGAGGGCATGGGAACCATTCGACGGAGGTGGAACGAGCTAGCGTCTTACCCCGTACCTGGAACAGCAGACTAACAGGAACACAAAACGCTGTGCTGTCCAGGGGGCGATCACGAGGCAGCCCAAAGGTCAGTTCTCCTGTCCAGTCGCGATACGAGGTTCGCCCACCGCGCCCGAAGGAGTAATGACAAGCTAGGAGAGCCCCTTGTGCAGGAGAAGCCAGGCCGGAAGGGCGAGGGGGCAGGAGCCGGGCTGATTCACCGATAAACACCGACCCCTGCCCGATAGGCTCAGCGGCAGCCGACTTCTTGACCAATTACTAAGCCTGCTGATCAGTTGATCATAGGAGAGCAGGGGGAGGTCAAGTTCCGAGGCGAAGCCGTTTTGTGCCGCGGACAGAGGTCTTCGTGCTACAAGCTCATACGGGTGCCGAGCAATACGCCGGTCATGACGCTGTCCTTCCCGCCCTTACCCGCGGCCCGTCGCAAAGAGTGGACCGTGGGGAAACATCACCCGCACTGCAGGCGACAGTCGGAATTCCGAAAACACCAAGCCGTCCAACTTGCGAGACGGGTTGCGGTGAGGCAATTGAAGGAGACACTGTCGCACTCATTTTGCTGGTGATCCCGTCCGGGCGACTGTGGGCTTCCAGGGACTCCTGAAGAGTTTCAGCTCGTCGAGACTGGAGTAGGGCTTCCCCATTTAGCTCGAACATGCCGATGCATGCCGAGGAGGCAGCAGAGGACTGGAAGCTACTTCGGTTGAGATGGCTGACGTTGGAATGAGGGCTGACGGTGACGAATCAGGCCGAGCCTGGGGCTCCGTGAAGGGGGTTGGCTCAATCGCTGTTAAGACTTGTTTCGGTGGTCTGATCGTGACCCTGCTGCGTGCAGTTGTGACTGGAGGCCTTGGAGGACGATGGTCACGCCCTGGTCAAGTTCTGCCTGACCGTCGTAGGCCAGCAGGAGAGGTGCCAGATCGCGCAGGTGTGGGAAGTCCTTCTCCGGAAGCCGGTGGAGGCCCATGCGTAGTCCGGTTTCGTCTTCGTCAGGGTCCACCACGACTTCCTCGAGTTCGTTGAGAAGGTGCCCAAGCAGGAACCCGTAGTAGGTGCGATATGCATGGAGTGCTCCGGCGGGATCGAAGCCTGCTTCCCGCAGGATGGTGAGGATCCGCTCGATGGGTCTCAGCGCCCCGAGGGGCCTGAGCCCGAGGGGCGTCGACAAGGGGCGTGTGACCAGGAGGGGGACGATATTACGGTGCTGCAGCGTCAGGTCGCGGAAATCATGGGCGGCTCGACGAAGCTTCCCTTGCCACGCCTCTTGAGTCCTATCCGGGGCCGGGATCGTCCATTGGTCCAGCAGCAGTTCGGTCAATCCATCGAGCAAAGCTTCCCGGTTGGCCGCGTACCGGTAAAGCGCCATGGGATCCCGGTTAAGCCGGGCCCCCAGGCGCCGCATCGACAGGGCGTCAAGCCCGTCCTCATCGACAAGATCCAGAGCGGTCTGCAGCACGATCTCCCGGCTGAGGGAGCCCCGCGCACGACCTGGACGCGACGGGTCGTCCTGGGGCTCAGCCCCGCCGTCGACGGTCGGGGAGGACGGTCGATCGTTCTGGTTGTTCGCGATCCTGAACACCACTTCCTGGTTCGAGGCTTGTAAGCGGCCTTGCTATCCACTGCTCTACACCGTAGAGTCTACAGCGTAGAGCAACCGTGGAGCAGACTGCGGACCCTTCGAGCTCACATCCATGAAGCAGCCCGATCCGGGCCTTCATCGCCGACTCTCGGCGCCCTTATCTTTTTCAGGAGAACCCCTTTGGCTAATAGCACTGCGCACAGCACCACCCATAAAGACCACAGCGACATCCGAGGCGAGAATGACCCCGGCCACAACGGTGCCGGGAAACGGGTCGAGACCCGCCGTTCGACCGAGACGAAGGCCTCGACGAAAACCACCGAGTTCTTCGCCTACGTCGCCATGGTCATCGCGACCGTCGTGACCGCGATGGTCGTCGGCGACGGCGACGGCGAGGACGGCATCGACATGTTCAACGCCCACCAAGGCATGGAACTGATCACGTTCCTCACCATCGGCTACATGGTGGCCCGTGGTCTGGCGAAGTCCGGCAGCCGCGAGTACTACAGCGTCTGACGACACCCGTCATCCCCGGACCGGAGCTACTTACTTCCGGTGCGGGGATCACCTGTATCCAGCGGGTTCGATCCGCCGCCGGTGGCGGACACCAGTTCCAACTGGCCCGTCGGATGCTCGCCAGTAAGTCTCCCGCTGATTGTCTCGATCAGTACGCCCACCAGTGCTCCCACGAACGCAGTTCCATGAATGCCAAGGACCCGTATGAGTGACCTCGCTACTTCTGCCGCCCCCGTTGCTGGAAACACACAGTCGGCTGCCCCGCGCATCGTCCGCATCTCCAAGCCGAACGACATCGTCGCCTCCTACTCGGTCCTGCTCAAGCAGGTCCGCAAGGAGGGCCTCCTGAACCGCCGTCGGCGATTCTACGTCTCGGTGTTCGCGGTCCTGGCCCTGGCCATGGGCGCGGCCTGGATGGGCTTCGCGCTCCTGGGCGACACGTGGTTCCAGCTCCTGGTCGCGGCCGTGCTCGGGGTCGTCCTCACGCAGATCGCCTTCCTGGCCCATGAGGCGTCGCACCGCCAGATCTTTAGGACCCGGGGCGCCAACGACTGGTCCGGGCGCATCCTCGCAGCCGGTGTTGTCGGCATCAGCTACGCGTGGTGGATGGACAAGCACACCCGCCACCACAACGACCCCAACACCCGGGGCAAGGACCCGGACATCGAGGTGGACACCATCTCGTTCCTCGAGGAGGACGCCGCCAAAGCCCGCGGCCTGCAAGCGTGGATCACGCGGCGCCAGGGCTACCTCTTCTTCCCCCTCCTGACCCTGGAGGGCATCAACCTGCACGCCCGTTCCATCAGCACCCTGTTCTCCCGCCGCACCATCAAGGGCCGCTGGGTGGAGCTGGCGCTGCTCGGGGCACGCTTCGGCGCCTACCTCGGCATCCTGTTCTGGTTCCTCCCCGTCGGCCTGGCCTTCGCCTTCCTGGGCGTCCAGCTGGCGGTGTTCGGCATCTACATGGGCGCGAGCTTCGCGCCGAACCACAAGGGCATGCCCGTGGTGCCGCGGGACAGCACGCTGGACTTCTTCCAGAAGCAGGTCCTCACCTCGCGCAACATCCGCGGCGGGTCCTTCGTCAACAACGCCTTCGGCGGCCTGAACTTCCAGATCGAGCACCACCTCTTCCCCGACATGCCGCGCCCGCACCTCCGCCGCGCCGCCGTCATCGTCCGGGAGCACTGCGAGCGCCTCCGCGTGCCGTACACCGAGGTGGGCGTCGCGGCATCCTACGGAGCCGTGGTGTCCTACCTGAACCGCGTCGGCCTCGCCGCGCGCGATCCCTTCGACTGCCCCCTGGTCAACCGCTACCGCCGGCCCTAGGTACCTGCTCCAGAACTGACGGCGAACGACCTGGACGCGACGACCGGGACGTGATTCCCAGGATCCCGCGAGTCGGCCCCCAAGAACTCCTAGACCATAAGAAACCAATGATGCCAACACAAACCGCCGACACTGCTGACACTGCTGACGCTGCTGACGCTGCTGACGCTGCTGACGCTGCTGACGCTGCTGACGCTGCTGACACTGCCGCAACCGTCGCGAGCACGAGAACGATCGAGATCGATGACGTGCGTGGGCGCCTATCCTGCAGGATGCACCTGTCCCGCCGGGCGGCGGACCACGGACGAGTCCGGCCCCTGTTCGTGATGGTGCACGGCATCGGAATGTCCCACCGCTACTACGACAAGTTGCAGCGCAGTCTCATCGAGCAGGGCGACACCCTCGTCCTCGACCTGCCTGGTTTCGGTGGCATGCCGAAACCGGAGCGCCGGATGAGTGTGGAGGACTACGCGGCTGTGATAGCCCGCACCTTGGACGAGGAGGGTACCCGCGGGTGCGTGCTGATCGGGCATTCCATGGGTGCCCAGTTCGTCACCGAACTCGCCATCAGCAGACCCGACCTCGTGTCCCAGCTCGTGCTCATCGGGCCCGTCACCGACGTCGAGCACCGCTCACCCATGAAGCACACACTCATGCTCGCCGCCGACACCCTGATCGAACGGCCCGTCACCAACCTGATGGTCGGCACCGCCTACGCCGAGTGCGGGATCCGCTGGTACCTACGGGAACTACCCGTCATGCTCAGCTATCGCCTCGATGACCGGCTGCCCCTCGTCGATCGCCCTGTCCTGGTCATCCGGGGCACCCGCGATATCATCTCCGGCCATGACTGGTGCGAGAAACTCAGCTGCAACGCCCGAGACGGGAACCTCGTGGAGATACCGGGACAACCACACGCCGCCCACCGCGGAGGCGCCGCCGCGATCGCCGCCGCGGTGCTCAGTGCAGCAGTTCTCAACGCGGTGGAAAAGCAGGCAAGTGAGCAGACAGAGGAGCCGGCTGCTGACCAGTCAGACGAGCCAGCGGATGGGCGAGCAGGTGACCGACCGCTGCAGGGCGAGATGCTCCAGGAGAAGCACGCGCACGCTTCTTCTACCCGTTCTTCCAGGTCCTACACCGCCGGGCTCCAATCCCTTCCCGGGGTGCTCGAGCTGAGAAGTATCACGGTGGGGGACCGGCAGTGCCGGGCCTATTTCATTGCTCATGGCGCAGGTCCTGGCCGCGAAGGCCGCGCCGACCGCGTCGACCCGCACCATGGAACACCGGTGCCGGTGTTTGTGCTCATCCACGGGATCGGCATGTCCCACCGGTACTTTCGCCGCCTCGGCGCCGTCCTTGCCGCCCACGGCGATGTGCACCTGATCGACCTGCCGGGGTACGGCTGGACGAGGCGACCGGAGCGCGCGTCGAGCAATGCAGCAACAGCCGACCTGATCGGGAGACTACTCGACGAAGCCGGTGCGTCGTCCTGCGTGGTCGTCGGTCACTCCATGGGAGTGCAGAGCGCAACGGAACTGGCCATCGGACGCCCCGATCTGGTGTCGCACCTCGTCCTCATCGGTGCTGCCATCGACGTCGACCACCGCACCGTCTGGCAGCAGGCCGTGAGGCTGGGCGTGAATTCGATCTTTGAGAAGCCGTTGCTGAGCGCGGTGCAGTTCTTCGACGTCCTGCGGTGCGGGCCGCGCTGGTACCTGGCCCAGCTGAAACTGGCGATGAGCTACCCGATCGAGGACCGGTTGCCCCTGGCCGGGCAGCCCGTGCTGGTCCTGCGTGGTTCACGCGACGTCGTCGCCGGGGCTGCGTGGTCAGACCGGCTCGCCCGCACCGCTCACCACGGAGAAGCAGGCACCATCGACGGCGCACCCCACGCGGCACACCACAGCGCCGCCGGCACGGTAGCAGCTGCCGTCACCAGTTTCCTCGTTCGTCGATAATCCGCTATCAAAGCCGACCTGCCGAGGCGGTCATCAATAACGCCGCCGCATGAGCGAAACCCTCCCACGGAAAGAAGAGACATGGACCAGACATCAACGCAATGGCCTCGCAGGTTCGACACGATCACCATCATCTTCAACCCCAACAGCACCGGCGACGCCCCAGCACTGGCCCGGGAACTCCACGACGAGCTCACACCCAGGCTCCCGGGAACCGATGTCCGATTGACCCCTACAGAGCATGCAGGCCACGCCGTCGACCTCGCCCGGGAAGCGGCATCGGCAGGCAACGCCCTGGTCGTCTCGGTCAGTGGCGACGGTGGATACAACGAGGTGGTCAACGGGGTGATGGCCAGCGGCCGGGACGATGCCGTATCGGCGGTCCTGGCGGCCGGGAACGCCAATGACCACAGCCGTGTCACCGGACGGCAACCCCTGGCAGAGGCAATCATCGAGGGCAACGTCCGGCGCATCGATCTGCTGCGGCTCAGCATCCGCTACGGCGGGTCCACGTCCGGGTCTGCGTCCAGATCCCGGCCGGACCCCGAGCCGATCTATGCGCATTCCTACATCGGGTTCGGTCTGACACCGATCATGGCGATCGACCTCGAGAAGGGCAGCAAAGGCGCGATCAAGGAAATGTTCTCCGTGGTACGTACCTTCAGCAAGTTCAAGCCGTTTCAGATCCGCCAGAGCGACGGGAAACGCCGGACGTTCGACAGCCTGGTCTTCGCCAACATCTCGCAGATGGCGAAGTACGCCACCCTGAGCGAGGCCAGCGACCACCCCGCTGACGGGAAGTTCGAAGTCGTCATCTTCCCCCACATGGCCAAGTGGCGGATCCTGCTCACCGCACTCCGAGCCTCGACCAAGGGTCTTGGTGACCAGCCGAGCTACACGCAGTACAAGTTCTCGGCCCTGAAACCCATGCCGTATCAGATCGACGGCGAGGTCAAGGACGTCGACGCCAACACCACCGTCATCATCGACAGCGCCCACCGGGCCCTGGCCATCCTCGGCTGATCAGCACCCCCAACCAGCCTCGTAGGATACCTGCACGAATGGCCGGTTCGTCAGGCAAGCCCCTGAGTCGTACACCACAGAGAAGTGCTTCCCTGATCATTCGTCTCCTGCTCACCGACATAGGTCCCGAGACGCCCGCGCTCTTCGAACGCAGCAGGAACCAATGCAACTCCCACCCACTGAGCGGACTTGATGTACAGGTCGCTGATCCAGCGTCAATTTGGTATTGCGTCTCCCCGTGGTTGGTAACCTCAGACCATAAGCCAGCTGAGTAATGGGCGCGGGAACTGGTCGGTAGGCATTACAACGACGATCCAACGGCTTGGGCAGGACTGTCGATACAAAGGTTCGCGTCATGAGTTCACCAGTGCATGTGCAGAAGATGAGGGCGGTCCTGTCCGAAACGGGCTTGTCCCTTGAGGAAGTCTGGATCAGGTACTACGGATTGGGTGGGTCGGTATCCCAGTGCGAACTCGATGCCTACCTGGGCGGGCTGCTGTTGTTGCAGGACCACGAATGCGACATCCTGGCCGATGCAATGAACGACCTCCTGGTAGACCGTGGTGCAAAGGAGAGGGTGAACCGCTGCTCAGATGACTCGTCAACGGAATCGACACAGTCCCGGTACGAGCTCGGCGCTGCCGGTGCGTTCCTGTTCACGGCGGAGGAACGGGAACAGGAACGCCTGCACGCGGTGACCCGTTCCGATCTGTTGGATACGGAGCGGGAGGAGCGGTTCGATCGGATCACCCAGGAAGCCAGGGATTACTTCAGGGTCAGCTCCTCGATCGTGGCTCTCATCGATGACCGGCGGCAGTTCCTGAAGTCCGTCATCGGGCCGGTCCAGCAGAACATGCCGCGGGAGATCTCGTTCTGCAACGCGACGATCCGTAATGCGGGCCCCCTGATTGTGCGTGACGCTCTCGAGGACGACCGGTTCAAGGACAACCCCCTGGTCACGGGCGAGCCCTACATCCGCTTCTACGCCGGATACCCGCTCCGCGGGCCCGGCGGGTGGACGATCGGCACGCTGTGTGTGATCGACCAAAAGCCGCGGGAGTACTCCATGAGTGACGGCAGGAAACTACGTGCCCTGGCTCGTCAGGTCGAGGATGAGATCAACGGCCCGCGCATACTCGGCGATGAGGACGTAGAACCAACCGGACTGGCGGAGCAGGAGTAGAAGCCGGAGCGGAAGCGGCCCTGATCCGCTGGAAGTGCGGCCACGGCATGAAGTACGTGGTCGGGGTGCCGCCGACGTGCGCCACGATACTGTTCGCCAAGTCGCGCAACGTGACGTTGTGCGTGTTTGAAGCCCCCTTGAGAGCCGACGCAGTAGCTTCCATCGAGTGCGCTGATGTGATCAGCACGGACGTATGTCCACCGATACTGGTCGACCTCAGCGGCGGGGTGACCCCGAGCAGGAACGCCCTCGTCCAGTTCGCCAACGAACTGAACATTGCGGCGATGGCATCGGTGGGTCCGCCTGCTACGGATTCTCGCGGATCATTTCATCGAGGTTCGCCACCCGCACTACCCGACCCGGTACTCACCCAGCCGCAACCAGGCCCTGACTTGGCTGCCTGACTACCCCACGAACCCGGAAGCACACCTGACACTCAGCGGTTGAACGACGCAGCTGCCGCTCCGCGCATCTTTAGTAGGACTACTATTTCTCTTCAAATCAACCACCGGGTGTGCATCACTACAACATGTGAAGTG
The DNA here is from genome assembly GCF_054510855.1 of Arthrobacter rhamnosi. Taxonomy (NCBI): domain Bacteria; kingdom Bacillati; phylum Actinomycetota; class Actinomycetes; order Micrococcales; family Micrococcaceae; genus Arthrobacter; species Arthrobacter rhamnosi. Next base: position 7,600 of record NZ_JBTNDT010000001.1, on the reverse strand, counting down.
CATTCGTCGCTGTCTCGTGGGAGTCTCCCAGAAGTACCTGGAATCTTGCATGAGGCTGGAATCTTTCTGGTGGGGCGGGCGAAGGTCGATCGTGGATCATCCCGAAAGTGTTGCTGTGGGCAAGAACTTTTTCGTCCTGCGGGGGGCTGGTAAGCCTGTTTAGCCTTATGGTGTCACCCGGCAATTTCGAGTAATACAAGGTGGTGTTCTACCCTGAATCAGGACGATTCAGGGCAGGCCCTTCACACCCACATCGTCGACGCCATGGAACGGGCCCACATCACAGCGCATGAGTTATGGCTGTACTACTTCAGTATCGGCGGCAGCGTCAACGAGTTGGAGGTCACCGCGTACCTGCACGCACTGATGCCCCTGCCGGCACTGGACTAGGAACTGCTCGCTCACGCCGTGACGGAGATGTACGCCGATACCTGAGGTCTTCTCGATGACCGGGTATCGTGCCAGCTGGTGGCGGCTGTTACCTGAAGTGCCAGCAGGGGGGATTGGTCGCCGGCGGAGGATGAGGCGCGACTGCAAGTTTGGTGCTGGGATGAGTGGTTTACTGCTTACTGTCCAGCCCACTGTGGTCGTTGCCCAGATGCGTTCAGGCGTCGAAGTGGGTGTTGGGGACTCCCTGCCCGAGGGACTGCACGACGTTGAGGGCCATGACGTTGAGTTTTATGTTTCGTCCGCTGGACGCGGCTTTAAGGATGGTCATGGCCGTGTTGTGGTTGCACCTGTTCTGGCCCATGATGATCCCGGCTGCGACGTCGATGACGGTGCGGGAGTTCATGGCTGCTCTGAGGTGATCAGTGGTGTCGGTGGCTTTCGCGATTCGTACGGCCGTGCGGAGTGACTTCGATGCCTGGCGTGCCAGCATCTCGGCTTCGGCAATGTCCTCAGCGGTGAAGTGGTCCGCGTTCAGGGCGTAGAGGTTCATCGCCGCATTAGCATCGCCGTCGAGCGGGATGGGAACCCCCAGGCCGGAAAGGATGCCGTGATCAGCAATGGCTTTCGGATAACCGCCGAACCTGGTCTCGGTGCGGAAGTCTACGACGGTGTGGGTTTTCACCTCGCGTGCGGCGCGCAGGCAGGGCCCGTCATCGAAGGCGTACTGGATTTCGTCCATCTTTTTCGCGTGTTCATTGCTGCTGGCCACAGTGATCTTCGTGCGCGGCCGCAGGAGTGTCACCGCTGCGAGGACTTCGGTGTCAGGGGATGAGAACCTCGCGGCGGCTAGCTTTGCCAGGTTTGTCAGAAAATTCTCGATGTCGGTGCTTTCGAGCACCATGTCCTGCAGCATCCCTGAAACCGACACATCGGCGAAAGCTTCAGCAGGGATCTCAGCTGAGATATCCGTGCGTGGGTCATTGTCAGGCATAGTGTTCCGGCTTTCAGCGATTCTCACCGTTGCGGCCACGCTCAAAAGCCTGGCACCATCCGGATGGAACCCGGATTTGCTAGATGATCGAACCAATTCTAACCCCAGCGTTCGTACACAAACCCGGGGGACCAGCCCCGCCCACCAGCACTGGCCCTACGACCCGGCCCTACGACCCAGAGGTTCCCTCGAGCGGCCCGTAAGTGAATCGGCTTACGCATGCTTGTTCTGGGTTGCCCGCAACGTCAGTTGTCGGAACTGCCTTTCTGGCTCCCGGGATGCAGAACTCGTTGCCCGCCGGGTCCGCGAGCCCAGTCCACGGTTGCACGCCTCGAGCGATGTCAATCTTGCGGCCACCACGAGCCACGATGCGGTCTATCTCGACGGTTGGATCGTCCGGACGAAAGCCGACGTGGAGGCAATTCGTGCCTTCTGGTCTGTCACCGGCACGAAGACCATCCCTGCACCGTCTCCCATAGATCTGCAGTGCGGTGCTCTCCGGCGCTAGTTAGTCGGTGTCTAAGCTTATGACGTCGCCTTGCTGGTCCGTGGTGGGTCGGTGAAGGACGTGGAAGAACTAACAGGGCGATCGTCGTAGGCAATGGTTTACGTGACTGACTGTCGAGTCCATGGAAGGGTGAGGAAGATGTGGGGCTGGTCCTATCTCCTTGTCATCGTCGTCCAGGCGGTGGGCGAGTGAGCGGGCAGGATCTATCCGGGCTCGATGGGTTGTGTGCGACGCTGTGTGCGTCGTTCATTGAAATGCTGCCAGTGACGGGGGCCGCGCTGTCGGCGTTCAGCGGTTCCCCGCAGGAGACCAGGCTGCATGCCAGTGATGAACTAGCCGCAAGGCTGGATGAGTTGCAGTTCGACCTGGGGGAGGGCCCGCGGTGGGAGGCTGCTCGCATGAGGGCGCCGGTCCTCCTGCCGTATGTCCGCTCGATGCCCCACGAGAGGTGGCCCGTCTTCGGGAAGGCCCTGACAGACACCGATGCGCAGGGCCTCTTCGTCTTCCCCCTCGTCATCGGCGCCATGGATATCGGGGTCGTCGAACTCTATAGGACCACCCCAGGGGACCTGAGCGAATCCGAAATGGTCACCGCACGCGCGCTGGTCGACGGGGCGGCCTGGAGTCTGCTGCGGCGAGTCCTCGTCCCGGAGTCCGGGAACGGTTCTCCCGAGATTGGTCTGTCCCCGTCACGCCGTGAGATACACCAGGCAACCGGTATGGTGCTCGCTCAGGTTGGGGGGACAGCGGCCGACGCGTTGCTCCTGCTGCGGGGGTACGCCTTCGCGCATGGGCAGACGGTGCGGGAAACTTCCATCGAGGTCCTGGAACGCCGGCTGGATTTCACACCGCCCCCAACTCCCTGATCGTGCGGCAAGGGGCCGTAAAATTGGGTTTATGGACATATCTACCCGAGCTGCCCGGGTCAGTGCTGCGTTCGTGAGGATCGCGGACACCCTCGTCGACGAGTACGACGTGCTGGATCTGCTGCACACCCTCGTGGATGAATGCGTGGACCTGCTCGATGCGACCGCCGCCGGCCTGATGCTGGCCGGCCCGGACGGGGTCCTGCAGGTGTTGGCCTCCACCAGCGAGGAGAGCCATCTCGTGGAAGTCCTGCAGCAGGAACTGGGGGCCGGCCCCTGCGTCGAGTGCTACGTCACGGGCGTCCCGGTCACTATCCGGGACATTGCTGGCACCGGAGACCGGTGGCCCGAATTCAAGGACGCGGCCGCAGCGCAGGGGTACCAGTCGGTTCACGCCTTCCCAATGCGGGTCCGCGGCAGGACCATCGGCGCGATGAACCTGTTCCGCGTCGACAGGGGTGAACTTAGCGACGAGGATGTCGCGATCGGCCAGGCGCTGGCGGACGTGTCGACGATCAGCATCCTGCAGGAGCGCACCATCCAGGAATCGGCTGTGGTCAACGATCAGTTGCAGCGCGCACTCAATAGCCGGATCCTCATCGAGCAGGCCAAGGGCATGATTTCCCACATCTCGACCGTGGACACGAACGAGGCCTTCCAGCGACTCCGTGCCCATGCGCGCGCGCACAACACAAGCTTGCGCGCCACGGCAGAAGCGGTCCTGAGCCGCACCCTCACGCTCTAATCACCCCATCCCTTCCAGACCGCAACCGCTACCCGACTGGCCGTCTGCGAGGACGACCCGGTTCTACTGTCTGAGAGCAATCGGTATGACCCCTGCTGTCGGTGAGCCAGTAAAGTCCCGGCCGCTACCCGCGACTTGATGTTGCCCATGACAGCGGAGGGACTTGGGCCTGAAGTTTTGGGTTGCTGGTGTTGTGCTTTTACTTTTACTGTGGGCGCACGGGCGCCCTCCGCGCCCGGGCAGGCGGTGCGGAATGCTGGTGTTCAGGGTCGATGTCAAGGAAGACGACGACGGGCTTGCGGTGACGTGTGCAGATGTTCAAGCGGTACGCCACCAAATTGAGTCTTTGTGGGATGCATGTAGTGTGCGAGGCGTCCTGGCCCGGCAGGCCGGGGTAGCCGATGACCTATTGTGGCTGCAGATCCGTGCCCGTATCGGTGCGATGACAGTCGTTGCCGATGTTCATCCCTTGCACTGGGTAGCATTTCACACAGTCGTTCGTCCCTCCCATCCCGTGTTCGACCAACCGAGTCGGGTCTTTGATCACGCCGCTGGCGCCCTGCAACACGAAGCGGTCCAGGCAATACGGCAGGGTCGTACGCATACCCAAGTGAATTTCATCCTGTCGTTCCTTGATGGAACAAAAGTGTCCTTGCCCCGCCACGGAGGCCACCTACTGCGTGACGTGGTTGATGAGACGCAGACGAGCGGGGAACTAAGCTCCTGGGTGCGGGCACACCTGACAGGACGGCCCGACGCAGAGGATCAGTGGCGCATGCCCATCGTCGGCGTTCAGGTGGGGACTTTCGGCCCCGAAACATCAGCGGCCCACCGGTACCGATAGTAGGAATGCAATTCGTACAGCCGACCGGTCCGATCGCGTGTGCTCTGGCAGCACTGACCCTGTCGGCAACAGGTCCTATTTGATAGGTATGACGCCAGGATTCAGAGTACGGAATCTCTCCTTCACAGGTGCCGTGAGGCTCAGCAACGTGGTGGAGTTTGATCCTAGGCCTCCCACCAATAGGTCGTTTCTGCGGAGGTTTCCATGAGCCATTGGGTCAGGAGTTCATCGGGGGCCTCGTCGCGTTCACTGGGGCTGCTGGGCCTCAGGGCCCAAGGTATGGGACCGCGATGAGGGGCCCTAGGAGGCGGAGGCCGTTCGTCTATGAGTTCGTTGACCGTGTGCGCAAGAAGATTACACTCCTCCAAGGGCAGAGAGACCAGCCCTTCAAGGTAGGCGCGGATCCCGAAGAGGTCCACGACTCCGGTGTATTGGGCGTAACGCCGCCAGGCATACAAACAGGAAATGTTGGAAGCGGTCATCGCTGCATGGATGAGGACGCGCTGCGTCTCTTCCTCCTTATCCGGCAACATCACCGCGGCCGCCCTATCCCCACACTGCCCGACCCGGGACCGTGTGGATCCCCTAGTTCTTGAGTGTGCGCTTGTGCGGCTTCGATTGCGTCCAGTAGTACCAAGGAGTTCGCCGAGCCGCCGGTGTGGCTGCTGGTGTTGACGGCGGCGAGAACGTCAGTATCAACTCCCCGCGATGCTTGTGAAAATTCACCCAGTGTGGGGGCATCACTGTCCCGCGTTTTATCTGTCAGGTGGGCAGCATCCTCCACCCGGTGTTTGAGGAATCGAGAGGTGGGCCGGACGCGGTCGTAGTGCGTTGCAACGACAAGGTGCGTTAGATCTTTGGTGTCAGAAAGACCGAGAATGCTCATCGCCCGCTGCAGGTCATCCTCTATCGTACGTATCGGAATGGGTAGCACGAGGGCAATCTCATCACACGTGAGGCCACCACTGGTCATCACCGCGATCACCGCCTGGCGATCACTTAACGCCTCCACATGCGTGGTGTTGTCCCCCCGGGGCGCCATCGTCACCCCATGACGGAGATTCGACTCGTCCGGGTTCTGGTGTGTCTGCCTCATGGCACTCCCTGCTGGCACGGCGTGAACGGCTGTGCGCCAGGGTCTGGGGCGACAGAATAAGACTCTCTTTCCGAGGTCCCAGTGTCAAGGAAAGATTGCACGCGCTCGTTTGCTATTAGGGCTTTCGGCGGTATGGCTTAGTCGCCGGCGCAGGTCGGCCAGTGCCGTCTGCGCGTGCCGGTGAGGAATCCGATGGCGCCACCAGATCACCCCTCGGGTTCTTCTTCGTGTCCGATGGATTTCTCCTGGAGGAACTGGCATAGTGATGCGGCGACCAGCAGTTCCACGGCGAGCCCCTGCAGCTCGGGGGCGGTGAGTGTTGTGTCGCTGTCGTGCATCCCGAATGTGATGGACCACCGGGGGTCATCGACGGCAACTGGCTTGCATGTACATTTCGGTGCCGTCATCGCGCAGCGGAACTGTGACCAGGCCGGTATCAGCGCCGTCGACCCCGTCCTGAACGAGGACGGTGATCAGCGCACCTCCTTCCCGTGTGTCTCGGAACTCTTGAATCCAACGTTCAAGGGTCTGGCGACTACGAAAAGGCATGCACGCTTCCTCTCCTTAGGGTGAAAGGCACAGAGCAGGTCAGCCTTCCAGGACGAAACGGGCGAAACCGGTCCCCATCCGCAGCAGGTGGTACCAGCGCCATGTATAGAGCATTCGGTGCACCACGTATTCCGGATCAGGTGCCTGTTGTACCCGGATGGGAGGCAATCCACTGTCGGGCATCAAGGTGGGCGATCCGCCGGTACAGGGTTGCCCTAGACATGCCGAGGTCGCGGGCGACATGGGAGGCGGGTTGGCCCTGCTCGATGAGCCGACGAGCGTTGGCGATCTGACTGTCCGAGAAGATGGGTCGCCGTCCGCCGAGGTCTTGGCCGGCGTCGCGGCGTTTGGTGTTGGAGTCATCGTCGCGTTCTCCCACTTCCATGACAGTGCTGGAAGATCCCTCGCCGTAAGCGCTGAACGCTCCCTCGGAGGAACTCTAGATGCAGAGGACAGGAATAACGACTGGGACCAAATGGGCCGGGAAGATCCGTTCATCCGAGAAGATGGGGCAGCTATCCGCAGCACCGGATACAGTGTCAGGCTCGAATCCGACACCACCGTAGGAGACATTCTCGGCGTTGCTCTTCCGTTAGGAATTGCGATCGGTCTCCTCGTTGCGGGAGCAACCAATAAGGTCTGCGGTCCCTACGGATCTGTCAAACGCGACCCCTGCACCCATCAGGACCAGCCATCCGTCGGGTTCGAGGTAATCCCTCCAGATGAAAGCTGTCCTCCAGGATATGGAATGCACCACTGAAGGGTTGCAAGACACTTGAAAGCCGGAAAAAGCCGCCAACCACGACCGACGCCTGTGGCCGCGGCGAAAGCCTGGTTTCCTCCTCGCGGTGCAACCCACTGCATGGCATGTGGTGCATCAGCTCTCCCGAGAGGGGTACGGTGCTCCCTTCGGGGAGGGATCTGTTCCAGGTTCTGCTCAGGTCGATTGTGGTGCAGTGGCAGCCGAGCGCATTTGTGGAAGCATCCCCATTCCACCAGAACCGCTCGATACGGTTGTAGACCTACGTGTCACCACGCAGGCGTCTGCACCAGATCCGGAGGTGCCATCGATGAGAAGTCCACGAGAAGTCCACGCCGCTGAGCACTATCAGCTTCACCACCTCGAAGACGCCGCGCATCATGGACGCCGACCAGTACGTCCACAACGTCAGATCAACGAAGCAGAACCCCTACAGCACTGGGCGGGGCACGGTCGGCAGCGGTGTACTGCTCCTCTCCGACGTGAACGCCACAAGCCGGTACTGGCACTACTACAGCCGGTAAACGCGTTGGTGACGGGCATGGAAGTACGCCATGCCTACCGCTCATCCGCCGATGGTTCCACTTCTGCTCCGATCATGCCCCGGAGCGTGGTCGACGGAATACTGGCCGCGAGAAGCTGCGGACCTTTCGGGCTCCTAGCTGTACTGGGCCATCAGGTTGGTGACACTCGGGTGATGGGTGTGGTTCCGATGCCGGTGTGGATGCGTTCAGTGTTGTAGTGCTGGAGCCAGGGTGCAAGGGCTGCTTGGCGTTGAGCGCTGCTGGTGAAAACCTGGCGGTAGGCCCATTCGGTTTGGAGTGTGCGGTTGAAGCGTTCGGCTTTGCCGT